>NZ_JBIBAF010000013.1:0-281687 GCF_042899705.1 Streptomyces sp. NPDC013187 | reverse complement strand
GGCCGGGCCGGGGGGGCGGCGCGGGGTCCCCCCCCGGGGGGGGGGGGGGCGCCCCGGGGCCCGGGCCCCCCCCCCCCCGCCGTGTTGCCGCACGAGGGTGTCAATCAAGCCAGTGGTGGCGGCCGAGGCCGATCAGCCGCATCTGGCGGGTCGCCAGCTGCGCGACGTGCCGGGTCCGGTCCGGGCGCTCCTCCTCCGGCCCTTCCAGGGCCTCCAGGAACAGCGACGCCGTGCTCAGCATCTGGTCGACGTAGAGGTGCGCGAGCATCAGCAGGTCGTCCTCGCTCCAGCCCTCCGCGACAGGATCCTTGGCCAGTTCGTCCTTGACTTCTTGGGCGAACCGGGCCAGTTGGCCCCTTATCGCCTCCCGAACCGGCTGAACTCCGCCATGTCGTTCACGAGCGATGAAACGGACATGGGCGGGGTACCCGTCGACGTGACGGGCGATCAAGTCGATGGCGCGCGTGACGCGTTCCTCGCGGTCGCCCGTCGTGGACACCGTCGTCCGGATCATCGGGTGCAGGCTGCCCAGCGCCTCCTCGACCAGGGCCACGCCCAGATCCGCCGTGGAGCGGAAGTGGCGGTAGAAGGCGGTCGGGGCGACACCGACGGCGCGGGTGACCTCGCGCAGTCCCAGGCTGCTCAGACTCTGCTCCTCCAGCAGCCCGAGGGCCGCGTCGAGGAGTGCCTGCCGGGTCTTCTGCTTCTGGGCCTGCCGGATGCCGAGGGTGTGACTCATACCATGCAGTTAACAACTGTTCTCTGGAATTGGAAAGTCATGGGAGGCGTTAGACTGGGAAGTCAGTGAACAACTGTAACCACAACCGTTCACCGAAACCCTGGGGGTTGTTTCCCGTGCTGTTCATCGTCGCCGCACTCCTGCTGCTGGGCGTCGTCCTGGGCACCGTGGCCCACGCACCGCTCACCTTCTCCGTCGCCGTCGGCGCCGTCGTCGCCGTCTGGCTCGGCATCTTCGCGCTCCGCGAGCGCGGCCGCCGTCGCCACACGCAGGCCCACTGACGCCGCCCGTCACCCCTTCGATCATTCGATCCGACTTCGGGAGTCGTTCATCATGCAGCTCACCGCTCCGGCCTCGCGCCGCACCGGTATCCGTGACACCGACGGCATGGCCGTCGCGTCCTTCATCCTCGGCCTGCTCGGCCTGCTCGTGCTCAACCTCTTCCTCGGCCCGATCGCCATCGTGCTGGCGAGTGTCGCCCTGTGGCGCGGCACCGAGCGTCGCGGCCGCGCGTTGCTGGGTCTGGGCCTGGGCGTCGCCGATCTGCTGGTCCTCGCGGCCTTCATGGAGTTCGACAGCACCATCTCGTGGAGCTTCTGAGCCGCCGTCGGACAGCCGTCCGCCGGTACGCCGCGGCCGGGCCCGGGGACGACGGGCCGTCGCCGCGCCGGAAAGCGGTTCACGTTCGTCCGGCCTTGCTCTGAGGCCCGTCGAAGGGGAGCCGTAGAATCGGGCTCACCATGGCTTACCTCGACCACGCCGCGACCACCCCGATGCTCCCGGAGGCGGCAGAGGCGCTCACCGCCCAGCTGGGTGCCACCGGCAACGCGTCCTCCCTCCACGCATCCGGCAGGCAGGCCCGCCGCACCGTCGAGGAGGCCCGCGAGACCCTCGCCGAAGCCCTCGGCGCCCGCCCCAGCGAGGTCGTCTTCACCTCGGGCGGCACGGAGGCCGACAACCTCGCCGTCAAGGGCCTCTACTGGTCACGCCGCGACGCCGACCCGGCCCGCACCCGCGTCCTCGCCAGCCCCGTCGAGCACCACGCGGTCCTCGACGCCGTGCACTGGCTCGGCGAACACGAAGGCGCCACCGTCGAGTACCTGCCGGTCGACCCCCACGGCCGCGTCCACCCCGACGCCCTGCGCGAGGCGATCGCCCGCAATCCCGACGACGTGGCCCTCGCCACCGTCATGTGGGCGAACAACGAGATCGGGACGATCCTGCCCGTCCGTGAACTCGCCGCCGCGGCAGCCGAGTTCGGGGTCCCGCTGCACTCGGACGCCGTCCAGGCCTTCGGACAGATCCCCGTCGGCTTCGCCGCCTCCGGCCTGGCCGCGATGACGGTCTCGGGCCACAAGATCGGCGGCCCCTACGGCATCGGCGCGCTGATCCTCGGCCGTGACCACACGCCCGTACCCGTCCTGCACGGCGGCGGTCAGGAGCGGCATGTGCGCTCCGGCACCCTCGACGTGCCCGCCGTCGCCTCCTTCGCCGTCGCCGGACGGCTCGCCGCCGAGCAGCGCGAGTGGTTCGCCCGTGAGATCGGGACCCTGCGCGACAGTCTCGTCGCCGCGGTCCGCTCGGCCGTGCCGGACGCGATCCTCGGCGGCGACCCGGACCCGCAGGGCCGCCTCCCGGCCAACGCGCACTTCACCTTCCCCGGCTGCGAGGGCGACTCCCTGCTGCTCCTGCTCGACGCCCAGGGCATCGAGTGCTCGACCGGCTCCGCCTGCACCGCCGGCGTCGCCCAGCCCAGCCACGTCCTCCTCGCCACCGGCACCGACCCCGACCTGGCCCGCGGCACCCTGCGCTTCTCCCTCGGCCACACCTCCACCGAGGCCGATGTCGAGGCCCTGGCGAAGGCCATCGGCCCGGCGGTGGAACGGGCCAGGGCGGCGGGACTCACGTAGGCCCGTCGGCCCGGGGCCGGTCGCGGTCGCGCAGGCGGCGCCTGCCGACCCGGGCCCCGGCAGCGGCGGTTGCGAACGGCCCTGGCGTCAGGCCGGGCTGGTCCGCGCCCGGCGTATCAGGCGCATGTACTTCTCCCAGTCCCAGTGCCGCCCCGGGTCCGTGTGGTCCGTGCCCGGGACCTCCACGTGGCCGATGATGTGCTCGCGGTCGACGGGTATGTCGTAGCGGGCGCAGATCCGGGCCGTGAGCCGGGCCGAGGCCTCGTACATCTCGTCCGTGAAGTCCTGCGGGCGGTCCACGAAGCCCTCGTGCTCGATGCCGATACTGCGTTCGTTGTAGTCGCGGTTGCCCGCGTGGTACGCCACGTCCAGCTCGCGGATCATCTGCGCCACATGCCCGTCCCGGCCGACGATGTAGTGCGCCGCCGCCTTGTGCCCCGGGTCCTGGAAGGCCTTCACCGCGCTGTCGAAGCCGCCCTGCGTGACATGGACGACCACCATGTCTATGCCGTAGTCGTCGGGCCGGTCCGCGCGGCGCCAGTTCGCCTCAGACGCCGCGACCCACCGCGCGCCCGCGTAGTCGACCTCGCCCTCCTTGCGCGGCTTCTCGACGCCCGGAGTCCGCCACCACAGCCGCGCCAGCTCGTCCCGGGCGAGCGCGGCGGAGCCCGCCGCGGCCACCGTGCCGCCGATCAGCAGCGCGCGGCGGCCGACCTTCCGGTCGCCGTCCCTCGAAGCCTTCCGCTGTCCCATGTGATCGTCAACGGATACCCGGCGGTCCTGGTTCCCGCGCCCCCGTACCCTGGAAGGGTTATGACTGAGACCCCGCAGCGCCCCCGCCCCCTCCGCGTCCTGGCCGCCATGTCCGGCGGTGTCGACTCCGCCGTCGCCGCCGCCCGCGCGGCCGAAGCGGGCCACGACGTGACCGGCGTCCACCTCGCGCTCTCCGCCAACCCCCAATCCTTCCGGACCGGCGCGCGGGGTTGCTGCACCATCGAGGACTCCCGCGACGCCCGCCGTGCCGCGGACGTCATCGGCATCCCGTTCTACGTGTGGGACCTCGCCGACCGCTTCCGCGAGGACGTCGTCGAGGACTTCGTCGCCGAGTACGAGGCGGGCCGCACCCCCAACCCGTGCCTGCGCTGCAACGAGAAGATCAAGTTCGCCGCCCTCCTCGACAAGGCGCTCGCGCTGGGCTTCGACGCGGTCTGCACCGGCCACTACGCCCAGGTGATCGTGCGCGAGGACGGCACCCGCGAGCTGCACCGCGCCTCCGACATGGCCAAGGACCAGTCCTACGTCCTCGGCGTGCTGGACGACCGGCAGCTCGCCCACGCGATGTTCCCGCTCGGCGACACCCTCACCACCAAGGACGAGATCCGCGCGGAGGCCGAGCGCAGGGGCCTGGCCGTGGCCAAGAAGCCCGACTCGCACGACATCTGCTTCATCGCCGACGGCGACACCCAGGGCTTCCTCGCGAACCGGCTCGGCCGCTCCGAGGGCGACATCGTCGACGAGTCCGGCGCCAAGCTCGGCACGCACGAGGGCGCGTACGGCTTCACCATCGGCCAGCGCAAGGGCCTGCGCATCGGCACCCCGGCCCCCGACGGCAAGCCGCGCTACGTCCTCGACATCTCGCCGGTCGACAACACCGTGACCGTCGGTCCGGCGTCCGCCCTGGACGTCAGCGCCCTCACCGCCGTCAAGCCCCGCTGGTGCGGAGCCGCCCCGGTCGGCCCCGGCACCTACACGGCCCAGCTGCGCGCCCACGGCGGCGAGACCGAGGTGACCGCCGAAGTCGTGGACGGCTCCCTGACGGTCACCTTCACCGAGCCCGTCCGCGGCGTCGCCCCCGGCCAGGCGATCGTGCTGTACGACGGCACACGCGTGGTGGGCTCGGCGACGATCGCGTCGACGACCCGGGCGACGGCGGGCGTGGCCTGATCCCGGGCCCCCGGGCCCGGGTCGTGCTCCACACGGTCTTGTCGCTGGAGCCTGGGGGGCGTGCTCCACGTGGTCCTGCCGCGGGAGCCCGGGGCGTGCTCCCCGCGGCTGCCGCGCGAGCCTGGGGGCGTGCTCCACGCGATCCCGCCGCGGGAACCGGGAGCATGCCTCCCGCGCGCGTGCCCCCGCGCCGTCCTCTCAGCCCCGGCTGAAGAACTCCGTCAGCACCGGCGCCAGGACGTTCGGCTCGACCATGTGCGTCTGCCCCTGGAGCGTGCGGTAGGTGCCCTCGGGGACCGATTCCGCGATCGCCCGGGCCGCCTCCCGCAGCCACTCGGGGCTCGCGTCGCCCGCCACCGCCAGGACGGGGACGCCGACCGAGCCCAGCCGGGAGCGGGGGACGGCGCCGTCGCCCATCACGGCGTCGTCGTAGGCGAGGCTCGGGGCCATGGCCTCCATTCCCGCCCACATGGGGGACTGGCGGGCGCCCTGGATCATGCCCTCGGCGAGACCCGTCAGCCGCAGGAACAGTTCGACCGCGTCCCCACGCCGCCCTTCGCCGAGCGCCTCCGTCAACCGTCCGGTGTACTCGGCACGCTCCCTGGCGCCCTCCTCCGACATCGCGAACGGCGTCTCGTAGACGGCGACGCGCCGCACCGGCAGCCCGCTCGCCGCCGCCTCCAGCGCCAGGGCCCCGCCCGAGGAGATGCCGTACAGCAGTGCCTCGCCGCCCACCGCCTCGATCACCGCGGCCAGGTCCTCGACCTCACGCTCCACTGCGTACGGCGCGGTGTCACCGCTGGCACCGCGGCCCCGGCGGTCGTACACCACGGCCTGGAAACGCTCCGAGAGCGACACGGCCAGCGGCGCCAGGGTGCCGCCTGTCGACATCGCGCCGCTCACCAGGACGACCGCGGGGCCGCGTCCGGTGCTCTCGTAGGCGATGCGGGTGCCGTCGCGCGAAAGGATCTTCTTGTCCATGCTCATGCAGACTGCCGCACGGCGCGGTGTTCATCGATGAGGCGGGCGGCGCGTCAGCCGATCAGAACACTTCCACTTCGTAGAAGCACAGGTGGTCCCTGATCTCGGCGACGTCCGGCTTGGGGTCCGGATACGCCCAGACGAGGTCCGCCGCGTCCGGCAGCGACCAGTAGGAGGCGGTGCCCTTGAACGGGCAGTACGTCTGTGTGCCGGACGGTGTCAGCAGGTCCAGGCGCACGTCCTCGGCCGGGATGTAGTACCGCTCGGGACAGCCCGTCTCGCGCAGCACCAGTGACCGGTCGCTCTCGGCCAGCACCTGCCCGCCGTGCACCACGCGCACATGCCCGGCGCTCCGCTCGACGGTGATGCGATGTCCTCTGGTCACGATCGCCCCTCCTCGGGTAGCCGACTCCACCGGTACAGCGCAGGCTGAAGCGGAGTTCTTCCCTCGCCGCAGGAGGCCCCCCATGCGCGCCACGGAACCGGCCGGAAACCGCTCCCGCCTGCTCCACCAGGTTCGGTACGCCCTGCGCCACCCCGAGCGGGTGCCCGCGCACGCCCGGCGCGCGGTGCGGGACGCCTGGCTGCGGCTGCGCCACCCCGACCACATCGCGTACTACCGGGCCGTGATGGCGTCGGACGCGGCCCGCAGCGCCGAGGCGGCGGTCGGGCACAACCCCTCGCGCGAACAGTGGGCGCGGATCGGCCGCATGCAGTTCGACTACCTGGTGGGCCACGGCCTGCGGCCGCACCACCGGATGCTGGAGATCGGCTGCGGCAATCTGCGCGCCGGGCGCCTGTTCATCGGCCACCTCGACACCGGGCACTACTACGGCATCGACATCTCGCCGCACATCCTGCTCGCCGCCCAGGACACCCTCGTGGCCGAGAAGCTCCAGCCCAAACTGCCCTACCTGGCGCTCGCCGACGACCTCACCTTCGCCTTCCTGCCGGACGCCCACTTCGACGTCGTGCACGCGCACAGCGTCTTCTCGCACTCACCGCTGCACGTCATCGAGGAGTGCTTCGCCCACGTCGGCCGGATCCTCGCACCCGGCGGGTTCTTCGACTTCACCTTCGACCGCACCGAGGGCGAGGAGCACCAGGTCCTGCACGAGGACTTCTACTACCGCACCCGTACTCTCACCGACCTCGCCGCGCAGCACGGCCTGGACGCCCGGTTCATGGACGACTGGGAGCGCCTGCCGCACCGGCAGTCCAAAATGCGGCTCACCGCCGCGGCCGACCGGGCCCGTACGGTGGGTTCATGAACATCTGTGTCTTCCTGTCCGCCGCCGACCTCGACGAGCGCTACACCCGCCCGGCGCGGGAGCTCGCCACGCTGCTGGGCAAGGGCGGCCACACGCTCGTCTGGGGCGGCTCCGACGTGGGCCTCATGAAGGTGGTCGCCGACGGGGTGCAGGAGGCGGGCGGCCGGCTGGCCGGGGTCTCCGTGCAGTTCCTCGCGGCCAAGGCGCGCCCGGGCGTCGACGAGATGATCGTCGCCAAGGACCTCGCCGAGCGCAAGAAGCTGCTCCTGGAGAAGGCCGACGCCGTGGTCATCATGGTCGGCGGCACGGGCACGCTCGACGAGGCGACCGAGATCCTGGAGCTGAAGAAGCACGGGCACACCGACAAGCCGGTGGTCCTGCTCAACACCGCGGGCTTCTACGACGGCCTGAAGGAGCAGTTCCGCCGCATGGAGGACGAGGGCTTCCTGCCCCGCCCGCTGACCGACCTGGTGTTCTTCGCGGAGGAGCCGGTCGGGGCGCTGGCCTACCTGGAGGAGAGCCGGGGCATCGAGTGACCCGGCCCTGATGCGAGCATGGCGGGCATGGCTACACATGTGATCACCGGAGCCGGCTCCGGCATCGGCGCGGCCGTGGCCCGCCGCCTGCACGCGCGCGGGGACGAGCTCGTGCTGCACGCGCGCGACGCGGGCCGCGCCAAGGAACTGGCGGCCGAGTTCCCCGGGGCGGGGACCCTGGTCGGAGACCTCGCCGACCCCGACCGGCTCTCCTGGGCCTTCTCCCACCAGTCGCTGCCGGACCGCGTGGACTCGCTGCTGCACATCGCCGGCGTCGTCGACCTCGGCCCGGTCGGCGAACTCACCCCGAAGACCTGGCGCCACCAGCTCAACGTCAACCTGATCGCCCCCGCCGAGCTGACCCGCCACTTCCTGCCCCAACTGCGCGCCACCCGCGGCCATGTCGTCTTCGTCAACTCCGGCGCCGGCCTCAACGCCCACGCCGAGTGGTCCGCGTACGCCGCCTCCAAGCACGGCCTGAAGGCCCTCGCCGACTCCCTGCGCCACGAGGAGCACGGCCACGGCGTCCGCGTCACCTCGGTCTACCCCGGTCGCACGGCCAGCCCCATGCAGGCCAAGGTCCACCAGCAGGAGGGCAAGGAGTACGACGCCTCGAAGTGGATCGACCCCGAGTCGGTCGCCACGACGATCGTGATGGCCCTGGATCTGCCGAGGGACGCGGAGGTCAACGACCTCACGGTGCGCCCGGGAGGCTGACCCCGGTCAAGGGGCTGCGTAGGCTTCTCCGGTGAGTGAAAACAGCCAGTTCAGGTTCGGCGCCGCCACCGGTGTGGGATCCATGCCGGGCGGTGACGCCCGTGAGGCCGCCAAGACCGTCACCGGCACCTTCGAAGACTTCCCCTTCCTGCCCGAACTGCCCGCGCGAGGACCCGGCGCGGACATGATCGGACGGACCGCCGGCCTGCTCGTCGAGCTGTACGCGCGCGTGGAGCCCAGCGGCTGGCGGCTCGGGGACCGGCCGGGCCGGGACACCAAGCGGGCCCGCTCCTGGCTCGGCGAGGACCTCGACGCGCTGGAGGAGTTCACGCAGGAGTACGAGGGGCCGCTGAAGGTCCAGGCGGTCGGCCCCTGGACCCTCGCGGCCAACCTGGAGCTGCGGGGCGGCGAGGTGGCCCTCTCCGACCCCGGCGCCTGCCGCGACCTCGCCGCCTCCCTCGCCGAGGGGCTGCGACTGCATCTCGACGAGGTGCGGCGGCGGATCCCGGGCGCGCAGCTCGTCCTCCAGCTCGACGAGCCGTCCCTCACCGCCGTCCTGCGCGGCCAGGTGAAGAGCGCCAGCGGCTACCGCACCCACCGGGCCGTCGACCGGCAGCTCGTCGAGCAGACGCTGCGCGACCTCGTCGGGGTGCACGCCTCCGGGCCGGTCGTGGTCCACTCCTGCGCCCCGGACGTGCCGTTCGCCCTGTTGCGCCGGGCCGGAGCGGACGCCGTCTCCTTCGACTTCTCGCTGCTCACCGAGCGTGACGACGACGCGATCGGGGAGGCCGTGGAGGCCGGGACCCGGCTCTTCACCGGTGTCGTGCCGGGCACCGAGGGTCCATTGTCAGACCCTGCCGGTAGCGTCATGGGTGTCAGGACGCTGTGGCGCAGGCTGGGGCTGTCTCCGGGGCTTCTCGCGGAGGCGGTCACGGTCACCCCGGCGTGCGGACTCGCGGGGGCCTCCCCGGGGTACGCGCGCAGGGCTCTCACGCACTGCGCCCGGGCGGCGAGATCCCTCGCGGACAACCCAGAGTAACGGGAGGACGACACGGTGGCCGGCGACAAGCAAGCGGAGACGACGACGGTGCCCGCCGAGGCACGGGAGAAGCACGCGCGCCTCGCGGAGCAGATCGAGGAGCACCGCTTCCGCTACTACGTGAAGGACGCTCCCGTCGTCAGCGACGCGGAGTTCGACCAGCTGCTGCGTTCCCTGGAGGCGCTGGAGGAGGAGCACCCCGAGCTGCGCACGCCGGACTCGCCGACCCAGAAGGTCTCCGGGTCCTACGAGACGGAGTTCACGGCGGTCGAGCACCGCCAGCGCATGCTCTCCCTCGACAACACGTTCAACGACGAGGAGATGGCCGCCTGGACGGAGCGCATCGCCAGGGAACTGGGCGAGCAGGAGTACCACTTCCTGTGCGAGCTGAAGGTCGACGGCCTCGCCGTCAACCTCACCTACGAGCACGGCCGGCTCACCCGCGCGGCCACCCGGGGTGACGGCCGCACCGGCGAGGACATCACTCCGAACGTGCGGACGATCGCGGAGATCCCCGACCGCCTCAAGGGCGACGACGTCCCCGACCTGGTGGAGATCCGCGGCGAGGTCTACTTCCCGATGGAGAAGTTCCAGGAGCTCAACGCCCGCCTGGTCGAGGCCGGCGACAAGCCCTTCGCCAACCCGCGCAACGCGGCGGCCGGTTCACTGCGCCAGAAGGACCCGCGCGTCACCGCCACCCGGCCCCTGCACATGGTGGTCCACGGCATCGGCGCCCTGGAGGGCTTCACCGGCCTGACCCGCCTCTCCCAGGCCTACGACCTGCTCAAGACCTGGGGCCTGCCCACCTCCCGGCACAACAAGGTGGTCGACGGCCTGGAAGGCATCCGGGAGTTCATCGCCTACTTCGGCGAGAACCGCCACTCGGTCGAGCACGAGATCGACGGCGTGGTCGTCAAGCTCGACCAGATCTCCCTGCAGGGCCGCCTCGGCTCGACCTCGCGCGCCCCGCGCTGGGCGATCGCGTACAAGTACGCGCCGGAGGAGGTCAACACCAAGCTCGTCAACATCCGCGTGGGCGTGGGCCGCACCGGCCGCGTCACCCCGTACGCCCAGGTCGAGCCGGTCACGGTCGCGGGCTCCGAGGTCGAGTTCGCCACGCTGCACAACCAGGACGTGGTCAAGGCCAAGGGCGTCCTCATCGGGGACACGGTCGTGCTGCGCAAGGCCGGTGACGTCATCCCGGAGATCCTGGGCCCCGTCGCCGACCTGCGCGACGGCAGCGAGCGCGAGTTCGTGATGCCGAGCGAGTGCCCCGAGTGCGGCACGGCGCTGCGGCCGATGAAGGAGGGCGACGTCGACCTGCGCTGCCCCAACGCCCGCACCTGCCCGGCCCAGTTGCGCGAGCGCCTCTTCTACCTCGCCGGCCGCAAGGCGCTGGACATCGAGCACTTCGGCTACGTCGCCGCGGCCGCCCTCACCGCCCCGCTGGAGCCCGAGACCCCGCCCCTGGTCGACGAGGGCGACCTCTTCGACCTCACCATCGAGCAACTGCTGCCCATCAAGGCGTACGTCCTCGACCCGGACAGCGGTCTGCCCAAGCGCGACCCGAAGACCGGCGAGGAGAAGATCGCCACGATCTTCGCCAACCAGCAGGGCGAGCCCCGCAAGAACGCGGTCGCCATGCTGGAGAACATCGCGGCGGCCAAGCAGCGCCCCCTGGCCCGCGTCATCACCAGCCTGTCGATCCGTCACGTCGGGCCCGTCGCCGCCGAGGCACTGGCCCGCGAGTTCCGCTCGATCGAGCGCATCGACCAGGCCACGGAAGAGGAGCTTGCGGTCACCGAGGGCGTCGGCCCGACCATCGCCGCCTCCCTCAAGCAGTGGTTCGCCGAGGACTGGCACCGCGACATCATCCGCAAGTGGAAGGCCGCGGGCGTCCGCATGGAGGCCGAGAGCACCGGCGAGGACGAAGGGCCGCGCCCGCTCGAAGGTCTCACCGTCGTCGTCACCGGCACGCTCGAACACTTCACGCGGGACGGCGCCAAGGAGGCGCTGCAGAGCCGCGGAGCGAAGGTGACCGGCTCGGTTTCGAAGAAGACGTCGTTCGTCGTGGTGGGCGACAGCCCCGGGTCGAAGTACGACAAGGCGATGCAGCTGAAGGTTCCGGTCCTGAACGAGGACGGTTTCGGCGTCCTGCTGGAGCAGGGACCGGACGCGGCGGCCGAAGTCGCCCTTTCGGCCGAGGAGTAGCGGTTGAAGGCCACCCGTTCGGCGCATACCAGATGCATACGGGTGGCCGGTGCGCATTCGGGCAACCGTCGGCGACCGCCGCCCGTGGAAGCCTTCTGCGGCCTACTGTTGAGATGTGCGCCTGCCGTGCCCAGCTGCGGTCGGGGCAACTTCGTGCTCGCACGGAGCGCGGGGAAGGATTTTCCGACGCGGGCCGCCCAAGGGTTGTCGGGCACCGGGCCGCGGGGCGTGGGGCACCGCCGGCTGTGAGAGGGACGGGAATGGAACCGACCGAGAGCGCCGCGCCGGGTTCACGGCTGCACCTGCGCCGCATGGCGGTCGCATGGCGTGCGGTCCGTGAGGCCGTGTGGTCGGCGGGGCGTCCGGGTGCGCAGGTGCGCGCCGCCGGACAGTACACCCCGGACGGGCGCGGCGGCGCGGGGCGCGCCGCGGAAGGCCTCGGGGCACAGCAGGCCGTCGAACACACCCCCGGGCCGGCCGGCGCTGATCCGGACCAGGACGGCGAACGGCACCAGGCCTGGCCCGCGCTGCCCGCGGCTGTCGTCGCGGCGGCCGGCTTCGTCCTGGGCGCCGGCTTCTACCGGGCCTTCACCGGCGGGCACGCGCTCTTCCCGGCCGCCACGGCCGGCTGGTCGCTGGCCGTGCTCACCGGCATCATCGTCGGTCACCTCGTGATGCTGGGCCGCTCCCGCTGGTGGGGCGGCACCGGCTCGGGCGCCGCCCTCACCCTCGCCGTGCTGCTGCTCTACGGCTGGGTTCCGGCCGGCATGGTCAGCCTCACGGTCGTCGTGCTGGTCGGCACGGCCCGCCGCAACCGCTGGCGCCAGGGTGTGCTGCACGGCGCGGTCGACCTCCTCGGCATCGGCGCCGGCGCGCTCGTGCTCGCCGTCTTCGGAACCGTGCCGTCCGTCGAGTCCCCGGCGGACCCCGCCGCCTGGACACTCGCCACCGCACCTCAGGTCGTCCTGGTCGCCGTCGCCTATCTGGCGGTCACCCGCGTCCTGCTCTGGTACCTGCACGCCCCGCGCCCCGGCCTGCCCACCGTCGCCCGCACCGCCCTGGTCAGACAGGGACTGGTCGCCGTCGCGCTGCTGGGCATCGCGCCGCTGCTCTGCGTGGTCGCCGTGGCCAAGCCCATCCTGCTGCCGCTGTTCTCCATCCCCCTGATCGCCCTGGACTCCACCCTGTGGATAGCCCGGGCCCGGGCGGAGGAGCAGCTGCGTGACCCGCTGACCGGGCTGCCCAACCGCCAGTGGCTGCTGGAGCGCATCTGGACCGCGCTGGACGACGCGGAGCGGATCGACGCCCGCGCCGCCCTCATGCTGATCGACCTCGACCGGTTCCGGTCGGTCAACGACACGCTCGGTCATCTCGCAGGTGACCGGCTGCTGTTGCAGATCGCCGACCGGCTGCGGGTGGCGCTGCCGCGCGGGGCGGAGGCCGCCCGGCTCGGCGGGGACGAGTTCGCCGTCTTACTCCCGGTCGCCGACTCCACGACCTCCGCGACCCGGATCGCCCGCAACCTCGTGGCCGCCCTCAGCTCGCCCCTCGACCTCGACGGACTCACCCTCGTCCTGGAGGCCAGCGCCGGGGTCGCCGTCTTCCCCGACCACGCCCTGGACGCCGAAGGGCTGCTGCGGCGGGCGGACGTGGCGATGTACCAGGCGAAGCGGGACCGCACCGGCGTCGAGGTCTACGAGTCCAAGCGCGACTCCAACACCCCCGACCGCCTCGGCCTGCTGGGCGATCTGCGCCGCGCCCTGGACGCGCAGGAGGTGCATCTGCACTACCAGCCCAAGGTCCGTTTCGACGGGCAGGTCGCGGGCCTGGAGGCGCTGGTCCGGTGGGTGCACCCCGAGCGGGGCAAGGTGCCGCCGGACGAGTTCATAGCGATCGCCGAGTCCTCGGGCCTGATGCCCCACCTCACCGAGTACGTGCTGGAGACCGCGCTCGGCCAGGTCGCGCGCTGGCGGGACCAGGGCCTGTTCGTCCCGGTCGCGGTGAACGTCTCCCCGCGTGATGTGCACACCCCCGGCTTCGCCGGCTCCGTGGCCGCCCGGCTGGCCCGGCACGGCGTCCCGGCGGGAGCGCTCCAGCTGGAGATCACGGAGCACGTGCTTCTGGAAGACCCGCAGCGCGCCGCCGACACCCTCAACCAACTGACCGCGCACGGAGTGAAGATGTCGCTCGACGACTTCGGCACGGGCTACTCCTCGCTCGTGCATCTGCGCCGGCTGCCGGTGAGCGAGCTGAAGATCGACCGTTCGTTCGTGGCCCGGCTCGCATTCGACGCCGAGGACGCGGAGATCGTGCGCTGCACGGTCGATCTCGCCCACTCCCTCGGCCTGCTCGTCGTCGCCGAGGGCGTCGAGGACGACGAGACCTGGGAGCGCCTGCGCGACCTCGGCTGCGACGCCGTCCAGGGCTGGCTGGTCGCCGCGGCGATGCCCCCGGAGGAGACCACGGCGTGGCTGCGGGCGCGGGGGCCCCGGGGGTGGCAGCGGCCGCGCGCCGCGCTGCCCGCGGCGACGGCCGACGAATAGGGCCGTACTCCCGCTGTTCCGCTACGCCGCTGAGCCACTCAGGTGACACACGGACGGCGGGCTTGTGGGGAGCACGGCGGCCGATGACACGGACGGCGGGCTTGTGGGGAGCACGGCGGCCGATGACACGGACGGCGGGCTTGTGGGGAGCACGGCGGCCGACTGCCCGGCCCGGTTCCCCTCGGGCGAGCGCTCAGCTTGTGCCGGGCGGCACGAAGTGGCCGATCAGCAGTGCCAGCCGTTGCTCGTGTGCCTCCTCGGGCAGCCGGCCGCTGCGCATCAGGGTCACCAGCCCGTGCAGCCCGGCCCAGTACGTCTCCGTCAGCAACCCGGTGTCCTCGCCCTCGGCCGCGATCGGCTGGACGGCCTGCAGTAGCTCCCCGAAGGCTTCCTGCAGGGCCGCCGGCGCCTCGGGGGTGGCGAACGGCAGGTCCACGGCGAGCGTGAACATCGCGTCGTAGAGCGCGGGCCGCCGCCGGGCGAAAGCGGTGTACGCCCCGCCCACCGCCGCCAGAGCCTCGCGGGCGCTCCCGGCCGCCGTGCGCGCCGCCCGCATCTCGGCGGCCAGGTCCGCGCAGCCCTGCACCGCCACCGCCGCCATGATCGCGCCCTTCCCCTTGAAGTGGCTGTAGAGGACGGGCTGGCTGTACTCGATCCGGTCGGCGAGCCGACGCGTGGTCACCGCGTCCCAGCCCTCCGCCTCCGCCAGTTCCCGTGCGGCCGTCACGATCAGCCGCTCGCGTTCCGCTCGTTCGCGCTCCCGGCGCGTCTGGATCGTCATGAGAGAAATCCTAGCACCGCTAGCGTTCCTGCCGACGCTCTGCTAGCTTCGCTCTTGCCGCTAGCGTTGCTAGAAATCGCCGATCGCCGGCCATCACCGTGCTGGAATTCGAGGAGAGACATGACCATCACCGCGTACACCCTGGCTGTCGTGCTCAACCTGTTCTGCCTGTTCCTCGGCTACCGGTTCCTGTTCCAGCCCGCCCCCGCGGCCGCCGGATACGGCGTCCCGGCCGACCCCGGCGGCGACGCCGGCGCCTACCTGACGATCAAGGGGCTGCGGGACGGCACCCTCGGTCTGGTCGGTCTGGCGCTGCTCGCCTTCGCGGGGGCCCGGGCCGAGGCCTGGTTCATGCTCGCCGTGGCCCTCGTGCCGCTCGGCGACACCCTGATCGTGCTGCGCAACGGCGGCACGAAGGCGGTCGCCTTCGGAATCCACTTCGCCACCGCGGTCCTCGTCCTGGTCATCGCCGGACTGCTCTTCGCGGTCTGAGAGGGCCCGAGAGCCTCCGGGGCGGCAAACCGTTTCACGGACACGGCCCCCCGCCCCATAGGATTGGGCCACACCACATCCACTCACCCCAGAGGAACGCTGCATGCCTGGCATCACGCGCGAGGAGGTCGCCCACCTCGCCCGGCTGGCGCGTCTGGAGCTGAAGCCCGAAGAGCTCGACCACTTCGCGGGACAGCTGGACGACATCATCGGCGCGGTCGCCCGCGTCAGCGAGGTCGCCGACCAAGACGTACCGCCGACCTCGCACCCGCTCCCGCTGACGAACGTCATGCGCGTGGACGAGGTCCGTCCGTCGCTCACCCCCGAGCAGGCGCTCTCCGGCGCCCCGGCCCAGGAGCAGCAGCGTTTCAAGGTGCCGCAGATCCTGGGGGAGGACTAACAGCCATGACGGACATCATCAAGCTCACGGCCGCCGAGACCGCCGCGAAGATCGCCTCCGGCGAGCTCACCGCGGTGCAGGTCACCGAGGCTCACCTCGCCCGCATCGAGGCCGTCGACGAGAAGGTGCACGCCTTCCTGCACGTCGACCGCGAGGGCGCCCTCGCCCAGGCCCGCGCCGTGGACGAGAAGCGCGAGCGGGGCGAGAAGCTCGGCCCGCTGGCCGGCGTGCCCCTGGCGCTGAAGGACATCTTCACCACCGAGGGCGTGCCAACGACCGTCGGTTCGAAGATCCTCGAAGGCTGGATCCCGCCGTACGACGCGACGGTCACCCAGCGTCTCAAGGCCGCCGACGTCGTGATCCTCGGCAAGACCAACATGGACGAGTTCGCCATGGGGTCCTCCACCGAGAACAGCGCCTACGGCCCTACCGGCAACCCCTGGGACCTCACCAAGATCCCCGGCGGCTCCGGCGGCGGTTCGTCCGCGGCGCTCGCCTCCTTCCAGGCCCCGCTCGCCATCGGCACCGACACCGGCGGCTCCATCCGCCAGCCCGCCGCCGTCACCGGCACGGTCGGTGTGAAGCCGACGTACGGCGCGGTCTCCCGCTACGGCATGGTCGCCTTCTCCTCCTCCCTCGACCAGGGCGGCCCCTGCGCCCGTACGGTCCTGGACGCGGCCCTGCTGCACGAGGTCATCGCCGGGCACGACCCGCTCGACTCCACGTCCATCGACGAGCCCGTCCCGGCGGTCGTCGAGGCCGCCCGCAACGGCAGCGTCGAGGGCATGCGCGTCGGCGTCGTCAAGCAGTTCCGCGGCGAGGGCTACCAGGCCGGCGTCATCCAGCGGTTCGACGAGTCCGTCGCGCTGCTGAAGGAGCTGGGCGCCGAGATCGTCGAGCTGGACTGCCCGTCCTTCGACCTGGCGCTGTCGGCGTACTACCTCATCGCGCCCTCGGAGTGCTCCTCCAACCTCGCCCGCTTCGACGGCCTGCGCTACGGCCTGCGGACCGGCGACGACGGCACGAACTCCGCCGAGGCGGTCACCTCCCTGACCCGCGAGGCCGGCTTCGGCCCCGAGGTCAAGCGCCGCATCATGCTCGGCACGTACGCGCTGTCGAGCGGCTACTACGACGCCTACTACGGCAGCGCCCAGAAGGTCCGCACGCTCATCAAGCAGGACTTCGACAAGGCGTTCGAGCAGGTCGACGTGATCGTCTCCCCGACGACCCCGACCACCGCCTTCGCGATCGGCGAGCGCGCCGACGACCCGATGGCGATGTACCTCGCCGACCTGTGCACCATCCCGACCAACCTGGCGGGCAACGCGGCCATGTCGCTGCCGTGCGGTCTCGCCCCGGAGGACAATCTCCCGGTCGGCCTGCAGATCATCGCCCCCGTCATGAAGGACGACCGCCTGTACAAGGTGGGTGCCGCCGTCGAGGCCGCCTTCGTGGAAAAGTGGGGCCACCCGCTGATCGAGGAGGCTCCGTCGCTGTGAGCGCACTGTCCAAGGCCAAGGGCTTCAAGAAGTCCAAGTCCGGTCTGTACATCTCGATGGCCACGTCGGCGTTCGGCGCCGTCGGTGTCTACAAGCAGATCAAGAAGGCCCGCGGAGACAACGACACGCTGCGGCTGCTCGACGCCGTCGTGACCGGAGCCGCGGTCGTCACCAACCTGGCCATTCTCTACCGTGAGCTGAAGCAGCTGGGCGACGACGACGTCCTGTTGGGCTGAGAGGGAAGTACTCACCGTGACCACCACGACCGACCTGGTGTCGTACGAAGACGCACTCGCGTCGTACGACCCCGTCATGGGCCTCGAGGTCCATGTCGAACTCGGCACCAAGACCAAGATGTTCTGCGGCTGCTCGACCGCCCTCGGCCAGGACGCCAACACGCAGACCTGCCCGGTCTGCCTCGGCCTGCCCGGCGCGCTCCCGGTCGTCAACGCGACCGGCGTCGAGTCCGCCATCAAGATCGGCCTCGCGCTCAACTGCGAGATCGCCGAGTGGTGCCGCTTCGCCCGGAAGAACTACTTCTATCCGGACATGCCGAAGAACTTCCAGACCTCCCAGTACGACGAGCCGATCGCCTTCAACGGCTACCTCGACGTGCAGCTGGAGGACGGCGAGACCTTCCGCGTGGAGATCGAGCGCGCCCACATGGAGGAGGACACCGGCAAGTCGACGCACGTCGGCGGCGCCACCGGCCGCATCCACGGCGCCTCGCACTCGCTGCTGGACTACAACCGCGCCGGCATCCCCCTCATCGAGATCGTCACCAAGCCGATCGAGGGCGCGGGCGAGCGCGCCCCCGAGGTCGCGCGGGCCTACGTCCGTGAGCTGCGCGAGCTCATCAAGGCGCTCGGCGTCTCCGAGGCCCGGATGGAGATGGGCCAGATGCGCTGCGACGTGAACCTGTCGCTGCGCCCGCACGGCACCGAGAAGTTCGGCACCCGCTCGGAGACGAAGAACGTCAACTCGCTCCGCTCCGTGGAGCGCGCGGCACGCTTCGAGATCCAGCGGCACGCGGCCGTCCTGTCCTCCGGCGGCACGATCATCCAGGAAACCCGCCACTTCCACGAGGACACGGGGTCCACGACCTCGGGCCGCGTGAAGGAGGAGGCCGAGGACTACCGGTACTTCCCGGAGCCCGACCTCGTCCCGGTCGCCCCGTCCCGTGAATGGGTCGAGGAGATCCGCGCCGGGCTGCCCGAACTGCCGCTGGTCCGCCGCAACCGGCTCCGCGAGGAGTGGGGTGTGTCGGCCACCGACATGCAGGCGATCCTCAACGCCGGGGCGCTGGAGCCGATCGTCGCCACGATCGAGGCCGGGGCCGACGCCGCCTCCGCCCGCAAGTGGTGGATGGGCGAGCTGGCCCGCAGCGCCAACGAGTCGGGCAAGGCGCTCGACGAGCTGGCGATCACGCCGGCGCAGGTCGCCCGGGTCACCGAGCTCGTCGCGAAGGGCGACCTGAACGACAAGCTGGCCCGGCAGGTCATCGAGGGCGTCCTCGCGGGCGAGGGCACCCCGGACGAGGTCGTCGACAAGCGCGGTCTGAAGGTCGTCTCCGACGAGGGCGCCCTCACCACCGCCGTCGAGGAGGCCATCGCCGGCAACCCGGGCGTCGCGGACAAGATCCGTGGCGGCAAGGTGGCCGCGGCCGGTGCCCTGGTCGGCGCGGTCATGAAGGCGACCCGGGGTCAGGCCGACGCGGCGCGCGTCAAGGAGCTGATCCTGGAGAAGCTGGGCGTCAGCGAGGGCTGACCTCCCGTGGACCCGACGAGGGGGGACGCACCGGACCCGGTGCGTCCCCCCTCGTCATTCATTCAGAGGCGGCGGCCGACGACCCGGACGAAGCCCAGCGTCTCGCCCCGGTCGAGGCGCAGCATCTCGGCGCACTGGCCGGCCATCCGGATGTGCCACTCGTCCGTGTGCTCCTCGGCCACGACCTCGCACCAGCGCAGCCAGTCGCGCCAGCCGTCCTCCAGCCAGTCCGCGGTCTCGACCTCCACCGCCCCGCTGCGGGTCCAGTGGCGCCGCCACCAGGCCGCCGTGTGAAAGCACCAGAAGCCGGGCTCCCAGTACGGCTTGAGGTGCTCCGGCGGCTCCACGCCGTCGATCTCCTCGCGCAGCGCCGGTACGACGACGCCGATCCGCCCGCCGGGCTTCAGCAGCCGCGTCAGCTCGGGCAGGTACAGGTCGTCGGTGCCGAAGTACTGGTACGCGTCGATGCTCACGATCGCGTCGAAGCTGCTCTCGCCGAACGGCAGGTCGTGCGCCTCGGCGGACACGGGCAGGACGCGGTCGGCGACGCCCGCCTCTGCGATGCGCCCGGCGTTCTCGTCGGGCTTGATCCACAGGTCGGCGGCCACGATTTGGGCGCCGTACTCCCTGGCGAGGAAGATCGACGTCATGGCGCGGCCGCAGCCCAGGTCGAGCACGCGGGAGCCGGGGCTCAGGGTGTCGAGCCCCAGGGCGGGGGCCAGCCACTCCAGCAGCCACAGCGCGTGCGGGCCCATCTGGTTGTCGATGGTCCAGCGGGCGTCGTAGCCGTTGCTGCGGGGGTAGCCGGGGTGGCTCACACGGTCAGCGAGGGGGTCGTTCGAGGTCCGGGAAGTGATGTCCGACATCGGTGAACGGGCTCCTTGAGTCCTTGAGGAAGAACGGGGATGCGGAGGAGCTCGGTCGGACCGTCAAACAACGCACCTGCTTCGGCCGGGCGGCGAGAGGCCGCGGGTGTTTCCTCGGACCGACGGACGCTAACAGGCGGCCCGGCGGCCCCGCATCCGGTTTTCCCCGCGCGGCGCGCTACCGTCTCGGCCATGAGTGGACGTCCTGATTCCGACACCGATCCCGAGAGCGCGGACTCGGAGGCGGCCGCCGGGCAGGACGGGAGCGACGACCCGGCCGGGACCGAGGAAGACGCGCGCCGGGCCCGCTGGACGGCGACGGGCACCGGCGCCGCACTGACCCTGGCCGGTCTCGCCGCGGCGCTGCTCCGCCTCACCCGCTCCGCTCCGGCACTCGTCCCGGCCGCCTACGCCGGCGGGGCCGCCCTGTGCGCCGCCGCCACCGTGCTGGGCTCCCGCGGCCGCACCCGGCGTGCCCTGTGGCTGCTGATCGCGGGCGTGATGGTGATGGCGCTGGGGGATCAGTTCGACTGAGCCCGGCCGTTGTGAATAAGCCCACGAAACAGACAAATGATCTCGTCCGTTTGTAAGAGTGGCAGCGCATTGCTCATGCGTTCTTTGCTGGCCGTTCAGTTCATCTACGACTGTTCCCGGTCAAAGATCCACACAAGGCAACTCCGGGAGCACGTTTCGTGGCAGCCCTCGCACGCTGGTGCGTCCAGCGCCGTCTGGTCAGCGTCCTGCTGTGGCTCCTCGCGTTCGCGGGGGTCGCCGCGGGCGCCGCCGTCGCCGGCACCACGTACTCGAACGACTACCAGGTCCCCGGTACCGAGTCGGGCCGCGCCACCGAGCTGCTGCACGAGGGCTTCCCGCGGCTCGGCGGTGACAGCGACACCGTCGTCTGGCACACCACCTCCGGCAGCGTCCGCGCCGCCGACGTCGAGCAGACGATGACCCGCACCCTGGACCGGATCGAGGACCTCCCCGGCGTGGCCTCGGTCACCAGCCCCTACGACGGACCCGGCACGGGCCGCATCAGCGAGGACGGCCGCACGGCGTACGCCTCGGTCACCTTCGACGACCAGGCCGAGGACATAGCCAAGGGCGAGGCACAGGCCCTCGTCGACACCGCGAAGAGCGCCGAGACCGACGGGCTCCAGGTGGAGCTGGGCGGCAGCGCCGTCGCGCTCACCGAGTCCTCCGGCGGGCACATGGCCGAGATCGTCGGCGTGATCGTCGCCGCGGTGGTGCTGTTCCTCGCCTTCGGCTCGCTCGCCGCGTCCCTGCTGCCCATCGCCACCGCGCTGGTCGGCGTCGGCACCGCCTACGCCGGGATCGTGCTGCTCGGGCACGCCATGACCGTCGCCGACTTCGCCCCCATGCTGGGCATGCTCGTCGGGCTGGGCGTCGGCATCGACTACGCGCTGTTCATCGTCACCCGGCACCGGCGCGGGCTCAAACGCGGACTGTCCGTCACCGAGGCCGCCACGAACGCCGTCGCGACCACGGGACGGGCGGTCGTCTTCGCGGGTGCCACCGTTTGCATCGCTCTGCTGGGCATGCTGATCCTCCGACTGAGCTTCCTCAACGGCGTCGCCGTCGCGGCCAGCCTCACCGTGCTCCTCACCGTCGCCGCCTCCGTGACCCTGCTGCCCGCCCTGCTCTCCTTCATAGGCATGCGCGCGCTCAGCCGCCGTGAACGCCGCCGCCTCGCCGAACACGGCCCCGAACCCGAGGTGCCCACCGGCTTCGCGGCCCGCTGGTCGGCCTTCGTGGAACGCCATCCCAAGATGCTCGGCGCGGTCGCCCTGGTCGTCATGGCCGTCCTCGCGCTGCCCACCCTCTCCCTGCACCTGGGCACCTCCGACCAGGGCAACGGCCCGAAGACGGCGACCACCCGCCAGGCCTACGACCTGCTCGCCGAGGGCTTCGGCCCCGGAGTCAACGGCCCGCTCACCCTCGTCACGAAGGTCGACGGCGCCGACGACAAGCTCGCATTGGACAACCTCGACGGCACCCTCCGCGCCACCGACGGCGTCGCCTCGGTGACCCCGGTGACGTTCGACTCCGGCGGCCGGACCGCCTACCTCACCGTCGTACCGGAGTCCTCCCCGCAGTCGAAGCAGACCAGCGACCTCGTCGACCGGCTGCGCGGGGAGGTGCTGCCGCGTGCCGAGTCGGGCACCGCGCTCGACATCCAGGTGGGCGGCATGACGGCCGGCTACGACGACTTCGCCGACGTCATCGTCTCCAAACTGCCCGTCTTCGTCGGGGTCGTCATCGGCCTGGGGTGCCTGCTGCTCCTGCTCGCCTTCCGGTCGATCGGCATCCCGCTGAAGGCCGCCGCGATGAACGTCGCCGCCGTGGCCTCCGCCTTCGGGGTGGTGGTCGCGATCTTCCAGTGGGGCTGGGGCAGCGAACTGCTCGGTCTCGGCAGCGCGGGGCCGATCGAACCCTTCCTGCCCGTGATCATGGTGTCGGTGCTCTTCGGCCTCTCCATGGACTACCAGGTCTTCCTGGTCAGCCGGATGTACGAGGAGTGGCTGGAGACCGGTGACAACCGGCGGGCGGTGCGCGTCGGGCTCGCCGAGACCAGCCGGGTGATCAACTCGGCGGCCGTCATCATGATCTCCGTCTTCCTCGCCTTCGTGCTCAGCGGCGACCGGGTGATCGCCATGTTCGGCATCGCCCTGGCCGCCGCCGTCGCCCTGGACGCCTTCGTGCTGCGCACGCTCCTCGTCCCGGCCCTGATGCACCTGCTCGGCGGGGCCAACTGGTGGCTGCCCCGCTGGCTGGACAAGCGCATGCCGCGCATCAGCATCGAGCCGCCCGAGAGCCGTGCCGCCCATGAGAGGCTGGCCGCCGCGACGGACGCCGAGGTGGCGGACGTCCTGGCGGAGGAGGAGCGGCAGCGGGATGTACGCGATATCCCTGGGTGACGACGCCGAGCTGAGGCCCCTCGAACCCTGGCACGCCGGGGAGTTCCTGACGCACCTGGAGCGGGGACGGGAGTTCATCGGGCGGTACATCCCGTTCGGGACGACCGAGACGGACCTGCCCTCGGCCCGCGCGAAGCTCCAGCGCTACGCCGACATGCGCGCCGCCGACACCGGCTCCTTGCACGGCCTGTGGCTGGAGGGCACGCTGGTGGGCGGGGTGCTGTTCCTCAACTTCGACGCGGCGACCGGCAACTGCGAGGTCGGCTGCTGGCTGGAGCCGGCCGCGACGGGCCGGGGCCTGGTCACCCGCGCGATGCGGGTCCTCATCGACTGGGCCGTCGAACAGCGCGGCATCCACCGCGTCGAGTGGGTCGCCGCGTCACTCAATCAGCCCAGCCTGAACGTGGCGCGCCGCCTCGGGATGACCCGCGACGGTGTCCGACGCGAGGCCCACCCCTATGGTGGCGTACGGCACGATCTCGAAGTCTGGTCCGTGCTGGCGCCCGAGTGGCGCGCCGCACGCGCGCGTGCGGCTCACAACGATCATTAAGAGACTTCTCAGACAGCGACCCTACGGTGCGAGACATGGCAACGAACGCAGTGGACGAGACCGAGGCCACCAAGGCCACGACCGATGAGAAGGCGGTGGACACCACCACGTCCGACGAGGTGCCCCAGACCGAGGTCCCGGCCGCGGCCGACGACGCGCCGGCCAAGGAGGAGAGCCCCTCCGGCGTCGGCCAGGGCGCCGCCGCCGTGGTCTCCGCCGCGCTGGGCGTCGTCTCGCTCACCGGCAGCTGGATCGGCACCGTCGCCTCCGCGCGCCAGAACCTCGTCGGCCAGCTGGAGACCGCGCAGAACGCGGGCGTGGCCCAGCAGATCCAGGCGGTCTACGGCGACGCCTGGCAGACCACCGCCCTGTGGGGCGGCCTGTTCGCGCTGATCGCGCTGGTCGTCGGCGTCGTGACGCTGGCCCGGCCCGCCTTCGGCACGCCGGGCAGGGTCCAGGCCCCCTGGATCAAGTCCGTCGCCTGGGCGGGAGTCGCGCTCGGCGTCATCGGCCTGTTCCTGGCCGTCCTCAAGTACACCGGCGTCCTGCTCGGACTGCCGTCCGCGAGCTGAGCGCCCGAGAGCCGAGAGCCCGCAGGTCTTGAGGGGTCTTAGGCGGTTCCGTGAGCACCTTACGGAGCCCCTGAGGCCCCTCAGCCGCGTCTAAGGCACCGTGCGCCCGCCGAAGATGCGGAACTCTCCCGATGTGGCGGCCCCGCCTGGGAGACGAGAGTGAGGTCATCGCGGAAAACCCTCCGCGACCGGCCTCTCCTCGAAGGACACACCATGTACGAGTACGAGCTCCAGCAGATGCGCACCTCCGACCTCATCCGCCGGGCCGACCACGCCCGTCTGGTCCGCGAGGCCGCCCGGGCCCGCCGCGCGACCCGTCACGAAGGAGGCGGAGACTCCGCCGAGCACGAGAGCCATAGCCGCCGCTTCCGCCGGCTCCGGGCCGCCCGGACGGCGTGAACACCACGGCGGGACCGGCCGCCGCCGTGGCCGTCCGGGGAGGTGACCGACCGGACCGGTCCGGGGCGTGCGGTCGCCTCCCCGGGACGGCCGACGCCGTGGCCGTCCGGGGAGCAGCGGCCGTCGTTCGCAGAGGAACGGCGGCCGCTGCTCCGCCCGTTCGACGGAAAACGGGTCCCACGCCGTCGGACCCGCATGCGATGCTCGGGCCTGTGGAGACCCAGTCCGTCAGCCCCGTCTTCGTCGGCCGTGCCGAGGAACTGGGCACGCTGTACGACGCCCTCGCGCGCGCCTGCGAGGGCGAGCCGCAGGCGCTGCTCCTCGGCGGGGAGGCCGGGGTCGGCAAGACCCGCCTCGTCGAGGAGTTCGCCGCCGCCGCCCGCCGCCGAGGGGCGGTGGTCGCACTCGGCGGGTGCGTGGAGATCGGCGCCGACGGGCTGCCCTTCGCCCCTTTCTCCACCGCGCTGCGCGCCCTGCGCCGCGAACTGCCCCGTGAGCTGGCCGCCGCTTCCGCCGGCCAGGAGGAGGAGCTGGCCCGGCTGCTGCCCGAGCTGGGCGAGTCGCGGGCCGGGCGGCACGACGAGGACGGCATGGCCCGCCTCTTCGAGCTCACCGCCCGCCTGCTGGAGCGCGTCGCCGCCGAGCACACCGTCGTCCTCGCCCTGGAGGACCTGCACTGGGCCGACGCCTCCACCCGGCATCTGCTCTCCTACCTCGTCCGTACCCTGCGCACCGGCCGCCTCGTCGTCCTCGCCAGCTACCGCTCCGACGACATCCACCGCCGCCACCCGCTCAGGCCGCTGCTCGCCGAACTCGACCGGCTCCGCACGATCCGCCGCCTCGAACTCGCTCGCTTCAACCGCGACGAGGTGGGCCGCCAGGTCGCCGGCATCCTCGCCCACGAACCCGAGCCGGACCGAGTCGACGCGATCTTCCAGCGCTCCGACGGCAACGCCTTCTTCGTCGAGGAACTCGCCGTCGCCGACCACGAGGGCTGCCGCACAGGCCTGACCGACTCCCTGCGCGACCTGCTCCTCGTCCGTGTCGAGGGGCTGCCGGAGTTCGCCCAGCAGGTCGCCCGGATCGTCGCCGAGGGCGGCTCCACCGTCGAGTACCGGCTGCTGGCCGCCGTCGCCCGGCTCGCCGAGGACGACCTCATCGAGGCACTGCGGGCCGCCGTGAACGCGAGCATCCTCGCCCCCGCACCCGGCGGCGACGGCTACCGCTTCCGCCACTCCCTGGTCCGCGAGGCCGTCAGCGACGACCTGCTCCCCGGCGAACGCTCCCGCCTCAACCGCCGCTACGCCGAAGCCCTGGAGACCGACCCGTCCCTCGTCCCCGCCGACCAGCGGGCGACCCGCCTGGCCAGCTACTGGTACCACGCCCACGACGCCGCCAAGGCCCTGCCCGCCGTCCTCGAAGCCTCCGTCGAGGCCCGCCGCCGCCACGCCTACTCCGAGCAGCTCCGGCTCCTGGAGAGGGCGATGGAACTGTGGGACTCCGCTCCCGAGGCCGTACGCGGCGCCCTGCGCCCCGTCGACTACACCGAGGTCTATCCCCCCTGCGGCTGCGACCCCGCCACCACCGCGCTGCGCCACCTGGACCTGCTGGCCGAGGCGGCCGTGGCGGGACGGCTCTGCGGGGAACGCGAACGCGCCCTGAAGATCACCAAGCGGGCACTGCGCCTGCTGGAGGACGAGGACGATCCGTCCGCAAGCTCCCAACTGCGTTCCAGCAGGGGGGACCCCCAGCGCGCCGCCTGGTTCTGGATCCAGCGTTCCCGGCTGGTCCAGCGGCTCGCCCGGGGCGACGGCTGGCAGGAGATCGCCACCGCGCAGGAGCTGGTCCGCGGCCTGCCGCCGTCCGAGGTGCACGCCGAGGTACTGGCCACGGCCGCCCACTGGTCGATGCTCCGTGAGCCCGGCCCGGAGACCCTGACGGCCGCCGAGCGGGCCGTCGAGTACGCGCGCATGGTGGGCGCCGACGAGATCGAGTCCAACGCGCGGCTCACCCTCGGCGGGCTCATGGTCGAGGCCGGACAGATCGAAGCCGGGCTGGCCCACATGTACGAGGTCCGGGACGAGGTGGTCGCCCGGAGTCTGGTCGTCGTCGTCGGCCGCAGTCATGTGAACCTGCCCTCCACACTGGAGGGCATCGGACGCTCCGAGGAGGCCGTGACCATCCTGCGCGAGGGCCTGCGGCTCACCTCCAGGATGGGCCTGACGGAGTCCGAGGGCTGGGTGTGGGGCAACCTCGCCGAGTCGCTCATCTCCCTCGGCCGCTGGGACGAGGCCGCCGAGGCGGCCGTCAGCGCCCAGCGGGTGGGGCAGACGGCCGGGCCGTACGGGGCGGGCGCCAACAGCCAGGCGTTCCTCGCCCTGGCCCGCGGTCAGGTGTCCGAGGCCGCCCGCCACCTCGCCGAGGCCCGCGCATCCTACGGCCCGCACGACCCCATGCCGCAGCACGACCTGCCGATCTCCTGCCTCGCCGTCGCCGTCGCCGCCGCAGAGGGCCGCCTGGCCGACGCCCGCGCCGAACTGGCCCGCACCCTCGCCTCCGGCTTCCCGCTCGGCACCCAGCGCTACGCCTGGCCGCTGCTGCTCCAGGCGGCCACCGCCGAGGCCGACGCCCGGGCGCTGCCCGCCGCCCGCGAGGGCCGCGAGCAGGTCCTGGACGCCGTCTTCTCCGCCGTCAAGCGCCTCACCACCCACGCCCCCGTCTGGCTCGCCCACGAGCGGTGGGTCCGCGCCGAACTCCATCGCGCCGAGGGCCGGAGCACCACGGCCACCTGGTCGGACGTGGTCACCGCCTTCGAACCCCTGGGACGGCCCTACGACCTCGCCCGCGTCCGGTACCGCCTGGCCGAGTCCCTGCTGACGGGCGCCGGCGAGGACGAGCGCGGCCGTGCCACGGAACTGCTGCGGCTCACCCACACCGTAGCCCGTCACCTCGGCGCACGGCCGCTCGAGGACGCCGCCACCGCGCTCGCCCGGCGCGCCCGCCTCCCGCTCACGCCCGCCACGGACCCCGGCCCCGCCGACCCCGCCGACGCCCTCGGCCTCACCACCCGAGAACGGGACGTCCTGCGCCTGGTCACCGCGGGTCACACCAACCGCCGCATAGCGGAGGAGCTGTTCATCTCACCCAAGACCGCGAGTGTGCACGTCTCGAACATCCTGGGGAAGCTCGGCGTCTCCGGGCGCGGCGAGGCGGCGGCGGTGGCGCACCGGCTGGGGCTGTTCCCGGCCGACATGGTCATGCCCGGTCCCGCGGGCTGAGGCATACGCTGTCAGGGACGTCGCGGGTCCCGCGGCCCAGGGAGGCACCGTTGTTCAACGTGTTCGAGGAACTGTTCTCGCCCGGGCGCAAGCACACCCGCGACGAGCAGAAACGCCTGGAACTGACCCGGGAGGACGTCGGGGACGGCGATCCCGGACGCGGACCGATAGATCTCGCGTCCGGGAAGGTCGTCGTACGCCCGCCCCGGGAGCACGAGGACGGCGAGGAAGGCGAGGAAGGCGAGCGGGAGTAGCCCATCGCTCGCGCGGGCCGCTCGGCTACCGGGTCATCTCCGGCGAGCCCAGGCCCGCGCTGCTGGAATCGTCCGACCGGCACGGCGGGCCAGGGCGACCCCCGCGTGTTCCCGGGGCTACTTCACCCGCAGTTCCAGGATCCGGTCGTCGCCGTCCTTCGGGCTGCCCCGGCCGTCCGTGTTGCTGGTGACGAGCCAGAGCCTGTCGCCGCCCGCCGTGACGACCGTGCGCAGCCGCCCGTACTCGTCCTCCAGGAACGCCTGTGGCTCCGCCGAGGCCGCCGTGCCGTTCAGCGGTACGCGCCACAGCCGCTTGCCCCGCAGGCCCGCCATCCAGATCGACCCCTCGGCGTGGGCGATGCCGCTGGGGGAGGCCTCGGCAGTGGTCCACTGGTCGACCGGGTTGTGGAACCGCTTGTCGTCGGACCGGCCCTCGGCCCCCGGCCAGCCGTAGTTGCCACCCGGCTTGATCGCGTTCAGCTCGTCCCAGGTGTCCTGCCCGAACTCCGAGGCGAACAGCCGCTGCTCGCCGTCCCAGGCCAGGCCCTGCACATTGCGGTGGCCGTAGGAGTACACCGGCGAGTCCGGGAACGGGTTGCCCGGCGCCGGTTCGCCCTCCGGGGTCAGACGCAGGATCTTGCCGCCCACGGAGTCCTTGTCCTGGGACAGGCCCGTGTCGCCGCTCTCGCCGGTACCCACGTACAGCATCTTGTCCGGGCCGAACGCGATACGCCCGCCGTTGTGGATGAAGCCCTTGGGGATGCCCTTGAAGACCGTGTCGGGAGCGCCGAGCTGCTCGCCGGAGGGCTTCTGCCCGTCGTAGATCATGCGGACGACGCGGTTGTCGGACGCCGAGGTGAAGTACGCGTAGACCATGCGGTCCGAGGCGTAGTCGGGAGACAGGGCGATCCCGAGCAGGCCGCCCTCGCCGGCCGCCGAGACCCCCGGCACCTCGCCCAGTTCGGTCTTCTTGCCGGTCTTCTCGTCGACCCGGACGATGGTCCCCTCGTCCCGGGAGGCGACGAGCAGGCCGCCCCCCGGCAGCGGAGCGAGGCCCCAGGGGGAGTCCAGGCCCTCGGCGACGGTACGCACCACTTTCACGGAACCCTGGGCGGGGGGTGTCTCCTCGGCGGCCTGCCGCGGCGGTGCGGACGACCCCGGCGCCGTACGGCTCGGTGAGGCGCTGTCGTTCTTGCCGGACGGCCCTCCTTCGTCGGAGGAGCAACCGGCCGTCAGCAGGAGCGCGGCGGCGGCCAGCACGGCCGGGACGGCTCGACGTTGCACGATCATGGTCCCTTCGACGGGGCAGGTCCTTCTCCCTGTCATACACCGCTCGCGGCTCCAGGGTTCCCGATCACGCAACGCCGTAGCGGGAACACGCGCTTTGCC
This sequence comes from Streptomyces sp. NPDC013187, assembly GCF_042899705.1. Classification (NCBI taxonomy): domain Bacteria; kingdom Bacillati; phylum Actinomycetota; class Actinomycetes; order Kitasatosporales; family Streptomycetaceae; genus Streptomyces; species Streptomyces sp. NPDC013187. The sequence continues at coordinate 252,610 of NZ_JBIBAF010000013.1, read as the reverse complement.
CGAAACGCACCGGGGCACCAAGGGGCTCCTCAGTCCCAGGACCCCTGGGCCGGCGGCAGCGCGGCTATCTCCCTGAGATCGTCCGGGGTCAGGCGCACGTCCGCCGCCGCCGTGTTCTCCGTGACCCAGCGCTCCTGCTTCGTGCCGGGGACCGGGACCACGTGCGGGCCTTGGGCGAGCACCCACGCGAGGGCGATCTGGGCGGGCGTGACGCCCGTGCCGTGCCGGCGGGCCACGCGGCGCAGGCCCACGACGAACGGCTGGTTCGCGGCCATCATCTCGGCCGTGAAGCGGGGGTGCCGGGCGCGCGGGTCGTCCGCCTCGAACCCCGCGCCGGGGCGCAGCCTGCCGGTCAGGAAGCCGTTGCCCAGCGGCATCGCGGCGAGGAACCCGACCCCCCGCGTCCGGCACCACGGCAGCAGGGCCTCCAGCGCCTCCGGCGACCACACCGACAGCTCCGCCTCCACCGCGCTCACCGGGAAGACCTGCTGCATCCGCTCCAGCTGCCGGATCGTTCCGTCGTGCAGCCGGGCCCCGGCACGGCGACCGGCTCGCGCGCCCACCGCGCACAGGCCCAACGCCCGTACCTTCCCGGCCTGGACGAGCTCCGCCATCGCGCCCCAGGTCTCCTCGACCGGCACCTCGGGGTCGGCCCGGTGCAGCTGGTAGAGGTCTATGACGTCCGTCTGCAGCCGCCGCAGCGACGCGTCGCAGGCCCGCTTCACATACCCGGGGCGGCCGTTGGCCACGATGTGCTGGTCGCCCACGAGCAGCCCGACCTTCGTCGACACGAAGGCGTCGGACCGCCGCTCCTTCAACGCCCGCCCCACCAGCAGCTCGTTGGTGAAGGGGCCGTACATGTCGGCCGTGTCCAGCAGGGACGCACCCAGGTCGAGCGCCCGGTGCACCGCCCTGAGCGACTCGTCGCCCCGCCGCCGCGACGCACTGTAGGCCCAGCTCATCGGCATGCACCCGAGTCCGACGGCCCCCACCGCGAGCGCCGCCGCGCCGATCGTCCTGCGCTCCACCTGGTCGTGACCCTCCCTGTTCGAGCCACCCCAACCTAACCTCTGCCGTCACACGCTCCTGACATAGCCTCCAGAGCATGACTGCTGACGTGTGGCTGCCCATCCCGCCGGACGAGATCGACGGACTCCCCGAGGGCCCGGACTACCGTTTCTGGAACGGCGAGGAGGACTTCCCCGCGGACCCGGCCGACTGCGCCTTCTACGTCGTCCCCTACATGAAGCCCAGCCCGCTGTGCGTGCGGCCCATGGGGCGGATGAGCAACGTCCGGGTCGTGCAGACCCTCTCCGCCGGGATCGACCACGTGGAGCCGGGGCTCGGGCAGCTGCCCGGGGGTGTGCGGCTGTGCAATGCGCGGGGGGTGCACGAGGCCAGCACCGGCGAGCTCACCCTCGCGCTGATCCTGGCCTCGCTGCGCGGCATCCCCGACTTCGTCCGCGCGCAGGACCGAGGGGAGTGGCTCGGCGGGTTCCGGCCCGCGCTCGCCGACAGAAACGTCCTCATCGTGGGATACGGCTCGATCGGCGAGGCCATCGAGGACCGGCTCGTTCCGTTCGAGGTGGCGCGGGTGGCGCGCGTTGCGCGCTCCGAGCGCACCACGGCGCGCGGTCCTGTGCATCCGCTCACCGACCTTCCCGCGCTGCTGCCGGAAGCGGACGTCGTGATCCTCTCCACCCCGCTCACCGAAGCCACCCGCGGCCTGGCCGGCGCCGACTTCCTGTCACGGATGAAGGACGGCGCGCTCCTCGTCAACGTCGCCCGCGGCCCCGTGGTCGACACCAAGGCCCTGCTCGCCGAGCTGGAGACCGGCCGCATCACCGCCGCCCTCGACGTCACCGACCCGGAGCCGCTGGCGCGCGAACACCCCCTGTGGCGTGCGCCGGGGGTACTCATCAGCCCCCATGTCGGCGGACCCACCTCCGCGTTCCTTCCGCGCGCCAAGCGGCTCCTGGTGGACCAGTTGAACCGCTATGTGAACCGGGAGCCGCTCCGCAACGTGATCCTCACGACGGGTGCATCAACCGACTGAGAGACCTTCGCGTACCGTCCGCAATCCTTCGGGTGCGGTGGGTACTCATATATCTGTTGATCGTCACGGAGCGTAGAGAACCTATGTCCCTGAGTGACGAGACTGGTGTATCGTCCCGACAGGGGCTGCGCCGGGGACCGATCGGCGCCGGGGACGGACACTTCAGACTGTGAGGGGGGCGACGGGCGATGCACGGCCTATGGACGAGCGATCCGACGGGGCGGGGCTGCCGGCGGCGACCCTGGCGGACGGCCGCGGGCAGACGCGGTCAGCACGCCGATCACGTCGGCCACCACACCCACCACAGCGAACACCACACCGACCACCACACCGATCGCAGGCATCACCGCAGGTCCGGCAGGAGCGGGAGGCATGCCCAGCCGGTCCACCGGGGCCGGCGGGACCCGGGAGCAGGGCGGACCGGGAGGCCCCGGTGAGCGCGCCCCCCACCCCCACGCTGGACGGAGCGCTGCGGGCACAGCCTCCCTCCACGGGTGCGCTGCTGCCTCGCACGCCGGTCACCGGCCGCCGGCCGGGCCTGGCCCTCCAGATCGTCCTCGCCCTGGCCTGCGCGGGATACGCCCTCGGTGCCGCGTTCGGCTGGGGTTCCTACGAAGTGGCCCTCTTCATGGGCGACTTCGGGCTGAGCGCCGCGGCCGGCACCGCCGCCGTCTCGTGCTTCCTCTACGCCCGCAGCCGCCGCCCCCGCTTTCGACCCGCCTGGCTGTTGTTCGGCCTCTCCTCGACCATGGCGTCCCTGGGCAACCTCGTCTGGGGGTGGTACGAGGTGGTCCTGGGCCTGCCCGTGCCCAGTCCCAGCTACGCCGACCTGTTCTTCCTCTGCTTCGCGCCGCCCGCGATCGTCGGACTGCTCGTGCTCGCCAAACGGCCGGTGACCAAGGCCGGCTGGGTCTGTCTCGGGCTGGACGCCTGGCTCATCGGCGGCTCGCTGCTGACGCTGGCCTGGAGCCTCGCCCTCGCCCAGGCCGCGAAATCAGAAGGGCCCGGCGTGGCGCACATCGCGCTGTCGCTGGCGTACCCGCTGCTCGACATCGCCCTGGTGAGCATGGTCCTCGCCCTGCACTTCAGGCGGTCGGCGGTGAACCGCTCCGCGGTGAACACCGCCATCGGCGCCCTCGCCCTGACCGTGATGTGCGACGCCCTGTTCACCTCACCGCTCATGCACCACGACTACCGCTCCGGGCAGCTGCTCGACGCGGGCTGGTTCGCCGGCTCGCTGCTCCTGGCGTACGCCCCGTGGGCGGGGACGCGCGCGGAGGGCGACCGGCACGGCTCCGAGCGGCACGGCACCGCAGGGCACACCCGCGTGGTGCACGAGCACGTGCCGGGGCAGCGCGGCGGCAGCCACCACCAGGCGCTCCTGCCCGGCGTCGAGCACAGCCGGTATCAGGCCGCCCGGCCCATCGCCGGCTCCCTCGCCGCCCTCACGCCGTATCTCGCGGCCGCCGTGTGCACCCTGGGGATCCTCTACAACGTCCTCAACGGCCGCAGCGTCGACCGCGTGGTCCTGCTGACCGGAGGCACCGTGGTGCTCGCGCTCGTCGTGCGCCAGGGCATCATGCTGCTCGACAACATCACCCTCACCCAGGAACTGGCACAGAAGGAGAACCACTTCCGCTCCCTCGTGCAGGGCTCCAGCGACGTCATCATGATCGCCGCACCCAGTGGCGTCCTGAGGTACGTCTCCCCGGCCGCCGCCGGTGTGTACGGCCGCCCGGCGGAGGAGCTGGTGGGTACGGAACTGGCCAACCTCATCCACCCCGAGGACCTGGGCTGCGTCGTGCACGAGGTGCGCAGATTCCTCGCCGCCGACCCGGTCGAGGAACCCACCACACGCATCGAGTGCCGCTTCCGCTCGGGCGGCGGGGGCACCTCCCGCTCGAGTGAAGCCGAGAGCGGGGGAGGCTGGCTGAACGTCGAGTCGACCGTCAACCGTCATCACGGCGGCCTCATCTTCAACAGCCGCGACGTGACCGAAAGGGTGCGTCTGCAGGCCCAGTTGCAGCACAACGCCGAGCACGACCCGCTCACGGACCTGCCCAACCGGGCCCTGTTCACCAAGCGTGTCCAGCACGCCCTCTCGGGCCGCCGCGCCTCCGACCGGGGCGTGGCCCTGCGGAACACGGCCGTGCTGTTCATCGACCTCGACGGCTTCAAGGCCGTCAACGACACGATCGGGCACCAGGCCGGGGACGAGCTGCTCGTCCAGGCCGCCCGCAGGCTCCAGGACTCCGTCCGGCAGGGCGACACCGCGTCCCGGCTCGGCGGGGACGAGTTCGCGGCCCTGATCGCCGGGGACAACACCCGCGACCGGGACGCCCGCGAGCGGCACATACTGGAGCTCGCCGACCGCCTCAGGACGACGCTGTCCCAGCCCTACCTCATCGACGGCAACGATGTCCGTGTCAACGCCTCCATCGGCGTGGCCTTCGCCGAACCCGGCCTCGGCGCGGGTGAACTGCTGCGCAACGCCGACCTGGCCATGTACCGCGCCAAGGCCGGCGGCAAGGGCCGCGTGGAGCTGTACAAGCCGCAGATGCAGCAGGACGTCGTCCGCAAGGCCGAGCTCGCCACCCGCCTGCGGGCCGCGCTGCACGACGGGGAGTTCGCCCTGTTGCACCAGCCGGTGGTGTCCCTGGAGGACGGCCGGATCTCGTCGGTGGCCGCACAGGCGCGCTGGCGCTCCTCCCAGGGGGTGCTCTTCACCCCGGCGGAGTTCCTGCGCGTGGCCGAGGACGGCGACAAGACCGCCGAGCTGGGCCGGTGGATGATCGAGGAGGCCGTCGAGCAGGCCGCCGAGCGGCACGCGACCGGGCTGTCCGTGCCGGTCGTCGTGCGGATGAGCGCCCGCCGGCTGCTGGACCGGTCGATGCCGCTCGGCTCGATCGAGGCGCTACTCACGCGGCACGGGCTGCCGCCGGGGTCGCTGATCATCGAGCTGTCGGACGCCGACCCGAGGGTGTCACTGGACGAGCTGGAGCGGCGTCTGCGCGCCCTGCGGCGGGTCGGCGTACGGATCGCGCTCGACGGCTTCGGCAGCGGCTACGTGGCGATCACAGCCCTGCGGCGGCTCCCCGTCGACGTGCTGAAGCTCGACCGCGGTCTGGTCGAAGGCGTCGTCGAGTCCGCGCGCCTGCACAAGATCACCAGCGGGCTGCTGCGCATCGCTGGCGACCTGGGGCTGAAGTCCGTGGCGGAGGGGGTGGATCTGCCCGAGCAGGTCATCGCCCTGCGCGCGATGGGCTGCACGCACGGGCAGGGCATGGCGTTCTCCGGGCCGCTCGACGAGTACCGGCTGCGCCGGGCGCTCGCCGCGGGCCACTATCCGGTGCCCAACGGATCGGCCGAACCGGCGTTCGCGGGCGGCGCCCCGCGGGTGTACGGCTCGGGCGTGTCCGCCGTCATCGGAGGCGGTACCACGCTGCGCTCACATAATGAGACTCCCGTCCCACCTACTTGACAGTGAGTGGGTGCCGGGGGGAGGGTCAGTGCCATGCGCACCCGAATTCTCGTACTTGGAAAGCGCGTCGGCTGACGCTGAGCCTCGACCGCTCAGCGACCCCACCCGGCGCGCTCCCCTCGCTTGCCTTATGGCACGAGGGGTTTTTTGTTGCACAGGCACCTTTCGTGCAACAGCCGAAGACCGTACAAACCTCGCAAAAACCCTCAGCATCTGAGAAGAGAATGCCGATGACCGAGCAGGCCACCGGGGCCCACCACCCGCAGCCCCGGCCCCGATCCGGAGGACACTCCGCCCCCGAGCAGGTGACGGGCGCGCAGTCCCTTATCCGCTCTCTCGAGGAGGTCGGCGCCGACACGGTATTCGGCATTCCCGGCGGTGCGATCCTCCCGGCCTACGACCCGCTGATGGACTCGACCCGGGTGCGCCACGTCCTGGTCCGCCACGAGCAGGGCGCCGGTCACGCCGCCACCGGCTACGCGCAGGCCACCGGCAAGGTCGGTGTCTGCATGGCCACCTCCGGTCCCGGTGCCACCAACCTGGTCACCCCGATCGCCGACGCGCACATGGACTCCGTGCCGCTGGTCGCGATCACCGGCCAGGTGGCCTCGAAGGCGATCGGCACGGACGCCTTCCAGGAGGCGGACATCGTCGGCATCACCATGCCGATCACCAAGCACAACTTCCTCGTCACCAAGGCCGAGGACATCCCGCGGATCATCGCCCAGGCGTTCCACATCGCCTCCACCGGCCGCCCCGGCCCGGTCCTGGTCGACATCGCCAAGGACGCCCTCCAGGCGAAGACCACCTTCTCCTGGCCGCCCGCCATGGACCTGCCCGGCTACCGCCCGGTGACCAAGCCGCACGCCAAGCAGATCCGCGAGGCCGCCAAGCTGATCACCCAGGCCAGGCGGCCGGTGCTGTACGTCGGCGGCGGAGTGCTCAAGGCCAAGGCCACCGCCGAGCTGAAGGTCCTCGCCGAGCTCACCGGCGCGCCCGTCACCACCACCCTGATGGCGCTCGGGGCGTTCCCCGACAAGCACCCGCAGCACCTGGGCATGCCCGGCATGCACGGCTCGGTCGCCGCCGTCACCGGACTGCAGAAGGCCGACCTGATCGTCGCCCTCGGCGCCCGCTTCGACGACCGCGTCACCGGCAAGCTGGACAGCTTCGCCCCGTTCGCCAAGATCGTCCACGCGGACATCGACCCGGCCGAGATCGGCAAGAACCGCGCCGCCGACGTGCCGATCGTCGGTGACGCCCGCGAGGTCATCGCCGACCTGATCCAGGCCGTGCAGAAGGAGCACAGCGAGGGCCACCAGGGCGACTACAGCATGTGGTGGAATGACCTGAACCGGTGGCGCGAGACCTACCCGCTCGGCTACGACCAGCCCGACGACGGCTCGCTCTCCCCGCAGCAGGTCATCGAGCGCATCGGACAGCTCGCCCCCGAGGGCACGATCTTCGCGGCGGGCGTCGGCCAGCACCAGATGTGGTCGGCCCACTTCATCGAGTACGACAAGCCGGGCACCTGGCTCAACTCCGGCGGCGCCGGAACGATGGGCTACGCCGTCCCGGCGGCCATGGGCGCCAAGGCCGGAGCGCCCGAGCGTGCCGTCTGGGCGATCGACGGCGACGGCTGCTTCCAGATGACCAACCAGGAACTGACCACCTGCGCCCTGAACAACATCCCGATCAAGGTCGCCGTCATCAACAACGGCGCCCTCGGGATGGTCCGCCAGTGGCAGACCCTCTTCTACAACCAGCGGTACTCCAACACGGTCCTGCACTCCGGCCCGGACGACGTCAACCCCGAGGCCCGAGGCACCCGGGTCCCCGACTTCGTGAAGCTGTCGGAGGCCATGGGCTGCTACGCCATCCGCTGCGAGTCCCCGGACGACCTCGACAAGGTCATCGAAGAGGCGAACTCGATCAACGACCGCCCGGTCGTCGTCGACTTCATCGTCCACGAGGACGCGATGGTGTGGCCGATGGTCGCCGCCGGCACCTCCAACGACGAGATCATGGCCGCCCGGGACGTCCGCCCCGACTTCGGCGACAACGAAGACGACTGAGCGAGAGAGACGTAAAAGATCATGTCCAAGCACACGCTCTCCGTCCTGGTGGAGAACACACCCGGCATCCTCGCCCGGATCGCCGCCCTGTTCTCCCGCCGCGGCTTCAACATCGACTCGCTCGCGGTCGGCGTCACCGAGCACCCCGACATCTCCCGCATCACCATCGTCGTCGGCGTGGAGGACCTGCCGCTGGAGCAGGTCACCAAGCAGCTCAACAAGCTCGTCAACGTGCTGAAGATCGTCGAGCTGGAGCCGTCGCAGGCGGTGCAGCGCGAACTCGTCCTGGTGAAGGTGCGCGCCGACAACGAGACGCGTTCCCAGATCGTCGAGATCGTCCAGCTGTTCCGCGCCAAGACCGTCGACGTCTCCCCGGAGGCCGTCACCATCGAGGCCACCGGATCCGGTGAGAAGCTGACCGCGATGCTCAAGATGCTGGAGCCGTACGGCATCAAGGAGCTCGTCCAGTCCGGCACGATCGCGATCGGCCGCGGTGCCCGTTCGATCACGGACCGGTCGCTGCGCGCCCTGGACCGGTCGGCGTAAGACCCGAAACGGGCGGTCGGCGCGCCGTCGACCGCCCGTATTCCGAGACCCACAGACTTCCCTTCCGCCCCCCGTCATACGGTGGGACGCAACACCTGCACTCCCGAGGAGAGAACCCAAAGTGGCCGAGCTGTTCTACGACGCCGACGCCGACCTGTCCATCATCCAGGGCCGCAAGGTCGCGGTCATCGGTTACGGCAGCCAGGGCCACGCCCACGCGCTGTCGCTCCGTGACTCGGGTGTCGACGTGCGCGTCGGTCTGCACGAGGGCTCCAAGTCCAAGGCCAAGGCCGAGGAGCAGGGCCTGCGCGTGGTGAGCCCGTCGGAGGCCGCCGCCGAGGCCGACGTCATCATGATCCTCGTCCCGGACCCGATCCAGGCCGAGGTCTACGAGAAGCACATCAAGGACAACCTGAAGGACGGCGACGCCCTGTTCTTCGGCCACGGCCTGAACATCCGCTACGGCTTCATCAAGCCCCCGGCCGGCGTGGACGTCTGCATGGTCGCCCCGAAGGGCCCGGGCCACCTGGTGCGCCGTCAGTACGAGGAAGGCCGTGGCGTTCCCTGCATCGCCGCCGTCGAGCAGGACGCCACGGGCAACGGCTTCGCGCTGGCCCTGTCCTACGCCAAGGGCATCGGCGGCACCCGTGCCGGCGTCATCAAGACGACCTTCACCGAGGAGACCGAGACCGACCTGTTCGGTGAGCAGGCCGTCCTCTGCGGTGGTACCGCCGCCCTGGTCAAGGCGGGCTTCGAGACCCTGACCGAGGCCGGCTACCAGCCGGAGATCGCCTACTTCGAGTGCCTGCACGAGCTGAAGCTGATCGTCGACCTCATGTACGAGGGCGGCCTGGAGAAGATGCGCTGGTCGATCTCGGAGACCGCCGAGTGGGGCGACTACGTCACCGGCCCGCGCATCATCACGGACGCCACCAAGGCCGAGATGAAGAAGGTCCTCGCCGAGATCCAGGACGGCACCTTCGCGCAGCAGTGGATGGACGAGTACCACGGCGGCCTGAAGAAGTACAACGAGTACAAGAAGCAGGACTCCGAGCACCTGCTGGAGACCACCGGCAAGGAGCTGCGCAAGCTCATGAGCTGGGTCGACGAGGAGGCGTAAGCCGCCCGTCCGAGGGGCCGGAGCGAACCCGCTCCGGCCCCTTCGGCGAACCCCGGGTAACGTCGGTGGTACGGCGTTGTCCATCCCGTCCGGCCACGGACGGGTGATCCTTCCGCAGCGGCACAGGACGACGCCCCATGCGCCACTAGACTGCTGCACACATACGCGTCAGGCCCACAGCGTCGTGCGTCTCCAACGCGGCAAGCACCCCTCCACCGCCTGCGGCCGTCGGGACGGCCGTCCGCAGCACTGGACTTGTGAGGACTCACGTGAGCTCGAAACCCGTCGTACTCATCGCTGAAGAGCTGTCGCCCGCCACCGTCGACGCCCTGGGCCCGGACTTCGAGATCCGGCACTGCAACGGCGCGGACCGGGCCGAGCTGCTCCCGGCCATCGCCGACGTGGACGCGATCCTGGTCCGTTCGGCCACCAAGGTCGACGCCGAGGCGATCGCCGCCGCGAAGAAGCTGAAGGTCGTCGCACGAGCCGGCGTCGGCCTGGACAACGTGGACGTCTCCGCCGCCACCAAGGCCGGCGTGATGGTCGTCAACGCCCCGACCTCCAACATCGTGACCGCCGCCGAGCTGGCCTGCGGTCTGCTCGTCGCCACCGCCCGCCACATCCCGCAGGCCAACGCCGCGCTGAAGAACGGCGAGTGGAAGCGCAGCAAGTACACGGGCGTGGAGCTGGCCGAGAAGACCCTCGGTGTCGTCGGTCTCGGGCGCATCGGCGCGCTCGTCGCCCAGCGCATGTCCGGGTTCGGCATGAAGGTCGTCGCCTACGACCCCTACATCCAGCCCGCCCGCGCCGCGCAGATGGGCGTCAAGGTGCTGTCGCTGGACGAGCTGCTCGAGGTCTCCGACTTCATCACCGTGCACCTCCCCAAGACCCCCGAGACGGTCGGCCTCATCGGCGACGAGGCGCTGCGCAAGGTCAAGCCGAGCGTGCGGATCGTCAACGCCGCGCGCGGCGGGATCGTCGACGAGGAGGCGCTGTACTCCGCCCTCAAGGAGGGCCGGGTCGCCGGTGCCGGTCTCGACGTGTACGCGAAGGAGCCCTGCACGGACTCCCCGCTGTTCGAGTTCGACCAGGTCGTCTGCACCCCGCACCTCGGTGCCTCCACCGACGAGGCGCAGGAGAAGGCCGGTATCGCCGTGGCCCGCTCGGTGCGCCTCGCCCTCGCCGGTGAGCTCGTTCCGGACGCGGTGAACGTGCAGGGCGGTGTCATCGCCGAGGACGTCAAGCCGGGTCTGCCGCTCGCCGAGCGCCTGGGCCGGATCTTCACCGCGCTCGCCGGTGAGGTCGCGGTCCGCCTCGACGTCGAGGTCTACGGCGAGATCACCCAGCACGACGTGAAGGTGCTGGAGCTGTCCGCACTCAAGGGCGTCTTCGAGGACGTCGTCGACGAGACGGTCTCCTACGTCAACGCGCCGCTGTTCGCGCAGGAGCGCGGCGTCGAGGTGCGTCTCACCACCAGCTCCGAGGCGACCGAGCACCGCAACGTCGTCACGGTGCGCGGCACTCTCGCCGACGGCGAGGAGGTGTCGGTGTCCGGCACGCTGGCCGGCCCCAAGCACCTCCAGAAGATCGTCGCGGTCGGTGACTACGACGTGGACCTCGCGCTCGCCGACCACATGATCGTGCTGAAGTACGAGGACCGTCCCGGTGTCGTCGGCACGGTGGGCCGCATCCTCGGTGAGGCGGGCCTCAACATCGCCGGCATGCAGGTGTCGCGTTCGGTGGCCGGCGGCGAGGCGCTTGCGGTCCTGACCGTGGACGACACGGTGACCGCGAACGTCCTGGCCGAGGTGGCCGCGGAGATCGGGGCGACCTCGGCCCGGTCGGTGAACCTGGCCTGACCTTCCCGGGGGCTCGGCCCCCGGACGCCCGTTCATGTGAACGGGCTCGTCCTCAGACGCCGGACGGGCTGAGCTGATCAGCCCGTCCGGCGTTTTTCCGTACCTCCGCCCGCCGCAGGGTCGGCACCGCCGCTCCCGCCGCGCAGGCCAGCAGCAACGCGCCCGTGACGGCCGCCGCGTGCATGCCGCTGGTGAAGGCCTCGCGCGCCGCCGTCGCCAGGGCGTCCCCCGCGCGCCCAGGGAGCCGGTCGGCCACGGCCAGGGCGCCGCCCAGGGTCTCGCGTGCCGCTGCGGGGGCCGAGGCCGGGATCTCGTGCCGGAAGACGGCCGCGCCGATGGAGCCGAGGAACGCCATGCTCAGCGCGCCGCCGAACTCCGTGCCCGTCTCCAGCAGGGACGACGCGGCACCCGCCCTCTCCACGGGAGCGGCGCTCAGGGCCAGGTCCGCCACCTGCGACATGACGGCCACGACGCCGCAGGCCAGGACGGCGCACGCGGCCAGCAGCAGCCAGAGGGAATCCGTACCGGCCAGGGTCAGCATCACGTAGCCGCACGCGGCGACCGCGAAGCCTGCGCCGACGACGTGCGCGCGGGGAACGCCCCGCTGCACCAGCTGTGCGGAGACCGGGGCCGCGAGGCCGATCGGCACCGACGGCAGCAGGCTCCACAGCGCCGCTTCGAGGGGGCCCTTGTCCAGGACCGACTGGATGTACTGGGTCGTGAAGTACGCCGAGCCCATCATGCCGAAGGCGGCGGCGAGGTTGAGGACGACGGCCGGGCTGAATCCGCGGGCCCGGAACAGGTCCGGCGAGATCAGCGGGGAGGCCGCCGTGCGCTGGCGGTGGACGAACAGCGCGGCGAAGAGCAGGCCGACGGTCACCGACATCACGTACCGCACGTTCCAGCCCTCGGCCGCGAGTTCCTTCAGGCCGTAGATCACGGGGAGCACCGCCGCCATCGACAGCGGGACGCTCAGCAGGTCGAAGCGGCCGGGGTTCGGCGTGCGCGACTCGGGCAGCAGGACGGGGCCGAGGGCCAGGAGCAGCAGCATCGCGGGCAGGTTGACCAGGAAGACCGAGCCCCACCAGAAGTGTTCGACGAGCACCCCGCTCATCACCGAGCCGAGCGCGATGCCGGCCGTCATCACCCCCGACCACACACCGATCGCCTTGGTCCGCTGTGCCGGGTCGGTGAACATCGTGCGCACGAGCGCCATCGTGGACGGCATCAGCGTCGCGCCGCCGATGCCGAGGACCGCGCGGGCGGCGATCAGGGTCTCGGCGCTGTCGGCGTAGGCCGCGACCAGCGAGGCCGTGCCGAAGGCGGCGGCGCCGATCAGCAGGAGCCTGCGGCGGCCGATGCGGTCGCCGAGCGAGCCCATCGTCATCAGCAGGCCGGCCAGCACGAAGCCGTAGATGTCGAAGATCCACAGTTGCTGGGTGGCGCTCGGCTCCAGGTCGGCGCTGATCGCGGGGATCGCGAAGTAGAGGACCGAGACGTCCATCGAGACCAGCAGCAGCGGGAGCATCAGCACGCCGAGGGCCGTCCATTCGCGGCGGCCGGCGAGGACGGGAGGGGGCTGTTTCGTCGTCATGGGCAGGACTGTACGAGCGTATTAAACGCGTGTCTAGTACGACTGTTTAATACGCCCGTCTGGATTCCGGGTTAGGGTGGCGTGCCATGGGACACCGTGAGGATCTGCTGGAGGGCGCCAAGCGCTGCCTGCTGGCGAAGGGCTTCCTGCGCACGACCGCGCGCGACATCGTCAAGGAATCGGGGACCAACCTGGCCTCGATCGGCTACCACTACGGCTCCAAGGACGCGCTGCTGGCGCAGGCGTACGTGGAGATGGTGGAGGGCATGTCCGACGCCTTCGAGGGCGGTGGTGAGCTGCGCGGGGAACCGGGGTCGCCGGAGCGCTTCACCGACGTCTGGGCGAACATCATCGGGACCATGCGGGAGCCCGGTTCGATGTGGCGGCTCAGCATGGAGATCGTGGCCATGGGGGAGCAGTTGCCGGAGGTGCGGGAGCATCTGGCGCGGGCCCAGCGGGAGGGGGCGCGCGGCATCGTGACGCTCTTCCACGGCGGACCCGAGGAGGAGGTGACGGACGAGCAGGTGGACACCCTCGGGTACTTCTACCTGACCCTGATGATGGGTCTGATGGCGCAGTGGACCTTCGACCCGGAGAGCGCGCCGGAGGCCGAGCAGCTCGCAGCGGGGCTCCGCCGGGTGATCGAGGCAGCCGAGGGGAAGTGACGCCTCACCCGGGTGCTCCGACGACCGAGTCGATGGCGGACGCGGTGTCGGGGGCGGTCCGGGTGGGAGCGTGGGCCGTCCCGGTCCAGGGACGGCCCGCCGACACCCAGACGCTGCGGGCGCCGATGCCGGCCGCGCCGACGATGTCGGCGTGCGGGGAGTCGCCGATCACCCAGGCACCGTCGAGCGTGGCGCCGACGGCGGCGGCAGCGGCGTGGAAGATCTGCGGCGCGGGCTTCTTGTGGCCGACGGCCTCGGAGACGGCCCAGCCGTGGGTCAGCGCGTCGAGGCCGGTGGTGCGGATCTTCCTCTCCTGTTGGGAGGTACGGCCGTTGGTGACGATGGCGAGGGTCCAGCCGGCGGCGGTGGCCTTCTCGAGTGCGGTGCGGACGGGCGCGGACAGCACGACACGGTCGGCCGCGCCCCGGTCGAGCAGAGCGCGGACCGCGTCCCGGGGAACGCGGTCGCCGTACCGCCCGTCCATGGCCCGGGCGACCTCCGGGCGGGGCGTGTACCCACTGGCGTCGACGGTCATGAGCCAGTCGATGTCGTCCTCGGGCAGCCCGTGCTCGGTCAGGAAGTCCAGCAGCGTGGCGCGGTAGGCGGCGTCCCGGTCGATCAGGGTGTTGTCGAGGTCGAGCAGCAGCAGGGGCATGAACGGGCCGTCCTCACAGTCGGTGTGCCTTGAGGGCCATGTGCAGCAGCAGACGGTCCTCGCCGTCGTCCAGGTCGAGGCCGGTGAGCTTCTCGATCCGGGACAGGCGGTAGTACAAGGTCTGGCGGTGGATGCCCAGCTCGGCGGCGGCCCGGGCGGCCTGCCCGGCGCAGTCGAGGTAGACCTCGGCGGTCCGGGCGAGTTCGTGATGGACCGGGGTGAGCAGTGCGCGGGCGACGGGGTCGTGAGCGACGTCGGGGGGCAGGGCCGTGAGCAGCCGGAACGGCCCGATCGACGCCCACTGCGCGACCGGCCCGAAGCGCGCCTCGGCCAGCGCGGCCCGGGCGGCCGCCGACGCCTCCCGCCAGGCGGTCGCCGACTCGGCGAGGCCGGAGCGGGGGGTGGCGATACCGGCGGCTGCCGAGCCCGGGCCGCCGCTCGCCCCGCTCGCCCCGCTGGCCCCGCTCGCCCCGCTGGCCCCGCTCGCCCCGATTCTCGTCCCGCTGGTCCCGCTGGTCCCGCTCGGCCCGCGCTCCGGGCCGCTTCCGCCGCGCGTCCTCTCCAGCAGCCGCCCCGCGGCCGTGGTCGCCGGAGTCAGGACGTCCGGGGAACGCAGGCGGATCAGCACCGCCAGACACTGGGCCGTCGCCCCCCACGGCAGGGTGCACAGCGCCGTCGCCCCCGGGACCGCCCGGACCGACGGAGCGTCGTCCGGCTCGGCCGAGGGCCAGGGGGCAACGCACATCAGGGCGTGGAGGCCGTCGGCGCGGGGGCCGAGGGCCGTTCGGAGCTCGGCGACGGCCATGTCGCTCTGCCAGCCGGGCTCGGCGGTGAGGACGGCCCGGAGCTCGCGGCTGAGGTCGGCGCCGTGCTGCGCCTCGTCCGCGAGCAGGGCGCCTATGCGGGCCGTGACCCGCATGGCGGCGGAGAGCTGGCGCTCGCTCGGGCCGGGATCGTCGTCCAGGAGCCAGACGTAGCCGTGCACCACGCCCCGGTGGCGGACGGGGAGGCAGATCCGTCCGCGGTAGACCCCGGCCTCCGGTGTCGGAGGGATACGGACCGGGGCTGTCGCCCGGGTGATGCCGAAGCCCTCGAACCAGGCCCGGACCGCCGCCGTCGAACGGCGGGTGAGGATCGAGCGGGTGCGCACCGGGTCCAGGGCCGACGGATCGAGGTCGCCCTCACTGTCGTAGGCCCCGAAGGCGATCAGCTCGAAGTCCCGGTTCTCCAGGGTCGCGGGCGCGCCGAGCAGCTCCGAGATCTCGTCGACCAGCTCCTCGTAGTCGCCCCTGTGTTCCGACGTCACCCGGGCATTGTCGCGCACTTCCCGGACCCCTTCATACATCTGTCTGAGATCTGCGGCACGGATGCGTGACAGCTGTCGATGGCCCACGATCGGAGGGATCCTTAGGTTTCACGGTGGTTCTCCGTGCCGTACCCGACGCGTCGTCCGCGAGGGGTCCGGCCTTCACGTTGCTGGTGCTTGGAGGTGCCCCGTGCTGGGTCCCGTGATTCTCGCCGCGTCTCGCAGCGACCGGATGCGACGCCTGATCTCGGCGGCCCCGGTGACCAAGCAGGTCGTCGACCGCTTCATCCCGGGCGAGGACGTCGACGACATCGTCCCCGTCGTCCGGAGCCTGACCGAGCAGGGGCTGGAGCTGACGATGGACGTCGTCGGCGAGGACATCACCAACCCCGCGCAGGCCGCCGCCGCCCGGGACGCCTACCTGGAGCTGGTCGACCGCCTCAAGCCGCTGGAGCTCGGCACCCGTGCCGAGATGTCGGTGAAGCTGTCGATGTTCGGGCAGGCCCTGGACGACGGCCACGAGCTGGCCCTGAAGAACGTCCGCCCGGTCGTCGAGGCCGCCGCCGAGATCGGCACCACGGTCACGCTCGACGCCGAGGACCACACCACCCTCGACTCGATGTTCGCCATCCACGAGGAGCTGCGGAAGGACTTCCCGCAGACCGGCTGCGTCATCCAGGCCTACCTGTTCCGCACCGAGGCCGACGCCCGCCGCCTCGCGGAGAGCGGCAGCCGGGTCCGCCTGGTCAAGGGCGCGTACAAGGAGCCCGCCTCGGTCGCTCACCAGGACAAACACCAGATCGATCGGGCGTACGTTCGCATTCTGCGGACGTTGATGCGGGGGGAGGGGTACCCGATGATCGGGTCCCACGACCCGCGCCTGATCGCGATCGGCCAGGAACTCGCCCACCAGGCCGGGCGCAAGCTCGACGAGTACGAGTTCCAGATGCTCTACGGCATCCGCACCGACGAGCACCTGCGGCTGGCCGCCGAGGGCCACCGGATGCGCGTCTACACCGCGTACGGCACCGACTGGTACGGCTACTTCATGCGCCGTCTCGCGGAGAAGCCGGCCAACCTGCGCTTCTTCGCCCGTTCGATGCTCACCAAGGGCTGACAGCCCGACAAGGGCCGAGAGCCCGACAAGGGCCGAGACCGAAACACCGCTCAGTAAGGAGTTACGGAAAAAATGGACGCTGTGACCCAGGTCCCCACCCCCGTCAACGAGCCGGTGCACGGCTACGCCCCCGGCTCGCCCGAGCGGGCCCGGCTGGAGGCCCGGCTGAAGGAGCTGGCCGACAACCCCGTCGACCTGCCCTGCACCATCGGCGGCGAGAAGCGGATGGGCGGCGGCGAGGCCTTCAAGGTCGTCCAGCCGCACAACCACCAGGCCGTGCTCGGCACGTACCGCAACGCCACGCAAGCGGACGCCCAGGACGCCATCGACGCGGCCCTGGCCGCCGCTCCCGCCTGGCGTGCGATGTCCTTCGACGACCGGGCGGCGATCATCCTGCGCGCCGCCGAGCTGCTGTCCGGCCCGTGGCGCGAGACGCTCGCCGCCTCGACCATGCTCGGCCAGTCCAAGACCGCCCAGCAGGCGGAGATCGACACGCCCTGCGAGCTCATCGACTTCTGGCGCTTCAACGTCTCCTACGCCCGCAAGCTGCTGGCCGAGCAGCCGCCGGCCAACTCCCCGGGCGTGTGGAACCGTCTGGACCACCGTCCGCTGGAGGGCTTCGTCTACGCGATCACGCCCTTCAACTTCACCGCCATCGCGGGCAACCTGCCGACGGCCCCGGCCCTGATGGGCAACGTCGTCGTCTGGAAGCCGTCCCCGACGCAGACGCACGCCGCCGTGCTGCTCATGCAGCTGCTGGAGGAGGCCGGTCTGCCCAAGGGCGTCATCAACCTCGTCACCGGTGACGGTATCGAGGTCTCCAAGGTCGCCCTGGAGCACCGCGACCTCGCCGGCATCCACTTCACCGGCTCGACCCCCACCTTCCAGTACCTGTGGAAGACGGTCGGCAACAACATCGAGAAGTACCGGACCTACCCGCGCCTCGTCGGCGAGACCGGCGGCAAGGACTTCCTGGTCGCCCACCCCTCGGCCGACCCGGCGATCCTGAAGACGGCGTTCACCCGCGGTGCTTTCGAGTTTCAGGGCCAGAAGTGCAGCGCCACCTCCCGGGCGTACATCCCCGCCTCCATCTGGAACTCCGGTTTCAAGGAGGAGCTGGCCGCCGAGGTGGACGGCATCAAGATGGGTGACGTCACCGACCTGTCGAACTTCATCGGCGCCGTCATCGACGAGCGTGCCTTCGCCAAGAACAAGGCCGCCATCGACCGGGCCAAGGAGGACCCGACCTGCACGATCGTCGCGGGCGGCACCTACGACGACTCCGTGGGCTGGTTCGTCCGCCCGACCGTCATCGAGTGCACCGACCCGGAGAACGAGGTCTTCCGCACCGAGTACTTCGGCCCGATCATCGCCGTGCACGTCTACGAGGACGACCAGTACGACGAGATGCTGACCCAGATGGAGTCCGTCTCCGACTACGCGCTGACCGGCTCGGTCATCGCCAACGACCGCGCCGCGGCCGCCTACACGGCCGACAAGCTGCGCTACGCGGCCGGCAACTTCTACATCAACGACAAGTCGACCGGTGCCGTCGTCGGCCAGCAGCCCTTCGGCGGCGGCCGGGCCTCCGGCACCAACGACAAGGCCGGCGCCCCGCAGAACCTGATGCGCTGGACCCTGACCCGCGCCATCAAGGAGACCCTGGTCCCGCCGACCGACTACACCTACCCGCACATGGGCTGACAGTCAGCCGCACCGACGGGCCGGGTCGCGAAATGACCTGGCCCGTCGGCATGTCCGGGGGAAGACTGGGCCGATGACCACCCGAGCGCGCACCGCCCACACGGCCGACCTCAGCCCCGCCGAACTCGACGCCGTGCGCCGCCTCCTGGAGGCCGCCTTCGAGGGCGACTTCGGCGAGGAGGACTGGGACCACGGCCTCGGCGGTATGCACGCCCTCGTGCACGACGGCTCGGGGCTCGCCGCGCACGGCGCGGTCGTGATGCGCCGGGTGCGGCACCGTGGCCGGTGGTTGCGCACCGGGTACGTCGAGAACGTCGCCGTCCGCGCCGACGCGCGCCGCACCGGCCTCGGCGGGCTGGTCATGGCGGAACTGGAACGCGTCGTCGACCGCGCCTACGACCTCGGCGCCCTCTCCGCGAGCGACGACGGAGCCCGGCTCTACACCTCCCGCGGCTGGGAGCCGTGGCCCGGCCGGGTGCACGCCCTCAGCCCGCGGGACGGCGTCGTCCGCCTGCCGGACGAGGAGGGCAGCACCTACGTCCGCACCGCCCTGGCCGGCTCCCTCGACCCTGGGCAGGAACTGCTCTTCGACTGGCGCGACGGCGACGTGCTCTAGAAATCACCGCAGGTCAGAGCAGTGTGACCCAGTCCACCGTCTCAGATAGTAGGAAGTCCGAGTAATTGTGGAGACAGACGCTCCGCGCTCCCTTAGCTTTGTAGGAGCCGAACGTCTCGCTCGACCAAGCGAATGGCGGTCGTGAGCCGGGCCCCGTGCAGGCAATCCCTGCGGCACCGCTCCCCGCCCCTTCCGGCGTCTCGTAACCCTCCCTGTGCACTCCGTGCTGTCGAAGGAGTCGATTTCCCATGGCCGAGACGACCGTCCGCCGCCGAGTCCGTCACGTTTCCCGTACGACCGAGTCCGACCGCAAGAACGCCGCCGCCGCGCTCCAGCGCGCCCTCGACCGCAGGGACAACGGCGGATCCAGCGGCCACTGAGCCGCGGCAGCACCGCAGGACCGGGAGCCGCCCGACGAGGCGCGGTGCGGGGTCTCACGCCCCGCGCCGCACCTCGAAATGGTCGATCCGCTCACCGCTCGACGCCAGCGCCGACACCTTCAGCTTCGGCCTGGCGCCGCTGACCGCCTCCACCGAGAGGAACGAGAAGCCGCGGTAGCGCACCCGTGACCACTGCGCCGACTCCGCCTTGGTGTCCCGGGATTTGGTCCACCGGAAGGTGGTGACCGGCTCGTGGTCGGCGGTGTTCCCCTCGTAGCTCTCCTTCACGCCGTCGGGGAAGCCGTACAGCTCCTTGCCGCCACCGCCCGCGGTGACGTACACGATCCCGTCCCGCCTCGGGTCCGTCGTCCCGCCGACCGGCACCGGCCGGCCCACCTCGCCGTTCCGGATGGCGTCCGTCCGCTCGTAGACGTGGTTGTGCCCGTTGATCACCAGGTCCACCTCGTGCCGGGCGAACAGCGGCAGCCACTCGGCGCGCACCCCGCCGTCGGAGGCGTGCGTGGACGTCGAGTACGCGCAGTGGTGGAAGAAGACGACGATGAAGTCGATGTCCTCGGAGGACCGCAGCTCGCCGAGCTTGGCGTCCAGCCACTTCGTCTGCCGCCCCTCCGTGTAGCCGAAGTTGGCGGGGATCTCGTACGACACGTCGTTCGCGTCCAGCGCGACCACGCCCACGTTGCCGTAGGTGAAGGCGTACACGCCCGGTGCCGTCCGCGCGTCGAAGCCGCTGTCCGGCAGGGAGAACCGGGCGACCTGGCCGCCGTAGCCGTCCGGTGAGTACCAGGCCTCCATGTCGTGGTTGCCGGTCGTCACCATCCACGGCACCGACCTGGCCACCGGCTCGGTCTGCTTGAGGAACCGGTCCCACTGGCTCGCGTCGAAGACGTCCGACTCCTTGCCCTTGCCGGTCGGGTCGGCGTAGCAGATGTCCCCGGCGTGCAGATGGAAGGCGGGCTCCCGGCGCAGCAGCGTACGGTCGTTGAGGGCCGCCTCGTCACCGACGCCCTGGTCGCCGAACGCCGTGAACACGAACCGCTCCGGCGGGCGCGCAGGTGCCGTGCGGAAGGACGTGACGGTCGACCGGTGCCGCGGGGAGGCCGGGTCGAAGCCCTCGTGGCCGACGCCGTAGTAGTAGGTGGTGTCCGGGCGCAGGCCGTCCAGCGCGGCGTGCAGGTAGTACTGGTCGACCGCCGCACGTACGCCCTTCAGCTCCGGGGTGTGCAGGTCGCGCAGCTCCGCCTCGACCTTGCGGCCCAGGTCGTCCGGGCGCAGGCCCACCCGGACGTAAGGCTTCCGCACCGCGAGCGGCACCTGCCAGGAGATCCGCATCTGCGTCTTCGGGTCGGCGCCGAAGGCGAGATGGCGGCCGAAGGGCGTGATGAGAGAACCGGGGGCCTCCGTGGTTCCGGGCGACGGGCTCCCGGCCGTCGTGGCGCCGCCCTGCCCGGACCGGGAGCCGGAACCGGAGCAGCCGGTCAGCAGCCCGCTCGCCACCGCGCCCGCGGTCACCAGGGTGCGCCGCCGCGACAGCCGTGTCCGCAGGTACTCGTGCTGCTCCGCCATGCTCATCCGGCGGGCGAGCTCGGGCGGGATGCCGAAGTGGGGGATCTCCATGTCCAGTGAACTTCCCAGCGGCGGCCAACGTCCCCGCCACGTACGGGTGAACGCGAACCGACGGACACGTGCCGTCCCCCGGACGGGTGCCGTCATGCTGTCCGCATCACGGACACCCCATGTCATTCCATGGGACGAGGAGTAGGGTGCCCGCATGTCTCGCAGCCTCAATCTCGCAGTGATCCCCGGTGACGGCATCGGCCAGGAGGTCGTGGCCGAAGGTCTGAAGGTCCTCTCCGCCGTCCTTCCGCAGGATGTGAAGCTGGAGACCGAGGAGTACGACTTCGGCGCCCGGCGCTACCACGCCACCGGTGAGACCCTCACCGACGCCGACCTCGACGCCCTGAAGCGGCACGACGCCATCCTGCTCGGCGCGATCGGCGACCCGACCGTGCCCTCCGGCGTCCTGGAGCGCGGCTTCCTGCTCAAGCTGCGCTTCGCCTTCGACCACCACGTCAACCTGCGTCCCTCGAAGCTCCTGCCGGGTGTCGCCACCCCGCTCGCGGGCGAGCCGCAGATCGACTTCGTCGTGGTCCGCGAGGGCACCGAGGGCCCGTACACCGGCAACGGCGGCACCATCCGCAAGGGCACCGAGCACGAGGTCGCCACGGAGGTCTCCGTGAACACCGCCTTCGGTGTCGAGCGTGTGGTCCGGGACGCCTTCGCCCGGGCCCAGGCCCGCCCGCGCAAGAAGCTCGCGCTGATCCACAAGAACAACGTGCTGACCTTCGCGGGTCACCTGTGGACGAACATCTTCAACAAGGTGGCCGAGGAGTTCCCCGAGGTCACCACCGAGTACATGCACGTCGACGCGGCGACGATCTACCTCGTCACGCAGCCCGAGCGCTTCGACGTGATCGTCACGGACAACCTCTTCGGCGACATCGTCACCGACCTCGCCGCGGCCGTCTCCGGCGGCATCGGCGTGGCGGCCTCCGGCAACATCAACCCCTCCGGCGAGTTCCCGTCCATGTTCGAGCCCGTGCACGGCTCGGCCCCGGACATCGCCGGGCAGGGCAAGGCCGACCCGACCGCCACCGTGCTGTCCGTCGCCCTGCTGCTGCGCCACCTCGGCTACGAGGCCGAGGCCGCCCGCATCGACGAGGCGGTCGCCGCCGACCTCGGCGAGCGCACCGGCAAGCCCGCCCGCTCCACCTCGGAGATCGGCGACGCGCTCGCCGTACGCGTAGCCGGCTGACCCGCCGCTGCTTTCCGCAGGCCGCCGGGTCGCATCCGCGCCCGGCGGCTTCCGCATGTTCCCGCCGGGTGCCACCATCGACCACCGGGCCGCAGTCACCCCGTTCCTTCCGCCGCCGCCCCCGGGCGATAATCGAACGCGAGGCCGCGCAGCGAGGGAATGCTCGGACGTCCTAGCACTGGTCACCATCAGAGCAGTACCGAGCGCGGCCCGTCACTACAACCGGTGAAGGACATCAACCCATGACGACGCCCACGATCGAGCTCAAGCCCTCCGCCAACCCGCTCTCCGCCGCCGAGCGCGAGCAGATCCTGGCCAACCCCGGGTTCGGCCGCCACTTCACCGACCACATGGTGACGATCAAGTGGACGGAAGGCCGGGGCTGGCACGACGGTCAGCTCGTGCCGTACGCGCCGATCTCCCTCGACCCCGCCACCACGGTCCTGCACTACGCGCAGGAGATCTTCGAGGGGCTGAAGGCCTACCGGCAGCCCGACGGATCCGTCGCCACCTTCCGCCCCGAGAAGAACGCCGAGCGGTTCCAGCGCTCCGCGCGCCGGCTCGCGATGCCCGAGCTGCCGGTCGAGACGTTCATCGAGGCGTGCGACGTCCTGGTGCAGCAGGACAAGGCATGGGTGCCGGCGCACGGCGGCGAGGAGTCCCTCTACCTGCGCCCCTTCATGATCGCCACCGAGGTCGGGCTGGGTGTGAAGCCGGCCAACGAGTACCTGTTCCTGGTCATCGCCTCCCCGGCCGGGGCGTACTTCCCCGGTGGTGTGAAGCCGGTGTCCATCTGGGTCTCCGAGGACCGCGTCCGTGCCGTCCCCGGCGGCATGGGCGACGCGAAGACGGGCGGCAACTACGCGGCGTCCCTGCTCGCGCAGGCCGAGGCCGCCGCGAAGGGCTGCGACCAGGTCTGCTACCTCGACGCCGTGGAGCACACGTGGGTCGAGGAGCTGGGCGGCATGAACCTGTACTTCGTGTACGGCGACAAGATCGTGACGCCCTCGCTGACCGGCTCGATCCTGGAGGGCGTCACCCGCGACTCCCTGCTCGCCGTCGCCCGTGACCTCGGGTACGAGGCCGAGGAGGGCCGGGTCTCGGTCGAGCAGTGGCAGCGGGACTCGGAGAACGGGTCGCTGACCGAGGTCTTCGCCTGCGGTACGGCCGCGGTGATCACTCCGGTCGGTACGGTGAAGCGCTCCGGGGCGGAGTGGAAGCAGAGCGGGGGAGAGCCGGGCGAGGTCACGCTGCGGCTGCGCCAGGCGCTGCTCGATATCCAGCGGGGTACGGCCTCGGACGCCCACGGTTGGATGCACCGCCTGGGCTGACCGGCCCGGCTTTCCGGGGGCTCCGCCCCCGGACCCCCGGGGACACAGTTTCAGGTCTCGGGCGCCCCGGAACAATGGCCTTCGCCTCGGCCGACCCGGGCGACCCGAACCGCACGACCCGGGCCCACGTCCGCGACCTGCGCACCGGGCGCACCCTCCTGGCCAGCCCGGACGCGCGGGGCGGCCCGGACGACCAGAGCGTGTGACCGACCGCATTCTGAGACGGCGGTGAGCGGAGCGCGGGGGTGTGCCAGACTTCCCCCGTGCTCTCGTTCGCCATGATTATTGGCAGCAGGCGCGCCGGTCCGCAGTGACCACCACGTACGACCAGGTACGGGTGGACACCGTCGTCCTCGACCCGCGCGCAGACCTCTCGCACCCGCGAGAGGTTTTTCGCATTTCTGGCCCACCCACAGCCGGAGGCGAGAGCGCGAGGGAGTATGTGAGGGCGGTGGAGCCGGTCATTCCGGTATGACCGAGATCCCATCCTCAGGAGCCTTGAGACCATGACCGCTACCAGCGAGCTCGACGATTCGTTCCACGTCTTCGACACCACCCTGCGCGACGGCGCCCAGCGGGAGGGCATCAACCTCACCGTCGCCGACAAGCTGGCCATCGCACGGCACCTGGACGACTTCGGCGTGGGCTTCATCGAGGGCGGCTGGCCGGGCGCGAACCCCCGGGACACCGAGTTCTTCGCCCGCGCCCAGCAGGAGATCGACTTCCGGCACGCCCAGCTCGTCGCGTTCGGCTCCACCCGCCGCGCCGGCACCACCGCCGACCAGGACCCGCAGGTCAAGGCGCTCCTGGAGTCCGGCGCACCGGTGATCACGCTCGTCGCCAAGTCGCACGACCGCCATGTCGAACTCGCCCTGCGCACCACCCTGGACGAGAACCTGGCGATGGTCCGCGACACCGTGTCCTTCCTCAAGGAGCAGGGCCGCCGGGTCTTCATCGACTGCGAGCACTTCTTCGACGGCTACCGCGCCAACCCCGAGTACGCCAAGGCGGTCGTCCGTACGGCGTCGGAGGCCGGCGCGGACGTCGTCGTGCTGTGCGACACCAACGGCGGCATGCTCCCGGCGCAGATCCAGGCCGTCGTCTCCACGGTCCTCGCCGACACCGGCGCCCGGCTCGGCATCCACGCCCAGGACGACACGGGCTGCGCGGTCGCCAACACCCTGGCCGCCGTCGACGCCGGCGCGACGCACGTGCAGTGCACGGCCAACGGCTACGGCGAGCGCGTCGGCAACGCCAACCTGTTCCCGGTCGTGGCGGCCCTGGAGCTGAAGTACGGCAAGAAGGTCCTGCCCAACGGGCACCTGCGCGAGATGACCCGCATCTCGCACGCCATCGCCGAGGTCGTCAACCTCACCCCCTCCACGCACCAGCCCTACGTCGGCCTCTCCGCCTTCGCCCACAAGGCCGGACTGCACGCCTCGGCGATCAAGGTCGACCCGGACCTGTACCAGCACATCGACCCCGAGCAGGTCGGCAACACCATGCGGATGCTGGTCTCCGACATGGCCGGGCGCGCCTCCATCGAGCTCAAGGGCAAGGAACTCGGCGTCGACCTCGGTGGCGACCGCGAACTGGTCGGCCGGGTGGTCGAGCGGGTGAAGGAGCGCGAACTCGAGGGCTACACCTACGAGGCCGCCGACGCGAGCTTCGAACTCCTGCTGCGCGCCGAGGTCCAGGGAAGGCCGCTGCGCTACTTCGAGGTCGAGTCCTGGCGGGCCATCGTCGAGGACCGGCCCGACGGCTCCCACGCCAACGAGGCCACGGTCAAGCTCTGGGCCAAGGGCGAGCGCATCGTCGCCACCGCAGAGGGCAACGGTCCGGTCAACGCCCTCGACCGGTCCCTGCGCGTGGGCCTGGAGAAGATCTACCCGCAGCTCGCCAAGCTGGAGCTGGTGGACTACAAGGTGCGCATCCTGGAGGGCAGGCACGGCACCAACTCCACGACCCGCGTGCTGATCTCGACGTCCGACGGCGCGGGCGAGTGGTCGACGGTCGGCGTCGCCGAGAACGTCATCGCCGCGAGCTGGCAGGCCCTGGAGGACGCGTACACCTACGGGCTGCTGCGCGCGGGGGTCGATCCGGCGGAGTAGCCGTCGCCCCGGCGGGGCCGGGTGCCCGGGGCGCGTGTCACATCGCCGTGTCCCGGGACCGCGGCCCCGGGACCTCGCCACCGCGGTCGCGGCCAGGGGTCCTGTCGAGACGGAAGAGGCCGGCGGTGTGGGAGCGCTGGCCGGTTGCGGTGCTGGTGGAGCGGGTCAGCTCCTCGACGCCGTCGGCCAGATAACCGACCCACGCCGCGCCCTCGTCCTCGATGATCCGCTGCGCGTCGGTCCGCAGCCGCTCGATCACCCCGAGCAGGGCGGCCTGCTCCTTGTCACTGGGGGAGTCGGTGGTCCTCAGGAACGCCTGCGCCCAGTCGGACTGCGCCTTCTTCAGGATCTGCTGCAGTGCCATCTCCGCGCGGATGTAGCGGGTCCAGGACGCCGAGAACCCGAAGATCCGGTCGAAGAGCACACAGCCCGCCCCGCCGGCCAGGAACACGAACCCCCACTCGGGCTGCACGGTCGTGGGCGAGGCCGCGTGCACCAGCGGCGTGATCGTGCCGACTATGCCCAGCACTGTGGCGAGCGCCCGCAGCGAACGCGACCACAGCGACGGCCCCCGGCGGCGGGCCAGATACCAGCCGATCGCCGACGTCACCTCCGCCTCGGCGTGCCGGAACAGCTCCCACAGCAGGTCGGCGCGCGTACGCGACCGGTCCAGCTCGGTCAGTTCGGACACCGTCATGTCCGCAGCCCTGCGTCGTCCGAACATGTCCCGCTCCCGCCCTCCTGGATGGCCAGGGGCATCCTAGGCGCAGCCGCGCCGACAAATCCCCGCCTCGACGGATAACCCTTTCTGTCTCGTTTCAGGTACTTTCGAACATATGAGGGCCGCACTGGTGCGTACCGTCGTACGTCTGCTGATCGTGCCGTTCGCCGCCGTACTGGCGGTGCTGCTGGCCGGTGCGCCGGGCGCGCACGCGGCCACCGACCTCTCCGAGGTCGCCCGGGAACTGCGCGAGAACCCCGTCTACGTCGATCCGGCCGCCTCCGGGCAGCTCGCGGCGCCGGACGCGGAGGCGCTCGCCGACAAGATCAAGGACGCGGACAAGCCCGTCTTCGTGGCGGTCCTCCCGTCCGGCTATCCCACGCAGGACCTCTTCCGGAACCTCCGCACGGAGACCGGTATCACCGGCCTGTACGGCATCCACCTCGGCGATCGGTTCGACGCCCGGGCCGACAGTTCCGTGATGAGCAGGCAGGCGGTGTCCAACCTGGTCACGGCGGTGCAGGGCGCGGGCGACACCAAGGCTCAGCTGAACGACTTCGTCGACGACGCCCTGCGCAACGTGGGCGGTTCGGCGCCGAGCGGCTGGAGCGACGGCTCGGGCACCGACGTGCCGGTCGGCGGCCTGATCGCGGTCGGCGCCCTGGCGGCGGCCGGCGGCGCGGGCGCCTACGCCGTGGTGCGCCGCAACCGGCGCCGCCACGAGGAGGAGCAGCGGGCCGCGCTGGAGAGGCTGCGGGTGGTCGTCGACGAGGACATCACCGCGTTCGGCGAGGAACTCGACCGGCTCGACTTCCATCCCGGGGAGCCCGGCGCCGACGACGCGATGCGCACCGACTACGAGCGTGCCCTGGACTCCTATGAACAGGCCAAGTCCCTCATGGCGGCCGCGACGAAACCGGAGGACGTCCGCGCCGTCACCCAGGCCGTGGAGGACGGCCGGTTCTCCCTGGCCCGGCTCGCGGCCCGCCGCGAGGGCGGCACGCTGCCGGAGCGCCGCCCGCCCTGCTTCTTCGACCCGCGCCACGGTCCCTCCGTCGCCGATGCCACCTGGACGCCCCCGGGCGGCACGGACCGTGAGGTCCCGGTCTGCGCGGCCGACGAGCGGCGCCTCGCCGAGGGCCGCGACCCGGCGATCCGCGAGGTCGACACCGACTACGGCCGCCGCCCCTACTGGGAGGCCGGACCGGCGTACGGCCCCTGGGCCGGCGGCTACTTCGGCGGCGGCCTCCTGCCCGGCCTCCTCGTCGGCACCATGCTCGGCAGCATGATGGCCGCCCCCGCCTACGCCGCCGACTACGGCTCCGGCTACGGCGACTTCGGCGGCTACGAGGGCGGTGACGTCTCCGGCGCGGACTTCGACACCGGCGATTTCGGAGGCGGCTTCGGCGGCGGGGACTTCGGCGGCGGGGGAGGGGACTTCGGCGGGGGAGGCGACTTCGGCGGCGGATTCTGACCGGAGGCCGCGGGCTCCGGCCCGGATTCGACGTCCGCGGCACCCGTGGGACCGGGTCCCCACCAGGAAACCCAGTCCCACGGCACGCGCCTTCAGTGCCCTGGCGGGTCCTGCCCCACGGCTCGCTCCCGCCGCCGTACCGCCACCGCGGCGACCGCGAACGCCAGAGCCACCAGAGCCGCGCTGACCCACACCGGCGCCCGGTACCCGAACCCGGCGCCGATCACCGCACCCGCGGCCCAGGGGCCAACCGCCGCACCCACGTTGAACGCCGCCGTCGCGAAGCCGCCGGCCAGGGTCGGTGCGCCCTGCGCCGCGTACAGCGACCGGGCGATCAGTGTGGAGCCGACGCCGAAAGACAGGGCGCCCTGCGCGAAGACGAGCGCGAGTGCCGGGGCCGGGTGCGAGGCGCCGAGGGCCAGGGCGCACCAGCCCGCGCCCAGCACCAGGCCCCCGCCGACGAGGACCGGCACGGGACGCCGGTCGGCGAAACGCCCCGCGGCGGTCACCCCGAGGAACGCCCCGGTGCCGAACAGGGCCAGGACGCCGGGAACCCAGGTGCTGCCCAGCCCCGTCACCTCGGTGACCAGCGGCGCGAGATAGGTGAACGTGCAGAACGTCGCGCCGTTCACCAGGGCGCCCAGCAGCAGGGTGACGAGCAGCAGGGGATCGCGCAGCGAGCGCAGTTCACCTCGCAGCGCGGGCGGCGCACTCTCGGCCGCACCACCCGGCACGGACCGCGCCACCGCGAACAGCGCGGGCAGCGACACCAGCGCCACGGCCCAGAACGCGGCGCGCCAACCCCACAGTCCGCCGAGCACGGCCCCGGCCGGGACGCCGGCGACACACGCCAGCGTCACCCCGCCCAGCAGCGTGGACGTGGCCCGCCCCTTCGCATCGGACGGAACCATGCCCACGGCGGCGACCAGGGCGACGGCGAGGAAACCGGCATTGGCGAACGCCCCCACCACGCGCGTGACGAGCAGGACGGCGAAGCTGCCGGTGAGCGCACCGAGGACATGGACGACGAGGAAGGCGACGAGGAACGCCAGCAGCGCGCCCCGCCGCGGCCAGCGCCGCGCGAGCCCCGCCACAAGGGGCGCCCCCACCACCATCCCGACTGCGAAAGCCGAGGTCAGCGCGCCCGCCGCGGGGACGGACACCCCCAGGTCCCGCGCGATGTCCGGCACCAGCCCGGACAGCATGAACTCGGACGTGCCTTGCGCGAACACGGCAAGGCCCAGCAGAAGAAGAGCGAACGGCATGAAAGAACTCCGCACCGGAGGTCGACGTCGGACACGACAGGTCGGACGGCACACCGGCAGCGGAGCGGAGCGGGCGGCCTCAGCGGCCCGGCATCGGCGTCACGAACAGCCACCGGAGAGCCGGTGGCCGCACTCTGGACGCCTCGGGGCTGGACATGGACGGCACGCTAGGCGGGCCCGGGGGACCGGGTCCACCGGTTTTCCCCTGACTCCGCCCGGGCGGCGGTCGGCGTCCTGTCCCTCCGGCCGCCCCCGCGGTGGACGATCACGACCGCGGCGAGGCAGACGGTCAGCCCGAGAGCGGTCTGCACGCCGAACGGCTCCCCGAACATCAGCGCGCCCCAGACCGCGGTGACCGGGGCCATCAGGAACATCAGTGTGTTGACCCTGGTGACGCCGGAACGCTCCAGGATGAGCCAGTACAGCCCGTAGCCGCCGAACGTGGACAGTCCCACGAGCCAGGCGACCGCCACCCAGAAGTCCCCCCGGGCGGGCGGCGCGGCGGTTCCGGTGCCGAGGGCCAGGACGGAGAAGAGGACGGCGCTGGTGGCGCAGTGGACGGTCAGCGACACCGACGGGGCGACCCGCGAGCGGGACCGGCCCTCCAGGAACGTCGCCGCGACCAGGGACAGCATGCCGAGCAGCGGGACCGCGTACGCCCACCACGCCACGCCGCCGCCCGCGGCCGCGTCGGCCATGGTGACCACGGCGACGCCGCCCAGCCCCAGACCCAGACCGATCCACTGCCGGCCCGAGACGTACTGCCCCAGCAGCGGCCCCGCGAGGGCCCCGGCGACCAGGGGCTGAACCCCGTCGATCAGCGCCGTCGTACCACTGGAGACGCCGAGCTGGATGGCGATGTAGACGCTGAGCAGATAGCCGCTCTGCGACAGCACGCCGACCACGGCCTGCCGGGCCAGGTCCCGGGCGGTGAGGCCCCGCCAGTCCGCCCGCATCACGACCGCGACGGCGACGAGGACGACGGCCAGGGGCAGGAACCGCCACATCAGGATCGTGAGTGCGGACGCGCTCCCGGCGCCGAGCTTGGCGCCGATGAAACCGGAACTCCAGCACAGGACGAAGGCGAGGGAGAGGAGGATGTTCACGACATCACAACCAGTAGACAGATCGGTATACCCGTTCTCCGCTCACTATACAGATCGGTATAGTCGGGTGTCATGGGTACCACCGCACCGATCCCGCGCCGGATCACGATGACGCCCGCCGCCCGCCGGGCTTTGACGGCCGCCGCCCGGCTGTTCTACGAGCGCGGTATCCACGCCGTCGGCGTCGACCTCATCGCCGCCGAGGCCGGGGTCACGAAGAAGACGCTCTACGACCGGTTCGGCTCCAAGGAGCAGATCGTCGTGGAGTACCTCGCGGAGCGCGACGAGCGCTGGCGGGCCTTCCTCGCCGAGCGCCTCGACGCGGCGGGCCCGGACCCGCGCGTGCGCGTCCTGACGGTGTTCGACGCCTCGCGTGCGTGGGCGCGGGAGTTCAGTCCCAGGGGGTGCAGCATGGTCAATGCCCACGCGGAGATCGGTGACCCCGCCCATCCGGCCCGCCCG
The DNA here is from genome assembly GCF_042899705.1 of Streptomyces sp. NPDC013187. NCBI lineage: Bacteria > Bacillati > Actinomycetota > Actinomycetes > Kitasatosporales > Streptomycetaceae > Streptomyces > Streptomyces sp. NPDC013187. Next base: position 222,133 of record NZ_JBIBAF010000013.1, on the reverse strand, counting down.
ATCATCACCGGGCAGAAGCGGTGGATGCTCGAACTGTTCACGCGCCTCGCCGCCGAGATCGCCCCCGAGACGGCGGATGCGACGGCCCGGACGTTGATGCTCCTGCACGAGGGCGCCCTGGTCGCCCACGGCCTGGGCGTCTTCCCCGACGCCATCGCCGAGGCCCGCGAACAGGCCCGCGCGCTGCTCCCCTGACGGACAGCACGGGTCCTGCTTCCCCCCGTACGGTGATGCCATGACCACCTCCGACGGCACCGGCCCGCTCGCCTTCGCGACCACGGCCGACCTGGACTCCTGGCTCACCGCGCACCCGGCGCCGCATTCCGGCCTCTGGGTCAGGATCGCGAAGAAGGGCTCGGGCATCCCCTCCGTCAGTGCCGCCGACGTCAACGACCTGGCCCTGTGTCACGGGTGGATCACGGGGCAGCGCAGGGGGCTTGACGAGGCGTACTACCTCCAGCGGATCACGCCGCGGCGGCCGGGCAGTCTCTGGTCCCTGGTCAACGTCCGGCGGGTCGAGGAGCTGACCGCGGCCGGGCGGATGCGGCCCGCCGGGCTCGCGGAAGTGGCGGCGGCGCGGGCGGACGGCCGGTGGGAGGCGGCGTACGCGTCGCAGAAGGAGGCCGAAGTCCCCGAGGACTTGGCGGCGGCGCTGGAGCGGAACCCCCGGGCCGCCGTGGCGTTCGCGGCCCTCGGGCGGACGGATCGGTATCTGGCGATGCTCGGCGTGCTACGGGCCAGGACCGCGCGGAGCCGGGCCGCACAGGTGGCGGCGGCGGTGGCGAAGCTGGAGTCGCGGGGGCCGGAGACAGGATGAGTCCGTACGGCGGGGACCGCCACGCGGAGCGGGCCCGGCCCTCTCGGAGCCGGGCCCTGAAGTCGTGTCAGAGGGTCGACGCCGCCGAAGCGATGGCGGAGGCGAACGTGGAGACCTCCGTGTAGACGCCGGGAGCCTCGGGCCGGGCGCAGCCCTCGCCCCAGCTCACGATGCCGACCTGGATGAAGTTGCCGGCGTTGTCCTTGCGGAACATCGGGCCGCCGGAGTCGCCCTGGCAGGTGTCGACCCCGCCCGCGTCGAAGCCGGCGCAGATCTCCTCGTTGGCGACGAGGCCGCTGTAGAGGCCGCCGTAGGCCTTGCACGCGGCGTCGCTGACGAACGGCACGGTCGCCTTGAGGAGGTAGCGCTGCTGGGAGCCGCCTTCCCGGTTCGCGCCCCACCCGGCGACGGTGAAGTCACCGGTGTTGTACTGCGTCGTGGTGGCGATCTTCAGGGTCGGCAGGTTGATGGGCTGGGCGAGCTTGATGAGGGCCCAGTCCTTGCCGGTGCCGTTGTAACCGGGGGCGCGCAGCACCTTCGTGGAGCGGACCTGGACCCGGCCACTGGTGGACTGCAGGTCGACGACCCCCGCGGTGGCGGTGATGCCGGTGTTGTTGCCGGAACTGCCCACACAGTGAGCGGCCGTGAGCACGATCTGCTGGGTGTAGAGCGCGCCGCCGCAGCCCATGGAGAGCCGGACCATGAACGGGAACTCGCCCTGCGCGGCGCGGGTTCCGCCGACGACGGGCGACGGGGCGGCCTGGGCGGCGGAGACGGGCTGGAGACTGGCGATCGCGAGCGCGGCGGCGCCGAGGACCGCGCATCTCTTGAGGGCCGTGAGAAGTCTCTTCAACGTGATGCCTTCCGTGGGGGGTTGACTGGGGAGGTGCAACCGAAGCATCAGATTGACGAGTGCATGACAGCAACAAGGGCAAAAAGAAAAAGAACGTCCATGTGCTGGCATGGACTGGTCAAAATACTGCTGCTGGATTATGAGAACGCCGAGAGTCTTCGCACAAGGGGCGGGAACCGGCCAGACCGGCCCGGCGGCGCTTCACCGGGCCGGGTCTGCGGGGCTCACGCGTTCCTGATGGCCGAGATGTCGAAGTTCAGCTTGATCTTGTCGGAGACCAGGACGCCGCCGGTCTCCAGCGCGGCGTTCCAGGTCAGGCCCCACTCCGAGCGCAGGATCTCCGCCTTGCCCTCGAAGCCGACGCGCTCGTTGCCGAACGGGTCCTTCGCGGCGCCGTTGAACTCGAGGTCGATGGCGAGCGGACGGGTGGTGCCGAGGATCGTCAGGTCGCCGGTGATCCGGTAGTCGTCACCGCCCAGGGCCTCCACGCCGGTGGAGCGGAAGGTCATGGCCGGGAACTCGTCCGTCTTGAAGAAGTCCGCGCTCTTGAGGTGGCCGTCACGGTCGGCGTTGCCGGTGTCGATGCTGTCCATCACGACGTCGAGGGAGGCCGTGGAGCGTGACGGATCGGTGCCGTCGAGGTGGAGCGTGCCGGTGAAGTCCTGGAAGCCGCCCTTGACGTTCGTGACCATGGCGTGCCGGGCGGTGAAGCCGATCGTCGAGTGCGCGGGGTCGATCGTGTAGTCGCCGGTCAGGGCGGCCAGCTCGGGGTTCACGGCGGTGTCCGCGGTGGCGGTGCGGGTGTCGGTGCGGCTGAAGATGCTCATGGTGCAGGCCTCCTGTGTGTGATGTTGAATGTTTAACTACTTCAACGCGACCCACCGTAGACCTATTCCGTTCAATGTTCAACATCTTCGGGAAAGGTGTCTCCGTCTCGCGTCTGCCGCACCCTTCTCGTTCCGCCGGTTGGCGCAATCCCACGGCCCGCCGGGGTGGACCCGCCGGGCACGGTGCACGGCGGCCCCGTGCCGGTCGGCCCAGGGGCCGCGGGCCCACCGCGGCCGGAGCGCCCGACCCCGGCCGGTACCCGGTTGCGGTGGCGGCGTCCGGCGAGACGGGGTTCCGTGTCAAGGGAGCGCATGGAGACAGACGAGACCACGGCGGACGCCCAGCGCAGGGGAGAGCGACTCGTGACACTCACCGGCTCCGGCTCGGCCTACGACCCACCGGCGGATCCCGCCCCGCGCCGCTCCACGGCGGCCCCCGTCCCCGCCCGCGTGCACCAGTACGGGCCACCGCGACGTCTCGACCGGCGCGTGGCCCTGGTCACCGGCGCGTCCTCCGGCATCGGAGCGGCCACGGCACGGCGTTTCGCGATGGACGGCTGGCAGCTGCTCCTCAGCGGACGCGACCGGCGCCGCCTGGAGCAGACGGCGTCCGGAACCTCGGCCGTCGTGCTGCCCGCCGACCTCGCCGCCCCGGACGGCCCGCGCCTGCTGGCCCAGTCCGCGCTGCACACCACCGGCCGCGTCGACGTCCTGGTCGCCGGGGCGGGCATGGGCTGGGCGGGCCCCTTCACCGCCATGCCGCACACCGACATCGACCGGGTGCTGACTCTCGACCTCAACGCCACGCTGCACCTCGTGCGCGAGGTGCTGCCCTCCATGATCGCCGCCGGGCGGGGCCGCGTGGTGCTGCTCGGCTCGGTCGCGGGCTGCGTGGGGCTGCGGGAGGAGGCGGTGTACTCCGCCGCCAAGGCAGGCCTCGCCGCCTTCGCCGAGGCGCTGCGCCAGGAACTGCGCGGCACGGGCGTGGGCGTCACTCTCGTAGTGCCCGGAGCCGTCGACACGCCCTTCCACACCCGACGCGGCAGGCCCTACGACGGCACCCGCACCGGTCTGCTCTCACCGGGCTGCGTGGCCGGCACGATCTGGGAGGCCGTCCGGCAGAACCGCGACGAGGCCTACGTCCCCACCTGGCTGACCGTCCCCGGCCGGGTCCGAGGCCTCGCACCGGGCCTGTACCGCCGCCTGCTGAACCGCTTCGGTTAGGGCCTGTCGCTCAGGACGAGCCTGTCGCACGGAACGAGCCTGTCGCACGGAACGAGCCGTCGCCCGGAACAAGCCTGTCGCACGGAACGAGCCGTCGCCCGGAACAAGCCTGTCGCACGGAACGAGCCGTCGCCCGGAACAAGCTCGTCGCACGGAACAAGCCTGTCGCCCGGAACAGGCCCGCCGGCCGTTCCCCCGTTCCGGTCACTCCGGCCTGATCCACCGTTCAGGTGACCGCCTCCCCGTGGTAGGGCATGGGCATGATTCCCCAGCGCCGCGTCTTCACCGGCCGCACCGCCGGGGCCGCCGCCCTGCTCCGGCCCGGGCGCCGCGCCCTGCTGCTCGCGGCCGCTGCCCTAGCGGCGACCGGCGGCGCGGCGCCCGTGCCCCGGTCCGTCGACGTGCCCGGTGACCCGTACGACACTCTCCGCCGACGCTGGCTCGGCATCTCCCTCGGCACCGGCTACGACCCGGCCGCCGAGCCCTACGCCATCCGGCTCGCCGAGACCGGAGCACTCGCCCGCGACCTGCACGCGAGCATGGCCCCGGCGGCGAACTCCCTATGGCCCGGCCACCCCTTCGACCCGCCGGCCGGCATCACCCTCGGCTACGCCCGTTTGTGGACCATGACCCAGGCCTACGTCCAGCAGGGCACCGGCTCCACCGCCGACCCCGCCCTCCTGACCGGCATCCTGCGCGGCCTCGACCACCTCTCCACCACCGTCTACAACCCCGCCACCACCCGCTACGGCAACTGGTGGGAGTGGCAGATCGGCAGCCCCCGCCTGCTGATGGACATCACGGCCGCCCTGTACGAGGAGTTGGGGGAGGCCCGCGTCCGCGCGTCCTGCGCCGCCGTCGACCACTTCGTCCCCGACTCGGCCCTCGGCGACTACACCGGCACCTCCACCGGCGCCAACCGCGTCGACCTGTGCCGCTCCGTAGCCCTGCGCGGCGTCCTCGGCCGCGACCCCGCCAAGATCGCCCTCGCCCGGGACGCGCTCTCCCCCGTCTTCCCGTACGTCACCCGGGGCGACGGCCTCTACGCGGACGGATCGTTCGTCCAGCACACCTGGGTCGCCTACTCGGGCACCTACGGCCAGGTCGTGCTCGACGGCCTCGGCCGGCTCTTCGCCCTGCTCGCCGGATCCGACTGGGAGGTCACCGACCCCGACCGGCAGATCGTCCTCGACAGCGTGGAGCGCGCCTACGCCCCGCTCGTCCACGACGGGCTCGTCATGGACAGCGTCAACGGCCGGGCCATCAGCCGCGGTCACCTCACCGCCGACGACCGCAAGATCCTTCGGAGCGACCACTTCCACGGCCACCAGCTCATCGCCGCGATCGCCCTGCTCGCGGCCGGTGCGAGCCCCGCGGAACGCGAGCGCTGGCACGCCCGCGTCAAGGGCTGGATCGAACGCGACACCGTGAGCCCGGTCCTGACGGCACCCCAGTTCGGCGTCGCCGACCTGGCCCGGCTGCACGCCATCGCCGCCTCACCCGTCCCGGCCGCGCCCGAACCTCCCGGGCACCACCTCTTCGCCGCCATGGACCGTGCCGTCCACCGCGGCCCCGGCTTCACCGTGAACATCGCCATGGCCAGCGACCGCATCGCCCACTACGAGTGCGGCAACGGCGAGAACCCCCGCGGCTGGCACACCGGCGCGGGCATGGTCAGCTGGTGGGCCGAGGGCACCGGCGACCAGTACACGGACTGGTTCTGGCCGGCCGTCGACTGGTACCGCCTGCCCGGCACCACCGTCTCGACCAAACGGCTCGCCGACCGCGAAGGCGGCGAATGGGGCACGGCCCGCCCGGACGCGCGCTGGGTCGGCGGCACCACCGACGGCAGGTACGCGGCCCTCGGCCAGCACCTCAAGGGCCTTGGCTCCACCCTTGAGGCCCGCAAGTCCTGGTTCTGCGTGGCGGACGCGGTGATCTGCCTGGGCGCCGGGATCACCTGCTCCGACGGCGTCCCGGTCGAGACGGTCGTCGACAACCGCAACCTCGGGGCATCTGGCACCCAGCGCTTCGTCAAGGGCCCGAACTGGGCCCATCTGGAGGACCACGGCGGCTGGATCCTCCTCGGCCGCGAGCCGAAGGCGCTGCGCGAGGACCGCACCGGCGCCTGGTCCGACATCAACCTCGGCGGCACGCGGGAGCGGCGCACCCGCCGCTGGCAGACCCTCTGGTTCGACCACGGCACCGACCCCGTGGACGCCACGTACGCCTACGTCCTGATGCCCGGTGCGTCCCGCCGGGCGGTCGCGCGCCGGGCCACCGACCGCCACTGGATGTCGGTGCTCGCCAACGACCCCGGCCGCCAGGCCGTCACCGTGCCTTCCCTCGGCTGCACGGCCGCGAACTTCTGGAGGGCCGGCACCGCGGGCCCCCTCACCGCCTCCTCCGCCGCGAGCGTGCTGACCGTCGTCCGGGGCCGCACCGCTACCCTCTGCGTGAGCGAACCGCCCCGCACCGGTGAGCCCCTGGAGATCACCTGGGACCGCCCGGTCCGGCGGGCCGGCCGCGTGGACGAGACGATCGAGGTGCTGTCCACCGGCCGCGGGCTGCGCCTGCGCGTCACTCCCGGGGCGGCATGCGCCACACATGTCTGCGAGGTGACTCTCGCCTGACCGCTTTGTGTGACCCCTACAAACGACACGCCCCCTGAGCAGTCAGAAAGGGTCAACCTCGTCAGAGTTCTGTTCAGGGGTACCAGGAAAACACGCCGGAGACTGTGAGGAGTCGACGGCCCGGATTCCTCGGTTGACTTCGTAAGGTCACTACATGACCGTTTTGGATGAGGCGCCGGGTGAGCCGACCGACGCGCGCGGACGCGTGGCGGAACTGCACGAGATCCGTGCGCAGGCGGTGGCCGGACCCAGTGAGAAGGCGACCGCGGCGCAGCACGCCAAGGGCAAGCTGACCGCGCGGGAGCGGATCGAACTCCTCCTGGACCCGGAGTCCTTCCGGGAGGTCGAGCAGCTGCGCCGGCACCGGGCCACGGGCTTCGGCCTGGAGGCCAAGAAGCCGTACAGCGACGGTGTGATCACCGGCTGGGGCACGGTGGAGGGCCGCACGGTCTTCGTCTACGCGCACGACTTCCGCATCTTCGGCGGCGCCCTGGGCGAGGCCCACGCCACGAAGATCCACAAGATCATGGACATGGCCATCGCGGCCGGTGCCCCGCTGGTCTCGCTGAACGACGGCGCCGGCGCCCGTATCCAGGAGGGCGTGAGCGCCCTCGCCGGCTACGGCGGCATCTTCCAGCGCAACACCAAGGCCTCGGGCGTGATCCCGCAGATCTCGGTGATGCTCGGCCCGTGCGCCGGCGGCGCGGCCTACAGCCCCGCCCTCACCGACTTCGTCTTCATGGTCCGCGAGACCTCGCAGATGTTCATCACCGGCCCCGACGTCGTCAAGGCGGTCACCGGCGAGGAGATCACGCAGAACGGCCTGGGCGGCGCCGACGTCCACGCCGAGACCTCCGGTGTCTGCCACTTCGCCTACGACGACGAAGAGACCTGCATCGCCGAGGTCCGTTACCTCCTCTCGCTGCTCCCGCAGAACAACCGCGAGAACCCGCCCCGCTCGGAGTCCTCGGACGCGGCCGACCGCCGCTCGGACGTCCTCCTGGACCTGGTCCCGGCGGACGGCAACCGGCCGTACGACATGGCCAAGGTCATCGAGGAGATCGTCGACGACGGCGAGTACCTGGAGGTCCACGAGCGCTGGGCCCGCAACATCATCTGCGCGCTGGGCCGGATGGACGGCCAGGTCGTCGGCATCGTGGCGAACCAGCCCCAGGCCCTGGCGGGTGTGCTGGACATCGAGGCCTCCGAGAAGGCGGCCCGCTTCGTTCAGATGTGCGACGCGTTCAACATCCCGATCATCACTCTTCTGGACGTCCCCGGCTTCCTCCCGGGCGTCGACCAGGAGCACGGTGGCATCATCCGCCACGGCGCGAAGCTCCTCTACGCCTACTGCAACGCGACCGTGCCGAGGATCTCGCTGATCCTGCGCAAGGCCTACGGAGGTGCGTACATCGTCATGGACAGCCAGTCCATCGGTGCCGACCTCACCTACGCCTGGCCGACGAACGAGATCGCCGTCATGGGCGCCGAGGGCGCTGCCAACGTCATCTTCCGCCGCCAGATCGCCGAGGCCGAAGACCCCGAGGCCATGCGGGCCCGCATGGTCAAGGAGTACAAGTCCGAGCTGATGCACCCCTACTACGCGGCCGAACGCGGCCTGGTCGACGACGTCATCGACCCCGCCGAGACCCGCGAGGTGCTGATCAAGTCCCTCGCCATGCTCCAGACCAAGCACGCGGACCTGCCGTCCCGCAAGCACGGCAACCCGCCGCAGTAACCCGGCGGACATCTTCCTCACGGAGACTGACACCCATGGAATCTGCTGATATCCGCGTCGAGAAGGGCCACGCCGAGCCCGAGGAAGTCGCCGCCATCACGGCCATCCTCCTGGCCCGCGCCGCCGCCCGCCCCACGGACCCGACCCCGGCCCACCGCGGCCGCATCAAGGCAGGCTGGCGCCGCCTGGAACGCGAGCCGGGCTTCAGGGCCCCGCACAGCTGGCGCTGACAACAGAACCTGACAGAAGGCCCCTCATGGAGGGGCCTTCTTTGTTTGGGGGCGCGGGGAACTGCGCGACAAGCCACACACCACCCGCACCCGGCAACGCGACAGCCCCCGGCAGCCCGAAGGCCGCCAGGGGCTGTCCCACAGCGGGAGAACTACCGAAGCCGCGCCATCAGCGCGTGCTCGACCAGCGTGATCAGCGCCGACTTCGCGTCCGCGCGGTGGCGGGCGTCGGTCGTGATGATCGGGGTGTCCGGACCGATCTGGAGCGCCTCGCGGACCTCGTCCGGCGTGTACGGCTGCTGGCCGTCGAAACCGTTCAGGGCGATGACGAACGGCAGGCCCGAGTTCTCGAAGTAGTCGACGGCGGGGAAGCAGTCGGCGAGCCTCCTCGTGTCGACCAGCACGATCGCGCCGATGGCGCCGCGCACCAGGTCGTCCCACATGAACCAGAAGCGGTCCTGGCCCGGCGTACCGAACAGGTACAGGATCAGGTCCTGGTCCAGGGTGATACGGCCGAAGTCCATGGCCACCGTGGTGGTGGTCTTGTCCCCGGTGTGGGTGAGGTCGTCGATGCCCGCCGAAGCGGACGTCATGACGGCCTCGGTGCGCAGCGGGTTGATCTCCGAGACGGCACCCACGAACGTGGTCTTGCCCACGCCGAAGCCGCCAGCCACCACGATCTTCGCGGACGTGGTGGAGCGGGAAGGCCCTCCGCTAGAGCTTGCGAAGTCCACTGAGCACCCTTTCGAGCAGTGTCACGTCTGGCTGGCCGCCGGCGTTCTCGTCGCCGCCGGGCTGATGGATGGCGACCAGTCCCGCCTCCGCCAAGTCGGCGACGAGGATCCTGGCCACGCCGAGAGGGATCGTGAGGAGCGCCGAGATCTCGGCGACCGACTTGATTTCCCGGCAGAGGTTGCAGATCCGCTGATGCTCGGGCAACTGGCCCTGCATCTGGTGCGGCTGCGCAGTGGTGTGCACCAGCGCCTCGATGGCGAGCTGGTAGCGCGGGCGGGTCCGTCCGCCGGTCATGGCGTACGGACGCACCAGCGGATTGTGATTGTTCGACGCTCCGCCGGGCGTCGGCTCGGGGGAGCGTCGCTGCGGCTGCACAGGCTGGATACGCGGGGCCGGCGGCTGGTCGTACGGCGAAGGGCCGGGGCCCTGCGGCGCGTACGGCTGCCGGTGGCTCGGTGCGGAGGGGAAGTTGTAACGGTTCGGGTTCTGACCACCGTCGCCCTGGCCCTGGGCAGGGCCGTACGACCAGTTGCCCGAAGACGAACCGCCTGGGGGTGTTGCCACTTTCTCCTCCTCCGACTGTGCCTGGCACCCATCGCTGTGGAGCCGCGTCCCGAAACCTTAAGGCCCCGGGACGCCAAAACGCACCGTCCGTCTACTAGTTGAGCAGGCTCCCCTGGAGCTCTGCACGAAGGTCCGGTGTCAGGACCGTACCGGCTCGGTCAACCAGCAGCGCCATCTCGTACCCGATGAGGCCGATGTCCGCCTCCGGGTGCGCGAGGACGGCGAGCGACGAGCCGTCGGATACGGACATGATGAAGAGGAATCCCCGCTCCATCTCCACAACCGTCTGGTTCACCGCGCCTCCCTCGAAGATCCGGGAGGCGCCTGCCGTCAGAGACGTCAGACCGGAGGCGACGGCCGCGAGCTGGTCGGCGCGGTCGCGGGGGAAGCCTTCGGACATCGCCAGAAGGAGTCCGTCGGCGGAGACCACCACCGTGTGGGACACCCCCGGGGTGTTGTCCACGAAGTTGGTGATCAACCAGTTCAGGTTCTGTGCCGCCTGGCTCATCGGGCTCACACTAACGCTCCTGGTTGTAGGTGCTGTCAGGACCGAAGCCCTGGCCGTTCGTTTCACTGCCTGCGCTGCGTCCGCGCTGGACGCCTCGACGCAGGTTGCTCAGCCTGCCCCGGACGTCCTCCGGGGCGCGGGAGACCTGTGGGCCTCCCTGGGGAGTACTTTCGGCGGCACCCTCGATCAGGTTCGCCTTGGGTACCCGCCTCGGCAGGCCGGAGGAGGTGACCCCGCCCGCCTTGGGCTTCCGCAGCTGCGAGGCCTGCTGCCACCGCTCGTCGTTGGCCGAGCGCCAGTCGTCGCCCTTGCTCTCCGAAGTGGAGGCCGGCGGCTCCTGGCTCACATGCCGTGCGCCACCCGTACCGTTCGCACCGCTCGCGGTGGGTCCACGGCGGGGAAGCCCGGCGTCGGTCATCGTGTGAGCGGCGGAGGGGCTCGATCCCGGACGGTCGAAGCCTACGCGGTCCTGCTCACTTGCGTCAGCGGCCTGCGCAGATTCCGTTTCCTGGGCCTGAGAAGGGTACTGGCTCGGATAGCCGTTCTGGTAACCGTCCTGCTGCGGCCAGTCGTCCTGGTGACGTCGCTGCTCGAACGCGGCGAAACCGCCCGCGCCGCCCGCACCCTGCCCCGAGGGCTCCTCCTGGGCCGGCTCCGCATAGGAGGGCTCCGGGTAGCCGCCGTTCGGCGAGAAGGTGTCGTTCTGCGGCGCACCGCCGTTCGGCGCGTAGTACTGCTCGTCGTAGGCAGGCTGCTGCGGCTCCTCGTACGCCGTGTGCCGCTGCTCGTCGTACGACGGCTGCTGCTGCTGGTACGGCGCCTGACGGTCGTACGCGGACGGCTGCTGCTCCGGGTAGCCGGTCTGGCCGGTGTCGTAGGCCTGCCCGGCGTCGTAGCCCTGCTGCCCGTCGTAGTCGTCGCGGTAGCCGGTCGCCTGGGAGGGCTCCTGGCCGCTCTGCGCGGGCAGCGCGGGCTGCTCGTGCGACTGGGCTTCCAGGGCCGCCCGGCGCTCCTCGCGCATCAGGGAGCGGCCGACGGGGTCCAGCTCACGTATGTCGTCCGGGACGTCGGAGTAGCGGCTGTCGTCGAAGCCGAGCTCCGCGGCCGTGCGCATGGGCTGGCCGAAGTTCTCGCCGCCGCCGAAGTTCTGCTCCGGGATGATCTGCGAGACGGTGAACTCGTCGCGGTCCACGTGCTGCTCGCCGCCACCACCGTGGGTGATCGCGTCCGGCAGCATGACCAGCGAGGTGGTACCGGCCTGCTCGCCCGAGGGGCGCAGCTGGACCCGGATGCCGTGCCGGTCGGACAGCCGGCCGACCACGAACAGGCCCATGCGCTGCGAGATCGCGGCGTCCACGGTCGGCGGGTTGGCCAGCTTGTGGTTGATGTCCGCGAAGTCCTCGGCGGTCAGGCCGATGCCCTTGTCGTGGATCTCGATCATGACGCGGCCGTCGGGGAGACGGGTGGCGGTCACGCGGACCTTGGTCTGCGGGGAGGAGAACGTCGTGGCGTTCTCCAGCAGCTCGGCGAGCAGGTGCACGAGGTCGGTCACGGCGCGGCCGTGGATCTCGGCCTCCGGGACGCCGGAGAGCTCGATGCGCTCGTACTGCTCCACCTCGGAGGAGGCGGCGCGCAGCACGTCGACCAGCGGCACCGGCTGGTCCCAGCGGCGGCCGGGCTCCTCGCCCGCGAGGACCAGGAGGTTCTCGCCGTTGCGGCGCATACGGGTCGCGAGGTGGTCCAGGCGGAAGAGGTTCTCCAGCTGGTCCGGGTCGGCCTCGTTGTTCTCCAGGTCGGTGATCAGGGTCAGCTGGCCCTCGATCAGGGACTGGTTGCGGCGCGAGAGGTTGGTGAAGATCGCGTTGATGTTGCCCCGCAGCAGGGCCTGCTCGGCGGCGAGCCGGACGGCCTCGCGGTGGACCTGGTCGAAGGCGCGGGCGACCTCGCCGATCTCGTCCGTGGTGGTGATCGGGATGGCCTGGACGCGGGTGTCGACGCGTCCGGGGTCGGTGCGCGAGAGCTGGTCGACCAGCATCGGCAGACGCTGCTCGGCGATGCCGAAGGCGGCGTTGCGCAGCTGGCGCATCGAGCGGCTCATCTGGCGGGCGACGGCGCCGGCCAGGATGAAGGCCAGGAGCAGGGCGACCACGACGGCGGCACCGGTGATGTAGGCGTCACGCTGGGCGTCGTCGGCGATGTCGGACGCTTCGCTCACGGCCTTGTCGGCCATGTCCTGCTCGATCTTTTCGTACGCGTTGAACTTGAGCGTGTTGACCGCCCACCAGTTCTCGGCGGTGATGCCCCGCTCGGCGAGTGCGGCGCGCGCGCTCGGGTCCGTGCTCTGCAGCGTGGCCATGCCCGCGATCATCGTCGTCGGGCTGGCGGGCGGCGGGACGTAGTCCGGGTTCTTGGCCTTGGCCTCCCGGGCCATCGCGGCACCGTCGGCCTTGATCTTGGCCTCGGCGGCCTTGAGCTTGTCCGCGTCCTGCTGGGTGCCACCGCCGATGTACTCCTGCACGGCGATGCGCTCGAGGTAGGCGTACGAGGACAGGGCGATGCGCTGGCTGGCCAGGTTGCCGGCGTCCGGGCCCGGCTTGACCAGGATGTGCATGCCGATGGAGCGCTGCAGCGACAGGGCCGCCTTGGTGAGCTCGATGGCGTACACGGTCCGGCCGTAGCTGGTGATGTTGCCGGTGCCGAGGCCGAGCTCGTTGGCGAACTCCGTCAGCGGGTGGGCGACCTCGACGTAGCCCTCTTCGGTCCGTACGCCCTGGAGCTTGGTGGTGTAGGCGACCTGGCGCAGGGTGGCCAGCTTGGGCTCCGCCTTGCGGAACAGGTCCAGCCGCCGCTCCAGGCCGGGCTTGGCCGGCATGTTCTGCGCCGCGGCGTCGAACTCGTCGGCGGCCTTGTCGGTGAGCTTGCGGGCGTCGACGACGGTGTTGTCGTCCTGGCCCTTGCCCTGCAGCAGCGGGGCGGCGGTGATGTCGCGTTCGTTGTAGAGGGCGTTGGCGTAGAGCAGCGAGGCGCGGACCAGGCGCGCGGTGTTCTCCGCGTCCTCGGCCTCCTGCCAGGTGTCGATCGAGCTCTTCACCTGGAAGCCGCCCATGACGAGGCCGACCACCACGGGTATGAGCAGGATCGCGTTCAGCCTGGTCGCCACACGCCAGTTGCGCGGGGAGAGACGGCCGCCGCTCTCGGCGGGTGCGGCCGTCGGTTCCGAACCGGGCACGGGGGCGGGCGCCGCTGTGCGCGGCGGCGGGGTGAAGTTGCCCCGGGCCGACGGCTCGGGACTGTTCTTGCTTCGCCTCACTCGACCAACAACCTCTCGGCGGTCGGCACCAACGTTGTGCCGCAGTGTTCAGAGCCCAAGACGCCAGCGACGGACGAGGGCGTCATTGACTATTGGGCAGTTCAGGCATTCCAGCACGACGACCAGCGCTCTTCCAAACAGTCCGAGGCAGGGATTCGACGTGATGTAAGCCCCAGATAAAACGGTCATAAAGAGCGAGCCCCGCCAAAAGGCGGGGCGATTGTGCGCGCAGCGAGACCGGATGTGCGCGACGCGTGGCCGTACCACCCGATTCCTCTGCCGAAACGTTATGAACACCTTGGCCGACCGTGTCAAAGGACACAGTCGGCTCCGGTGTATCTACGACAACTGCCGTATGGCGCTTCTGAATTGTGCTACCTCAGCCGTGCCATCAGAGCGTGCTCGACCAGCGTGATCAGGGCACTCTTCGCATCGGCCCGGTGCCGGGCGTCCGTCGTGATGATCGGGGTGTCGGGTCCGATCTGCAGCGCCTCGCGCACCTCTTCGGGCTGGTAGGGCTGCTGTCCGTCGAAGCCGTTCAGGGCGACGACGAACGGCAGGCCGCTGTTCTCGAAGTAGTCGACGGCCGGGAAGCAGTCGGCCAGGCGCCGGGTGTCCACGAGCACCACCGCGCCGATGGCGCCGCGCACCAGGTCGTCCCACATGAACCAGAAGCGGTCCTGGCCCGGCGTACCGAAGAGGTACAGGATCAGGTCCTGGTCCAGGGTGATACGGCCGAAGTCCATGGCCACCGTGGTGGTGGTCTTGTCCCCGGTGTGGGTGAGGTCGTCGATGCCGGCCGAAGCGGACGTCATGACGGCCTCGGTGCGCAGCGGGTTGATCTCCGAGACGGCACCCACGAACGTGGTCTTGCCCACGCCGAAGCCACCGGCCACCACTATCTTCGCGGAGGTGGTGGACCGCCCCGCGTCAGAGCTTGCGAAGTCCACTGAGCACCCTTTCGAGCAGTGTCACGTCCGGTGCGCCGGTGGCGTCGTCGCCGCCCGGCTGGTGGATCGCGACGAGACCGGCCTCGGCGAGGTCCGCGACCAGGATCCGGGCCACGCCCAGCGGCATGTTGAGCAGCGCCGACACTTCGGCCACCGACTTGACCTCACGGCACAGGTGGCAGATCCGCTGGTGCTCGGGGAGCAGCCCCATGAGCGCGGCGGGGTCCGCGGTCGTACTGATCAGTGCCTCGATCGCCAGCTGGTAGCGCGGCCGGGTCCGGCCGCCGGTCATGGCGTAAGGCCGGACCAGCGGCTGGTCGCCCTCGTCCTCGTACGGCTCCGCGTACGGATCATGAGAGGCGGTGGGCGGGGTCATGGGTCCTCCGGGCGGGACAGCAAGTCGGTCAGCAAGCCGTCTGACGGGGCCTGTGTGGGGTGTGTGGCGGCCGGACGGTGATGTGGTGAGACGGGTGGTGCCGGGGCCGATCAGTGGAGCAGACTGCCTTGGAGCTCAGCCCTGAGATCGGGGGTGAGGACCGCGCCCGCGCGGTCGACCAGGAGCGCCATCTCGTAGCCGACGAGACCGATGTCGCACTCGGGGTGGGCGAGCACCGCGAGGGACGAGCCGTCCGAGACGGACATGAGGAAGAGGAATCCCCGCTCCATCTCCACGACCGTCTGCGCCACCTCGCCGCCCTCGAAGATCCGGGAAGCGCCTGCCGTCAGGGACGTCAGACCCGAGGCGACGGCCGCGAGCTGGTCGGCGCGGTCGCGCGGAAAGCCCTCCGACAGCGCCAGGAGGAGACCGTCGGCGGACACGACGACGGTGTGGGACACCCCGGGGGTGTTGTCCACGAAGTTGGTGATCAACCAGTTGAGATTCTGTGCCGCCTGGCTCATCGGACTCAACTAACGCTCCTGCTGGTGAGTGGGCCGTGGGTGGCTGCCGGTCTGGGTGGACCCGGCCTGACGACCCTGTGCGATTCCCCGACGGAGATTGGTCAGCCGGCCGCGCACGTCATCGGGCGCACGCGAGACCTGCGGACCGCTCTGGTGGGTTTGCTGCTGCGCCGTGCCCGGGACGAGGTTGGCCCGGGGCACCCGGCGCGGCAGGCCGGAGGTGGTGACACCACCCGCGGCGGGCTGGCGGACTCGCTCGGCCTGGCGGACGAGGTCGTCGTTCGGCGAGGTGCGCCAGCCGGCGGGGGCGGACCGCTGCGGACCGGTGGGTCCCTGCGGTTGCTGCGGGGCAGAGGGGGCGGAGCCGTTGTTCTGCGGCTGCTGCTCCTGCTGGCCGTGGAACCAGTTGGTCTCCAGTGTGTCGTACAGCGGCGTACGACCGTCGCCCGGGCCGGACGCCGGTGGCAGGGCCTCGGGCTCCTGCCGGACCGGACGGGCCTGCGGGGCGGGCGGACGCGGGGCGCCGAAGTCGGCCGGGCCCCGGCCGCCACCCGCCTGCGGCCGCTCGAACCGGCCCGTGCCCGCGGGGTCGGCCGGCGTGGCCGGACCCGGGAGGGTGGGCCGCCCGGAACCGTTGTCCTGGCGGGGCGCGGGGTACTGACCGGTCGAGCCGTTGTCCTGGCGCGGAGCCGGGTACTGGCTGCCGTTGTCCTGGCGGGGGGCCGGGTACTGGCCGGTGGAGCCGTTGTCCTGGCGCTGGGCCGGGTACTGGCTGCCGTTGTCCTGGCGGGGGGCCGGGTACTGGCTGCCGTTGTCCTGGCCGGGCGCGGGGTACTGACCCGTCGAGCCGTTGTCGTAGGACTGCGGCGCCGGGTACTGGCCCGACGCGGACGAGGTGTCGAGGCGACCGCCGGGGGTGCCGAAGACGTCCGGGCGGACGAACTGGCCCTGGCCCTGCGAGGTGTTCGCGCCGGGACCGAACGGGTCCGCCTGCTGGGCAGCGCCGAAGTCGGCCGGGGAGCCGAGGCCCTGCCGGTCGTTGTCCCGCGGCACGGCCGGCATCTCCGCCGTCGTGCCCGGGCCCTGCCGGTCGTCGGCGCGCGGCAGCGAAGACGTACGAGAGAGGTCCGGCTCCTCGTGCCCGCGCGGGGCGTCCAGTGAGGCGCGCGGCGCCGGCGGCTGGGCGTTCTCGTCGCTCCAGCTCGGCACGCGCTGCTGCGCGTCACCGCCGGGCAGCTCGGCACGCGGTCCCCCGCGCGGCGGCAGCTGCGGCCTGCGGCCGGTGCCCTGCTCGGAGTCGCCGCCCTGCTTCTTGCGGCTCCGTCCTCCGCCGAAGGCGTCCTGGCCCTGCGGCCCGTTGGTGCCCGCCGCCTGCAGACCCTGCGGGGCACCCGGCGCCTGCTGGCCGAACCCGGTGCCCGCGGGAGCGGGACGGCCCTGCGGGGAACCACCCTGCTCGAACGACGAGGTCCCGGGACCCTGCGGTCCGCGCGCTCCACCGGGAGTTCCCGGACGGCCACCGTCCGCGTCGCGCCCGGGCAGCGCGGCCCGCGGGCCCTGACCGGAAGCGAGCCGGCCGCCGCCGGACGCACCGCCACCGAAGGCCCCGCCGGACGCACCGGCGCCGAGGGCACCGCCGCCCTGGCCGGCACCGGCGGCACGCCGGGCCGCGGCCGCACCGGCCGCGGCCTGCGCGGCGGCGGGACCGCCGCCACCGACCGGCGGCTGACCGGGCTGCTTGGGCTGGGGCTTCCGGCCGCCCTGGGCGACGTCGACGGGCAGCATGACCAGCGCGGTCGTACCACCGGAGTCGGACGGGCGCAGCTGGATGCGGATGCCGTGCCGCTGGGACAGCCGGCCGACCACGAACAGACCCATGCGGCGGGAGACGGAGACGTCCACCGTCGGGGGAGAGGCGAGCCGCTCGTTGATCGCCGCCAGGTCCTCCGGCGACAGGCCGATACCGGTGTCGTGGATCTCGATCAGCACACGGCCGTCGGGCAGCGCGTGACCGGTGACCTTGACCTTGGTCTGCGGCGAGGAGAACGAGGTCGCGTTCTCCAGCAGCTCGGCGAGCAGGTGCACGAGGTCGTTGACCACACGGCCGGCCACTTCGGTGGTCGGCACCGAGGCCAGCTCGATGCGCTCGTACTGCTCCACCTCGGACGCGGCGGCGCGGAGCACGTCGACCAGCGGGACCGGGCGGGTCCAGCGGCGGCCGGGCTCCTCACCCGCGAGGACGAGGAGGTTCTCACCGTTACGGCGCATGCGCGTGGCGAGGTGGTCGAGCTTGAACAGCGAGGACAGCTGGTCCGGGTCGGCCTCGCGGGACTCCAGCTCGGAGATCAGCGACAGCTGGCGCTGGATCAGACCCTGGGAGCGGCGCGAGAGGTTGGTGAACATCGCGTTGACGTTGCCCCGCAGCAGGGCCTGCTCGGCGGCGAGGCGGACCGCCTCGCGGTGCACGTCGTCGAAGGCCGCGGCCACTCGGCCGATCTCGTCCCGGGAGTGCACACCGACCGACTCCACGGACGTGTCGACGTCCTGCGGGTCGGACTCGGACAGCTGCTTGACCAGCTCGGGCAGACGGTCGGAGGCGACCTTGGTCGCGGTGTCCTCCAGGCGGCGCAGCGAGCGGATCATGGACCGCGCCACGACGAAGGCGCCGACCAGCGACACGCCGAGCACGATCAGGATCAGGGCACCGGAGATGATCGCGTCGCGCTCGGTGGCGCTGCGCAGCTCGCGGGCCTTCTGCTCCATCTCCTCGAGCAGCGTGTGCTCGATGTTCTTCATCTGCTGGATCTTGGTGGAGCTGTCGTCCAGCCAGTCGCGGTAGGACCGCTTGTCCTGCTGGGCGAGACCGCTCGCGGAGACCAGGGCGCGACCCGCGTAGGTGTCGGTCGCCTTGATGGTGGAGTTGCCGCCGTCCTCGATCGGCTTCAGCAGTTCGGCGGCGGCGTCCTCGCCGTAGATGCTCTTGAAGCTGCGGATCTCGGAGTTCTGGCTCTCCAGGGCGGACTCGGCGTAGAGGCGGTCGTTCGGCGAGAGCTTGCCGGCCGTGGTGTTGCTCGCGGGCAGTGCCGCCGCGAGGGCCGCGCGCTGGATCGAGGAGTACTCCTTGGCGGAGGAGAACGCCGCGAGCGCACGCGTGCGCTGGATCATGTCCGGGTTGCTGGTCGCCTCGGCCATGTCCTGGGAGAGGTCGATCAGGTTCTCGATCAGACGGTGGTACGCCTCGATCGTCTGCGTGGAGTTGCCCTCGGAGGCGTAGGCGCCCTTGCGGATCTGCTCCAGGTCGCCGAGCTCGCCGGCGAGCTGGACGAGGTACTCGCGGACGCCCTTGAGGTTGCCGTCCTTGCTGGCGCCGTCGATCTCCTCGGAGCTGTCGAGGAAGTTCTTCATCGCCCGGTCGGTCTTCTCGCGAAGCCCCTTGACCGTGAAGTCCGTCGCCTTGCCGCCGTGCGCCAGCGGGCCGGCCGACTGGTCGCGCTCCTCCTGGAGCGCGGCCGACAGCTCGGTGGCCTGCTTGGTCATGTCCGTCAGCAGCTTCATGTTGTCCAGCTGCTGGATGTCGTCCATGGACTGGTCGATACGCAGCGCGCCCAGCGAGGTGGCCGCGACCACCGGAAGGGCGAGCAGCGACACCAGTCGTGTGGAGATGCGCCAGTTGCGCAGGGCTATTCGCGACCCCGGGCCGGTCGGGCCCGTCGGCGGCTTCAGCGCCGGGGAAGGACCCGTGGCCCCCGACGGGGCCGACGTACCGGAGCGCGCGGAGCGCTCACCGCCGTCACCTGCCGGGCCCTGGTTCTGGGCGTGCTGGGGCGCGGGGCCGCCTTTCACGGGGCCAGTCCCGCCGTGCGGCTCCGGCTCCGCCGAAGCGCTGCCATCCCTCTTGAAACGTCCCTGCACTAGCGTCGCAACCTCTGGACCAGGCACCCCGTCGCCTGAACGGCGGGGCACGGTGTCGGCGTTCTGGGGACGCCCTGAAAACGCCCCCGTGGTGGTCGTGAGTGACCGGCGCTGGCTTCCCCTTCTTCACCGCCACTCGGCGCGTCTGTGCGCCCCCTGTGCGCCGGCTCGATCCTGCGGCGGTCCGTGAGATTCCAGCACAGCACAGGATCTCCAACAAGGCCCGTAGGCCGAGCCGTGATGTAGGTGACACCACGTGAGTGGCGGATCACCGGTCGTAGAAAGGGAGTTCACCCATTTCGGGCGTAAGCCCGCGAGTCGACCAGTCACGCCGGGTGTCCCAGTCGCCATGATCAGCAGCGGAATGATGGCTTCAGTGGGCCAATGTCCGTTTCGTTGGGGTGGGGCGCGCGTCCGGATTGACCGATTCGCCCTCTGATTCGTGAGAAAACTCACATGCCGATCATGACCCCTGCGCGACGGGGCCGGGGAATCGGATGTTTAGCCTGACGCTTTACAGCGATGGCACAACCGACAACCCGCGCCCGTGCGGGGGGTTCACACACCCCTCCGGGCGCCCGTCACAGGACAGGGTCAAGTAAACAGTGAAGACGACGACGATGTTCCACAAGATCGCCAACCCGCGACGCACGACGCTGGCACACCTGAGCGACGCCGACGAACTGCAGACGCCGGAGCAGCCGGAGCACCCCGTCGAACTGCCGGCCCAGACCGCAAACCCCAAGCGCACCGTCCTCATGGAGATCCCCGTCGCGGCCGCCGCGGCCGCGGAGTGACACCAGCTAGTACGCGTGCCGGCCGCCGGATGCTCACGGCGAAGGGACCGGATTGCCGAGGGGGCGCCCCCGCGACGGGGCGCCCCTTCGTGTGTGACGGGGCGCCCCCTCGTGTGTGACGGGGCGCCCCCTCGTAATGCGCGGGGCGAGTCCACCTCCCCGCGTTAGCCTGGACCGTCAGACTCCAGCCGCTTCAGTCAAGGGGCCAAGCAACCCGTGCGCATCGCCAGGTTCTCCATCGACGGGAACGTCGCCTTCGGCGCCATCGAGGGCGACAAGCAGGACGAACTCGTCCTGAACATCATCAAGGGCATCCCGTTCGCGGACTTCGAGCTCTCCGGTACGAAGGTGCCGGTGAGCAAGGTCAGGCTGCTGCCGCCGGTGCTCCCCAACAAGGTCGTGGCCTTCGGCCGCAACTACGCGGAGCACGCGCGCGAGCTGGGCAACGAGGTGCCCGACGCCCCCTTCGCCTTCTTCAAGCCGTCCACCTCGGTGATCGGCCCCGGCGACGAGATCCAGTACCCCTCCTTCTCCGAGGAGGTGCACCACGAGGCCGAGCTGGCCGTGGTCATCGGCCGGATGTGCCGCGAGGTCCCGCGCGAACGCGTCAAGGACGTGATCTTCGGCTACACCTGCGCCAACGACATCACCGCCCGCGACGTGCAGCGGCGCGAGAAGCAGTGGGCCCGGGCCAAGGGCTTCGACAGCTCCTGCCCGCTCGGCCCCTGGGTGGAGACGGACCTCGACGCGAGCGACCTCACCATCCAGCTCACGGTCAACGGCCAGCAGCGCCAGCTGGGCCGCACCAGCGAGATGACCCACTCCATCGAGGACCTGATCGTCAACATCTCCGAGGCCATGACGCTGCTCCCCGGCGACGTCATCCTCACCGGCACCCCGGCTGGGGTCGGCCCCCTGAACGTCGGCGACGAGGTCGCCGTCACCATCGAAGGCATCGGCACTCTCACCAACAAGGTTGTCAAGCGTGGCTAGCGCACCCGGCTCCCCCGTACGCGTCCGTTTCTGCCCCTCGCCCACCGGTAACCCCCACGTGGGCCTGGTGCGCACCGCCCTGTTCAACTGGGCGTTCGCCAAGCACCACCAGGGCACCCTGGTGTTCCGCATCGAGGACACCGACGCGGCCCGCGACTCCGAGGAGTCGTACACCCAGCTGCTCGACTCGATGCGCTGGCTGGGCTTCGACTGGGACGAGGGCCCCGAGGTCGGCGGCCCGCACGCGCCGTACCGCCAGTCGCAGCGCATGGACCTCTACAAGGACGTCGCGGCCAAGCTCCTCGACGCCGGCCACGCCTACCGCTGCTACTGCTCCCAGGAGGAGCTGGACACCCGCCGTCAGGCCGCCCGCGCCGCAGGCAAGCCCTCCGGCTACGACGGCCACTGCCGCGAGCTGACCGCCGCCCAGGTCGACGAGTACCAGGCCCAGGGCCGCGAGCCGATCGTCCGCTTCCGGATGCCCGACGAGACGATCACCTTCACCGACCTGGTCCGCGGCGAACTGACCTTCACCCCGGAGAACGTCCCGGACTACGGCATCGTCCGCGCCAACGGCGCCCCGCTGTACACGCTGGTCAACCCGGTCGACGACGCCCTGATGGAGATCACCCACGTCCTGCGCGGCGAGGACCTGCTCTCCTCCACCCCGCGCCAGATCGCCCTGTACAAGGCGCTGATCGAGCTGGGCATCGCCAAGGAGATCCCGTCCTTCGGCCACCTGCCGTACGTGATGGGCGAGGGCAACAAGAAGCTTTCCAAGCGCGACCCGCAGTCCTCCCTCAACCTCTACCGGGAGCGCGGCTTCCTCCCCGAGGGCCTGCTCAACTACCTCTCGCTGCTCGGCTGGTCCCTCTCGGCCGACCAGGACGTCTTCTCGATCGACGAGATGATCGCGGCGTTCGAGATCTCCGACGTCCAGCCCAACCCGGCCCGCTTCGACCTGAAGAAGTGCGAGGCGATCAACGGCGACCACATCCGCCTGCTGGACGTGAAGGACTTCACGGAGCGCTGCCGACCGTGGCTCCAGGCGCCGTTCGCGCCCTGGGCCCCGGAGGCCTTCGACGAGGCCAAGTGGCAGGCCATCGCCCCGCACGCGCAGACCCGCCTCAAGGTCCTCTCCGAGATCACCGACAACGTCGACTTCCTGTTCCTGCCGGAGCCGGCCGAGGACGAGGCGAGCTGGGCGAAGGCGATGAAGGAGGGCTCGGACGCCCTGCTGCGCACGGCCCGCGAGAAGCTGGAAGCGGCCGACTGGACCTCCGCCGAGTCGCTCAAGGAGGCCGTCCTGGCCGCCGGTGAGGTCCACGGCCTCAAGCTCGGCAAGGCCCAGGCCCCCGTCCGCGTCGCCGTCACCGGCCGCACGGTCGGCCTGCCGCTCTTCGAGTCCCTGGAGATCCTGGGCAAGGAGACCACCCTGGCCCGGATCGACGCGGCGCTGGCGAAACTCACCGCGTAGGCGCACGGCAACACACCGCGAGGGCGGCGTCCGGTTCGGGCGCCGCCCTCGCCCTGTCCGCCCAGCCGTCACCCGGAGTTCACCCTTCCGGCCAACTGCCGTCCCAGGAAGGGACGTTGGATGCCCTCTGTGCGCACGGTGCGCGTGTGCGCCCAGATACAGGGGGAGAGAGCATGATCCGTTCACGAAGACTCGTCCGCGCGGCAGTCGGCGGGGTGGTGGCCCTGTCCTGCACCGTGCTGACCGCACCCGCGCAGGCGGCACCCGCGGTCGACGAGCCGGCCGGCACGGTGCGGCTCGCCACCGAGAAGCGCGTGACCGTCGACTACCCCTGGGCCGGCGCGTCCGGCTTCCAGTACCGGCCGGGGACCACCTCGGTCACCACGGTGGACTACCCCGACGCGGTCCCGCCCGCCCACGCCGGCCCGGACGACCTGGCCACCGGCACCGACGTCGTGAACACCCGCGACGGCCAGAAGGTG
Source organism: Streptomyces sp. NPDC013187 (assembly GCF_042899705.1). NCBI lineage: Bacteria > Bacillati > Actinomycetota > Actinomycetes > Kitasatosporales > Streptomycetaceae > Streptomyces > Streptomyces sp. NPDC013187. The sequence continues at coordinate 199,183 of NZ_JBIBAF010000013.1, read as the reverse complement.
CTGCAGAAGCACCGCTCCACGGGCGTCACCGCCACCGTCACGATCCCCTCCGGCCAGGCCTACCGGGCCGCCGTCGGATGGAGCGTGCTGACCATGGACGGCACCGGCGCCCTGCACGTGCTGCGCACCGTCGACGGGACCCTCACCGTGGACACCCCGGTCACCGGCTTCCCCGCGGGCGCCCGGCCCGTCTCCTACCGCACCGGCGGCTCGGTCGTCCGCCTCGCGATCGTCTACACACTGGACGGCAAGACGTCCGCGGGCCTGGTCGACCTCTCCGACGGCGCGTTCCGCACCTACGTGACCGGCGACTCCGCGACCCCGGAGATCGTCTTCAACGACCGCTGGCTCGTCGCCGACTGGAAGGCGATCCGGGTGGACGCCGAACCCGGCACCGAGCCCGCCGCCCTCCCCAGGACCGACGCCCAGCTCGAAGCGGTCGTGGGCGACCAGCTCCTGCTCGGCAACCCGATGTTCGTCACGGGCGGCGCCGAGGCCGCGCTGACCGCCCGTTCCCTGGTCACCGGCGCCTCGACCACCGTGCTTCCCTCGTCGTTCGGCGGCATCGGCCCGACCCTGGACGGCGGCGCCCTGGCCACCGCGGGCCCCTCCAGCCTCGACTGGAACATCCACCGCATCACCCCCGACGGCAACGGAGGCCTCACCACGGCCAAGGTGACCCGGGTCCCCGCCGCGGCGACCGGCGTCCAGGGACTGGCCGTCGCGGGCGGCGAGTTGTTCCTCTACGGCGCGACACCCGGCGCCTCGCTGCGCTACAGCGGCTTCCAGCTCGACGCGGCCGGCCGCCCCGACGGCCCCCAGACGCGCCGCAGCCCCGCTCTGAGCGCACCCACTTGTCTCACCGGCGACGCCGCCTGCCCCCAGCTGGAGGCCCTCGGCGACGGCCGCGTCAGCCACCTGTGGACCGGCGATACGGGCCAGGAGTCCGTCAGCACCGTCGGTCTCGACGCCACCACCGTCCTCAGCGCACCCACGGACGGCGACTCCTCCGGCCGCATCGGCGGCGGCACCGGCCGGTACCTGCTCTACAACGGCGGCTCCGGCAAGCAGCGGGTCGTCGACTTCCCGCGCGCCGCGACCGCCGGCGAGACCGCCCTCACCCGCGACCGCACCGCCGCCGCGGTGTGGGGGCAGACCCTGTGGGCCCCGGGCGGCACCCAGGGCCAGGTCACCGGCCGCAACCTCAAGACCGGCACGACCACCACCATCGCCACCGGCGCCCCCTGCACCCCCACCGACATCCAGGCCGTCAACACCTGGCTGTACTGGTCCTGCGGCACCTCGGCCGGCGTCTACGACCGGGCGACCAACCGCAAGATCACGGTCCCGGCCGACCTCGGCCCGGCCCGCCTCGCCGACGGTTTCCTGCTCCGCGAGAACCGCACCACCCACGAACTGCTGCTCACCGACTTCCACTCCGGCACGGCCACCACCCGCACCCTGGTGAAGCTGCCCGCCACGGACCAGAACACCGGCGGCAGCAACGGCCGCTGGGCAGTCGACCGCTTCGGCGGCCACATCGCCTACCTCAACGGCACGTACGGCGAGGTCTCGATCGTCCCCAGCGGCGTCCCCACCTCGCCCCTCGCGCAGATGGAGGCCCAGGTCCACTCGCCGTCCGTGATCGGCAAGGCCTTCCCCTGGGCACCAATCTGGCAGCTGAACAAGCCCTCCACCTGGACCCTGACCCTCACCGACGCCGCCGGCAAGCCCGTCCGCACGCTGACCGGCGCCTCCACAGGGGCCGCCGTGCGACCCGCCTGGGACGGCATCACCGACAGCGGCGGCGGCGCCACGGGCGGCGCTTACACCTGGAAACTCACCGCTCACCCCCGCGACGGCCAGGGCCCGGACCTCACCCTCACCGGCACCATGACCCTGGGCTGAGCGCGGGACGCGGTGGGTACGGTCGGAGCATGAGCATCCAAGCCGTGGTCTGGGACGTCGACGACACCCTCTTCGACTACACCACCGCCGACCGCCTCGGCATGCGCGCCCACCTCACAGCGGAGGGCCTGCTCGACGGCTACGACAGCGTCGAGCAGGCCATCGACCACTGGCGGGAGATCACCCACCTGCAGTGGGCCCGCTTCTCGGCCGGCGAGGCCACCTTCGAGGAGCAGCGGCGCGACCGCGTGCGGGTGTTCCTGGACCGGGACCTCACCGACGCCGAGGCCGACGCGTGGTTCCAGCGGTACCTCACCCAGTACGAGGCGGTCTGGTCCCTCTTCCCGGACGTCCTGCCCGTCCTCGACGCCCTCGCCGTCAGCCACCGGCACGCCGTGCTCTCCAACTCCAGCCTCCACGTCCAGGACCGCAAGCTACGCGCCCTCGGCGTCCACGACCGCTTCGAGACCATCCTGTGCGCCGCCGAGCTCGGCGTCTCCAAGCCCGAGGCCGGGGCGTTCCTCGCGGCCTGCGAATTTCTGGGCCTGCCGCCGCACCAGGTCGCCTACGTCGGCGACCACCCGGAGATCGACGGACGGGGCGCCGCCGACGCGGGACTGCTGTCGGTGTGGATCGACCGCGGCGGCCTGTACGCCACGATCGACCCGCCCGTCGGGCCGCACCGCATCGCGTCCCTCGGCGAACTGCCGTCCCTGCTCGGCCCGGATAGTCGTTTTGGAGCCCCGTCCACCTTCGGGTAATGTTCTTCCTGCGCCGCGGGAGCGGGCCGGAAGGCCGGAATCCCAGGCGCACAGCTAGAACACGAACCCTCCGGGGCTTGCGTTCCAGTGGCCTATGGTGTAATTGGCAGCACGACTGATTCTGGTTCAGTTAGTCTTGGTTCGAGTCCAGGTAGGCCAGCTCGCAGAGCTCATCTGCATCGCCCCCGTTGTGTAGCGGCCTAGCACGCTGCCCTCTCAAGGCAGTAGCGCCGGTTCGAATCCGGTCGGGGGTACTGGTTCCGAAGATCGACAGATCGACGATCATCTCGGAACTGCTAGGGCCCCCGTTGTGTAGCGGCCTAGCACGCCGCCCTCTCAAGGCGGTAGCGCCGGTTCGAATCCGGTCGGGGGTACTGACTGGTCTAAACCACATTGGTCTATGGTGTAATTGGCAGCACGACTGATTCTGGTTCAGTTAGTCTTGGTTCGAGTCCAGGTAGACCAGCTCGGACCTGCGGAAACGCAGGCTCCACGCCCCCGTTGTGTAGCGGCCTAGCACGCCGCCCTCTCAAGGCGGTAGCGCCGGTTCGAATCCGGTCGGGGGTACACATCGCAAGAGGCCCCTCACTTCGGTGAGGGGCCTCTTGCGTGCTTGCCTTCTTCGGGGGCGCGGGGGACTGCGCGAGCAACCACTACCGGCCCGCACGCGACGATCAAACCGTCTGTGCCATGGCGCGTGGTCGGGAAAGGCCTGCCGCGGCGTTGAGGCCGGCCTCCCCCGAAACGCTCCGTCGGTTCAGCCGGTGCGCCGCAATGCCTCGGAGAGCCGCCCGGCCGCATCGATCACGGCCTGTGCGTGCATCCGCCCCGGGTGACGCGTAAGACGCTCGATCGGCCCGGACACCGACACGGCGGCCACCACCCGGTTCGACGGCCCCCGCACCGGCGCGGACACGGACGCGACGCCCGGCTCCCGCTCGCCGATCGACTGGGCCCAGCCCCGCCGCCGCACACCCGACAGAGCCGTCGCCGTGAAGCGCGCCCCCTGCAGGCCGCGGTGCAGCCGCTCCGGCTCCTCCCAGGCCATCAGGATCTGCGCCGAGGAGCCGGCCTTCATCGTGAGTGTGGAACCGACCGGGACCGTGTCCCGAAGACCGGACAGGCGCTCCGCCGCGGCGACACAGATGCGCATGTCGCCCTGGCGGCGGTAGAGCTGCGCGCTCTCGCCCGTGATGTCCCGAAGATGTGTGAGCACCGGCCCCGCGGTGGCGAGGAGACGGTCCTCACCCGCGGCCGCGGCAAGCTCTGCCAGGCGAGGGCCGAGAATGAAACGACCCTGCATGTCGCGCGCCACCATGCGGTGGTGCTCCAGGGCCACGGCCAGGCGGTGGGCCGTGGGTCGTGCCAGTCCGGTGGCGCCGACCAACCCCGCGAGGGTGGCCGGACCGGACTCCAGAGCGCTCAGGACGAGGGCCGCCTTGTCCAGAACGCCGACGCCGCTACTGTTGTCCATGAAACGATACTCGCGTCTCACTCTGTGAAACGCAAGTTCAATTTTCCGTGGAACGCGCCACCCTGGAATCACGAAGTCACAACGGCCCGTGACGTAAGGGCCTGGCGGTGTGTGCCCGGAATCAGGGGTACGGGCACTGCCTCCTCAAGATCTCTAGTTGGGTCGGCGGACCGTAGCCGGCCGGAGGGAACAGCGATGGGTAGGACACTCGCGGAGAAAGTCTGGGACGACCATGTCGTCCGGCGCGCGGAGGGCGAGCCCGACCTTCTCTTCATCGATCTGCACCTGCTGCACGAGGTGACCAGCCCGCAGGCCTTCGACGGTCTGCGCAAGAGCGGCCGCACGGTGCGGCGCCTGGACCTCACCATCGCCACCGAGGACCACAACACCCCCACCCTGGACATCGACAAGCCGATCGCGGACCCGGTCTCGCGGGTGCAGCTGGAGACACTGCGCAAGAACGCCGCCGAGTTCGGCGTGCGTCTGCACCCGCTGGGCGACATCGAGCAGGGTGTCGTCCACGTCGTGGGTCCACAGCTGGGTCTGACCCAGCCGGGCACCACCGTGGTGTGCGGTGACTCCCACACCTCCACGCACGGTGCCTTCGGCGCGCTGGCGTTCGGCATCGGCACCTCGCAGGTCGAGCACGTGCTGGCCACGCAGACGCTGCCGATGTCCCGCCCGAAGACCATGGCGATCACGGTCAACGGCGAACTGCCCGAGGGCGTCACCGCCAAGGACCTGATCCTGGCGATCATCGCGAAGATCGGCACCGGCGGCGGCCAGGGCTACGTCCTGGAGTACCGCGGCGAGGCCATCGAGAAGCTCTCGATGGAAGCCCGCATGACCATCTGCAACATGTCGATCGAGGCCGGCGCCCGAGCGGGCATGATCGCCCCGGACGAGACCACGTTCGCCTACCTCGAGGGCCGTCCGCACGCTCCCGAGGGCGAGGACTGGGACGCGGCCGTCGCGTACTGGAAGACGCTCAGGACCGACGACGACGCCGAGTTCGACGCCGAGGTGGTCATCGAGGCCGCCGAACTGTCGCCGTTCGTCACTTGGGGCACCAACCCCGGGCAGGGCGCACCGCTTTCGGCGTCCGTCCCCGATCCTGCTTCGTACGAAGACGCATCGGAGCGCTACGCCGCCGAAAAGGCCCTGGAGTACATGGGGTTGGAGGCCGGGCAGCCGCTGCGCTCCATCAACGTGGACACCGTCTTCGTAGGCTCCTGCACCAACGGCCGCATCGAGGACCTGCGCGCCGCCGCCGAGCTGCTGAAGGGCCGCAAAGTCGCCGACGGCGTACGGATGCTGGTCGTCCCGGGCTCCGCGCGGGTGGGTCTGCAGGCCGTCTCCGAGGGCCTGGACGTGGTGTTCAAGGAGGCCGGCGCCGAATGGCGGCACGCGGGCTGCTCGATGTGCCTGGGCATGAACCCCGACCAGCTGGCCCCCGGTGAGCGCTCCGCGTCCACCTCCAACCGCAACTTCGAGGGCCGGCAGGGCAAGGGCGGACGCACCCACCTGGTGTCGCCGCAGGTCGCGGCCGCCACCGCGGTCCTGGGCCACCTGGCCTCCCCGGCCGACCTGTCCGACGCCGCAACCCGTACGCCCGCTGGAGTCTGATCAGTCATGGAAGCCTTCACCACCCACACCGGCCGGGCCGTCCCGCTGCGCCGTTCCAACGTCGACACCGACCAGATCATCCCCGCCCACTGGCTCAAGAAGGTCACGCGCGACGGGTTCGAGGACGGGCTGTTCGAGGCCTGGCGCAAGGACGCGTCGTTCGTGCTCAACCAGCCCGAGCGCAAGGGCGCGACCGTCCTGGTCGCCGGCCCCGACTTCGGCACCGGCTCCTCGCGTGAGCACGCCGTCTGGGCGCTGCAGAACTACGGCTTCAAGGCCGTGATCTCCTCCCGCTTCGCCGACATCTTCCGCGGCAACTCGCTCAAGAACGGCCTGCTCACGGTCGTTCTGGAGCAGGCGACCGTGGACGCGCTGTGGGAGCTCACCGAGAAGGACCCGCAGGCCGAGATCACCGTCGACCTACAGGCCCGCGAGGTGCGCGCCGAGGGCATCACCGCCGCCTTCGAGCTGGACGAGAACTCCCGCTGGCGGCTGCTGAACGGCCTCGACGACATCTCGATCACCCTGCAGAACGAGCCGGACATCGCCGCCTACGAGGCCAAGCGCCCCTCCTTCAAGCCGCGCACCCTCCCGGTCTGACCCCAGGCACGGTCCGCCTCCTGAGAACAAGGCGACTTTCGGCCACAGCAACATCCCCTCTGTACCCCCGATCAGCCCGATCGGGGGTACAGCTGTGTCTGCACCCGAACGGCCCTGCCCACCCGCTGTTCGGCTGCCAACTTCCCACGTTAAGCCCGTGGTTGCTGGGGTAGGCGAGGGGTACAGCCGTGACTTCCACGTGTGCCGGGAAGGCCGTTCGAGGCGGCAGTTGTCCCCTGCGCAGGCGACAACTCGCCCCAGATGGCACAATCTGTGCATGGAACACGACGGCCAACTCGAGCTCTATGCGGCAGTCGCGGACCAACTCAAGGAAGCGCACACAAGGGTGCGCGCACTGCAAGTCCCGGAGGGCGTACGGATGGCGCTGACCCGGAAGCTGCTGGTCATTACGGCCGCGGCCAAGCACGATCTCGCCGACGCGGCAAGGCGGCTTGAGCGGTTCAATACGGACCTCGACGAGGGACGTCTCCCCGTCGAGGAACGCTGAACCTCTCGGCACCGTCGAGTTCGCTGCGGCACAAGGGTGATAAGCCCGTTTCGTGTTTGATTTGCGGTATATATCTGCCTAACGTGCGAAAAAGCTTGAACACTTTCGTTCTGGCGATGTCTCCGAAGGGGAAGACGTGAACAAGGCGCAGCTCGTAGAAGCGATTGCCGACAAGATGGGCGGCCGCCAGCAGGCCGCCGACGCTGTCGACCATGTACTGGACGCCATCGTCCGAGCGGTCGTCTCGGGTGAGCGGGTCTCGGTCACCGGCTTCGGTTCGTTCGAGAAGGTCGACCGCCCGGCGCGGTACGCCCGGAACCCCCAGACGGGCGAGAGGGTTCGGGTCAAGAAGACCTCCGTTCCGCGCTTCCGCGCCGGTCAGGGCTTCAAGGACCTGGTCAGCGGCTCGAAGAAGCTGCCGCGCGGCGGCGAGGTGTCCGTCAAGAAGGCGCCGAAGGGCAGCCTGACCGGCGGTGCCGGCGCGACGGTCAAGAAGGCCGCCGCGAAGAAGGCGACCACCAAGTCGGCCGCCGCGAAGAAGACGACCGCCAAGAAGACGACGGCGAAGAAGGCCACGACGAAGACCGCGGCCGCCAAGAAGACCACCGCGAAGAAGGCGCCCGCCAAGAAGACCACGGCGACGTCCAAGACCACCGCCGCGAAGAAGACCACCGCGAAGAAGGCCCCGGCGAAGAAGGCCACGGCGAAGAAGGCGCCCGCCAAGAAGTCGACGGCGCGCAAGACCACCGCCAAGAAGACCACCGCCCGCAAGAAGTAAGGGCGCCGGGGTACTCACGCGCCGGGCCGGACTCCGCACGGAGTCCGGCCCGCGGCGTGTTCAGCACGTGGTCAGAGGGTCTGCAGGGTCACCAGAGTGATCCGGAGCGCGTCCCTCGCCCCTTCCACCTCGATGCGTACCCGCTGGCCCGGGCGCAGCAGTCGGAGGCCACCCGCGTCGAACGCGGCCGCGTCGAAGGGCACCGGGGTGCCGTCGTCCAGGAGCACCTGCCCGCTGCGGCTTTCGGGGTCGTACGTGTACGCGGTCGCCTGCATGGCCGCAGCCTACTGCCCGGGAATCAGCAACCGCGCGGCGGCCGCGGCCGTATGAGGACCGACCCCCAGGGCCAGCGCGCTGCGCAGGTCCTCGCCGGTGTCCACGTCCTGGCGAACGGAATCGACCGCGGTGAGAGGCAGTTCCACGGCGCCCGATGCGCGGTGCCGGGCCCGGGAGTCCGTGCCGAAGGCCGGTTGCAATTCCCGGCCGGGGGCGGCGGCAAGCAGGGTCGTTCCGATTGCGGCCGCGTCCGGGAGAAATGCGCGCGGGAATTCGGCAGCGGCATCGAGTACCCGGGACAATTCCACGGGACGCAGGGCCGGCAGATCGGCGTTCAGCGCGGCCACCGCCCGGGCCGGGCGGACGGACCGTACGGCCCGCGTCGCGTGTGCGAGGGCGGTGTTGAGACCGCCGCCCGGCTCGTCGGGGATGATCGCGGCGCCCAGAGCGGCCAGCTCGCGGCCCGCCCGGGCGTCGTCCGTGACGACTGCCACATCCCCCACCCCCGGGCAGGCCAGCGCGGCCGCCACCGTGTCCTGGGCGAAGGCCAGCGCCAGGTCCGGCCGCAGCCCGTCGTCCGCGGTGTCCGCAAGCCTGCTCTTGGCCTGGGCCAGGGGCTTCAGGGGTACGACCAGGGTCCACTGCACGGGTGTTCCGTCCTCCTCTTGTCGCGGTCATTGTCACCCGGGGCATCGGGCGGGCGGCGTGCCGGGGCGTACGGTGTTCTCGACAGACCGGCGGCCTGGGGCGACACTTGTGCGGCCCCCGTGGCCCCGGCTTCACGCCCTAGAGGAAGGTGTTCGCGTGCCCCGCCGCAGAATCGGCTTCTGGTACCGCTTCGCCGCGGTGATCTGCAAACCGCCGCTGGTGGTTCTGCTCAGGCGGGACTGGCGTGGAATGGAGCACATTCCGGCCGAGGGTGGATTTATCACCGCGGTGAACCATAATTCGCACGTCGATCCCTTCGCTTACGCGCACTTTCAGTACAACACCGGGCGCGTCCCGCGATTCCTCGCGAAGAGCGAGCTTTTCAAGAAGGGATTCGTCGGGGCCGCTATGCGGGGCACCGGGCAGATCCCCGTCTACCGCGAGAGCACGGACGCGCTGAGCGCCTTCCGGGCCGCGATCGAGGCCGTGGACCGCGGGGAATGCGTGGCCTTCTACCCGGAGGGCACCCTCACCCGCGACCCGGACGGCTGGCCCATGACCGCCAAGACCGGGGCCGCGCGCGTCGCCCTGCAGACCAAGTGCCCGGTGATCCCCGTGGCCCAGTGGGGCTGCAACGAGTTGCTGCCCCCGTACGCGAAGAAGCCGAACCTGCTGCCGCGCAAGACGCACCACGTGCTCGCCGGGCCGCCCGTCGATCTCGAGCGGTTCTACGACCGGGAGATGACCGCGGACCTGCTGAAGGAGGCCACGGAGGTCATCATGGCCGCCGTCACCGCCCAGCTGGAGCTGATCCGCGGCGAGAAGGCGCCCGAGACGCCGTACGACCCGCGCCGGGAGCGCATCGAGCAGCGGCTCCGCACACAGGCACAGACGCAGACGCACGAGGAGGCCGGGCAGACCGTGCAGGAAGAGGGGCTGGGCAAGTGAGCAAGCCGGTCAAGGCGGCGGTCCTGAGCGCCGGTTCGTGGGGTACGGCCTTCGGCATGGTGCTCGCCGACGCGGGGTGCGAGGTCACCCTGTGGGCGCGCCGCCCGGAGGTCGTGGAGGCGATCAACTCCACCCGGACCAATCCCGACTACTTCCCGGGCGTCGAGCTCCCGGAGAACGTCCGGGCCACCACCGATCCCGCCGAGGCCGCGGCGGACGCCGACTTCACGGTGTTGTCGGTGCCGTCGCAGACCCTGCGCGCCAACCTCGCCGAGTGGAGCCCGCTGCTGGCCCCCGACACGGTGCTGGTGTCGCTGATGAAGGGCGTCGAACTCGGCTCCGCGATGCGGATGAGCGAGGTCGTCGACGACGTCGCCAAGGTCGGCCCCGACCGGATCGCCGTCGTCACCGGGCCCAACCTGGCGCGGGAGATCGCCGCACGGATGCCGGCCGCCGCCGTGGTGGCCTGCACCGACGAGGCCGTCGCCCAGCGGCTCCAGGCCGCCTGCCACACGCCGTACTTCCGCCCGTACACCAACACGGACGTGGTGGGTTGCGAACTGGGCGGAGCCGTGAAGAACGTCATCGGTCTCGCCGTCGGCATCGCGGACGGCATGGGCCTCGGCGACAACGCCAAGGGCTCGCTCATCACCCGCGGCCTCGCCGAGACCACCCGGCTCGGCATGGCCCTCGGGGCCGACCCCCTGACCTTCTCCGGACTCGCGGGCCTGGGCGACCTGGTGGCGACCTGCTCCTCGCCGCTGTCGCGCAACCACACCTTCGGCACCAACCTCGGCAAGGGCATGACCCTGCAGGAGACCATCGCCGTCACCAAGCAGACCGCGGAGGGCGTCAAGTCCTGCGAGTCGGTGCTCGATCTGGCCCGTCGGCACGGCGTCGACATGCCCATCACGGAGACGGTCGTCGGCATCGTGCACGAGGGCAAGCCCCCCGTGGTGGCCCTCAAGGAGCTGATGTCGCGCAGCGCGAAGCCCGAACGACGCTGAGCGACGCGAGGCCGGCGGCGCTTACTAGCGGCACTACCAACGGGTACTCTCAACGCGATATGAGCACCGAGAACCTCCCCCAGAGCCCCGAGCAGCCGCCTCGCAAGCCGCGTGTGGCCGTCGTGTTCGGCGGGCGCAGCTCCGAACACGGGATCTCCGTGGTCACCGCCGGCGCCGTCCTCAAGGCCATCGACCGGACGAAGTACGACGTCCTGCCGATCGGCATCACCCCGGAAGGGCGTTGGGCGCTCACGGCGGACGAACCGGAGCGGATGGCGATCGTCGACCGGCGCCCGCCGAGCGTCGACGCGCTGGCGGAGTCGGCCGAGGGCGGAGTGATCCTCCCCGTCGACCCGGCCAACCGCGAAGTCGTCTACAGCGAGCCGGGATCGGTCCCCAAGGCGCTCGGCGAGGTCGACGTGGTCTTCCCGGTGCTCCACGGCCCGTACGGCGAGGACGGCACCCTCCAGGGCCTCCTGGAGCTCTCCGGAGTCCCGTACGTGGGTTCGGGCGTGCTCGCCTCGGCCGTCGGCCAGGACAAGGAGTACATGAAGCGGGTGTTCACCTCCTTCGGGCTGAAGGTCGGCCCGTACGTGGTGGTGCGCCCGCGCGAGTGGGAGCAGGACCGGGCGGCCGCCCGCAAGAAGATCGTCGACTTCGCCGGCGAGCACGGCTGGCCGCTGTTCGTGAAGCCCTCGCGGGCCGGTTCCTCGATCGGCATCACCAAGGTCGACGACCTCTCCGGCCTCGACGAGGCGATCGCCGAGGCCCAGCGGCACGACCCCAAGATCCTCGTGGAGGCCGCGCTGCGCGGCCGTGAGATCGAGTGCGGTGTCCTGGAGTTCGAGGACGGCCCCCGGGCCTCCCTCCCCGCGGAGATCCCCCCGCCCGAGGCCCAGGCGTACTACGACTTCGAGGCCAAGTACATCGACTCCACTCCGGGCCTCGTCCCCGCACCCCTCACTCCCGAGGAGACGGCCGAGGTCCAGCGCCTCGCGGTCGAGGCGTTCGAGGCGGCGTCCTGCGAGGGCCTGGTCCGCGCGGACTTCTTCCTCACCGAGGACGGCGAGTTCGTGATCAACGAGATCAACACGATGCCCGGCTTCACGCCGATCTCGATGTATCCGCAGATGTGGCAGGCGAGCGGGGTGAGCTACCCGGAGCTGATCGACCTGCTGGTGCGGGCGGCCCTGCGCAGGTCGACCGGTCTGCGCTGATCATCGACGCCCGGCGCTCAGGAGGCGATCCCCGAGGGGATCGCCTTCTTCACGGCCGCGGCCAGATCGATCAGCACACCCGAGCTGTCCACGCCCTTGGGCGCCCGGACCTCGACGTACGCCTCCCTGTTGGCGGTGGTGAACAGATACCCCCCGCCGTCCTGCTTCTCCATCAGCCAGTCCACCCCGTTCACGCCCCCGGCGACGGCATCCGGATCACGACCGTCCGCGACCTTCGGGTCGATCATCTTCGGCGGCTGCGGCACACCGCAGCGCAGTATGATCGCCGGGCTGCCCCAGCCCGCCGTCAGCGCCGACGCGGGTTCGGGATCCGCGCGGCGCTCACCGTCCACCTTCGCGGGCAGTACCTTGTCCAGGTTCCGGCACAGTCCCACGACCTTCGCGTCCGGACTGGGAACCGCCGCCGACGCGCTGTCGTCTGCTGATGAGCAGCCCGCAGCAGTGATCAACAGCGCGACAGCGGGCAGGCGGAACACGCGGAAGACACAACGGTGCCGGTGACGGAAAGAGTTCACCGGCACAGGGTAGACGGGGGCTACAGATGGACGACCGGGCAGGTCAGGGTGCGGGTGATGCCGTCCACCTGCTGAACTTTGGCGACCACCATGCGGCCGAGATCGTCGACGGTGTCGGCCTGGGCCCGCACGATCACGTCGTACGGTCCCGTCACGTCCTCGGCCTGGATCACCCCAGGGATCTTGCCGATCGTCTCGGCGACGGTCGACGCCTTGCCGACCTCCGTCTGGATCAGGATGTACGCCTGTACCACGGAACCTCCAGGGCGGCCACGAGGATCATGTGGGGAAAAGGAACGCCACGGTATCGCGTCGCCGCTCGCCGCGGGGAGACCCGCGGGGACCGGGTTGTGCGCGCCGGGGTGCAGGTCCGGCAGAACTTGACGGTCACTTCGACCGTAGCGAGGACCGAGATGCCTCGCGACCGGGCACGGACAGGGACAGAAGGGGAGAAAGGGCAATGAAGGGCACTGTTGGTGAGCTCGGTGAGTTCGGGCTCATCAGGGAGCTCACCTCCCGTCTGACCACCACCCCGGCGGTCCGGGTCGGCCCCGGCGACGACGCCGCCGTGGTGGCCGCGCCCGACCGCAGGGTCGTGGCGAGCACGGACATCCTGGTGGAGGGCCGGCACTTCCGGCGCGACTGGTCGACGGCCTACGACGTGGGCCGCAAGGCCGCGGCGCAGAACCTCGCCGACATCGCCGCCATGGGCGCCGTACCGACCGCGCTGCTGCTCGGCCTGGTCGTCCCGGCCGAGCTGCCGGTGACGTGGCCGAGCGAGCTGATGGACGGCCTGCGCGACGAATGCCAGGTGGCGGGCGCCGCCGTGGTCGGCGGCGACGTCGTACGCGGCGACTCGATCATGGTGTCGATCACCGCGCTCGGCGATCTGCGCAATCAGGAGCCGGTGACGCGGGCGGGCGCCCGCCCCGGCGATCGCGTCGCGGTGACCGGCTGGCTGGGCTGGTCGGCCGCCGGATACGCGGTGCTGTCGCGGGGATTCCGTTCACCGCGGGCCTTCGTGGAGGCGCACCGGCGCCCGGAACCGCCGTATCACGCGGGTCCGGCCGCCGCCGGGCTCGGGGCGACCGCGATGTGCGACGTGAGCGACGGGCTGATCGCGGACCTCGGGCACATCGCCGAGGCGAGCAAGGTGCGGATCGACGTCCGCTCCGGGGCGATCGACATCCCCTCCCAGATGAACGACATCGGGCAGGCCGTCGGGGTCGACCCCATGCAGTGGGTGCTGACCGGGGGAGAGGATCACGCGATCGTGGCGACCTTCCCGCCGGACGTGAAGCTGCCCGCCCGCTGGAAGGTCATCGGCGAGGTCCTCAACCCCTCGGCGCTGCCCCAGGTGACGGTCGACGGGGCGCCGTGGACCAGCAAGGGCGGCTGGGACCACTTCGGGGACATAGAGTCATGATCCCCAACGTCCTGACGGTGGCTGGCTCCGACTCCGGCGGAGGCGCGGGCATCCAGGCCGACCTCAAGACGATGCTCGCGCTCGGCGTGCACGGCATGAGCGTCGTCACGGCGGTGACCGCGCAGAACTCCCTCGGTGTGCAGGGGGCTTGGGAGCTGCCCGTGGAGGCCGTGCGGGCCCAGTACCGCAGCGTCGTCGACGACATCGGCGTGCAGGCGGTCAAGACGGGAATGCTGGCCTCGGCGGAACTCGTGGAGGCGGTCGCCGAATTGATCGCCGGAACGGACGCCCCGGCGGTCGTCGACCCGGTGGGCGTCTCCAAGCACGGCGACGCCCTGCTCGCCGCCTCCGCGCTGGATTCCGTCCGTACGAAGCTGCTGCCGGTGGCGACGGTCGCCACCCCCAACCTCGACGAGGTGGCCCAGCTCGCGGGCGTCCGGGTCGAGGCCGAGCGCGATATGCGCACGGCCGCCGCGGCCGTGCTGGCGTACGGGCCGCGCTGGGTGCTGATCAAGGGCGGACACCTGCCCGGGGACGCCGTCGACCTGCTCACCGACGGCTCCGAGGAGCACTGGCTGCGGGCGCCTAGGCATGACAACCGCCACACGCACGGCACCGGCTGCACCCTCGCCTCCGCGGTCGCCTCCCAGCTCGCCAAGGGGCAGTCCGTGCCGGAGGCGGTGGCGGCGGCGAAGGAGTACGTCACGCGGGCCGTCGCGGCCGGGTTTTCGCTCGGCGGCGGCATCGGGCCGGTGGATCACGGCTGGCCCTTCCGGACGGGCACCGAACGCTGACGACGCTGACGCTCAGGCGCGGTGAAGATCCTGATCGTCAGAGCGGGCACGGCGAAGAGCGGGCACGGCAAAGAGCCGGCCCACCAGAGGTGGACCGGCTCTGCAGCGAACCAGCAGTGGCCGCGCGCTAGCTGAGCGTCAGCGCGAGACCTTGCCGGCCTTGATGCACGAGGTGCAAGCGTTCACGCGCTTCGGCGTCCCGCCCACCACGGTACGCACACGCTGGATGTTCGGGTTCCAGCGACGGGGCGTACGGCGGTGCGAGTGCGAGATGTTGTTGCCGAAGCCCGGCCCCTTGCCGCAGACGTCGCAGTTGGCAGCCACGGGTCACTCCAAAGACTTCAGATGCACTTACGGTTGATCCCGGCAGGCCGGGATCAGGACTCTCGGGCTGTGACCAGCCGGTCGAAATCTGAGTGGCGTTGCCAGGGGGAAGGCCCGATCAGATCGGGCAACCGGAGCAGCATACAACGGCTGCACCCGTAGAGCGAAACTACCATGGCAGCTCAGGGGCCCGGCCCCCTCCCACTTCCGGTGAACACCGCACCGGGGTCTACGCTGCCTGCCACGTCCGGCAGCTCAGGGAGGCGTAGTGGCGCAGGTGCCGCAGACATTCTTCGATGCTCTCGCGGTGCGCACCTGGTGCGGTCTCGCGCTGGAGACACTGGGGCGGGCGCGTGAGGAGATCGACGCGATCAACGTCTATCCGGTGGCGGACGGCGACACCGGCACCAACCTCTATCTGACCGTGGAGTCCACGGTCGCGGCCGTCGAGGCGGTGTTCGCGGGGCACGCGGCGGGATCCGAAGCCGTCGGCGGCCCGGATGCCGCGGGCTCCGATGCCGATGGTCCCGAAGGGCCGACGCTGGCCGACGCGGCCCGGGCGATGGCACACGGGGCGCTCATCGGCGCCCGCGGGAACTCCGGGACGATCCTCGCCCAGCTGTTGCGCGGCATGGCCCAGGTGCTGGCCGACGGCGACCTCGACCACGCCGACGGGCGGGACCTGCGGCTCGCCCTGCGCCGCGCGGCCGACTCCGCCCGCCAAGCCGTCGCCCATCCCGTCGAGGGCACCGTCCTCACCGTCGCCTCGGCCGCCGCCGACGCCGCCGACGGTGCGGAGGGCGACTGCGGGACCGTGGCCCGGGCGGCCTACGACGGAGCCTGCACCGCCCTCGCCGAGACCCCTGGCCGGCTTCCCGTCCTGGAACGCGCCGGGGTGGTCGACGCCGGTGGACGAGGGCTGGTCGCGGTGCTCGGGGCGCTGGTGGAGACGTTCACGGGGGAGAAGGCGCGGGGCCCGCTACGGCACTCCCAGGCGCGCGTGGATCCCGTCGGGGGCCCCGCGCCCGGCGACGGCGTCCCGGACGTGTGCACGGACGGCGTCGCCGTCGTACCCGGCGAGGAGGGGCCCGCCTTCGAGGTGATCTACCTCCTGGAGGCCGAGGACGCGGCCGTGGAGCGGCTGCGGGGGCGGCTCGACACCCTCGGGGACTCCCTCGTCGTGGTCGGCGGCGACGGGCTGTGGAACGTCCACGTCCATGTCGACGACGCGGGCGCGGCCGTCGAGGCCGGCATCGAGGCCGGGCGGCCCCACCGCATCCGCATCACGCACTTCGGTGCCGGTGACGTGCACACCACCGGCGCCGACCGGCCGCCTCGGGAGCGTGCCGAGCGTGCCGTCGTGGCCGTCGTACCCGGCGAGGGCTTGGCCGGGCTGTACACGGAGGCCGGGGCGACGACCGTGCTCGCCCGCCCCGGGGAGCCGCCCGCGAGCGGCGAGCTCGTCCAGGCCGTACGGCGGGCCCACGCGCGCGAGGTCGTGCTGCTGCCCAACGACGCCGACCTGCGCCACACCGCCGCCGCGGCCGCCGAACAGGTCCGCGCGGAGGGCATCCGGGTGGCCCTGATCCCGACCCGCTCGGCGGTCCAGGGCATCGCGGCGCTGGCCGTCCACGAACCGGACCGCCGCTTCGACGAGGACGTCGTGTCCATGACCTCGGCCGCCGGGGCCACCCGTTACGCCGAGGTCACCGTCGCCGAACGGCAGTCCTGGACGATGGCCGGCATCTGCCAGGCAGGCGACGTCCTGGGCCTGATCGACGGGGACGTGGCCGTGATCGGCTCGGACGTCGCGGTGACCGCCGAGACCGTCCTGGACCGCATGCTCTCGGCCGGGGGCGAGATGGTCACCCTGGTCCTCGGCGACGACGTCCCCGACACCGTCGCCGCACATCTGGAGAGCCGCGTCCGCGAGGGGTACCTCGCCGTCGACACGGTGCTGTACCGGGGCGGACGGCAGGGGGCCCTGCTCCTCATCGGCGTGGAGTAGGACGAGCCTTCCGCGTCGGGCGTGCGGCGGACCTGCCGTTCGGCGATCTCCACAATCACCGCCTGGAGTTCGTGCTCGCCGGTCTCCGCGAACCCGGAGGGGATCAGCACGGGGCCTCCTCAGTCCGGCCGCTCCGTCAACAGCCGGAGCAGCTGCTCCGCCTCCGCCCGGCGGGTCCGCACCGCCTCGGCCTCGCCGTCCCCGTCGCCCGTCACCGCGCCGTCGTACCCCTCGTACGCCGCCAGCACCGCACGCGCGCGTGCCATCGCGTCGGCGCGGCGGTCGAGGTCGGCCTCCAGCCGGCCCGCGGCGAGTTCCGCGCCGGTGCGGCTGTGCAGGGCGCCGTCCCCGAGGGAGGCGAACACCTCGGCCGACCGCACGACTTGGGCCAGCGCCTCCTCGAACAGACCCCGGGGCGGGGCGTCTTCAGCGCCCTCGACGGCGGAACGGGCCAGCAGGTCGCCGAACTGTCCGTGTGTGTGGCCGAGTTCGGCGACGAGCCGCTGCCGGGTCTCCTCGTGGGACGCCGCCTCCCGTGCCGCTTCGCACGCGCGGATCGCCTCCGCCATCAGGGCGCGTGCCCCGGCGGGCCCGCCCTCGGTCTCCAACGCCAGCCAGGCGCGGGCGCGCAGGGAGCGGACCAGGCCGGGGGTGTCGCCCAGCGCGCGCCACAGGTCGCCCGCGCGGGCGTAGGCCCGGTCCGCCTCGACGGGCAGTCCGGCCTGCCCGAGGGACTCCCCGGCCAGGTGGGCGAGGGTCGCGTGGTCGTACTGCTCGGGCCAGTGCCGGGCGATCTCGGCGGCCCGCAGACGGCGTTCGGCGGCCGCGCGGTGCTCGCCGAGCTCGCTCAGGCAGTCGCCGAGCCACCACAGCGTCTGCACGACCGCCCCGTCGCCGTGCGTCTCGGCGGTCAGGTCGGGCAGCGCCGCCTCCAGCACCTCCGCGGCCTCCGCCCACCGCCCCTGCCGCAGCAGGAACCCGCCGAGCTGCTGTCGCGCCCAGGAGCCCAGCGTCGCCGACTCACCCGCCTCGTCGGCCCAGTGGGCGGCCTCCAGGGCGTGCCGGGCGGCCTCCACGGCGTCACCCCGGCCACCGAGGACCTCGGCGAGCTGGAGGTGCAGCTGGGCCCGGCCCGGCGCTTCCAGGTGCGCTCCGCCGTGCTCCAGGGCCGCCCGCAGCGCCCGCTCGGTCTCCGCCGCGTCACCGAGGTGGTGGGCCAGGGAGGCCAGGCGGGCCTCGTACTCCACCGCGTACCACGGCAGTCCCGCCGCGACGAACGCCGCCGCGCCCCGTGCGAACAGCTCCGCGGCCCTCTCCAGGTCCCCGGCGAGCCCCGCCAGCTCCCCGAGCATCGCCTGCGCCTCGGCGACCCGCGCGGCCAGCCGTACGTCCTCGCCGGTCCGGCCGTCGACGAGCGCGAGGACCTCACGGACGGCGGCCTCGGCCTCGGCGAGAGCGGACCCCTCGCCCTCGCCCTCATGCGCCCGGCGGGTCAGGATCCGGGCCCGGCTCATCACGACGGACGCCGTCTGCCGCATCCCCGTGCCCTCCGCGGCGTACAGCGCGAGGACCTCGTCGTACAGGCCCGCCACTGCCGCGACGGCGCCGTCCACGTCACCCCCGAGCGCGCGGACGTACGCCCCGCGCGCGCGTGCGGCGAGAGCCTCGCCCGGGTCGCCCGCCTCGGCGTAGAGGTCTGCGGCCCGCTCGAAGAGCCCAGTGCCCTCGGGGCCGAGGGACATCGCCTCGTGGTCGGCCATCTCGGCACGGTCGCGCGGGTCCAGCTCGGCGCCTTCGGCGGCCTCGGCGGCCGCCGCCCACGCCTCCACGGCGTTCGGCCGCAGGCTGTCCGACAGCCGCCGTGCCTCGGCCAGCAGGGCGGGCAGATCGGACTGCCCGGTGGCGCGGACCGGAGCGGCGTGGGCAACGGGCGGGGGAGACGGGCGTACCGACCGCACGCCCAGCGGCAGCCGTTCCGCGAGCGGTTGCCGCGCCATGCGCGCGCGTGCCCGCTCGCTCACGTACGCCGTGCCGTTGCGCTCGTCGAAGCGCGCCGCCAGCGCGAGGGCCTCCCCGCGCGCGTGCGCGGCGAGTTCCCGGGCGGTCCACTCCCGTCCGGCCGGACCCGGCACCTGCCGCTCGCCCAGCCCGAGCCCGGTCAGCCGGTCCATGAGCAGGGCCACCACGCTCAGGAAGTCCAGCCTGCTCTGCGGATGCCCGTCGTCGGTGAAGTACGCAGGCCGCTCCGCGAGCAGCTCCAGGCCCCGGGCCTCGTTGCCGGTCAGCGCGCAGAACTCCACGTGCTCCGCGTACGCACCGCGCATGCTCTCCATCGCGCGGACGAGCCGGAGGCCCCGCAGGTGGTTGGCCCGGGCCTCGTCCAGGCGCCCCAGTCGCAGCAGCGGCACCAGCGAGGACGCGAAGGCCGTGTGGGGCTCGTGGGCGCAGGTGTACTCGCCCTCCAGCACCGGCCGCCACAACCGGAGCGCCTCGGCGTCCCGCCCCAGTTCCGCCTGCCACCAGCCCTGCCCGTGCAACTCGCAGGCGTGGCAGTCCGCCATGGTGTCCCGGTCGGCGGCCAGCCACGCGGCGTAGGCCCGCTCGGCCCGCGCCACGTCCCCGACATGCGCGGCCACACTGTGTTCGGCGCTGCGCACGGCCCGTTCGGAGTGCCCGGCGAGCCGGTAGCGGTGCTCCATCTCGCCGAGCCACTTCTCGATCGACGCGAGCGGGATGTGCGGTTGGTCCAGCATGCCGGCCGAGACCCACTTGAAGACCCAGTGCAGCGAGTGCGTCTCGTATTCGTCGAAGTCCTCGGGCCGCTCGTCCCACATCCGCAGCAGCCGCGCGAAGGGGACGAACATCTTCCCCTTCTCGGAGCTGTAGTTGTAGACCTTCAGCTGGTGGCCGAGTGCCTCGATCACGGCGAGCGGGACGCCCAGCTTCTCGGCCGCCGTCAGCAGCTCCTCGGCGCGGGCGTTGCGGGCCGGCCCCTCCGGCTGCCCGGAGTTCTCCGCCATCGCCTCGCGCAGGGCGTCGAAGTCCGTGATCTCCGTCATGCCTGACCGTCCTCACTGTGCGTGGCCCACTCCAGGAGGCCGATGAACGCGCGGTTGAGCAGCGCCGAGTCGGCCGGCCTGAGCGGTCGCTGCGCCATCAGCAGCGCCTGCCCGTAGAGCGACTCCGTGGCGGTGCCGATCAGCTCCGGGTCGGGCAGCGCGCTGATTCTCCGGACCAGCGGGTTGAGGTGGTTGAGCACCAGTCGCGCTCGGGGTGCGCTGCCGCGCAGGGAGCCGAGGATGCCCGCCCACAGGTCGTCGGCCCGCTCCTCGGCGTCCGCCCGGGCCTGCTCGTGCCGGGCGTCCCGGTCGTCGAGGTGCAACGCGGGCACGGAGAGCGGGTGGAAGGCCCGCAGGACCACGTCACAGCCCAGCGGGTCGAGCCGGGCCCGGGCCGCCGCCAGGAAGCCGGAGAGGGCCAGCTCCTCGGCCGGGTCGACGGCGTCCAGATGCGCGGTCACCGTCTCCGCGTCCAGCTCGGCGACCACGGTCCCCGGCCGTACCGACGGCAGCGCCTCCACCAGCTCGCTGTCGTACGTGTAGCCGCCGTTGACGACGCCGATGCCCTGCGCGGACGCGATCGGCGCGACCTGCCGGTACTCCTCGACGGTCCGCGTGAAGTGCACCACCGGGTGCCGCTGCGTGAACTCCTCCAGGGACAGCCGCCCGTCGGTCGTCTCGAACGGCAGCCACGGCAGCATCGTGCGCAGCATCTCCCGGTCGTGCCGGGCCAGCGACTTCACACCCAGGTGGTGCACCGACAGGAACGCGGCCAGCCGGTCCGGATCACCGGCCGCCAGCCCCGTCAGCCAGGCCCGGATCCGCTCGCCCAGCGCCTCCCGCACACCGGCCAGCGTCTCGTCCTCGTACAGCGACTCGCGCGACGCCGTGGGCCGCAGACTGTCCGTGTCGAGGACGCAGCGCACGAAGAACGCCCAGTCGGGCAGCAGCTGTTCGGCCCGCTCGGTCAGCAGCATGCCCTTGAGGTGCACGCGGTGACCGGCGCGCTGGGCCGGGCTCACGGCCGACGGCAGCACGTACGCCACCCCGCGGATGCCGGCCAGCGGGACGGACAGGTCGATCGTGTCCAGTGGGGTGAAGCCGAACAGGTCGTGGCAGTGCCGGGCGAGGGCGACGCGGCGTGCGGCCGGGCCCGGGTAAGGCCGGTCCCAGGGCGCCGGAAGGTCGGTGACCGCCTCGTCGCCGACCCGGACGTCGTACGGCAGCAGCGACCCGAAGTCCCGGGCCAGCGCCTCGATCCGCTCGGGCGCGAGCCACTCCGCGGCACCCGCCCGGGCCACCAGATGCACGGTCGTGCCAGGATCGGGCCGCTCGGCGTCCGGCAGCGTCCGCACGGTGTACGAACCGTCGTCGCACGCCGTCCACTCCACCGGCGGCGCCCCGGGCGTACGGGCGCTGCGGCTGACGACCCGGATCCGCTCGGCGACGACGAAACAGGCCAGCAGCCCGATGCCGAACTGCCCGAGGAAGTCGGACCGCGCCTCTTCGAGCCCCTCGGCCCGCTTGGAGCTGCGCCCGATGGTGGCCAGCAGGCTGTGCACGTCCGCCTCGGTGAGCCCCACGCCGGTGTCCTCGACGCGCAGGGCACCGCCCTCGGCATGCAGCCGGACCCGGGCAGGGGCGTCCGGCTCGTCCACCAGTCTGGCCGTGACGGCGTCCACGGCGTTCTGCAGCAGCTCGCGCAGATACACCTTGGGGCTGGAGTAGAGGTGGTGGGAGAGCAGGTCCACCAGACCACGCAGGTCGACCTGGAACGTATGAGGTGACGGGGGCGAATGGGGTGCCTGGGAGGGCTGTGAGCTCTGGGAGTCCATCATCACGGCGCCGGTGGGGGACTCGCGACGGCGCGGGGTCGGGCGGTCCCGGTGGGGCGGTGACCGCGAGGAGGGCCGGGAGCGCGTCATCCTAAGGCCCTGGTGAGCCGCCTGACCAGGGGTTTCCGGGATCTTTACGGCGATCCGGCCGCGGGCCTGGAAGCCGATGTCAGTGGCGTGGTGTGCAATGGATCTCGTGCCCGCACTGGAAGAACCCCTGCGACAACCGCTGAAGTCGGTGCTCGGCCCCGCCACCGCGAAGGTGATGGCCGAGCACCTCGGCCTGCTCACCGTCGGCGACCTCCTGCACCACTACCCGCGCAGATACGAGGAGCGCGGCCAGCTCACCCACCTCGCCGACCTCCCCATGGACGAGCACGTCACGGTGGTCGCGCAGGTCGCCGACGCCCGCCTGCACACGTTCGCCTCCGCCAAGGCCCCGCGCGGCAAGGGCCAGCGCCTTGAGGTCACGATCACGGACGGCAGCGGCCGGCTGCAACTGGTCTTCTTCGGCGCAGGCGTCCACAAGCCCCACAAGGAACTCCTGCCGGGCACCCGCGCGATGTTCGCGGGCAAGGTCTCCGTCTTCAACCGCCGTCTCCAACTCGCCCACCCGGCTTACGAGTTGCTGCGCGGTACCGACGACGATCCGGCGGAGTCCGTCGAGGCATGGGCGGGCGCCCTGATCCCGATCTACCCCGCCACCGCCAAGCTTGAGTCCTGGAAGATCGGCAAGGCGATCCAGACGGTCCTGCCCACCGCCCAGGAGGCCGTCGACCCGCTCCCGGACTCCCTGCGCCAGGGACGCGGCCTGGTCCCGCTCCCCGAAGCCCTCCTCAAGATCCACCGCCCGCACACCAAGGCGGACATCGAGGACGCCCGTTCCCGCCTCAAGTGGGACGAGGCCTTCGTCCTCCAGGTCGCCCTGGCCCGCCGCCGGCACGCCGACGCCCAACTCCCCGCGGTCCCCCGCAAACCCGCCCCGGACGGCCTCCTCACCGCCTTCGACGCCCGCCTCCCCTTCACTCTCACGGACGGCCAGCAGCGCGTCTCCCGGGAGATCTTCGACGACCTGGCCACGGACCACCCGATGCACCGGCTGTTGCAGGGGGAGGTCGGATCCGGAAAAACCCTGGTCGCCCTGCGCGCCATGCTCGCCGTGGTCGACGCGGGCGGGCAGGCCGCCATGCTCGCGCCCACCGAAGTGCTCGCGCAGCAGCACCACCGTTCCGTCGTCGAGATGATGGGCGAGCTGGCCGAGGGCGGCATGCTGGGCGGGGCCGAGCAGGCCACCAAGGTCGTGCTGCTCACCGGCTCCATGGGGGCGGCCGCCCGGCGGCACGCCCTGCTCGACCTCACCACCGGCGAGGCCGGCATCGTCATCGGCACCCACGCGCTGATCGAGGACAAGGTGCAGTTCCACGACCTGGGCCTGGTCGTGGTCGACGAGCAGCACCGCTTCGGCGTCGAGCAGCGCGACGCCCTGCGCGGCAAGGGCAAACAACCCCCGCATCTGCTGGTCATGACCGCCACACCCATCCCGCGCACCGTCGCCATGACCGTCTTCGGGGACCTGGAGACCTCCGTCCTCGACCAGTTGCCGGCCGGCCGCTCCCCGATCGCCAGCCATGTGGTCCCGGCCGCCGACAAGCCCCACTTCCTGTCCCGGGCGTGGGAAAGGGTCCGCGAGGAGGTGGAGAACGGCCACCAGGCCTACGTGGTCTGCCCCCGCATCGGTGACGAGGAGGACGACCCGAAGAAGTCCGCGAAGAAGAAGTCCCCGGAGGACGAGGCGGAGAAGCGCCCGCCCCTCGCCGTCCTGGACGTGGCCGATCAGCTGGTCAAGGGCCCCCTCAAGGGCCTGCGGGTCGAAGTGCTCCACGGCAGGATGCATCCCGACGACAAGGACGCCGTCATGCGCCGCTTCGCCGCCGGCGACACCCATGTCCTGGTCGCCACGACGGTCATCGAGGTCGGCGTCAACGTCCCCAACGCCACCGCCATGGTGATCATGGACGCCGACCGCTTCGGCGTCTCCCAGCTCCACCAGCTGCGCGGCCGTGTGGGCCGTGGTTCGGCCCCCGGCCTCTGTCTCCTGGTCACCGAGATGCCCGAGGCGAGCCCGGCCCGCCAGCGCCTGGGCGCGGTCGCCTCCACCCTCGACGGCTTCGAACTCTCCCGCATCGACCTGGAACAACGCCGCGAGGGCGACGTCCTGGGACAGGCCCAGTCGGGCGCCAGGACCTCCCTGAAGGTCCTGGCCGTCATCGAGGACGAGGAGATCATCGCGGAGGCACGGGAGGAGGCGACGGCTGTGGTGGCGACCGACCCGGACCTGGCCCACCTGCCC
Organism: Streptomyces sp. NPDC013187; assembly: GCF_042899705.1. Taxonomy (NCBI): domain Bacteria; kingdom Bacillati; phylum Actinomycetota; class Actinomycetes; order Kitasatosporales; family Streptomycetaceae; genus Streptomyces; species Streptomyces sp. NPDC013187. Next base: position 175,100 of record NZ_JBIBAF010000013.1, on the reverse strand, counting down.
GCACTGCGTACGGCTCTCGACGCCCTCTTGGACGAGGAAAGGGAGCAGTACCTGGAAAAGGGCTGATGGTTGTCGTCCTCAAGGGGGCGCGGGGAACTGCGCGACCAGCCACAATGAACCTGAACCCGCCCACAACCAAGGATCGAAGATGACCCGCGTGATCGCCGGCACGGCCGGCGGACGTCGACTCGCCGTACCCCCCGGCACCGGAACTCGCCCCACCTCCGACCGCGCACGCGAAGGCCTCTTCTCCACCTGGCAATCCCTCCTCGGCGGCCCCCTGGACGGCGAACGCGTCCTCGACCTCTACGCCGGATCGGGAGCCGTCGGCCTGGAGGCCCTGTCCCGCGGCGCCGGTCACACCCTCCTCGTGGAAGCCGACGCCAAGGCCGTCCGCACGGTCCGCGGGAACGTCAAGAACCTCGGCCTTCCCGGCGCAGAGGTCAGAGCGGGCAAAGCCGAACAGATCATCCGCACCACACCCCCCGGCGACCCGTACGACCTCGTCTTCCTCGACCCGCCCTACGCCGTCACGGACGACGATCTTCGGGAGATCCTCCTCACACTCCGCACCGAAGGCTGGCTCGCCGAGGAAGCCCTCGTCACCGTGGAGCGCAGCACCAGAGGCGGTGAATTCCGGTGGCCCGAGGGTTTCGAACCCCTCCGGGCCCGTCGCTACGGCGAGGGAACGTTTTGGTACGGTCGCGCCGCCTCTACGTGCGAAGACGCACGATGACCGGACCGGAGAGCGAGGGATCACAAGTGCGCCGCGCCGTATGTCCCGGGTCGTTCGACCCGATCACCAACGGACACCTCGACATCATCTCCCGCGCCTCCAGGCTGTACGACGAGGTCTACGTCGCGGTGATGATCAACCAGGCCAAGAAGGGCCTGTTCGAGATCGAGGAGCGGATCGACCTGATCCGCCGGGTCACCGCCGAGTACGGCAACGTCCGCGTGGAGGCCTTCCACGGCCTGCTCGTCGACTTCTGCAAGCAGCGCGACATCCCCGCCATCGTCAAGGGCCTGCGCGCGGTCAGCGACTTCGACTACGAGCTGCAGATGGCCCAGATGAACAACGGCCTCTCGGGCGTGGAGACCCTCTTCATCCCCACCAACCCCACCTACAGCTTCCTGTCGTCCTCCCTGGTCAAGGAGGTCGCGACCTGGGGCGGCGATGTCTCCCACCTGGTCCCGGCCGAGGTCCTCGACGAGCTCACCGAGCGCCTGAGGAAGGACTGAACCGGCCCCTGGCGTCCCTTCGGTGCCTGACTGCCCGTCACCCGGTGTTCGGCGTGGACCCCATGGCCGTACAGTCGTCCCGTCCGTCTCCAACGCATCTGTAGAGAGTGGCGAGCACACGGTGGACGTGCAGAAGAAGCTCGACGAGATCGTCTCCGCGGTCTCCGGCGCCCGGTCCATGCCCATGTCGGCCTCGTGCGTGGTCAACCGCGCCGACCTGCTCGCGATGCTGGAGGAGGTGCGCGCGGCCCTGCCCGACTCCCTCGCCCAGGCCCAGGAGCTGATCGGCGGCCGCGAGCAGATGGTCGAGCAGGCCCGCCACGAGGCCCAGCAGATCATCGAGAGCGCGCACGCCGAGCGCGGCTCGCTGATCTCCGGCACCGAGGTCGCCCGCCGCTCCCAGGCCGAGGCCGACCGGATCCTCGCCGAGGCCCGCCAGGAGGCCGAGGAGATCCGCGCCGAGGCCGACGAGTACGTCGACTCCAAGCTCGCCAACTTCGAGGTCGTCCTCACCAAGACCCTGGGCTCCGTCGGCCGCGGCCGCGAGAAGCTGCTGGGCACCGGCCCCGGCACCGACGAGCAGGGGTACGAGGACGAGGACGCCCCCGAGCGCAGCCACGACCCGGAGACCCAGCGCCGCAGCGCCGACGAGTACGTCGACGTCAAGCTCGGCGCCTTCGAGGCGGTCCTCGCCAAGACCCTGGAGGCCGTCGGCCGCGGCCGGCAGAAGCTGCACGGCCGGATCGCCACCGACGACCTCGGCTCCCTCGCCGACGACGCGAGCACCGTCCAGCACTCCAGCGACGCCGACTACCTCGCCGACCTGGCCGCCCTCGCCGACCAGAAGCCCGCGGCCGGGCAGTCCGCCCAGCAGCGGGACTACGGACAGCCGCAGCCGGCGTACGCCCCCGCCCCCGGCTACGCCCCCGCGGGAGGCGACCCCGCACAGCAGCCCGATCCGTACGGCGGCTACCCGCAGCAGGCCTACGCCGCCCAGCAGGACCCCTACGGCTACCAGCACGCCGATCCCTATGCCCCCACCCCCGGCTACGCTCCGGCGGGAGGTGCCCCCTTCCAGGGCTACGACCCCCAGCAGGCCGCCTACGACCCGAACCAGGTCCAGCAGCAGCCGCAGCAGGGCCACCACGCCCAGCAGGATTACGCCCTCGACGAGACGAGTCTCTTCGACACCGGCATGATCAGCGCCGAGCAGTTGCGGGCCTACGAGCAGGGCCGCGGCCAGGGCTGAGCCCCGGATTGGGACGAGAGCGAAAGGTCCAGTATCCTGGCTCTTCGGTCGCGCGTACGTCCGCGATCAACGCTGCCCGGGAACAACAAGGGGCAGCGCCCCTTAGCTCAGCAGACCGAAAGTTGGAATGGCCCTGAACGCCCGCCTCGACCACCGCAACCCCCTCGTGTTCGACACGCACGAGCTGGGCCGGCGGCCTGGTGCGCTGCAGCGCCTGACCCGCTCGGTCGACGCTCCCAAGGACCTCGGTATCAAGGGAGTCATCGGAGTGCCGGAAGGCGCCCCGGTGGAGCTCGAACTCCGCCTGGAGTCGGTCATGGAAGGGGTGCTCGTCACAGGCACCGCCCGTGCCGCGGCCGAAGGGGAGTGCGTAAGGTGTCTGGAGCCGCTCGAGCAAGAACTCGAAGCGGAGTTCCAGGAGATGTTCTCGTACCCTGACGCCGACGACCGGGGCCGCGTGATCGCGGAACCGGGCGACGACGCCGAGGACGACGAGGACAGGCTCTTCCTCGAGGACGGCTTGTTCGACCTCGAGCCCGTGCTGCGTGATGCGGTGGTGCTCGCACTGCCGATGCAGCCGGTGTGCCGGGAAGACTGCCCCGGGCTGTGCGCCGAGTGCGGCGCGCGGCTGGCGGACGACCCGGACCACCACCATGACGCCGTCGACATCCGTTGGGCGGCATTGCAGGGACTCGCCGGCACCATGAAGGACGGCGAGAAGGACGAGATGAGCGGCGCTGACGCGGAAGCGGGCGTCGACGAGAAGCAGGAGAAGTAGCCGTGGCTGTTCCGAAGCGGAAGATGTCGCGCAGCAACACGCGCCACCGCCGGTCGCAGTGGAAGGCTGCGGTCCCCACCCTGGTTGCGTGCGAGCGCTGCCACGAGCCCAAGCAGCAGCACATCGCGTGCCCGTCGTGCGGCACCTACAACAAGCGCCAGGTCCTCGAGGTCTGAGCGGCTGGTGAGAGGCACTGTGTCCACGCCCAAGAACAAGTCTTCCCGTGTGAGCGGGAGTGCTCCGGCGGACAACCAGGCCTCGTCCCACACGCTTCTGGAAGGGCGGCTCGGGTACAAGCTCGAGTCCGCCCTTCTGGTGCGCGCACTGACCCACCGGTCGTACGCATACGAGAACGGCGGTCTGCCGACCAACGAGCGCCTGGAGTTCCTCGGGGACTCCGTCCTCGGCCTCGTGGTCACGGACACGCTGTACCGCACCCACCCCGACCTGCCAGAAGGCCAACTGGCCAAGCTGCGGGCCGCGGTGGTGAACTCGCGTGCGCTCGCCGAGGTGGGCCGCGGGCTCGACCTGGGCTCCTTCATCCGGCTCGGCCGGGGTGAAGAGGGCACGGGCGGCCGGGACAAGGCGTCCATCCTCGCCGACACCCTCGAAGCGGTGATCGGCGCGGTCTACCTGGACCAGGGACTGGACTCGGCGGCGGAGCTCGTGCACCGCCTGTTCGACCCCCTGATCGAGAAGTCCTCGAACCTCGGAGCCGGCCTGGACTGGAAGACCAGTCTCCAGGAGCTCACCGCGACCGAGGGGCTCGGTGTCCCCGAGTACCTGGTCACGGAGACCGGCCCCGACCACGAGAAGACCTTCACTGCTGCCGCCCGCGTCGGAGGCGTCTCGTACGGCACCGGCACCGGCCGCAGCAAGAAGGAGGCGGAGCAGCAGGCCGCCGAGTCCGCGTGGCGGTCCATCCGGGCCGCGGCGGACGAGCGCGCCAAGGCGGCGAAGGACGCCGAGGCGACGCAGACGGCAGCTGCTCAGGCCGCCCAGACGGTCACCGACGGCAGCGTCGGCGGCTGACCGCCGCCGCCCTCGCCGGGCGGCACGCACAGCGCACCCGAGCGCCCGCCCCTGCCCGGGGCGGGCGCTCGCGTCATCCACAGGTCCGTGACGGGGGAGCCCATGCCCGAGTTGCCCGAGGTCGAGGTCGTCCGGCGCGGTCTCGAGCGGTGGGTCGCCCACCGGACCGTCGCCGAGGCCGAAGTGCTGCACCCGCGCGCGGTACGCCGGCATCTCGCGGGCGCCGACGACTTCGCACACCGTCTGAAGGGCCACCGCATCGGCGTCCCCAGCCGGCGCGGCAAGTACCTCTGGCTGCCCCTGGAGGACACGGACCAGTCGATCCTGGCCCACCTCGGCATGAGCGGCCAGCTCCTGGTACAGCCGCACACCGCGCCGGACGAGAAGCACCTGCGCATCCGCGTCCGCTTCACCGACGCCCTGGACACCGAACTCCGCTTCGTCGACCAGCGCACCTTCGGTGGCCTCTCGCTGCACGACAACACCCCCGACGGCCTGCCGGACGTCATCGCGCACATCGCCCGCGACCCGCTCGACGAGCTCTTCGACGACGAGGCCTTCCACCGGGCGCTGCGCCGCAAGCGGTCCACGATCAAGCGGGCCCTGCTCGATCAGTCACTGATCAGCGGGGTCGGCAACATCTACGCGGACGAGGCCCTCTGGCGCGCCCGCATCCACTACGAACGCCCGACCGCGACCTTCACCCGCCCCCGCACCCTCATGCTGCTGGGGCATGTGAGGGACGTGATGAATGCGGCCCTCGCGGTGGGCGGCACCAGCTTCGACAGCCTGTACGTCAACGTCAACGGCGAGTCGGGCTACTTCGACCGGTCGCTCGACGCGTACGGCCGTGAGGGGCTGCCCTGCCGGCGCTGCGCCACCCCCATGCGGCGGCGGCCCTGGATGAACCGGTCGAGCTACTACTGCCCGAAGTGCCAGCGGCCGCCCAGGATCACGCCCTAGCGGAGTCGTACCGCTCGCGCGCGGCGAGCACCTGCCCCATGCTCCCCTCCACGAAGTGGATCAGGGCGAGAAGCCGCTCGGCCACTTCCCGCCCGAGCGGCGTCAGTTCGTAGTCCACGCGGGGCGGATTGGTCGGCTGGGCCTCGCGGTGGACCAGGCCGTCGCGTTCCAGGGCGTGCAGCGTCTGGGACAGCATCTTCTCGCTGACCCCGTCGACGCGGCGGCGCAGCTCGTTGAAGCGCAGCGAACCCTCGTACAGGGCGCCGAGCGCGAGGCCGCCCCAGCGGCCCGTGACGTGCTCCAGCGTGCCGCGTGACGGGCAGGCCTTGGCGAACACGTTGAACGGGAGGTCTTCGAGGCCCTCCGTGAGCCCCTCGGTGGTGGTCATACGCCCAGCGTACGCCAGCGCAGCGCTAACCAACAGGTTGCACTAACCGAAAGTTAGTGCTTTCCTTTGGTCATCATCAGCGACCTGCCTGCTTCGAGGAGTTCTCACGTGACCACCCCTGTCGTCTCCCTGGCCTACCACTCCGGCTACGGCCACACCGCCGTGATCGCGGAGGCCGTCCGTGCCGGTGCCGTCGAGGCCGGGGCCGAGGTGCATCTGATCAAGGTCGACGAGATCACCGAGGAGCAGTGGGCGGTCCTCGACCGCTCGGACGCCATCGTGTTCGGCTCGCCGACCTACATGGGCACCGCGTCCGGCGCCTTCCACGTCTTCGCGGAGGCCACCTCGAAGCGCTGGGCCACCCAGGCCTGGAAGGACAAGCTGGCCGCGGGCTTCACCAACTCCGCGTCCAAGAGTGGCGACAAGCTGCACACCCTGCAGTACTTCCAGATCCTCGCCGCGCAGCTCGGCATGCACTGGGTCAGTCTCGGTCTGCTCCCGGGCTGGAACAGCAGCACCGGCTCCGAGCACGACCTGAACCGTCTCGGCGTCTTCCTGGGCGCGGCCGCTCAGACCAACGCCGACGAGGGTCCGGACGCCGTCCACAAGGCCGACATCGCCACGGCCGAACAGCTGGGCCGCCGCGTGGCGGAGACGGCCAGGGTGTTCCTCAAGGGCCTGGCCGCCGCCTGAGCGTCGTCAGCCGGGCTCAGTAACCGAAGTTCTGCGTCCACCAGGGGCCGCCGGAGCCGAGCTCGACCCCTACGCCCAGCGTCTTGAAGTCGCAGTTCAGTATGTTGGCGCGGTGGCCGGGGCTGTTCATCCAGGCGTCCATCACGGCCGCGGCGTCCGCCTGGCCGCGGGCGATGTTCTCGCCGCCGAGGTTGGATATCCCGGCCTTCTCGGCCCGGTCCCAGGGGGTGCGGCCGTCCGGGTCGGTGTGGTCGAAGAAGCCGCGCGCCGCCATGTCCTCGCTGTAGCTCTGGGCCAGGTCCGTGAGAGCGCTGTTGGCGGCGACCGGGCGGCAGCCCACCTTGGCCCGCTCCTCGTTCACGAGGCTGAGCACCTGGGCCGCGGCGGCGGACTCACGGGACAGGGCGGCGGAGGCGCTGGGCGTCCTCGGAGCCTTCGTGGCCGTACGGGAGGGCGTGGTGTCCGGCTTCTCGCTCGGAGTGGCCGCCGGCTTCTTCTTCTCCGGCGTCTTCTCCGGCGTCTTCTCGGGCTTCTCCGGCGTCTTCGTCGGCGCGGCCGAGGTCTTCGAGGCGGACGGCGACGGTGTGCCGGAGCGCTCGGCGTCCCGGCTGGTGGACGTCTCGTCCCGGCTGTCGGCGGTGCCGGCGGTGCCGCCCTGCTCGACCGGGGTGTTCGTCGGCGTGTCCCCGGCCTGGACCTTGTCGGCCCCGCCGCCCCCGCCGAGCTTGTAGTTGTCGAGGCCCGGCACCGCACCCGTGGCGACCGCGACCGTGCCGAGGGCGACGGCGGCGGAGACGCCGAGCAGCCCGGTGCGCATCGGCCGGGCGGCCTTCTTGCGGCGGCGGTGCGAACCGGCGCGCCGGACGCCGCCGTCGGGCGTGAAGCCGTCGCTCGCGAAACCGTCGCTCGCGAATCCGTCGCTCGCGAAGACAGCCGTGTCGTCGTAGCGGCCTGCCGCGGCGGACGCCTCATCCCCGAACAGGTAGGCCTCGGTCTTCGCGTAGCTGCCGGCGTACGCCTCCGGGTTCAGATAGGGCGCGATGCCCATCGTCGGAGCGTCGTCCGCGGTGGGGTACAGCGGATCGTGGCCCTCCGCGAAGCCGTCGGCGTGGGTGATGCCCGTGGCGCGGCCCGTGGCGGCGCGGCCGGCGTCGGAGCGTCGGTGGCGTCCCATGTCCTGGCCTTCCTCGTCCTGGCGGTCGACTCGTCCTCGAGATCAACACCAAACTCACCCGATCGTGTGAGTTTCATATGAGATTCGTTGAGGGGGGACGGTACCGCATGGCGCAAGTGGAGGAAGTGCCCGGAGAGAGTTTGGACGGTTAGGTTGCAGTCATGAGCGAGGATGTGCGACTGGTCGCCTGGGTGCGTGGACGCGTCCAAGGTGTGGGTTTCCGCTGGTTCACGCGGGCCAAGGCATTGGAGATCGGCGGCCTGAGTGGCTTTGCTCTCAATTTGGGCGACGGACGCGTCCAGGTGGTCGCCGAGGGCGGACGTGAGTGTTGCGAGGGGCTGCTGGAGTGGCTCCAGGGTGACGACACGCCCGGCCGCGTGGACGGCGTCACCGAGATCTGGGACACACCGCGCGGCGGCTACGACGGCTTCGCCATCCGTTGATCACGCCCGCAGGGCGGCTCTCGAGGCGGCCTCCGGGCGGCGTGCCGAGAGCCGTCCGGAAAGGAAACTTGCTGGTGATTGCCAGAACCGCTTGCCTTGCCGCGCTCCGCGCGCAAGGATGATCGACACGCCCTGAGGGCCCCGCAGAAGCCGTAGTACGGCCGTTCCAGGCCGCGCGTGCCCGGGCCGCCCCCCAATACGGGGCGTGATCGTGTTGACCGTCAAACTTTTTGGTGAGACGCTGAAAGCCCCGCGCACCTTAGCTGTTTGGCATGGCTGAACGGCAGTACAACTCCAGGCCCTGCCAAGACTGCGGGTGCGAATCCCTCACGACCCACACCGCAGCGGTCGGTCACGCATTGTGGAGGACCATCCATCATGGCAAAGGCGCTTCTCGGTTACGTCGGCGGCTCCGACCCGCGACTCCTCGCCGAGATGCGACGGCTCCAGCAGCGCGTCCAGGACCTGGAATCCGAGCTCGGACGAATCCAGGCGGAGAACGAGGCGCTGACGGCTGCCGCTTCTCACGACAGGATCATGGAGAGCGTTGACGCACACCAGGCGGAGCCTGCGCTCACCTGATCACTGCACCGCTCCACAACAGCACAGCAGTGGTTGGGCCGCCCGTCACAACCGCCTGGTTGTCAGAAGTGCAAGGGACGCCCTGTCGGCGTCCCTTCTTTCTTTCCCCCGCATCCTTTCACCGTCTTTAACGTCTGATGTGCCCTGCGCGTTCAGCGGCGAAACCGCGGGTTCATGGAGTGAGACACACCCGGGCGGTAGAGTCCGGCGGCGTGCACCTCAAGGCCCTGACCCTCCGCGGGTTCAAGTCGTTCGCCTCGGCGACCACCCTTCGGTTCGAGCCGGGGATCACGTGCGTCGTCGGACCGAACGGCTCGGGCAAGTCCAACGTCGTCGACGCGCTCAGCTGGGTCATGGGCGAGCAGGGCGCCAAGTCGCTACGCGGCGGCAAGATGGAGGACGTCATCTTCGCCGGCACCACCGGCCGCCCCCCGCTGGGCCGCGCCGAGGTGTCCCTGACCATCGACAACTCCGACGGGGCCCTGCCCATCGAGTACGCCGAGGTCACCATCACGCGGATCATGTTCCGCAACGGCGGCAGCGAATACCAGATCAACGGCGACACCTGCCGCCTCCTCGACATCCAGGAACTCCTCTCGGACTCCGGCATCGGCCGCGAGATGCACGTGATCGTCGGGCAGGGCCAGCTCGACTCCGTGCTGCACGCCGACCCCATGGGCCGACGCGCCTTCATCGAAGAGGCCGCAGGCGTCCTCAAGCACCGCAAGCGCAAGGAGAAGGCGCTGCGCAAGCTGGACGCGATGCAGGCCAACCTCGCGCGCGTACAGGACCTGACGGACGAACTGCGCCGGCAGCTGAAGCCGCTGGGCCGCCAGGCGGCGGTGGCACGACGGGCCGCCGTCATCCAGGCCGACCTGCGCGACGCCCGCCTGCGCCTCCTGGCCGACGACCTCGTGCGGCTCCGGGAGGCTCTCGAGGCCGAGGTCGCCGACGAGGCCGCGCTGAAGGAACGCAAGGAGTCCGCCGAGCAGGAGCTGCGCAAGGCGCTCCAGCGTGAGGCCCTCCTCGAGGACGAGGTCCGCCGGCTCACGCCGCGCCTCCAGCGCGCCCAGCAGACCTGGTACGAGCTCTCCCAGCTCGCCGAGCGCGTGCGCGGCACGATCTCACTGGCCGACGCCCGCGTGAAGAGCGCCACCTCGGCGCCTCCCGAGGAGCGGCGCGGCCGCGACCCGGAGGACATGGAGCGTGAGGCCGCCCGGATCCGTGAGCAGGAGGCCGAGCTGGAGGCGGCCCTGGAGGCGGCCGAACGCGCCTTGGAGGACACGGTCGCCCACCGCGCCGAGCTGGAGCGCGCGCTCACCGAGGAGGAACGGCGCCTGAAGGACGTCGCCCGTGCCATCGCCGACCGGCGTGAGGGCCTGGCCCGCCTCAGCGGCCAGGTCAACGCCGCCCGCTCCCGAGCGGCCTCCGCCCAGGCCGAGATCGAACGCCTGGCCGCCGCCCGCGACGAGGCGCAGGAACGTGCCGCCGCCGCCCAGGAGGAGTACGAGACCCTCAAGGCCGAGGTCGACGGCCTGGACGCCGGCGACGCGGAACTCTCCGAGCGGCACGAGGAGGCGAAGCAGCAGCTGGCCGAGGCCGAGGCCGCCCTCACGGCGGCCCGCGAGGAGGCCACGGCGGCGGAGCGGAAACGCGCCGCCACCCAGGCCCGCCACGAGGCCCTGGCACTCGGCCTGCGCCGCAAGGACGGCACCGGGGCACTGCTCGCGGCGAAGGACCGCCTCTCCGGCCTGCTCGGACCGGCGGCCGAACTCCTGACGGTGACCCCGGGCCACGAGGTCGCGCTGGCCGCGGCGTTCGGGGTGGCGGCGGACGCCATCGCCGTCACGTCCCCGGCATCCGCGGCCGACGCGATCCGACTCCTCCGCAAACAGGACGGGGGCAGGGCCACCTTGCTCCTGGCAGGAGACGACGCCCTCAGGGGGGCGGGCAACGGCGCGACCAGCCACAACGACGCCGCAGACCCCCGTCACACCTACGCCGCAGACCTGGTGCGCGGCCCCACCGACCTCATGCCGGCCGTCCGCCGGCTGCTCCACGGCATCGTCGTCGTCAGCACCCTCGAAGACGCCGAAGACCTCGTATACAGCCACCCCCGCCTCACCGCGGTCACCGCCGAGGGCGACCTGTTGGGCGCCCACTTCGCCCACGGCGGCTCCGCCGGCGCACCCAGCCTCCTCGAAGTCCAGGCATCCGTCGACGAGGCCGCCGCCGAGCTGGAGGAGCTGGCCGTCCGCTGCGAGGAACTCACCGAGGCGCAGGACTCGGCCGTGGCGCGGCGCAAAGAATGTGCCGCCCTGGTCGAGGAGCTGGGGGAGCGGCGCCGGGCCGGCGACCGGGAGAAGTCGGCCGTCGCCCAGCAGCTCGGCCGCCTCGCGGGGCAGGCGCGAGGCGCGGCGGGGGAGGCCGAGCGGTCCGCCGCCGCGGCGGCCCGGGCGCAGGACGCCCTGGACAAGGCGCTCCAGGAGGTCGAGGAACTCGCCGAGCGGCTCGCCGTCGCCGAGGAGATGCCGATCGAGGAGGAGCCCGACACCTCCGCACGGGACCGGCTCGCCGCCGACGGTGCCAACGCGCGCCAGACCGAGATGGAGGCCCGGCTCCAGGCCCGTACGCACGAGGAACGGGTCAAGGGACTGGCCGGGCGGGCCGACTCCCTGGACCGGGCCGCCCGCGCGGAGCGCGAGGCACGCGCGCGTGCCGAGCAGCGGCGGGCCCGGCTGCGGCACGAGGCGGCCGTCGCCGAGGCCGTCGGCGCCGGTGCCCGGCAGCTGCTCGCGTACGTCGAGGTCTCCCTGGCCCGCGCCGACGAGGAGCGCACCGCCGCCGAGGCCGCGAAGGCGCGGCGCGAGCAGGAACTCGCCCGTGCCCGCACCGAGGGGCGTGATCTCAAGGGCGAGCTCGACAAGTTGACGGATTCGGTCCACCGTGGCGAGGTACTCGGCGCCGAGAAGCGGCTGCGCATCGAGCAGCTGGAGACCAAGGCGCTGGAGGAGCTGGGTGTCGAACCGGCCGGACTGGTGGCGGAGTACGGACCGCACCAGCTCGTGCCGCCCTCGCCCCCCGCCGAGGGCGAGGAGCTGCCGGAGGACCCGGAGCACCCGCGCAACCGGCCCAGGCCGTATCTCCGGGCCGAGCAGGAGAAGCGCCTCAAGGCCGCCGAGCGGGCCTACCAGCAGCTCGGCAAGGTGAACCCGCTCGCGCTGGAGGAGTTCGCGGCGCTGGAGGAACGCCACCAGTTCCTCAGCGAGCAGCTCGAGGACCTGAAGAAGACGCGGGCCGACCTCCTGCAGGTGGTGAAGGAGGTCGATGAGCGGGTCGAGCAGGTCTTCACCGAGGCCTACCGGGACACCGCCCGGGAGTTCGAGGGCGTGTTCTCCCGTCTGTTCCCGGGGGGTGAGGGGCGGCTGATCCTGACCGACCCCGACAACATGCTCACCACGGGCGTGGATGTCGAGGCGCGTCCGCCGGGCAAGAAGGTCAAGAGGCTGTCGCTGCTCTCGGGCGGGGAGCGGTCGCTGACCGCGGTCGCGATGCTCGTGTCGATCTTCAAGGCACGGCCGAGCCCGTTCTACGTCATGGACGAGGTCGAGGCCGCGCTCGACGACACCAACCTCCAGCGGCTCATCCGGATCATGCAGGAGCTCCAGGAAGCCTCCCAGCTGATCGTGATCACCCACCAGAAGCGCACGATGGAGGTCGCCGACGCGCTGTACGGCGTCTCCATGCAGGGCGACGGTGTGTCGAAGGTCATCAGCCAGCGCCTCCGCTGAATGCGTGCACGCTACACCGGCCCTACCTGCGCCTCTTCATGACTTCAACACTTGAACACATTGCCCCCACACGCCTGCCTCAGGTTCACAGTCGCTCACCTATTGACTTCGAAACTTGAAGGCATAGTCTCGGCAACGTTCCTTTTACCTTCAGGTACCTTCAGGTGGCACCTCGAAGGGCTGATCCCCTCCGGCAGCGTTGCCGGTGGCCCGAGGAGTACACGTGACCAGCACAGCGCAGGCACCCAAGTCAGGAGCCCGGACGGCTCACCCCGATCATCTCGGGCACGTCATCTTCATCGCGGCGGCAGCAGCGATGGGCGGTTTCCTCTTCGGCTATGACAGTTCCGTGATCAACGGCGCCGTCGAGGCCATCCGTGACCGCTACGACGTAGGCTCCGCGGCCCTCGCCCAGGTCATCGCCATCGCCCTCATCGGCTGCGCCGTGGGCGCCGCGACCGCCGGCCGCATAGCCGACCGCATCGGCCGCATCCGGTGCATGCAGATCGCCGCGGCCCTCTTCACCGTCAGCGCCGTCGGCTCCGCGCTGCCCTTCGCGCTGTGGGACCTCGCCTTCTGGCGTGTCGTCGGCGGCTTCGCCATCGGCATGGCCTCCGTGATCGGCCCGGCCTACATCGCCGAGGTCGCCCCGCCCGCCTACCGCGGCCGGCTCGGCTCCTTCCAGCAGGCCGCGATCGTCATCGGCATCGCCGTGTCGCAGCTGGTCAACTGGGGTCTGCTGAACGCCGCCGACGGTGACCAGCGCGGCAAGCTGATGGGGCTTGAGGCCTGGCAGGTCATGCTCGGCGTCATGGTCGTCCCGGCCGTTCTCTACGGCCTGCTCTCCTTCGCCATCCCCGAGTCCCCGCGCTTCCTCATCTCCGTCGGCAAGCACGAGCGCGCCCGGGAGATCCTCGCCGAGGTCGAGGGCAAGGACGTCGACCTGAACGCCCGTGTCGCCGAGATCGAGGGCGCCATGAAGAGCGAGCACAAGGCGAGCTTCAAGGACCTGCTCGGCGGCGGCTTCTTCTTCAAGCCGATCGTCTGGATCGGCATCGGCCTGTCGGTCTTCCAGCAGTTCGTCGGCATCAACGTCGCGTTCTACTACTCCGCGACGCTGTGGCAGTCGGTCGGCGTCGACCCCGCCGACTCGTTCTTCTACTCCTTCACCACGTCGATCATCAACATCGTCGGCACCGTCATCGCGATGATCTTCGTCGACCGCATCGGCCGCCGGCCGCTCGCGATCATCGGCTCGGTCGGCATGGTCGTCGGCCTGGCGCTGGAGGCCTGGGCGTTCTCCTACCACCTCGTCGACGGCAAGCTGCCGGCCACGCAGGGCTGGATCGCCCTGATCGCCGCGCACGTCTTCGTCCTCTTCTTCGCCCTGTCCTGGGGTGTGGTCGTCTGGGTCATGCTCGGCGAGATGTTCCCGAACCGGATCCGCGCCGCCGCCCTGGGTGTGGCCGCCGCCGCGCAGTGGATCGCCAACTGGGCCATCACCGCGAGCTTCCCGTCGCTGGCCGACTGGAACCTCTCCGCGACCTACGTGATCTACACCGCGTTCGCCGCGCTCTCGATCCCGTTCGTCCTGAAGTTCGTCAAGGAGACGAAGGGCAAGGCCCTGGAGGAGATGGGCTAGCCCCGCCCCCGACTCGGGGAGAAGGGGCCAAGTCCCCGCTGCCCCTCTCCCCGTAACCCGCCGCCGCCCCGGTTCGGCCACTGCCCGAGCCGGGGCGGCGGTCCGTCGTTCACCGGACGAGGGCCTCGATCTCCAGGTCGTCGTCAGCGGATCACCCCGAAGCCGCGTCCGACCACCGGTTGTCCGCGCTCGTCAGCTCCCCAGCCGCGGCAGCACCCGCTCGCAGAACAGCTGCAGGCTCCGCCACCCCTCCTCCACCGGCATCCCGCCCGCCAGCGGATGCAGGACGTAGGACTGCAGCCCCAGCGCCACGCACGCCTCCGGGGTGAGAATCCGGTACACGCCCTCCGCGCGCAGCTCCTCGACCGTCGCCGCGGCCGATTTCACCGCCGAGCGCATCCCGCCCGGCTGCCAGGAGGCGTACGTCCGGGCCTCGTGCAGAAAGTGCCGCCCGTACTGCGCCCAGGCCCGGTCCGGATCCTCCGCCACGTGCAGCAGGGGCGTCTCGGCGGCGGGCATCATCACCCAGCCCTCGGTGCCGTACTCGACGAGCAGCTCCTTGTAGTACGTCTCCAGCTCCGGCAGATGCGCGCTGGGGAAGAACGGCAGTCCGAGCCGGGCGGCGCGGCGGGCCGCTGCCCGGGACGAGCCGCCGACCAGGAGCAGCGGGTGCGGTTCGGTGCAGGGACGCGGGGTGACACGGACCGTGCGGCCCCGGTAGGAGAAGGGCTCGCCCGTCCAGGCCGCCGGCAGGGTCTCCAGCAGCTCGTCCTGGAGTCTCCCGCGCCGGGCGAAGTCCACCCCGAACTGCTCGTACTCCTCGGGCCGGTACCCGATTCCGGCGACCGTCACCAGCCGCCCGCCGCTCAGCAGGTCCAGCACGGCGATCTCCTCGGCCAGCCGCAGCGGGTCGTGCAACGGGCCGATGATCGCCGACACGGTCACCGCGACACGCCGGGTCGCACCGAAGACGGCCCCAGCGAAGGCGAACGGCGACGGCAGCCAGTTGTTGTCCGCCCCGTGGTGTTCCTCGGTCTGCACGGTGCTCACACCCCGGTCGTCGGCGTACGCGGCCATCTCCAGGGCCGCCCGGTAGCGGGCACCGAGCTCGGCGGGCGTCGCCCCGGGAGCGACGAGGTTGAAGCGTGCGACCGTGACGGGCATGGGGCGTCTCCCTCCGCCGGGCGGGTGTCCGGGGGGACGTTAGCTGACGCAGCGTCAGACATCCAGGGGTGTGGAGATCCGGCGGCGCCCGGCCCGGCGGGGCGGTGCGAGCGGGGTGACCCGGGGCCCCATGACTGATACTGGACCCGTTATGGACATCGTCATCCTTGCTGTAGTCATCGCCGTGGTCGTGCTCGGCGCGCTCGGCGGGCTCATCGTCGGCAGCCGGCGCAAGAAGCAGCTGCCCCCGCCCCCGCCCGCAGCGCCCGACATCACCGCCCCACCGGCCGAGCCGCACGTCGGCGACGAGGCCGAAACGCCGCAGGACGAACCGCGGCGCACCATCGAGGAGGTGGATCTCCCGGACGGCTCGGCTCCGGTCGTAGTCGAGGAGCCGCCCGCCGAAGCTCCCGAGATCGAGATCCCGGAACCCACCGCCGGCCGCCTGGTCCGGCTGCGGACCCGGCTCTCCCGCTCGCAGAACGCCCTCGGCAAGGGGCTGCTCACCCTGCTGTCGCGCGAGCACCTCGACGAGGACACCTGGGAGGAGATCGAGGACACGCTGCTCACCGCGGACGTCGGCGTGCAGCCCACCCAGGAACTGGTCGACCGGCTGCGTGAACGTGTGAAGGTGCTCGGCACCCGCACCCCCGAGGAACTGCGCACCCTGCTCCGCGAGGAACTGGTCACGCTGGTCGGCCGCGACATGGACCGCGTGGTCAAGACCGAGCCGGAGGACCGCAAGCCGGGCATCGTCATGGTCGTCGGCGTCAACGGCACCGGAAAGACCACCACCACCGGCAAGCTCGCCCGCGTCCTGGTGGCCGACGGCCAGAGCGTCGTGCTCGGCGCCGCCGACACCTTCCGCGCCGCCGCCGCCGATCAGCTCCAGACCTGGGGCGAGCGCGTCGGCGCACACACGGTGCGCGGGCCGGAGGGCGGCGACCCGGCCTCCGTGGCCTTCGACGCGGTCAAGGAGGGCAAGGAGATGGGTGCGAACGTCGTGCTCATCGACACCGCCGGCCGTCTGCACACCAAGACCGGACTCATGGACGAGCTCGGCAAGGTCAAGCGGGTCGTGGAGAAGCAGGCCCCGGTCGACGAGGTGCTGCTCGTCCTGGACGCCACCACCGGCCAGAACGGCCTGGTGCAGGCCCGGGTCTTCTCCGAGGTCGTCGACATCACCGGCATCGTGCTCACCAAGCTCGACGGCACGGCCAAGGGCGGCATCGTGGTCGCGGTCCAGCGCGAGCTGGGCGTCCCCGTCAAGCTCGTCGGGCTGGGCGAGGGCGCGGACGACCTGGCGCCGTTCGAGCCGGAGGCGTTCGTTGACGCCCTTATCGGGGAGTGAGCTCGGCACCAGCCGCGGCACGACCTGCGAAGAACCGTACCTGCGCGAGAAGCGCCCGCCCCCGAGGTGCAGTCGGGGCCGGGCGCTTCGCTCTGTGGCCTCGCCCGCGCCTACGCCCGCGACCGGTGTGCCACGTACGCCAGCGTGCCGAGCACCAGGCGGGCCTCCGGCGGCCGGGACGCCGAGTCCAGGGCGGGGGAGCGCAGCCAGCGCACCGGGCCCAGGCCGCCGCGGTCGGAGGGCGGTGCCGTGATGTACGCGCCCGGGCCGAGGCCCCGCAGGTCGAGGGAGTCCGGGTCGTCCCAGCCCATGCGGTACAGCAGGCCGGGGAGATCGGCGGCGGCGCCGGGGGCGACGAAGAAGTGCGCGCGGCCGTCCGGGGTCGCGGCGACCGGGCCGACGGGCAGGCCCATGCGCTCCAGCCGGGCCAGCGCGCGGCAGCCGGCGGGCTCGGCCACCTCGATGACGTCGAAGGCCCGGCCGACCGGCAGCATCACCGAGGCGCCGGGGAACTCGCCCCATGTCTCGGTCACGGCGTCCAGCGTCGCGCCGGCCGCGAGCAGCGGCGCGAAATCGAGCGGGTGCGCGCCCGGCGCGGGGCAGTCGCTGCGGCCGCAGGAGCAGGCGCCCGCCGAGGCCCGGGCGCCCGGCACCACGTCCCAGCCCCACAGTCCGGTGTACTCGGCCACGGCCGTGCCGTCCGACGTGCGGCGGCGGCGTGAGCCGGACCGGATGTCGCGCATGCCACGGTTGATGCCGATCGTGAAGCCCATGCCCCCTCCAACGGGTCCGGCGCCCGGTGGTTACGCAGCGGACGCAGTGTGTGACTCTCTGTTTCCGCCTTCCCGATGGCGGCCCGCCCACTCGGCGCCCGGATGCGCCCGGGGTGGCGTGCCCAGCGACGCGCGCCCCCAAGTGCATCGCTGCACCCACTACTGGTTGTGTTGTGTCAAGTGAATCGCGCCCAGGCGTACGTGAGTTCATTCGAAGGGGTGGCGAATGGTGGCGTTTCCGTGTGGGCCGTGGCTGGGCGGGTGATCGTAGGATTACTCTGTGTGCACGAGCCCTGGGGGTGCTTGCGCTCGTGGGTATGCCGGAGGCAAGTCGTCATTCCGTTCGAAGGGTGACAAGGGCCGGACGGACGGCCGTACGAACCGGCATGCTGATAGGGCTTGGCGCACTCGGCGACAAGTGGTCTCAGGGATGGGGGCGTTCCAGTGAGCGGCAACGGCGGAAGCGGGACGAACGCTGCGAGCGCGACGCACGCTGACAAGCGCCCCAACGAGCTGCTCACCTCCTGGTTCGTGCGCAGCGGCTGGTCCAAGGGCGAGCTCGCCCGCCAGGTCAACCGCAGGGCACGGCAGCTGGGCGCCAACCACATCTCCACGGACACCTCGCGGGTGCGCCGCTGGCTCGACGGCGAGAACCCCCGCGAGCCGATCCCCAGGATCCTGTCCGAGCTGTTCTCCGAGCGCTTCGGCGTCGTCGTCTCCGTCGAGGACCTGGGTCTGCGCACCGCGCGCCAGTCGCCCTCCGCCACCGGCGTCGACCTGCCCTGGACGGGCCCGCAGACCGTGGCCCTGCTCAGCGAGTTCTCGCGCAGCGACCTCATGCTGGCGCGGCGCGGCTTCCTCGGGAGCTCGCTGGCCCTCTCCGCGGGCCCGGCCCTCATCGAGCCCATGCAGCGCTGGCTCGTCCCCTCGCCGCCGGCACCGCGCTCCGAGCCCGAGCCCGCGGGCGGCGCCGGTCGCGCCCGCGGCCGGCTCTCCCGGCCCGAGCTGGACCTCCTGGAGTCCACGACGGTGATGTTCCGGCAGTGGGACGCCCAGTGCGGCGGCGGCCTGCGCCGCAAGGCGGTCGTCGGCCAGCTGCACGAGGTGACCGACCTCCTCCAGGAGCCCCAGCCGGAGTCCACCACCCGCCGCCTGTTCAAGGTCGCCGCCGAACTCGCCGAGCTGGCCGGCTGGATGTCGTACGACATCGGGCTCCAGCCGACCGCGCAGAAGTACTTCGTCCTCGCGCTGCACGCCGCCAAGGAGGCGGGCGACCGGCCGCTCGGCTCGTACGTGCTGTCCAGCATGAGCCGCCAGATGATCCACCTCGGCCGGCCCGACGACGCGCTGGAGCTGATCCACCTCGCGCAGTACGGAAGCCGCGACTGCGCCAGCCCGCGCACCCAGTCGATGCTGTATGCGATGGAGGCCCGCGCCTACGCCAACATGGGGCAGCCCGGCAAGTGCAAGCGGGCGGTGCGGATGGCCGAGGACACCTTCTCCGAGGCCGACGAGTGGGACGAGCCGGACCCCGACTGGATCCGCTTCTTCTCCGAGGCCGAGCTGCACGGCGAGAACTCCCACTCCTACCGCGACCTGGCCTACGTCGCCGGCCGCAGTCCCACGTACGCCTCGCTGGCCGAGCCGCTGATGAACCGGGCGGTGAAGCTCTTCGCCGAGGACGGCGAGCACCAGCGTTCGTACGCACTGAACCTGATCGGCATGGCCACGGTGCACCTCCTCCAGGGCGAGCCCGAGCGGAGCACGGTATTCGCCACCGAGGCCATGCAGGTCGCCAAGAAGGTCCGCTCCGAGCGCGTCAACACCCGCATCCGGAAGACGGTCGACACCGCCGCCCGTGAATTCGGCGACCTCGGCGCGGTCGTCGACCTCACCGAGCGGCTCGCGGCGGAACTGCCCGAGACCGCCGAGGCGGTCTGAGAAGCCGTCCGACCTCCTGAACCCCGGCCGCGGCCGGCCCTCCCGAACTGCCCGACTCGGCTCCCCCATGCCAGGTCATCGGAAGGCCGACCGCGGCCGGTCTGTGCGCCCACGGCTCCCTGAAAGCCGAAGGTTGCGCCACGATAACGATCGGCTCGCCCGCAGGCGGGCAGTTCATCGACGCGTAACACAGAACGCGCCTTCGTCACGGTCGCGAAACAACGAGGGGCTTCGACCGAAACCGCGCTGCGCCAATCTCGTGGCGCATAACCGGCCCACCCCTCATTCCGCTCGAGGCTTCGCCCGCACGGGGCCGTACCAATGACGAGGAGACGCCGATGGCACCAGCCATCACCCTTGCCGCAGAAGCGCCCAAGCTGTCTGCCGCGAACACAGGGTTCATGCTCATCTGTTCCGCCCTGGTGATGCTCATGACGCCGGGCCTGGCCTTCTTCTACGGAGGCATGGTCCGCGTCAAGAGCACCCTGAACATGCTGATGATGAGCTTCATCAGCCTCGGGATCGTCACCATCCTGTGGGTGCTGTACGGCTTCTCCATGGCGTTCGGCACCGACTCCGGCAGCCTCATCGGCTGGAACTCCGACTGGGTCGGCCTCGGCAACATCGGCCTGACGGAGCTGTGGCCCGGCTACACCATCCCGGTGTTCGTGTTCCTGGTCTTCCAGCTGATGTTCGCGATCATCACCCCCGCCCTGATCAGCGGTGCCCTCGCGGACCGCGTGAAGTTCAGCGCCTGGGCGCTGTTCATCGCCCTGTGGGCCACGGTCGTCTACTTCCCGGTCGCGCACTGGGTCTGGGGCGCCGGCGGCTGGGCCTTCGAGCTGGGCGTCATCGACTTCGCCGGTGGTACGGCGGTGCACATCAACGCGGGTGCCGCGGCGCTCGGCGTGATCCTCGTCATCGGCAAGCGCGTCGGCTTCAAGAAGGACCCGATGCGCCCGCACAGCCTGCCGCTGGTCATGCTCGGCGCCGGTCTGCTGTGGTTCGGCTGGTTCGGCTTCAACGCCGGCTCCTGGCTCGGCAACGACGACGGCGTGGGCGCGCTGATGTTCGTCAACACGCAGGTCGCCACCGCCGCCGCCATGCTGGCCTGGCTCATCTACGAGAAGATCCGCCACGGCGCGTTCACCACGCTGGGCGCCGCCTCCGGCGCGGTCGCCGGCCTGGTCGCCATCACCCCGGCCGGTGGCGCGGTCACCCCGCTCGGCGCCATCGCCGTCGGTGCGATCGCCGGTGTGCTGTGCGCCATGGCCGTCGGCCTGAAGTACAAGTTCGGCTACGACGACTCCCTGGACGTCGTCGGCGTCCACCTGGTCGGCGGTGTCCTCGGCTCCCTGCTGATCGGCCTCTTCGCCAGCGGCAAGGGCCAGTCCACCGTCGAGGGCCTCTTCTACGGCGGCGGCCTGACCCAGTTCTGGAAGCAGTGCGCCGGTGTCTTCGCGGTGCTCGCCTACTCCCTGATCGTCTCCGCGGTCCTCGCCTTCATCCTCGACAAGACCATGGGCATGCGGGTCACCGAGGACGACGAGGTGGCCGGCATCGACCAGGCCGAGCACGCCGAGACCGCATACGACTTCAGCGGCGCCGGTGGCGGCGCCGCCAAGACGGCCGTCACGGCCCCCGTCGCCGCAGCCGCGAGCAAGAAGGTGGACGCATGAAGCTCATCACCGCCGTCGTGAAGCCGCACCGGCTCGACGAGATCAAGGAGGCCCTGCAGGCCTTCGGCGTACACGGTCTGACGGTCACCGAGGCCAGCGGCTACGGTCGTCAGAGGGGCCACACCGAGGTCTACCGGGGCGCCGAGTACACCGTCGACCTGGTCCCCAAGATCCGCATCGAGGTCCTGGTCGAGGACGACGACGCCGAGCAGCTGATCGACGTCGTGGTCAAGGCGGCCCGCACCGGCAAGATCGGTGACGGCAAGGTCTGGTCGATCCCGGTCGACACGGCCGTACGGGTCCGGACCGGCGAGCGCGGCCCCGACGCGCTCTGAAGACCCTCGAGGCAGGCAACGGAACAGGAGTCGCTGGGTGACGGGTACGGACGTGCAGAAGGAAGCAGAGGACTCGGGACCCAGCGGCTACGCGGCGGCCCGGCTGCGTCTCCTCACCGAGGAGGCGCGGTCCGGGCCGCCGCGCCGTGCGGCCCTGGCCGACCTCACGGACGACTGGCTCACCGGCCTGTTCGCGGCGGGCGCCGAGGGGCTGCGCGGCGCTTCCCTGGTCGCCGTCGGCGGCTACGGGCGCGGCGAGCTGTCCCCGCGCAGCGACCTCGACCTCCTCCTGCTGCACGACGGCAGTGACGCCAAGGCCGTCGCCGCCCTCGCCGACCGGCTCTGGTACCCCGTCTGGGACCTGGGCCTGGACCTCGACCACTCCGTCCGCACACCGGCCGAGGCCCGCAAGACCGCCGGCGAGGACCTCAAGGTCCAGCTCGGACTGCTCGACGCCCGGCACATCGCCGGCGACCTCGGCCTCACCTCATCGCTGCGCACGGCGGTCCTGGCCGACTGGCGCAACCAGGCCCCCAAACGCCTCCCCGAACTCCAGGAACTGTGCGCCGAACGCGCCGAGCGCCAGGGCGAGCTGCAGTACCTGCTGGAACCCGACCTGAAGGAGGCCCGCGGCGGACTGCGCGACGCCACCGCGCTGCGCGCCGTCGCCGCCTCCTGGCTCGCCGACGCCCCGCGCGAAGGCTTGGCCGACGCCCGGCGCCGGCTCCTGGACGTCCGGGACGCCCTGCACCTGGCCACCGGGCGGGCCACCGACCGGCTCGCCCTCCAGGAGCAGGACCAGGTGGCCGCCGAGCTGGGCCTGCTCGACGCGGACACCCTGCTGCGGCAGGTGTACGAGGCGGCCCGGGTCGTCTCGTACGCCAGTGATGTCACCTGGCGCGAGGTGGGGCGCGTCCTGCGGTCGCGCGCCGTGCGGCCCCGGCTGCGCGCCATGCTGGGCGGCGGGCGCGCCCTGGGCGGCGGGAAACCGACGGCCGAGCGCTCTCCGCTGGCCGAGGGAGTGGTGGAGCAGGACGGCGAGGTGGTGCTCGCCCGTGCCGCGCGCCCCGAGCGCGACCCCGTGCTGCCGTTGCGTGCCGCGGCCGCCGCCGCGCAGGCCGGACTCCCGCTCTCCCTGCACGCCGTACGGCGACTGGCGGCCACCGTGCGCCCGCTGCCCACGCCCTGGCCCGCCGAGGCCCGTGAGCAGCTCGTCACCCTGCTCGGCTCCGGCCGCCCCACCATCGACGTCTGGGAGGCGCTGGAGGCGGAAGGGCTGATCACCCGGCTGCTGCCCGACTGGGAGCGGGTCCGCTGCCGCCCGCAGCGCAACGCCGTGCACCTGTGGACCGTCGACCGGCACCTCATCGAGACCGCGGTGCGCGCCTCCGAGTTCACCCGCCGGGTCAGCCGCCCCGACCTGCTGCTGGTCGCCGCGCTGCTGCACGACATCGGCAAGGGCTGGCCCGGCGACCACTCCGTGGCGGGCGAGATCATCGCCAAGGACGTGGCCACCCGTATCGGCTTCGACCGCCACGACGTGACCGTCATCGCCACCCTCGTACGGCACCACCTCACACTCATCGACACCGCGACCCGGCGCGACCTGGAGGACCCGGCCACCGTGCGCTCCGTCGCCGAGGCCGTCGGCTCCGAGGGCACCCTGGAGCTGCTGCACGCGCTCACCGAGGCGGACGCCCTCGCCACCGGCCCGGCCGCCTGGTCGTCCTGGCGCGGCTCGCTCGTCGCCGACCTGGTCAAACGGGTCTCGGCGGTGCTCGCCGGCGACGCCCCGGACGACCCCGAGGAGGCCGCGCCGACCGCCGAGCAGGAGCGGCTCGCCCTGGAGGCGGCGGCGACGGGCAGCCCGGTGCTGTCGCTGCGGGCCCAGACCGAGCCGCCCGCCGGGCAGGAGCCGTCCGGCGACCCCGAGCCGCTCGGCGTGGAGCTGCTCATCGCCGTACCCGACCAGCCCGGGGTGCTGCCCGCGGTGGCCGGTGTCCTCGCCATGCACCGGCTGACCGTGCGCACCGCGGAGCTGCGCTCCCTGCACCTCCCGGACGGCGTGGACGGTTCCGTCCTGCTGCTGGACTGGCGCGTCGCGGCCGAGTACGGCTCGCTGCCGCAGGCCGCCCGGCTGCGCTCGGACCTCGTCAGGGCCCTGGACGGCTCACTGGACATCGCCGGCCGCCTCGCCGAACGGGACGCGGCCTATCCGCGCCGCCGGGGCGTGATCGCCCCCGCGGCCCGGGTGTCGGTCCACCCGGCCGCCTCCCGGCTGGCCACGGTCATCGAGGTCCGCTCCCAGGACGCCCCGGGCCTGCTGTTCCGCATCGGCCGCGCCCTGGAGGACGCGAACGTGCAGGTCCGCAGCGCCCACGTCTCGACGCTGGGCGCCAACGCCGTCGACGCCTTCTACGTGACCGGTCCGGAAGGCGCGCCGCTGCCCGGGGACGAGGCGGCGGCGGTGGCGCGGAAGCTGGAGGAGACACTGCGGGGGTGAGGCCGACCCGGCGACTTGTCACGCCGGGATACCCTGGAGGGCGATTCCCTGTAGCCACCGACCCCGAGGACCGCGAGCGCCGTGTTCGATACTCTTTCCGATCGCCTCTCAGCGACCTTCAAGAACCTGCGCGGCAAGGGACGGCTCTCCGAGGCGGACATCGACGCCACGGCGCGCGAGATCCGGATCGCGCTGCTCGAGGCGGACGTGGCGCTTCCTGTCGTCCGGGCGTTCATCAAGAACGTCAAGGAGCGCGCCCTCGGCGCCGAGGTCAGCAAGGCGCTGAATCCCGCCCAGCAGGTCCTCAAGATCGTCAACGAGGAACTGGTCACCATCCTCGGCGGCGAGACCCGGCGTCTGCGCTTCGCCAAGCAGCCGCCCACCGTGATCATGCTGGCGGGTCTGCAGGGTGCCGGTAAGACCACCCTCGCGGGCAAGCTCGGCCGCTGGCTGAAGGAGCAGGGCCACTCGCCGCTGCTGGTCGCCTGTGACCTCCAGCGCCCCAACGCCGTGAACCAGCTCAGCGTCGTCGCCGAGCGCGCCGGTGTCTCGGTCTACGCCCCCGAGCCGGGCAACGGCGTCGGTGACCCGGTCAAGGTCGCCAAGGACTCCATCGAGCACGCCAAGTCGAAGGTCCACGACATCGTGATCGTGGACACCGCCGGCCGCCTCGGCATCGACCAGGAGATGATGCAGCAGGCCGCGGACATCCGCGACGCGGTCTCCCCGGACGAGATCCTGTTCGTCGTCGACGCGATGATCGGCCAGGACGCCGTCAACACCGCCGAGGCCTTCCGCGACGGTGTGGGCTTCGACGGCGTGGTGCTCTCCAAGCTGGACGGTGACGCCCGCGGTGGCGCGGCCCTGTCGATCCGGCAGATCACCGGCAAGCCGATCATGTTCGCCTCGAACGGCGAGAAGCTCGACGACTTCGACGCGTTCCACCCTGACCGGATGGCCTCCCGCATCCTCGACATGGGTGACCTGCTCACCCTGATCGAGCAGGCGGAGAAGACGTTCAGCCAGGAAGAGGCCGAGAAGATGGCCTCCAAGCTGGCGTCCAAGAAGGGCCAGGACTTCACCCTGGACGACTTCCTGGCCCAGATGGAGCAGGTCCGCAAGATGGGCTCCATCTCCAAGCTGCTCGGCATGCTGCCTGGCATGGGCCAGATGAAGGACCAGATCAACAACCTCGACGAGCGGGACGTCGACCGCACGGCCGCCATCATCAAGTCGATGACCCCGGCCGAGCGCCAGGAGCCGACGATCATCAACGGCTCGCGCCGCGCACGCATCGCCAAGGGCTCCGGCGTCGAGGTCAGCGCGGTCAAGAACCTCGTCGAGCGGTTCTTCGAGGCGCGCAAGATGATGTCCCGCATGGCCCAGGGCGGCGGCATGCCCGGGATGCCGGGGATGCCCGGCATGGGCGGCGGCCCCGGCCGGACGAAGAAGAAGCAGAAGCAGGCCAAGGGCAAGCAGCGCTCCGGCAACCCGATGAAGCGCAAGCAGCAGGAGCAGGAGGAGGCCGCCCGCCGGGCCGCCGCGGCCGAGGGCGGCAGCGCCTTCGGGCTGCCGCAGCAGGGCGGCAAGGACTTCGAACTGCCCGATGAGTTCAAGAAGTTCATGGGCTGACGGCCCGTCCGAACGGCACTGAGGGCGCCCCCTTCTCTTAGGAGGGGGCGCCCTCAGTGGTGTGCCGGTGCTTGGCCGGTCAGCCGTTCGGGAACTTCCAGACGTACGGCTCGCCGTCCTCCTCGGACCAGCGGACCTCGACGCTCTTGGCGTTCGCCGGGACCACGTACGTCTCGCAGAAGACATGGCTCTCGCCCTGCTTCCAGCTCTCGACGTCGTACGGGTCCTCGCAGCCGGCGGCGTCCTCGGACGCGCCGATGAGGACCGAGCCGCGCTGTCCGTCGGCGAAGACCGTCGTGCCGTCGTGCACGTCGGAGCCCTCGGTGAGGGCGGGCCCGCTCTTGTGCGTGTACTTCACGTACGCCACGGCCAGCGCCTTGCCCTTGACCTTGTCCGGCTCGGAGACGGCCTTGGCCGCCTCGGCCTCGGTGCCCACCTCGACCTTCTGCGCCAGGACCTCGTAGGTGACCGCGCCCGGGTCCTCGGCGACCTTGCCCGTGGCGCTCTCGCCGGCCTCCATCTCGCCGCCGGAGGCGGGCTCCGGCGACGGCGAGGCCTTGGCCTGGGCGGTGCCCGTGCTCTTCGCGTCGGCGGTGTCGTCGCCGCCCCCGCAGGCGGTGAGCGTCAGGGCGAGGACGGCGACGGGCGCGATGAGGCGCAGCGCGGTCTGGTGGTGCGGCACAGCAACTCCTGTATGCAGATGTGTAGGTCCCCCGAGCGGTGGATCACATGAAGCGTTCATGATCCACTTGGTGGAACCAAGAACTCACCTTGGTGTTTTCTTCACACCATTCACACCTGCATCGGGAGCGCTGTGGTCAGGGTGTCCGGGCGATCAGGTACCGGAACACGTTCGGCATCCACACCGTCCCGTCCTGTCGCCGGTGCGGATGCAGGGCCTCGGTCAGCTCCTTGTCGACCTGCGCCTGGTCCGTCGCCGTCATCGCCGCGTCGAACAGACCCGTCGATTTCAGGCCGCGTACCGCGCTGTCCACGTCGGCGTACCCGAAGGGGCACGCCACCCGCCCCGACCCGTCCGGCCTGAGCCCGGCCCGGTGGGCGACGTCCTCCAGGTCGTCGCGGCGGGCGGGGCGCCAGCTGCCCGAGGTGCGCTGCGGCTCCGCCAGCTTCGTGGCCACCCGCATCACGGACGCCGTGGCGCAGCGCTCCGGCGGGCCCCAGCCCGCCAGCACCACGGCCGCGCCGCGCCGGGCGAGCGGCGTCGCCTCCGCGAGTGCTCCCGCCAGCCCCTCCGAGTCGCCCGCCAGGCACCCGATCGGCTCGAAGGCGGTCACCAGGCTGTAGCCGGGAGCGCCCGGCTCCGCGGTGTCCCGGGGCGAGCCGTCGACCAGGCGCGCGTCCGGACGCGCATGCGTCCCCGACGCCGCCTCGGGGAGCAGCCGCTCCCGCGCCAGGGCCATTCTTTCGGGGGAAGCGTCGACACCGGTGACCGCCGCTCCCCGGGCGGCGGCCATCAGCAGGGAGAGCCCGGAACCGCAGCCGAGGCCGAGCAGCCGCGTCGCGGGTCCCACGTCCAGTCGCTCGTAGACGGCCTCGTAGAGCGGTACGAGCATCCGCTCCTGGATCTCGGACCAGTCACGCGCGCGTGCACGCAGGTCCACGCGGGGTGCGGTCCCCGCGTGAGGCAGGTGCTGCCGCACGAGCGTAGGTGTCATAAGTAAGCGCCCCAATCCGCCGAGAGTTGCCTCTTGCCCGATTCCATGGCCCCCGTGACAGTGCGCTCGCACTACCCCCGTATGCCAGGAAACTCCCCCCTCGACCCGTCGTCCAGTGGAATGCGGCAGGGCTTGTGAGTTGTCATGTGCCTATGGCGAGATTTCACATTCCGGCAACGTGGGCCCGTACCATCTCGCCATGGCGAAGGCACCTGTTCTCACCCCCCGGGCGGACGATTTCCCGCGCTGGTACCAGGACTTGATCACCAAAGCGGAGCTCGCCGACAACGGGCCGGTGCGCGGCACCATGGTCATCCGACCGTACGGATACGGGCTGTGGGAGCGGATGCAGGCGGAGATGGACGCCCGCATCAAGGAGACGGGCACCCAGAACGCGTACTTCCCCCTGCTGATCCCCGAGTCCTACCTCGCCCGGGAGGCGGACCACGTCGAGGGCTTCGCGCCCGAGCTCGCCGTGGTCACCCACGGCGGCGGCAAAGAGCTCGAAGAGCCCGCCGTCGTCCGGCCCACCTCCGAGATGATCATCAACGAGTACTTCTCGAAGTGGGTGCAGAGCTACCGCGATCTGCCGCTGCTCATCAACCAGTGGGCGAACGTCGTGCGCTGGGAACTGCGGCCCCGCCTGTTCCTGCGGACCTCCGAGTTCCTCTGGCAGGAGGGCCACACCGCGCACGCCACGTACGACGAGGCGCGCGACTTCGCCGCGCATATTCACCGGCGGGTCTACGAGGACTTCATGCTGAACGTCCTGGCGATGGACGTCGTCCCCGGCCGCAAGACCGTCAGGGAGCGGTTCGCCGGCGCGATCAACACCCTCACCCTCGAAGGCATGATGGGCGACGGCAAGGCTCTGCAGATGGCAACGAGCCACGAACTGGGCCAGAACTTCGCGAAGGCCTTCAACACCCGGTACCTGTCCAAGGACGGCCGGCAGGAGCTGGTCTGGCAGACCTCCTGGGGTTCCACGACCCGCATGATCGGCGCCCTGGTGATGATGCACGGCGACGACAACGGCCTGCGCGTCCCGCCCCGGCTGGCGCAGATCCAGGCCGTCGTGCTCGCGATCAAGGGGGACGAGGCGGTTCTGGCCAGGGTCCGTGAGCTCGGTGACCGGCTGAAGGCGGCCGGTGTCCGCGTTCACGTCGACGACCGCACCGACATCCCCTTCGGCCGTCGCGCGGTCGACTGGGAGCTCAAGGGCGTGCCGGTCCGGATCGAGATCGGCCCGCGCGACCTGGAGAACGGCACCGCGATGCTGGCCCGCCGCATCCCCGGCGGCAAGGAGCCGGTGCCGCTGGACGACCTCGCCGAACTGCTCCCGAAGATCCTCGAGGAGGACCAAGCCCTGCTGCTCCGGCAGTCCCGCGAGCGCCGAGAGTCCCGGACCACCGAGGTCTCGACCCCGGCGGAGGCCGTCGAGGCCGCCACGGCGGGAGGCTGGGCGCGCATTCCGTGGGCCGCGCTCGGCCCCCAGGGCGAGGCCGGGCTCGCCGATCACGCGGTGACCGTACGGTGTCTGGTCGCCGAGGACGGGTCGGTGCCGGACGCCGACGACGCACCCGGTAACGTCGCGGTCGTCGCACGCGCTTACTGAGTGAGGCACAAGCGACCGAAACGTCTCTTGCGGATCCACGCACCTCTGTCGCCTCGGCGCGCGGATGCGCTCTACGCGCCGGGGCGTACGCGGGACTACGCACCATCTTGTGGTGAGCTGCGAGGCTTATCCGCAGATCTGCGCACCCGCCCTCGTCGGGACGCATCAGAGGCAACTGACGGGTACGTGCAAATTATTTGGGATGGCCCGGAATCGGAACACTGGGGCACCCCAGCTCGTTGTCATTACGTGAGCACGACACAGACACCACCTGTACTCGCCGCAGAGCTGGCACAGGCGTGGGCCGATATTCAGCGGTACCACCCCGAGCTGCCCGACCTTGCCGCGCCAGAGTCCCTGATCGGGGAGTCGTCGTCCGCGTGCGGTCACGAGCTCTCCTTCGAGCGACTGCTCCATGAGGCAGTCCATGGCATCGCCGCCTCGCGCGGCGTCCGCGACACCTCCCGTGCCGGCCGCTACCACAACCGCAGATTCCTCGCGATCGCCGAGGAGATGGGCCTGGACCACCCCGAGGAACCGCATCCCAGCAGCGGTTTCTCCCTGGTCACGCTCACCCCTGAGGCGAAGCGCCGCTACCGCCCGACGATGGAGCGTCTGCAGCGCGCCCTGAAGGCGCACACCGCCGCGACCTCCTCCGACACGTCCCGCACCTTCCGGGGTCCGGCCGCCCGGCACGGCTCCTCCGGCGGCGGTGTCCGCGTCAAGGCGGTATGCGACTGCGGTCGCAACGTCCGGGTCGTCCCGTCCGTCCTCGCCCAGGCCCCGATCGTCTGCGGCGGCTGCGGCAAGCCGTTCCGGATCCCGGACATCGTCGGAGCGGTAGCGAGCTGACGCCCCGCACCGGCATCTCGTGGCTGCCGGTCTTCGGCGTAAAGCTCGGGCCATGGCGCACCCGGACGTGCCGCACCTCCCACGCCGGGTGCGCCGTCGGCATGCCCGCGCAGCGGATCCTGCCCCCGGCCCGGAGCGACCCGCCGGGTGTGGCACAATGGCTAGCTGTACTCGACAGCCGCACAGGAACCCTCTCGCCTCCGGCTGACGCGTCCATCGGGCACTCGGGTACCGCAACCCCACGCGGCATTCTCGCCGTGCCCAACCACGTCAAATCCAGGAGAACCCACTCCCGTGGCAGTCAAGATCAAGCTGAAGCGTCTGGGCAAGATCCGTTCGCCTCACTACCGCATCGTCGTCGCCGACTCCCGTACCCGCCGTGACGGCCGGGCCATCGAGGAGATCGGCAAGTACCACCCGACGTACAACCCGTCGGTGATCGAGGTCGACGCCGAGCGCGTGGCGTACTGGCTCGGTGTCGGCGCCCAGCCGACCGAGCCCGTGATGGCCATCCTCAAGAAGACCGGCGACTGGCAGAAGTTCAAGGGCGAGCCCGCCCCGGCTCCGCTGCTGACGCAGCCCGAGAAGGCCGCGCGCCCGTCGTTCGAGGCCATCGGCGGCGACGACGAGGGCAAGGGTGAGGCGATCACCCAGAAGAAGAAGGCTGAGAAGAAGGACGAGGCCGCCGAGTCCGCTTCGACCGAGGCCTGAGCATGCTCGAGGAGGCTCTCGAGCACCTCGTGAAGGGCATCGTCGACAACCCCGACGATGTGCAGGTCGCCTCGCGCGACCTGCGTCGCGGTCGCGTGCTCGAGGTCCGGGTCCACCCGGACGACCTCGGCAAGGTGATCGGCCGCAACGGCCGCACCGCACGCGCCCTGCGTACCGTCGTGGGCGCCATCGGCGGTCGAGGCGTCCGTGTCGACCTCGTCGACGTGGACCACGTCCGCTGAAGCTTTCGCAGCAGCACCGGCTCGGGCCGGGGAGGGCCACAGGGCCGTCCCCGGCCCGTAGTCGTATGACAGGAGAATGGACACGTGCAGCTGGTAGTCGCACGGATCGGCCGTGCCCATGGCATCAAGGGTGAGGTCACCGTCGAGGTGCGGACCGACGAGCCGGAACTGAGGCTCGGCCCCGGTGCCGTACTCACCACCGATCCCGCATCCGCGGGACCGCTCACCATCGAGACGGGCCGCGTCCACAGCGGCCGCCTCCTGCTGCGCTTCGAGGGCGTCAGCGACCGAACCGGCGCCGAGGCCCTGCGCAACACCCTCCTGATCGCCGAGATCGACCCGGAGGAACTGCCCGAGGGCGAGGACGAGTACTACGACCATCAGCTCATCGACCTCGATGTGGTCACGGCGGACGGCACCGAGGTCGGCAGGATCACGGAGATCTCGCACCTGCCCACCCAGGACCTGTTCATCGTGGAGCGCCCCGACGGCAGCGAGGTGATGATCCCCTTCGTCGAGGAGATCGTCGCCGAGATCGACCTCGAGGAGCAGAAGGCCGTCATCACCCCGCCGCCGGGCCTGATCGACGACCGTGCCGAGATCGCGTCCAGCCGGGACGACGCCTCCGGCCAGGAAGAGTCGTAATGCGCCTCGACGTCGTCACGATCTTCCCCGAGTACCTGGAACCGCTGAACGTCTCCCTCGTCGGCAAGGCGCGCGCGCGTGGACAGCTCGATGTGCACGTCCACGACCTGCGTTCCTGGACCTACGACCGGCACAACACGGTCGACGACACCCCGTACGGCGGCGGCCCGGGCATGGTCATGAAGACCGAGCCGTGGGGAGACGCACTGGACTCCGTCCTCGCCGACGGCTACGAGACGGGCTCCCGGGCACCCGCCCTCATCGTTCCCACGCCCAGCGGCCGGCCCTTCACCCAGGAACTCGCCGTCCACCTCTCCGAGCGCCCCTGGCTGATCTTCACCCCGGCCCGCTACGAGGGCATCGACCGCCGCGTCGTCGACGAGTACGCGACCCGGATGCCGGTGTACGAGGTGTCCATCGGCGACTACGTCCTGGCCGGCGGCGAGGCGGCCGTCCTCGTCGTCACAGAAGCCGTGGCGAGACTGCTGCCCGGCGTCCTGGGCAACGCCGAATCCCACCGGGACGACTCCTTCGCGCCCGGCGCCATGGCGAACCTGCTCGAAGGGCCCGTCTACACCAAGCCCCCCGAGTGGCGCGGCCGTGACATCCCCGACGTGCTGCTCAGCGGCCACCACGGGAAGATCGCCCGCTGGCGCCGCGACGAGGCCCTCAAGCGCACCACCGCCCACCGGCCCGACCTCATCGAGCGCTGCGACCCCAAGGCCTTCGACAAGAAGGACCGCGAGATGCTCTCCATCCTGGGCTGGGCACCCGACCCGGCGGGGGAGCCGTACGGCCGATTTTGGCGCAGGACCGACGGCGTGGAAGAATAGCCAGCTGTTGTGCGTCCGTCCGGCGTGCGCCCCTGCCACAGGGGGAGACGACGTCCGCCCCGACCCGCACACCCCTGATCCGAAACACCTAGTTTCCGTTGATGACCTGTGGCATCAGCGAGGAAAGCAGACTCATGTCTCACCTGCTCGACACCGTCGACTCCGCGTCGCTGCGCAGCGACGTCCCCGCCTTCCGCCCGGGCGACACGGTCAACGTCCACGTCCGCGTCATCGAGGGCAACCGCTCCCGTGTGCAGCAGTTCAAGGGCGTCGTGATCCGCCGCCAGGGCTCCGGCGTGCGCGAGACCTTCACGGTCCGCAAGGTCTCCTTCTCCGTCGGCGTCGAGCGCACCTTCCCGGTGCACACCCCGATCGTCGAGAAGATCGAGCTCGTCACCAAGGGTGACGTCCGCCGCGCCAAGCTGTACTACCTGCGCGAGCTGCGCGGCAAGGCCGCGAAGATCAAGGAGAAGCGCGAGAGCTGAGCGCTCTCCGGGGTTCGCGTCGGGGCCGGATACCATCTGGCTCCGATGGACACCGAAGCACAGCCCACGGAGCGCGACCGCTCCTCCCGCCCTTCCGGCTCCGAGACGACCACCTCGGGACCCGCAGGGCCGGAGGACCGGTCGCGTTTCGCGTTGGTGGCGCGTGTCAGCTCCTTGGTCCCGGGCGGCCGGATCACCCTCACCCTGCTGGTCTGCCTGGTGTTCCTGCTGTTGCTCAGCACGTTCGTGCTGCGGCCGTTCCAGATCCCCAGCGGATCGATGGAGCCGGGATTGAGGATCGGGGACCGGGTTCTCGTAAATAAGTTGGCGTACCGTTTCGGTGCCGTGCCGCAGCGGGGAGACATCGTCGTGTTCGACGGGACCGGGTACTTCGGGCACGCGGACTACATCAAACGCGTTGTCGGTGTGGGGGGAGACCGCGTGGTCTGCTGCGACAGGGAGGGGAGGATCCAGGTGAACGGCCGGCCGGTCGACGAGTCGGGTTTCCTGCATCCCGGCGACAGCCCGTCCGCGGTGCCCTTCGGCGTCGTAGTCCCCGGCGGCACCCTGTTCGTCCTCGGCGACCACCGCAGCGACTCCAGCGACTCCCGCGACCACCTCGGCTCGCCGGGCGGCGGCATGATCCCCGTCGACGACGTGATCGGCCGCGCCGACTGGATCATCTGGCCGTTCGGTCACGCCACCCGGCTGGACCGACCCGACGCCTACGCGCGCGTGCCCGACGCCGGCAGGGCGGGCGCCCATGGGTAACCGCGGCAAACCGCGCGGCGTCCCTGCGGGCCCCGCGGAGAACCTGCTGCCCACCGGCGCCCGGCGCGCCGCCGGTCCGCCCGGCAGCGGCCGCACGCGGGCCGAGCGCCGCAAGCTCCAGCGCAAGGTCAAGCGGCGCCGCAGGCGTGGTGCCGTGAAGGAGATACCGCTTCTCGTCGGCGTGGCGGTCCTGATAGCCCTCGTGCTGAAGACGTTCCTCGTCCAGGCTTTCGTCATCCCGTCCGGCTCCATGGAGCAGACGATCCAGATCGGCGACCGCGTCCTGGTCGACAAGCTCACCCCATGGTTCGGCTCGGAGCCGCAGCGCGGGGACGTCGTCGTCTTCAAGGACCCCGGCGGCTGGCTCAAGGACGAGAAGCCCACCACGCAGAAGTCCGACCCCGTCGTCATCAAGCAGGTGAAGGAAGGGCTCACCTTCATCGGCCTGCTGCCGTCCGAGAACGAGAAGGACCTCATCAAGCGGGTCGTCGGCGTCGGCGGCGACCGCGTCAAGTGCTGCGACACACAAGGGCGGGTGACCGTCAACGGCGTCCCGCTGAACGAGGACTACCTGTACCCCGGCGCCGCCCCGTCCGACACGCCGTTCGACATCACGGTCCCTCAGGGGCGGCTGTGGGTGATGGGCGACCACCGGAACAACTCCGCGGACTCCCGCGCCCACCAGGACACCGACTACGGGGGCACGGTCTCCGAGGACGAGGTGGTGGGCCGCGCCATGGTCATCGCCTGGCCCTTCGGGCACTGGAACATGCTGGAGGAGCCGAATACGTACGCCACCGTGTCCGACTCGGCCACCGGGTCGACCGCCGCTCCCGAACTGTCGCATAGGGTTGCCTCCTACGATCCGAACGGAACGATCCAGCTCCCGACCCCTGCGGAACTCCCGCTCGTTATGGGAGTGGTGGGCCTGCGCCGCGTATGGGGCAGGCGGCGGCACAGAGTGAGGAGTTGGCGTGGGGGATGTGGCGGTTGGCGCACGGTCCGGACACGACGGCGAGGAGCACCGCGGACGCCCCGCGGAATCCGCCGTCCCGGCCGCGGACAGCGCCGTGACCTCCGGGAGTGACTCCGGGGCAGCCGAGGACGGCAGGGTGACGGGCGAGCACACGACAGCCGAGGGCCAGGGACCGGGCGGTACGGCCAGGACACCCAAGAAGCCGCGCTCCTTCTGGAAGGAGCTGCCCATCCTGATCGGTATCGCGCTGGTGCTGGCGCTGCTGATCAAGACCTTCCTGGTGCAGGCGTTCTCCATCCCCTCCGACTCGATGCAGAACACCCTCCAGCAGGGTGACCGCGTCCTGGTCGACAAACTCACGCCCTGGTTCGGCTCCGAGCCCGAGCGCGGCGAGGTCGTCGTCTTCCACGACCCGGACAACTGGCTGGCGGGCGAGCCGACCACGGACCCGAACGCCCTGCAGACCTTCCTCAGCTGGATCGGCCTCATGCCGTCCGCGGAGGAGAAGGACCTCATCAAGCGCGTCATCGGCGTCGGCGGCGACACGATCGAGTGCAAGAACACCGGCCCGCTCACGGTCAACGGCAAGGCGCTGAACGAGCAGGACTACGTCTACGCCGGCAACACGCCGTGCAGCGTCGACGACCAGGGCGGCCAGTTCAAGGTCAAGGTGCCCAAGGGCTACATCTGGGTCATGGGCGACCACCGGCAGAACTCGCGGGACTCCCGCTACAACCAGGCCGACAAGAATCACGGCATGGTCCCGGTGAAGGACGTCGTCGGACGTGCCGTCGTCGTCGCCTGGCCGATCAACCGCTGGGACACCCTGCCGGTCCCGGACACCTTCGACCAGTCCGGCCTGAACGCCCAGCCGAACGTGGCGGGTCTGCCGGTCGCACCGCAGGGGATCGCGCTCCTCGGCGTGGTGCCGGTGGTGCTCTGGCGTCGCCGCAAGCAGTGATCCCGACCATGGGCTGACCCCGGCCGGTACCCCCGGGTAGGGTGCGGACCCATGGGTGGCGAGAGCATGACGCACACGGCCCCGCGCAGCGGCGGCTCAGGAACGGGCCCGGTGGGCGGCCGGACCGGACAGCGGTTGTCCGGGCTGGCCGTCGCACTGGGCCTTGTGCTGTTTCTCGGCGGGTTCGCCTGGGGAGCGGTGGTCTACCGGCCGTACACCGTCCCCACCAGTTCGATGACCCCGACGATCGACGCGGGCGACCGGATCCTGGCGCAGCGCGTCGACGGCGGCGAGGTGCGCCGCGGTGACGTCGTCGTCTTCAAGGACGCGACGTGGGCCAACGCGCCGATGGTCAAGCGCGTGGTCGCCGTCGGCGGCGACACCGTCTCCTGCTGCCAGGACGGCAAGCTGAAGGTCAACGGCAAGGAGATCGACGAAACGTACCTGCCCCAGGGCACGCCGGCCGAGATGGGCAACTTCCCGACCGTCACCGTCCCCAAGGGCCGGCTCTTCCTGCTCGGTGACGAGCGCGGCAATTCCGTGGACTCCACGGCCCACCTGACCGACGCCGCCAGCGGCACGGTGGCGCGTTCCGCCGTGGACGCCCGCGTCGACGCCGTCGTCTGGCCCATGAAGGGCATGCTGGAGCGCCCCACCGGCTTCGAGGCGCTCAGCACCCTCTCCTCGCCCGGCCCGCTGCGGACGATCACCTTCCTGGTGATCGCCGGCGCCGTGCTCGTCCTGGGCGGAGGCGCCTACGGGCCCATCGCCAAGCGCGCGGGTGCCGCCCGGGCCCGGCGGGAGAGCGCCGCGGAGACCGCAGGTGCCCGCTGAGGCCGCGGGAGCGGGCCAGGACACCTACGAGGGCGGGCTGCGCAAGGTCGCCCGGGTCGTACTGCTCGACCCGCAGGACCGCATCCTGCTGCTGCACGGGCACGAGCCGGACGACCCGGCCGACGACTGGTGGTTCACCCCCGGTGGCGGTGTGGAGGGCGAGGAGACCCGTGAACAGGCCGCGCTGCGGGAACTCGCCGAGGAGACGGGCATCACCGAGGTCGAGCTCGGCCCGGTGCTGTGGCGGCGCAGGTGCTCCTTCCCGTTCGCGGGCCGCCGCTGGGACCAGGACGAGTGGTACTACCTGGCGCGTACGGACCGCACGACAGTGGCCGCCACCGGGCTCACCGAGCTGGAACGGCGCAGTGTCGCCGGAGCGCGCTGGTGGACGTGTCCGGAACTGAGCCGGGCACATGAGACGGTGTATCCGACCAGACTCGCCGGGCTGCTGCGCACGCTGCTCGACGAAGGTCCCCCGGCCAGGCCAGTGATCCTTGACCCGGAAATCGTCTAGGGGCTCACAGGACTGGCGCACAATGGGGGGATCGCACGGCTGAAGGGGAACATGCCATGAGCGCCGAGGACCTCGAGAAGTACGAGACCGAGATGGAGCTGAAGCTCTACCGGGAGTACCGCGATGTCGTCGGTCTGTTCAAATACGTGATCGAGACCGAACGACGCTTCTACCTGACCAACGACTACGAGATGCAGGTGCACTCGGTCCAGGGTGAGGTGTTCTTCGAGGTCTCCATGGCGGATGCGTGGGTCTGGGACATGTACCGGCCGGCGAGGTTCGTGAAGCAGGTGCGGGTCCTCACGTTCAAGGATGTGAACATCGAGGAGCTGAACAAGAGCGATCTGGAGCTGCCGAGCGGGTGAGGTGCGGGTGGAGGCCTTGATCGCCCGGGTGGGTGACGAGGTTGTCCACAGTCGCTGAGCCGTCCACCAAGATCCACTTCGTGGGGGCGGGTGCGTGATCGTTGGCGCCGGAGGTGGTGCCGACATGACCGCACATCTGGCACGCAGTGCCATGGGCAAGTACGGCGAGAATCTGGCCGCACGGCGGCTGGTGGAGGCCGGTCTGACGGTCCTGGAGCGCAACTGGCGCTCGGGCCGGACCGGCGAGATCGACATCGTGGCCAGGGACGGGGACGTCCTGGTCGTCTGCGAGGTGAAGACCCGCAGGGAGGGCCCCTTCCAGCATCCGATGGCGGCCGTGACACCACAGAAGGCGGAGCGGCTGCGTGGCCTGGCCGAGCGGTGGATCCAGACACACGGGGGCGCACCGCCCGGCGGGGTCCGCATCGACCTGATCGGCGTGCTGCTGCCCGCACGCGGAGCCGCCGTGGTCGAGCATGTGCGGGGGGTGGCCTGAATGGCATTCGCCCGTACGTGTTCGGTGGCACTGGTCGGCGTCGAGGGAGTGGTCGTCGAGGTCCAGGCCGACCTCGAACCCGGCGTCGCAGCGTTCACGCTGGTGGGGCTGCCCGACAAGAGCCTCACGGAGAGCAAGGACCGGGTGCGGGCCGCGGTCGTCAACTCGGGCACGGCCTGGCCCCAGAAGAAACTCACCGTCGGCCTGAGTCCGGCCTCGGTACCGAAATCCGGCAGCGGCTTCGACCTGGCCGTCGCGTCGGCGGTCCTCGGCGCCGCGGAGCGCATCGACCCGAGGGTTCTGGCCGACATCGTGATGATCGGCGAACTGGGGCTGGACGGGCGTGTGCGGCCGGTGCGGGGGGTGTTGCCGGCGGTGCTGGCGGCGGCCGAGGCGGGGTATGAGCAGGTGGTGGTGCCGGAGTGTGCGGTGCCGGAGGCGTCGCTGGTGCCTGGGGTTTCGGTGCTGGGAGTGCGGAGCCTTCGGCAGCTGATCGCCATCCTGGCCGACGAACCCGTGCCCGACGAGGAACCGGACGAGCGGGGCCGCCCGGACCCGCTCCTCGCCGGGCTGCGCATGCCGGGGACCGGCGCGGCCACAGGCATGCACAGCGCCGGCGCCTCACAGCTCGATCACGGCCATGACCTGGCGGACGTCGTCGGGCAGACCTCGGCGCGCACGGCCGTGGAGGTGGCTGCGGCGGGCGGGCACCACCTCTTCCTCGAGGGGCCGCCCGGCGCCGGCAAGACGATGCTCGCCGAACGACTGCCGGCCATCCTGCCCCGGCTCGGTCGGCAGGAGTCGCTGGAGGTCACAGCGGTTCACTCGGTGGCTGGCCTGCTGCCCCCGGGCAAGCCGCTGGTAGACGTCGCCCCCTACTGCGCCCCGCACCACTCGGCCACGATGCAGGCCCTCGTCGGCGGCGGCCACGGCATCGCTCGGCCCGGGGCGGTGTCGCTGTCCCATCGCGGCGTGTTGTTCCTGGACGAAACGCCGGAGTTCAGCAGCCAGGCCCTGGACGCCCTGCGCCAGCCGCTGGAGGCCGGGCACGTCGTGATCGCGCGCAGTGCAGGAGTCGTGCGCTTCCCCGCGAAGTTCCTCATGGTGCTCGCGGCCAACCCCTGCCCCTGCGGCCGGTTCTCGCAGCGGGACGACCTGTGCGAGTGCCCGCCCTCGGCCATCCGCCGCTACCAGGCCAGACTTTCCGGTCCGCTGCTGGACCGGGTCGATCTGCGTGTCGAGGTGGACCGCATCACCCGCACCGAGCTGACAGCCGTCGGCGCCAGGGGCGAATCGACCGCGACGGTCGCGGACCGGGTGAGGGCGGCTCGGGAACGGGCTGCCGAGCGCCTTGCGGGCACCCAGTGGCGCACGAACAGCGAGGTGCCCGGCCGTGAGCTGCGCAGCCGCTGGTACGCCGAGCCCGGCGCTATGGACGAGGCCGAGCGGAATCTGGAGCGGGGTGTCCTGACCGCCCGCGGCCTCGACCGCGTACTGCGCGTGGCCTGGAGCGTCGCAGACCTCGTCGGCCACGACCGGCCCGACGCCACGGACGTCGCCCTCGCGCTCCAGTTGCGCACGGGCGTGCCGCGAGGCGTTCCCATGGCGATCGGGGCGCTGACGTGAGCGTAGTCGGTGCATCGGACGACGACCTGCTCTGCCGGGTCCTTCTCACCCGTGTCATCGAGCCGGGGGACGAGGTCGGCGGGCGGTGGGTGCGGGAGTTCGGGGTCGGGGAAGTGGCGCGGCGGCTGAAGGAGGGCGGGGCCGCTCTGCCGGGCGCGAGCGGAAAGCGGTGGGCCGGGCTGGTGGCCAGGGCCGAGGCCGCCCGGCCACGCCGGGATCTGGCGGCCGCCCGGGACGCCGGGGTGCGGTTCGTTTCCCCAGGGGACGCGGAGTGGCCGGGACAGCTCGATGATCTCGGGGACGCCCGGCCCCTGGGGCTGTGGGTGCGCGGGCGGGCCGGTCTGCGGATGTGGGCGCTGAAGTCGGTCGCCGTGGTCGGTGCCAGGGCCTGCACCGAGTACGGAGCCCACATGGCCGCCACCCTCGCCGCCGGGCTCGCGGAGCGGGGCTGGGTCGTGGTCTCGGGCGGCGCCTACGGAGTCGACGGCGCCGCCCATCGCGGAGCCCTGGGAGCCGGCGGTGCCACCGTCGCCGTCCTCGCCTGCGGCGTCGACCGGCCCTACCCTCGCGGCCACACCCAGCTGATCGGCAGAATCGCCGAACAGGGGCTGGTGATCGGCGAGCTGCCGCCCGGGGACCACCCCACACCGAGCCGGTTCATCCTGCGGAACAGAGTGATCGCCGCGCTCACTCGCGGCACGGTGGTCGTCGAGGCGGCCCACCGCAGTGGATCCCTGGTCACCGCGCGGGCGGCACAACGCCTCGGCCGGCACACGATGGGCGTGCCGGGCCCGGCCACCAGCGCCCTCTCCGCCGGGGTGCACGATCTGCTGCGCGGGGAGGCCGTCCTGGTCACCGATGTCGCGGACGTCGTGGAACTGGTCGGTGGCATGGGAGAGCTGGCGCCCGACCGGCGAGGCCCCGTCCTGCCCCGGGACCTGCTGGATCCGGCCGCCCGGCAGGTGCTCGACGCGCTGCCGGGACGTGGGGCGGCCCGGCCGGCCGAGATCGCGCGCTCCGCACAGACCGCACCGGACGACGCGATCGCGAGACTGTACGAACTCCGCGCACTCGGTTACGTCGAACGACACGGCGACGGCTGGAAGTTGACACGCCAGGCGGTGATGTCGGTCCGCGGCGCTCACGGGCCGTGCTGACGGCCTGTGTTCGGCCGTCCGGGGGAACCCCTACACCCCTTGGAAATGCGCCCAGTTGGGGCCCTCCGGTGATCACAGCGAGCGACCTCGCCACCCCGAGGGGGCGTCCTCAGGAACGTATCTGCGCCCGCCCTGGCCTCCGCCCTTCGCGCACCGCGACGCCGCAGTCACGCTACGCTCGCGAGGATCCCGACACGGACAGGCAACTCGACATCAGACAGA
This sequence comes from Streptomyces sp. NPDC013187, assembly GCF_042899705.1. NCBI lineage: Bacteria > Bacillati > Actinomycetota > Actinomycetes > Kitasatosporales > Streptomycetaceae > Streptomyces > Streptomyces sp. NPDC013187. The sequence goes on along the minus strand of NZ_JBIBAF010000013.1, from coordinate 134,764 downwards.
CAGCTCACCCCGGCAGCACCACTCCGCAGCAGAACGGCACAAGGCGACGAATGCCCCAGCACACCTCCGGGTCCGACCGGGCGGCGATCCCCCCAGCCGCCCGTGACGGTGGCAGCGTGCGGCCGCCCGCTCCCTCGACGCTCGACGAGTTGTGGCGGTCGTACAAGGCGACGGGGGACGAGCGGCTGCGGGAGCAGCTGATCCTGCACTACTCGCCGCTGGTGAAGTACGTCGCCGGGCGGGTCAGCGTGGGCCTGCCGTCCAACGTGGAGCAGGCGGACTTCGTCTCGTCCGGCGTGTTCGGGCTGATCGACGCGATCGAGAAGTTCGACATCGACCGGGAGATCAAGTTCGAGACCTACGCCATCACCCGGATCCGCGGCGCGATGATCGACGAGCTGCGGGCGCTGGACTGGATCCCCCGCTCGGTGCGGCAGAAGGCGCGCAACGTGGAGCGGGCGTACGCCACGCTGGAGGCGCGGTTGCGGCGGACCCCGACCGAGGGCGAGGTGGCCTGCGAGATGGGCATCGCCGTCGAGGAACTCCATGCGGTGTTCAGTCAGTTGTCGCTGGCCAACGTGGTGGCCCTGGAGGAGCTGCTGCACGGGGGCGGTGAGGGCGGCGACGGGCTCAGCGTCATGGACACGCTCGAGGACACCGCCGCCGACAACCCCGTCGAGGTCGCCGAGGACCGGGAACTGAGGAGGTTCCTGGCACGGGCGATCAACACGCTGCCCGACCGGGAGAAGACCGTGGTCACGCTGTACTACTACGAGGGCCTCACCCTGGCCGAGATCGGGAACGTGCTGGGTGTGACCGAGAGCCGGGTCAGTCAGATCCACACCAAGTCGGTGCTGCAGCTGAGAGCGAAGCTGGCGAGCTTCGGCCGCTGACCTGGCCTGATGCTCTCCGATCCGCGTCAACCACTCCCGTGCGGCGGGGCGCGTCCGTAGAGTGTTGACGTGCCAAGGATTCGAGCGGCCTCCGTGGCCGAGCACCGGTCGATGCAGCGAGCCGCCCTGCTGGACGCGGCTCGTTCCTTGTTGTCCGAGGGCGGTACGGAGGCGCTGACCTTCCCGGCCCTCGCCGAGCGGACGGGCCTCGCGCGCTCGTCCGTCTACGAGTACTTCCGGTCACGGGCGGCCGTGGTCGAGGAGCTGTGCGAGGTCGACTTCCCGGTCTGGGCGGCGGACGTGTCGGCGGCGATGGAGCGGGCGCAGACGGCCGAGGCCAAGGTCGAGGCGTATGTACGGCAGCAGTTGGAGCTGGTCGGGGACCGGCGGCACCGGGCCGTCGTCGCGATCTCCGCGAGCGAACTCGACGCGGGGGCGCGGGAGAAGATCCGGGCGGCGCACGGCGGGCTGGTCACGATGATCGTCGAGGCGCTGGGCGAGCTGGGGCACGAGCAGCCCAGGCTGGCGGCGATGCTGCTGCAGGGCGTCGTGGACGCGGCCGTGCGGAGGATCGAGCTGGGGGCGGCGGAGGATCCGGCGACCATCGCGGACGCGGCGGTGTCCATGGCGTTGCGGGGCGTACGGGGCTGAGCCGCGTCCGCGCCGGGGCGGCTCCCCGTGTCGCCCCGCAGGCGCGCCCCGCCCGGTGTGCGTTACGGCCACACCGGCAGGAGCCGGGACGGGCCTCGATGCAGTAGCCACGGCGGCAACAGGTCCAGTGGGTTCAGGTACGTCTCGCCCCTGCGCAGACCCCAGTGCACGCACGCGGCCGTGCAGTGCGAGCCGGTCGCGTCCACCGTGCCGATCACCTCGCCCGGTGCCACCTCGTCGCCCTTCTCGACCGACGCAGTCACCGGTTCGTAGGTGGTGCGCAGGGGTGGGTCGCCGGTGCCCGTGAGTTCCACCGCGACCACTCCCTTTCCGGCCACCCGTCCCGCGAACGAGACGGTGCCGGCCGCCACCGCCCGCACCGGCGTTCCCGGGGCCGCCGCCAGGTCCACGCCCCGGTGGCCCCGGCCGTAGACCGTCGCCGGGGGTTCCCACCCGCGCAGGACCGGAGGACGCAGGCCCACGGGCCATGCGCGGCCGACCGCCGGCACGGCGGGGTCCCCGAGGACAGAGCCCGCCGCGAGCAGCCGCGGCGGCGGGGCCAACAGGGCCCACGCCGTGAGGAGCAGCAGCAGGATCAGACGCGTACACACGCGGACACACCGGTTCACTCGCATGGGCAAAGCGTCCCGGACCCTTCCGCCTGGCGGCCCGCGGCTGTGGATCATGCGCCGGTTGTGGACAACGGCGTCACCCGGCACCCCGTGGGTCCCGTACACTTCTGGTGGCGACCCGAGCCATCGGGTCGACTTCGCACGCCCCGACACGAACCCCGGCAACGGGCCCGTGTCAGCGCCCCTCGGTCCCTCGTGGAACGGCGCGCAGTGGGCGTCAGGCGCGGAAGCCGTCCGGCATCCGCGGCACAACCGAGAAAATCAAGGAGATACGGCCATGGCCGTCGTCACGATGCGGGAGCTGCTGGAGAGCGGCGTCCACTTCGGTCACCAGACCCGTCGTTGGAACCCGAAGATGAAGCGCTTCATCTTCACGGAGCGCAACGGCATCTACATCATCGACCTGCTCCAGTCGCTGTCGTACATCGACCGCGCCTACGAGTTCGTCAAGGAGACCGTCGCCCACGGCGGCACGGTCATGTTCGTCGGCACGAAGAAGCAGGCGCAGGAGGCCATCGCCGAGCAGGCCACCCGCGTCGGCATGCCCTACGTCAACCAGCGCTGGCTGGGCGGCATGCTCACCAACTTCTCGACCGTCTACAAGCGTCTGCAGCGCCTCAAGGAGCTCGAGCAGATCGACTTCGAGGACGTCGCCGCGTCCGGTCTGACCAAGAAGGAGCTTCTCGTGCTCTCGCGCGAGAAGGCCAAGCTGGAGAAGACCCTCGGCGGTATCCGCGAGATGCAGAAGGTGCCCAGCGCCGTCTGGATCGTGGACACCAAGAAGGAGCACATCGCCGTTGGTGAGGCCCGGAAGCTGAACATCCCGGTCGTCGCGATCCTCGACACCAACTGCGACCCCGACGAGGTCGACTACAAGATCCCGGGCAACGACGACGCGATCCGCTCCGTCACCCTGCTCACCCGCGTCATCGCCGACGCCGTCGCCGAGGGCCTCATCTCCCGCAGCGGTGTCGCCACCGAGGGCAAGGGCGAGAAGGCCGCGGGCGAGCCGCTCGCCGAGTGGGAGCGCGACCTGCTCGAGGGCGAGAAGAAGGCCGACGAGGCCGCCCCCGCCGCTGAGGCCGCCCCCGCCGAGGCCACTGAGGCTGCTCCGGCCGATGAGGCCCCCGCCGCCGAGGCCGAGAAGCCGGCCGAGGGCGACAAGCCGGCCGAGGCCGAGCAGGCCTGACCCCGTCAGTCCCGTGGTGACGGCGGGAGCGGTACTGCAGACACCAGCGCCCTCGGCGCGGTGAAGTCCGCTCCCGCCGTTCACCCGTAGGTCAGCGGAAGGACAGCGCGCTGCTGCTCCATGGGGGCGCAACCGCAGATTCCGCAGATCTTCGATCTTCCAGACTTCGAGAGAGATTCACAGACTCATGGCGAACTACACCGCCGCCGACGTCAAGAAGCTCCGTGAGCTCACGGGCGCCGGCATGATGGACTGCAAGAAGGCGCTGGACGAGGCCGAGGGCAACGTCGAGAAGGCCGTCGAGGCGCTCCGCATCAAGGGCCAGAAGGGCGTCGCCAAGCGCGAGGGCCGTTCCGCCGAGAACGGTGCCGTCGTCTCGATCATCGCCGACGACAACTCCTCCGGTGTCATCGTCGAGCTGAAGTGCGAGACGGACTTCGTCGCCAAGGGTGACAAGTTCCAGGCCGTGGCCAACACCATCGCCGAGCACGTCGCCAAGACCTCCCCGGCCGACCTGGAGGCCCTGCTCGCCTCCGAGATCGAGGCCGGCAAGACCGTCCAGGCGTTCGTCGACGAGGCCAACGCCAACCTGGGCGAGAAGATCGTCCTGGACCGCTTCGCGCAGTTCGCCGACGGCTACGTGACGGCGTACATGCACCGCACGATGCCCGACCTGCCCCCGCAGATCGGTGTCCTCGTCGAGCTGGACAAGCCGAACGCGGAGATCGCCAAGGGCGTCGCCCAGCACATCGCCGCCTTCGCGCCGAAGTACCTCTCCAAGGAGGACGTCCCGGCCGAGGTCGTCGAGTCCGAGCGCCGCGTCGCCGAGGAGACCACCCGCGCCGAGGGCAAGCCCGAGGCCGCCCTGCCGAAGATCGTCGAGGGTCGCCTCAACGGCTTCTTCAAGGACGCCACGCTGCTCGGCCAGCCGTACGCGCTCGACAACAAGAAGTCGGTCCAGAAGGTTCTGGACGAGGCCGGTGTCACCCTGAAGCGCTTCACGCGCATCAAGGTCGGCATCTGAGTCCGTACCGCGCTCGACGCCCGGCCCCTATAGGGTCGACAGCAGTCGTCCGCGTACGCCGTCACATGAGTGGCGGACGACAGCAGATCTGACAAGGAGGCCATTGCCGTATGGGATGCGAAACACGCCCCACCGGCAATGGCCTTCTTGGTATGTGCAACACGTGAAAGAGGCGGGATCCCCCATGACCACCAAGGCCCAGAAGAGCGACGACGGCAAAGTGAGCGGCCGGTTTCTGCTGAAGCTGTCCGGAGAGGCCTTCTCCGGTGGCGGCGGCCTGGGCGTCGACCCCGACGTGGTGCACAAGATCGCCCGCGAGATCGCGGCCGTCGTGCGCGACGGCGCCCAGATCGCGGTCGTGATCGGCGGCGGCAACTTCTTCCGCGGTGCCGAACTCCAGCAGCGCGGCATGGACCGGGCCCGCTCCGACTACATGGGCATGCTCGGCACGGTCATGAACTGCCTCGCCCTCCAGGACTTCCTGGAGAAGGTGGGCGTGGAATGCCGGGTGCAGTCCGCCATCACCATGGGGCAGGTCGCCGAGCCGTACATCCCGCTGCGCGCCGTACGGCACCTGGAGAAGGGCCGTGTGGTCATCTTCGGCGCCGGTATGGGCATGCCGTACTTCTCCACCGACACCACCGCCGCGCAGCGCGCCCTGGAGATCGACGCCGAGGCGCTGCTGATGGGCAAGAACGGCGTGGACGGGGTCTACGACTCCGACCCCAAGACCAACCCGGACGCGGTGAAGTTCGATCACCTCGGCTACGGCGAGGTCATCACGCGCGATCTGAAGGTCGCCGACGCCACGGCCGTGACGCTGTGCCGCGACAACAAGCTTCCGATCGTGGTCTTCGAGCTGCTGGCGGAGGGCAACATCGGACGTGCCGTCAAGGGTGAGAAGATCGGCACGCTGGTGGGGGACCCCGGCAGCCGGGACTGACACCCCGGGTACAACCCCGTCCGGGGGACGGACGGGACGGAGCCGGGCCGGGGGATGGACAATGTCCCGCCGGTCGGGAACCGTGCAGAAGAAGACGCGACGCAGCCGGCCGCCGCCCCACATGGAACCGCAGCCGGGCCTACTCAAGACACGCAGGAGCAAGTGGTGATCGAAGAGACCCTCCTCGAGGCCGAGGAGAAGATGGAGAAGGCCGTCGTGGTCGCCAAGGAGGACTTCGCCGCGATCCGCACCGGCCGTGCGCACCCGGCGATGTTCAACAAGATCGTGGCCGACTACTACGGCGCACCGACGCCGATCAACCAGCTGGCCTCGTTCTCCGTGCCCGAGCCGCGCATGGCCGTGGTGACCCCGTTCGACAAGAGCGCGCTGCGCAACATCGAGCAGGCGATCCGCGACTCCGACCTGGGCGTCAACCCGAGCAACGACGGCAACATCATCCGTGTGGTGTTCCCCGAGCTGACCGAGGAGCGCCGCCGCGAGTACATCAAGGTCGCCAAGAGCAAGGGCGAGGACGCGAAGATCTCGATCCGCTCCGTGCGCCGCAAGGCCAAGGAAGCCATCGACAAGCTGATCAAGGACGGCGAGGTCGGCGAGGACGAGGGCCGCCGTGCGGAGAAGGAGCTCGACGACACCACCGCGAAGTACGTCGCGCAGGTGGACGAGCTCCTGAAGCACAAGGAAGCGGAGCTGCTCGAGGTCTGATGAACGACTCTTCCTGGGGGGCGCCGCCACAGGCCGGGTACTGGGGGCCCACCGACCAAGGGCATGGTCACGGGCACGTCCAGGGTCCGGGCCACGGGCACGTCCAAGGGGCCGCTCCGGCGGGTCCCGCATACGATGCGTATGAAGCGCCTCAGACTCGCCCCATGCCCATCGTGCCCGACGTGACCGACTTCGGCGGAAACCAGGATGACGACCGGGGGGCTGCTCGGCTGAGCGGCGCCCCGGTCCGAAACGACACGAATCCGGAGCCCATGCCCGACGCCTCGCAGCCGGCACCCAAGCCGCCGAAGAAGAGCGCGGGTCGCGACCTGAGTGCCGCGATAGGGGTCGGCGTCGGGCTCGGTGTGGTGATCGTCGCCTCGCTGTTCGTCGTCAAGGCCGTGTTCGTCGGTGTCGTCGCGGTGGCCGTGGTGGTGGGCCTGTGGGAGCTGACCAAGCGGCTGGAGGAGCGCAAGGGCATCCGGGCGCCCCTCGTACCGCTCGCGCTCGGCGGTGCCGCGATGGTCGTCGCCGGGTACGTCCGGGGTGCCGAGGGCGCGTGGGTGGCGATGGCGCTCACGGCGCTGGCCGTCCTGGTCTGGCGCATGACCGAACCGCCCGAGGGCTATCTGCGGGACGTCACCGCGGGCGTCTTCGCGGCGTTCTACGTGCCGTTCCTGGCGACCTTCGTCGCGATGATGCTGACCGCGGACGACGGGCCGCAGCGGGTGCTCACCTTCCTGCTGCTCACGGTCGTCAGCGACACCGGGGCCTACGCCGTCGGCTGGCGGTTCGGCCGGCACAAGCTCGCCCCGCGCATCAGCCCCGGCAAGACCCGCGAGGGCCTGCTCGGCGCGGTCTCCTTCGCCATGGTCGCGGGGGCGCTGTGCATGCAGTTCCTCATCGACGACGGTGCCTGGTGGCAGGGCCTGGTGCTGGGCCTCGCGGTCGCGGTCACCGCCACGCTGGGCGACCTCGGCGAGTCCATGATCAAGCGGGACCTCGGCATCAAGGACATGGGCACACTGTTGCCGGGGCACGGCGGCATCATGGACCGGCTCGACTCGCTGCTGCCCACGGCTCCGGTGGTGTGGCTGCTGCTCGTGCTGTTCGTCGGGTCCGGCTGAGCCGACTCCTGTCAGCGAGCCCCCGTCCTTCCGGTCGGGGGCTCGCTGCCGTCTCGGGGAGACGTCCGGGGGCCTGAAGTGGGACGATTCAGGTGTACCTCCCAGACGATTCAGATGTACCTCCCTAAGGAGGCCGTCATGGCCATCATCCGAGAGAGCATCGACGTCGAGCGCCGTCCCGAGGAGGTCTACGACTACGTCATGGACACCGGGCGCATGCCGGAATGGCAGCTGAGCGCCGTCTCCGCGGAGCGCCTGGACGAGGGGCCCGTCGGCATCGGCACCAAGGTCCGCGTGACCCGGCACGTCGGCCGTCGCGTCATGCCGATGACCATGGAGGTCACCGAGTACGACCCGCCGCACAGCTGGGGCATGCGCGGCGTGGACGGGCCCGTCCGGGCGCAGGTGCATGGCGAGGTCGAGCCGTACGACGAGGGCCGGCGCTCCCACGTCACGATCGACATCGACTTCGAGGGCCACGGCATGGGCAAGGTCCTGGTCCCCCTCGTCGTACGCCCCCAGGCCCGCAAGGAACTCCCACGCAACGAGCAGCTCCTCAAGGACCGGTTGGAGCACACGGCCGAGTAGGGGCGCCCTTCCTCCGGCGGCCCGGCTCAGCGCCGCCGGGGGAACTTCCAGCCGTTCTGCCGCAGTGCCCTGTCCCTTGCGGGGGACTCGTGATTCCGCCGGCCGGGGCCCGGCCCTCGCCCTGGCCGTGTGAGTCGGCGGGGCGGGACGTCTAGTCGTCACCGCCGCTCTGCCGCGAGCGGGAACTGCGGCTCGCACTGCGGGCCAGTTCACTGCCGAGCAGCGTCGCCCTGGCCACGCCCCGTGCCCACCGCGGGGCGTCGCCCGGGCGGCCCAGAACACGCAGACGCTGCCGCCGATGACGAGCAGGACGACGACGGACAGTATGAGCACGAGCATGCTCGACCCCCGCTTCTTGTGATGGTCCGCCCCATTCTGTCAGGCAGCCCTTGCTTTCAGTCGCTCTCCAGCACACGGCTGCGCAGCCAGGCCCGCGGGCGCGGTCGGCACGTCATCCAACGCCCCCTGGGGCGGGGGCCCGGCAGGCCTACGCCACCCGCGCCTCAAGGCAGCCGCGCGAGCTGAGTACCCTCGGCCGCATTGCGGGTAAGAGTTTCCCCACGTCCATCAAGGCCCGCCCACGGCGCGTCCTGCATCCTGTCTTCGCCCCGGCTGGCCGCGCCCGGCGGCGCGCTCGGCGGCTGCGGGCATGAAGGGGGTACACCCTCGGTGGCTGGGGCGGTCGGCTCCACGGCGTTAGGCAGCCACTTCGGGGCGAGCCTCTAAGAGGCCGAGCGACTCCGAGTCGCTTCTGGCCAATTACGCCTGCGGTGTTCCAGCTTGACTGTCCGAAGGTTGCGGCTGAAGCTGATCTTCTCGGTCGCTGACAACTAGGGTAGTGGACATTTTGTCCCACAGTTCCTGCCGATTTCGATCCCATAGGAGCCAGAAGTATGGAATCAAAAAGGTGACGGCGGCAAGGAATCCGATAATCGTCTTCGCGATTATTTCCCGGAAGGCCATTCTCAGCCATCTAGCGGTTCGAGCCTGCGGAATGTAGATGACTCTCATGTGAAGTAGCTGTTTGGCGGGCGTTTGGCCATACTGGAAGACTATTAGCGCCCAGATGGCCCAGCCAATCACCAACGTGCAAATAATGAGTACACCCTCGAGTATGTACCCACCGAAGCGAAGTCCAGCAGTCGAGAGCGTGATTCCTCGCGGCAGGAACAGTACTTGGTTGCAGAACTGGCAGGACAGTTCGTCGCCAGCGGCTTTGCCGCAAGTGGGGCATTCGACCAATGGTTTCAATGTCGCCGGTGTTACTGACGGCGTTGACCGTGGTTCAAGTCCCGGCGGCGTTGAGTGAGGGTGTTCGGGTTGCTGCTCCCATTGCCGAGGTCTGGCAGGGGCCTGATGCTCCCCTCCCGTTCTCCAAGGCTCGTCATGATTCTTGGTCATTGCCGTCTCCACTTGCCGCTGCGCAGCTCACATGGCAACGCCGCGTACTAGACTTCAGTGGCCGAAGGGGTCAAGGGCCTTAGAGGTTCCATAGTCGCCCCACTGCAGCGAAACGCGATCGCCGACTCTGGGAACGTTATGAAACACGGCCCACGACATAAGAATTCTGTGATTCGGGCTGAGGTTGGCTTCCCATTCTGGGTGCTCGCTGCAGAGGTTATACTCGGCTTTCACCTGACCGATATCCCTCCCTTGTCGAGATATGTTTTCTTTCGTCTTTTCGGCACCCCAATCCTGGCATGACAGATAGAGGATATGGTCCGACATGTTGTAGTAAATGACGTTCACTTGCCAGCGGGTCGGTACGCCATCCTCCCAAGGAAGCACTTGGCTGCCTATCCAGGAGACTTGCAACTCCCCATCATCTGAAATGATGTTACTGTCGCCCTGGGTTGCGTATGCGCCAGCCTCGGGGAATGCGCTGGCTGCTGTGGCTGCCTGTGATGGTCCTGCAGGGGCGGTGCTCAGTCCAATTGCTGCAGCCATCATCAATGGGCTGCATGTGGTCAAAGCATTTCGGACATTCACTGGAATCGCATCCCAAGCAAGGGGAGATGGCCCGCTGCGGCCGTGCCGTGCAGGTTGTCCCTTCTCCCGTAGTGAGCGGGAGCTTCCGCCTAGGGGCGGTATGTGTGCCCTACCTATTTCTAGGGCAGCACAAAATCGAGATTCATGCATGCCGATCAAGGGAGTGGCGGTAGGCCAGCAGAGATGCGTAACCCCACTGGTTCGGACCGCAAGGTGGGACGGCCGTTCGCGAAGCAGTGCTTGTAGCAGCCCAGCCCTCGGGCCGTCCCTGGGCCGTCCGAGGCCGACCAACGCTGACAGTCGGCACCCACAGGTGACCACCCCCACCCCACTCCGGCCTGGGCTCCCCGAGTTGATCTGCGACACTGGGAGGGTTATGCCTGCACCCGGAGAACTCACTTTCGTCGCCCCCCGCGGAGCCAAGAAGCCGCCGCGGCATCTTGCCGATCTCACTCCTGCCGAGCGCAAGGAGGCCGTTGCCGCGGTCGGGGAGAAGCCGTTTCGTGCCAAGCAGCTCTCGCAGCACTACTTCGCGCGGTACGCGCATGATCCGGAGCAGTGGACGGACATTCCGGCCGGTTCCCGGGGCCGGCTGCAGGAAGCCCTGCTGCCCGAGCTGATGACCGTCGTGCGGCATCTGTCGACCGACCAGGGCACCACCCGCAAGACCCTGTGGCGGCTGTTCGACGGGACGCTCGTCGAGTCCGTGCTGATGCGCTACCCCGACCGGGTGACCATGTGCATCAGCTCCCAGGCCGGGTGCGGGATGAACTGCCCGTTCTGTGCCACCGGGCAGGCGGGTCTCGACCGGAATCTGTCCACCGCCGAGATCGTGCACCAGATCGTCGACGGCATGCGGGCGCTGCGGGACGGCGAGGTCCCCGGCGGTCCCGCGCGGCTCAGCAACATCGTCTTCATGGGCATGGGCGAGCCGCTCGCCAACTACAACCGGGTCATCGGGTCCATCCGGCGGCTCACCGACCCCGAGCCCGACGGTCTCGGCCTGTCCCAGCGCGGCATCACCGTCTCCACCGTCGGCCTCGTCCCCGCCATCCACCGGTTCGCCGACGAGGGCTTCAAGTGCCGCCTCGCCATCTCGCTGCACGCGCCCGACGACGAGCTGCGCGACACCCTCGTCCCCGTGAACACGCGCTGGAAGGTGCGCGAGGTGCTCGACGCGGGCTTCGAGTACAGCGCCAAGTCCGGGCGCCGGCTGTCCATCGAGTACGCGCTGATCCGGGACATCAACGACCAGGCCTGGCGCGGTGACCGGCTCGGGCGGCTGCTCAAGGGCAAGCCCGTGCACGTGAACCTGATTCCGCTGAACCCGACGCCCGGGTCGAAGTGGACCGCCTCGCGGCCCGAGGACGAGAAGGCCTTCGTGGAGGCCATCGCCGCCCATGGTGTGCCGGTGACGATCCGGGACACCCGTGGTCAGGAGATCGACGGGGCGTGTGGTCAGCTCGCCGCGACCGAACGGTAGTCTGACCGTCGTCAGTACATCTTCATAAACGGCACCTTCACATCCACACCTGCATATTCCGACAGGGGAGCGCCACAGCGCTGAGAGTGCGGCACACGGCCGCAGACCCTCCGAACCTGGCCCAGGTCATTCTGGGTAGGGAGATCGGTCACCACTCGAGCTGTTGCGCCCTGCCCGGGACCCCCGAAAGTCCCGGGCAGGGCCGCGTCTTCTCCTGGTCACCCCAGGAGGAATCCAGTGAGCAACAACAAGAAGCGACTGACGGCCGTCGTCGTCGGGCTCGGCATGGCCGGCACGCTGGCCGCGTGCGGGTCGTCCGACGGCGGTCAGGGGTCCGGCGACTCCAAGACAGTGACGCTGGTCAGCCACGACTCGTGGGCCGCGTCCAAGGACGTCATCGCGGCCTTCGAGAAGCAGTCCGGCTACAAGGTAGACGTCCTGAAGGACGGCGACGCCGGGCAGGCCGTGAACAAGGCCATCCTGACCAAGGACAACCCGCAGGGCGACGTCTTCTTCGGCGTCGACAACACCCTGCTGTCCCGCGCCCTCGACAACGGCCTGTTCCAGTCGTACGAGGCGAAGGGGTCCGAGCAGATCAAGGCCGAGTACCGGGTCGACCAGGACAAGCACCGGGTCACGCCCATCGACACCGGCGACATCTGCGTCAACTACGACAAGAAGTACTTCGCCGACCACAAGCTGCGGCCGCCGCGGAGCTTCGACGACCTCGTCAAGCCGCAGTACAAGAACCTGCTCGTGACCGAGAACGCCTCCGCCTCCTCGCCCGGCCTCGGCTTCCTGCTCGGCACCGCCGCCGCGTACGGCGACGGGGGCTGGGAGGGCTACTGGAAGAAGCTCAAGGCCAACGGCGTCAAGGTCGTCGACGGCTGGGAGCAGGCCTACAACGAGGAGTTCTCCGGCTCCGCCGGCGGCAAGAAGGCCAAGGGCGACCGGCCGCTCGTCGTGTCGTACGCCTCCTCGCCGCCCGCCGAGGTCGTCTTCGCCGACCCCAAGCCGAGCACGGCGCCGACCGGCGTCGCCGAGGGCACCTGCTTCCGGCAGGTCGAGTACGCCGGACTGCTCGCCAACGCCGAGAACACCAAGGGCGGCAAGGCCCTCCTCGACTTCCTCATCAGCAAGAAGTTCCAGGAGGACATGCCGCTCAACATGTTCGTGTACCCCGTGACGGAGGGCGCCCAGGTGCCGCCGGAGTTCGTGAAGTACGGGCCGCAGGCGAAGGACCCGGAGACCATGGACCCGGCGAAGATCGCCGACCACCGTGACCAGTGGGTCAAGTCGTGGACCTCACTCGTACTGAAGTAGCCGCCCGGCGGCGGGGCGCGGCGGCGCGGTTCGGTCTGCTGGCCGTGCCCGTCGCGTTCTTCGCGGTCTTCTTCGCCTACCCCGTCGCCGCGATCGTGGCGCGCGGCCTCAAGACCGGCGGGACCTGGCACCTCGGGCGGATCGGGGAGGTGCTGGCACAGCCCGACGTCCGGCACGTGCTGTGGTTCACCACCTGGCAGGCGGTGGTCTCCACCGTGCTCACGCTGCTCGTCGCACTTCCCGGCGCGTACGTCTTCGCCCGCTTCGACTTCCCCGGCAAACAGATCCTGCGGGCGGTCGTGACCGTCCCGTTCGTGCTGCCGACGGTCGTCGTCGGTACGGCGTTCCTGGCGCTCGTCGGGCGGGGCGGGCTGCTCGACGAGCTGGGCGGCGTACGACTGGACACCACCGTGTGGGCGATCCTGCTCGCGCACGTCTTCTTCAACTACGCGGTCGTCGTCCGGACGGTCGGCGGGCTCTGGGCGCAGCTCGACCCGCGGCAGGCAGAGGCCGCGCGGATGCTCGGGGCGTCGCCGCTGAGGGCCTGGCGCCAGGTCACGCTGCCCGCGCTCGCCCCGGCCGTGGCCGCCGCCGCGCTGATGGTCTTCCTGTTCACCTTCACCTCCTTCGGTGTCGTGCAGATCCTCGGCGGCCCCACCTTCTCCACCCTGGAGGTGGAGATCTACCGGCAGACCTCCGAGATCTTCGACCTGTCCACGGCGGCCGTGCTGACCCTCATCCAGTTCGTCGCGGTGGGCGCGATCCTCGCCCTGCACGCCTGGACCGTGCGGCGGCGGGAGACCGCGCTGCGGCTGGTCGACGCCTCCGTGACGGCGCGCCGACCGCGCGGCGCGGGGGAGTGGGCGCTGCTGGGCGGAGTGCTCGTCACCGTCGCCGTGCTGCTCGTGCTGCCGCTGGCCGTGCTGGTGCAGCGGTCCCTCGGCGCGCCCGGCTTCGGTTACTACCGGGCGCTGACCCGCGAGGACGGCGGGGTGTTCCTGGTCCCGCCGATCGAGGCGATCGGCAACTCCCTGTCGTACGCCGTCGCCGCCACGCTCATCGCGGTGGTGATCGGCGGTCTCGCCGCGGGCGCGCTCACCCGCCGGGACGCCGGGCGGTTCGTGCGCGGCTTCGACGCCCTGCTGATGCTGCCGCTCGGGGTGTCCGCGGTGACCGTCGGCTTCGGGTTCCTGATCTCCCTCGACGAGCCGCCACTGGATCTCAGGTCCTCCTGGGTCCTGGTGCCGCTCGCGCAGGCGCTCGTCGGGGTGCCGTTCGTGGTGCGGACCATGCTGCCCGTGCTGCGCGCGGTGGACGTACGGCTGCGGGAGGCGGCCTCGGTACTCGGGGCCTCGCCCTGGCGGGTGTGGCGGGAGGTCGACCTGCCGATGGTGCGGCGGGCGCTGCTGATCGCGGCCGGGTTCGCCTTCGCCGTGTCCCTCGGGGAGTTCGGCGCGACGGTGTTCATCGCACGGCCCGACCGGCCGACGCTGCCGGTGGCCGTGGCCCGGCTGCTCGGGCGGCCCGGCGACCTCAACTACGGGCAGGCGATGGCCCTTTCGACGATGCTGATGGTGGTGTGCGCGGTGGCCCTGCTGGTGCTGGAGAGGCTCCGTACGGACCGGACGGGGGAGTTCTGATGCTGCTGGCCCTGCAGGGCGCGACGGTCCGCTTCGGCGGGCGTGCCGTGCTGGACGCCGTCGATCTGGAGGTCGTCGAGCACGAGATCGTGTGTGTGCTCGGGCCCAGCGGCAGCGGCAAGTCGACCCTGCTGCGGGCGGTGGCCGGGCTGCAACCCCTCGACTCCGGGCGGGTGGTGCTCGACGGCCGGAACCAGGCGGGCGTGCCCGCGCACCGGCGGGGTGTCGGGCTGATGTTCCAGGACCACCAGCTGTTCCCGCAGCGGGACGTGGCCGGCAACGTGGCGTTCGGGCTGCGGATGCACGGCGAGACGAAGCGGCAACAGGCCGAGCGGGTCGACGAGTTGCTGGACCTCGTGGGGCTGCCGGGCGCGGGCCGCCGGGCCGTCGCCGCGCTGTCCGGCGGGGAGCAGCAGCGGGTGGCACTGGCCCGGGCCCTCGCGCCCAACCCACGGCTGCTGATGCTCGACGAGCCGCTGGGACAGCTCGACCGGTCGCTGCGGGAGCGCCTGGTCGTCGAACTGAAGGGACTGTTCGGCCGGTTGGGCACGACCGTGCTCGCCGTGACGCACGATCAGGGGGAGGCCTTCGCGCTGGCCGACCGGGTCGTGGTGATGCGGGACGGGCGGATCGCCCAGTCCGGTACGCCCCTCGAGGTGTGGCAGCGGCCCGCCGACGCCTTCGTCGCCCGCTTCCTCGGCTTCGAGAACGTGGTCGAGGCGACGGTCGGGACGGAGGCCGCGGACACGCCCTGGGGCAAGGTACCGGTGCCGGAGAAGGCCCCGCAGGGCGCACGCACCCTGCTGGTGCGGCCCGCCGGGGTGCGCCTGGTGCCCGCCGACTCGGGCCTGCGCTGCACGGTCACCGCGCGCACCTTCAAGGGCACCCATGTCGCCCTCCACCTCCAGCCTCAGGACGCCCCGCGCCTGGAGGCGGCGTGCGCGCTGCGGGCGGCACCGGAGGTCGGGGGCGAGGTGGGCGTGGAGTTCGACGCGGCGGAAATCGTGGTGCTCGGCTGAACGTACCTGCCTAGGGTGCGGGGCATGACGCCACTCACACACGACCGTTACTGCGACGAGATAGCCCACCAGGTAAGCCTGTTGAGGTCTGTGGTCACCTCCGGTGCCGACCTGTCCGCCACGGTGCCGACCTGCCCGGAGTGGTCGCTGGAGGACCTCGTACGGCACACGGGAGGCGCTCTGCGCTGGGTGGAGCTCATGGTGCGCACCCGGGCCGAGGAGGAGGTGCCGGAAGAGCGGGTACCGGGTGCGGCCGGGCCCGAGGCGCGGGGGGACGCCATCGCGCTGGACGCCTGGCTGGCGGAGGCGGGGAAGCAGGTCGTCGCCGCACTGCGGGAGGCCGGGCCGGACACGAAGGTGTGGGGTTGGGCCGGGATCCTCAACGCAGGGTTCTGGGCCCGACGGGTGACACACGAGATCACCGTGCACCGCGCCGACGCCGCCCTCGCCGCCGGGCTGCCCTACGACGTCGCGCCCGAGGTGGCCGCCGACGCGATCGACGAGTGGCTGCAGATCGTGGAGTACGTCCAGCGGACGGTGCCGCACGACGTGGCGAGGGAACTGCGCGGCGCCGGCCGCAGCATCCACCTCCACGCCACCGACACGGGGCCGGAGCTGAACGCCGAGTGGCTCGTGGAGCTCACCGAGGACGGCATCGCCTGGCGCCGGGGTCACCGGAAGGCGGACGTGGCCCTGCGCGGGCCGCTCACCTCCGTCCTGCTCGCGTTCTACCGTCGGCTTCCGCTGGAGACACCGGAGTTGGAGGTGCTGGGCGAGCGGGAGTTGCTGGAGTTCTGGCTGGAGCGGGCGACGTTCGGGTGAGACGGGACGTGGCCCGCCCCCCGGGTCGGGGACGGGCCACGTCACGGTCTGCGCGGGCGTCAGCTGTCGCTCTTGGCTCCGCGGCGGCGCATGCCGAAGAACACCGCACCGCCACCGACGACGACCAGGGCCGCCGCGATGCCGGCGATGACGCCGGTGTTGGAGTTGGCGCCGGTCTCGGCGAGGTTGGAGTCACCGGCCGGGGCGGGCGCGTTGCCCGCCGGCGAGCTGCTCTGGCTCTCCGACGGCTCCGGAGCCGGGCTCTCGCTCTCCTCGGCGGGCGTCGACGGGGACGCCGACGGGGTCGGAGTCGCCGGGGGAGTCGAAGCCGGGGGCTCCTCCTCCTTCTTGCAGGCCGTGGCCGGGGTGACGAGGTTCGGCTTGATGTCCTCGTCGACGTACGAGGCGGCCTTGACGTGGATGCGGTACTCGGCGTTCGCCTTCCAGTCGTCGGCGAAGGTGATGGTGGTGCCTTCGCGCGAGCCCTTGACGACCTGCTCGCCGACCTTCTTCGCGTCGGCGCCGTTGTTCTGCAGGTAGACGGTGACCGTCGCCGGGATGCCGGCGGGGTCCACGTCGGTGACCGTGATGACGCCCTTGTCGCCATCGCACTTCGCCTCAGCGGAGAACTCGCTGATGTCGCAGGCGAGCGCGTTGCCGGCGGTGCCGAGCGCGAGCGCGGCCGAGGCGGAGACGACACCGAGGACGCGCACGGCGCGTGCGCGGCGGGATACGGACAGAACTGCCACGTTTGTCCTTTACAGGATTGCTGATGCGGGGGGCTGAGGCAGTGTTGACTGGGCATCAGCACTACCGTGAGGCTCTCAGGTCTATAAGCGCCGCATAAGTAGTGTCAACGCATATGCAGTCGGCAAGCACTTGCTTTGCCTTCTTATTAACCGGCGATACGTTTCAACGCCTCGGGCGCGTCCTCGATCCGCTCCACCAGCGCGATCCGCGCCTCCATCGAGCGCCCTCCCGCCAGCGACCGGAGCAGCGGCCACGCGGGCAGCCTCTCCGTCCAGTGCACGCGGTTCACCAGCACCATCGGCGTGGGTTCGCCGCGCGATTCGTAGTAGTTGGGCGTCGCGTTGTCGAAGATCTCCTGTACGGTCCCGGCGGCGCCCGGCAGGAACACCACACCCGCGTTCGAGCGGGCCAGCAGGCCGTCCTCACGGGTGGCGTTGGCGAAGTACTTGGCGATGTGGGAGGCGAAGGCGTTCGGCGGCTCGTGGCCGTAGAACCAGGTCGGGATGCCGACCGAACGGCCGCCCTGGGGCCAGCGGGCGCGTATCTCGAAGGCGGCCGCGGCCCACTGGGTGATCGACGGGGTGAAGTGCGGTGCCTTGCCGAGGAGTTCCAGCGACTCGGTGAGCATCGTGTCGTCGAAGGGGGCGGCGTAGGCGCCGAGGTTCGCCGCCTCCATGGCGCCCGGGCCGCCGCCGGTCGCGATCGTGATGCCGGCCCGGGCCAGCTCCCGGCCGAGCCGTGCGGCGCCCGCGTACTCCTCGGTGCCGCGGGCCATGGCGTGACCGCCCATGACACCCACGACCCGGGCGCCGGACAGGAGTTCGTCGAGCGCGTCCGACACGGAGTCGTCGTGGATCGAGCGCAGCATGGACGCGTGGATGTCGCGATCCGCCTTCGTGCGCTGGAACCAGGCGTAGGCGAGGGCGTCGGGTGTGGCCTCGTAACCGTCGGCCAGCGACGCGAAGAGCTCGTCCGGCGAGTAGACCAGGCCGCGGTACGGGTCGAACGGCAGGCCCGGGACCGGAGGGAAGACCAGGGCGCCCTCGCCGCGGATCTTCGCAGCCGCGTCCTCGCGCATCGCGCAGCCGAGGAAGACCGCGCCCGCCGTGTCGTGGGTGAGCAGTTCGCGCGTACGGTCCGTCAGATCGACGGCCTGAACCCGGTATCCGGCGAGGGTCCCGCGTGCCGAGACGGTCGCGTCGAACTCCTCGAGGCTCTCTATCTCACGGTCGTCGTGGTGGGCCGCATGGGCGGGCATCGTCTGCACGCGCCCATGCTAGGCCGCACGCCGTCAGCCCTGGACGGCCGCCGGGTCCATCCACACGACCTCGAAGGTGTGGCCGTCCACGTCGTCGAAGGCGCGGCCGTACATGAAGCCGTGGTCCTGGGTCTCTCCCGAGACGGAACCGCCCGCCGCGACCGCCTTCTCGACCAGCTCGTCGACCTTCTCGCGGCTCTCGGCGCTCAGCGCGATCAGCACCTCGCTGGTCTTCGTCGAGTCGGCGATCTCCTTCTTGGTGAACTGGAGGTACTTCTCCTTGGTGTGCACCATGACCACAATGGTGTCGCTGATCACGACCGAGGCGGTCGTGTCGTCGCTGAACTGCTCGTTGATCGTGAAGCCCAGCTCCGTGAAGAACTTCTTCGAGGCGCCGAGGTCGCCGGTGCACAGGTTCACGAAGATCATCTGCTGGTACATGCGAGGTCTCTCCCATCACGTCCGTGTCGTTACGCGGGATAGACCCGGGGCCGGTCCGGAACTCATCGCCGTGCGGGACTTTTTTTCGTACGGGTTTTCCGACGAGGCCGCGGGCTCAGCGTGCCAGGGGCAGCGCCGCCAGTTCAGCGACCGTCAGGGTGAGGGGACCGAACAGGGCGAGCAGGGCGCTCGCGCGCAGGGCGGCGGCGCTGCGCAGCATCGTGGCGGGGGCGCCGAGCCGCTGCAGCGCGGCGGTGGTGCCGGCGCGGGCCTGACGGGCCTCGACGGCGGCCGTCAGGAGCGTCGCCGTGGTGCAGCCGGTCACGAGGAGCACGCCGAGGGTGGTGAGCGGACCGAGTGCGAGTCCGTCCGGGGCGTGCAGCAGCGCCATGGCCCATGCGGCGGACAGGACCGCGCAGACGACGCCAAGGGGGCGCCCGATCCGGACGGACTCCGCCATGAGGATGCGGCCGGCCAGGAGCCGGCGGGCGCCGGGGCGGGCCGACTGGAGCAGCCGTCCGCACAGGTGCGTCAGACCCGGACCGGCCAGGGCCAGGCCGACGACGGCCAGCGCCCAGCCCGCCATCACGCCGGGGGAGGCACCGGAGAAGGACAGGTCGGGGGGCGTGGGGGCGGTACGGCTCGTGTAGCTCTCCACGGCCAGGCCCGCGGCCAGCACGGTGATGCCCCAGGGGAGGCCGGAGGGGGCGGCGATGGTGTCCGGCAGGGCCGCGTCCGGGGCGGTGAAGTCGCCGGGGGTGTCGGGGGCCGCGGCAGCCGGGTCTTGGTGCCGCGCCAGGGCCCCGGCGGGGCTGATGGCGCCTGCCGCGTCCGGCTCCGCCGCGCGGGGGCTGAGCCACTGGGCGGGATCGCCGGCCGGGGTGGTACTCGCGGCGCCTTCCCGCGGGGCCGGGTGGGTGGCGCCCGGGTGCGCCGAGCCGGCCGGGGCAGCACCTGCGGCAGCGTCTTGTGACGAGGCCGGGTGCGTGGCGCCCGGGTGGACCGCCTGCGGCAGGGCGGGGTCCACGACCGCGTTCACCGTCCCGCCGGGATCCACGACCGCGTTCACCGTCCCGCCGGGGCCCGCGACCGCGTTCACCGTCCCGCCGGGGCCCGCGACCGCCGCCGAGACCGGCTCACTCGTCCGGGCTGCCGGCGGGCCGCTCTTCGCGGCGGGCCCGGCGGCAGGGCCGCCCGTGGGCCGGACGATCTGCCGGCCGAACCGGCCGTACGCCCCGAACGTCTCGCGGGCGGGGGTGCGCCGGTACGCGCCGAAGCGGCCGTACACGCGGGCCGCCCGGGGCCCGGTGGGCCCCGCCTCGTGCGGCCGCAGGGCCAGTGCCACCGCCACCGACGCCCCGACGGGCACGAGCGACAGCAGGGTCAGGGCGGCCGGCAGCGGCAGGGGCACGCCCGCGGCGAGGGACTCGGCGGCGGCGCCGTCGAAGGGCATGCCCGTCAGGTCGCCCCGCAGGTGCAGGAAGACGAGCAGGGCCAGCATCGAACCGAGCGTGCAGGACAGCGCCGTCGTCGTCGCCGAGACGGCCATCATGCGCACCGGGCCGAGGCCGATCGCCGAGAGACCGGCGCGGGGCTTGGTACCGGGATCGGTACGGGCGACCGCGACGGCGAAGTACACCGTGGCGGCCAGCGGGGCCGCGCACCAGGCCAGCCGCAGCGCGGCGGAACCGGGGGAGCCGGGGTGGCCCAGCGCGTAGCCGAGGGCGCAGAGCAACAGGAAGCCCGAGCCCGCCGAGGCGGCCGCCACCAGGAGGCGGCGCAGCTGGACGGCGGGGTGGGCGCCGCGGGTCAGACGGAGAGCGAGCACGTGGCCCGGCCTTCCGGCTCGCTGGTCTCGGCGACCGGCGGGAGGTGCACCGTCTGCACGCGCCGGCCGTCGAGCAGGGACACCGTGCGGTCGGCGAGGGCCGCGGTGTCCGCGTCGTGGGTGGCCAGGACGACGGTGATGCGGTGGGAGCGGGCCGCGGTGGTGAGGGTGCGCAGCACCTGGACGCGGTCGGCGCGGTGCAGGGGCGCCGTGGGCTCGTCGGCGAACAGCACCGAGGGCGCGGGGGCCAGGGCGCGGGCGATGCAGACCCGCTGCCGCTCGGCCTGCACCAGCTGGTGCGGCCGCTTGCGGGCGCTGTCGCCGATGTCCAGGCGCTCCAGCCACTCCAGGGCCGCGGTCTTGGCGCGGCGCCGGCTGGTGCCGCGCAGCATCAGCGGCAGGGCGGTGTTCTCCCAGGCGTTGAGCTCCGGGACGAGGGAGGGGGCCGGGTCGATCCAGCCGAAGCGGTCGCGGCGCAGCCGCTCGCGGGTGAGGGGGCCCATGGTGTGCACGGGCACGCTGTTGAACCAGACCTCGCCGCGCCGCACGGGCACCAGACCGGACAGACACCGCAGCAGGGTCGTCTTGCCGCTGCCGCGCGGGCCGCTCACGGCGAGGATCTCGCCCTCACGCACACCGAGCGAGACGCCGCAGAGCGCGGGCGAGCCGTCGTCGTGCTGGAAGTGCAGGGCGCGTGCCCAGAGCACGTCGTTGTCCGGCGGGGCCTCCATGCGCGTACACCTCGGTTCAGATCCGTAGTTCCCGTGCCATCCCCCGTGCGGGGGAACGAAGGCAGGGCCGATCGGTCACTGGGCACGCTAGGCAGAAGGCGGCGGGACGCCGGACAGCACGCGGCCCCGGGCCGCCGTTTCTCACTCGAACGGGCGGCACCGGGGCCGGTGTTGATCATCCAGGCAGACGATCGGAGCGCGGGGCGTCAGAGCTTCGTCCACGCCTCTGTGAGGGTGGCGCGCAGGATCTGCTCGATCTCGTCGAACGTCGACTGGTCGGAGATCAGCGGCGGGGCGAGCTGGACGACCGGGTCGCCGCGGTCGTCGGCGCGGCAGTACAGGCCGTTGTCGTACAGCGCCTTGGAGAGGAAGCCGTACAGGACGCGCTCGGTCTCCTCGTCGTTGAAGGACTCCTTGGTGTTCTTGTCCTTCACCAGCTCGATGCCGTAGAAGAAGCCGTTGCCGCGGACGTCGCCGACGATCGGCAGGTCGTGGAGCCGCTCCAGGGTGGCGCGGAAGTTGCCCTCGTTGTCCAGGACGTGCTGGTTGAGGTTCTCGCGCTCGAACAGGTCGAGGTTGGCCAGGCCCACGGCCGCGGAGACCGGGTGGCCGCCGAAGGTGTAGCCGTGCAGGAAGGTGTTGTCGCCCTTGTAGAACGGCTCGGCCAGACGGTCGGAGATGATGCACGCGCCGATCGGGGAGTAGCCCGAGGTCATGCCCTTGGCGCAGGTGATCATGTCCGGCACGTAGTCGAACTTGTCGCAGGCGAAGTACGTGCCCAGGCGGCCGAAGGCGCAGATGACCTCGTCGGAGACGAGCAGCACGTCGTACTGGTCGCAGATCTCGCGGACGCGCTGGAAGTAACCGGGCGGGGGCGGGAAGCAGCCGCCCGCGTTCTGCACCGGCTCCAGGAAGACCGCGGCGACGGTGTCGGGGCCTTCGAAGAGGATCTGCTGCTCGATCTGGTCGGCGGCCCAGCGGCCGTAGGCCTCGGGGTCGTCGCCGTGGATCGGGGCCCGGTAGATGTTGGTGTTCGGGACCTTGTGCGCGCCCGGGACCAGGGGCTCGAAGGGGGCCTTCAGGGCCGGCAGGCCGGTGATGGACAGGGCGCCCTGCGGGGTGCCGTGGTAGGCGACCGCGCGGGAGATGACCTTGTGCTTGGTGGGCTTGCCGGTCAGCTTGAAGTATTGCTTGGCGAGCTTCCAGGCGGTCTCCACCGCCTCACCGCCGCCGGTGGTGAAGAAGACCTTGTTCAGGTCGCCCGGGGCGTGCCCGGCGAGGCGCTCGGCCAGCTCGACGGCCTTGGGGTGGGCGTAGGACCACACCGGGAAGAACGCGAGCTTCTGCGCCTGCTTGAAGGCGGTCTCGGCGAGCTCGACCCGGCCGTGCCCGGCCTGCACCACGAAGAGGCCGGCGAGGCCGTCGAGGTAGCGCTTGCCCTTGTCGTCGTAGATGTACGTGCCCTCGCCCCGGACGATGGTGGGGACGGGGGCCTTCTCGTACGACGACATGCGCGTGAAGTGCATCCACAGGTGGTCGTACGCGGACTGGGAGAGGTCCTTGCTCACGGCTATCGGGTCCTCACGGTTATCGGGTTCCCCACATGTAGGTCTGCTTCTTGAGCTTGAGGTAGACGAAGCTCTCGGTGGAGCGCACTCCGGGCACCGCCCGTATGCGTTTGTTGATGACCTCCAAGAGGTGGTCGTCGTCCTCGCAGACGATCTCCACCATCAGGTCGAAGGAGCCTGCGGTCATCACCACGTACTCGCACTCGGACATCGCCGACAGCGCGTCCGCGACCGCCTCCACGTCGCCCTCGACGTTGACGCCGACCATCGCCTGTCTGCGGAAGCCCACGGTGAGCGGGTCCGTGACGGCGACGATCTGCATCACGCCCTGGTCGAGCAGCTTCTGGACGCGCTGGCGCACGGCCGCCTCCGACAGGCCCACGGCCTTGCCGATGGCGGCGTACGGCCGGCGGCCGTCCTCCTGGAGCTGCTCGATGATGGCGAGGGAGACGGCGTCCAGCTGCGGCGAGCTGCCGTTCCTGGACTCGCGGGAGGGCTCGCGGGACTCCCGCGAGCCCTTCTGTTCTGCGCTTCGACTGGCCACGAGGTCACTGTGCACGAGGTCTCGACACTTCCGCAAGCCTGGATCGATGAAATCCGTTGTTTGAGTCCCCGACTCCTGCGGATTCCGCACGATCGAAGGGAGCGGGGGTGTTGAAAACGTGGGTCGGCCGACTAGGGTGGGTGTCTCAAGTACTGGACATCCGAACTGGAGGGCCGGCAGTGAGCACCGAGCTGCGTCGTCTGCGCAACTACATCGGCGGTGAGTTCAAGGACGCCGCCGACGGACGGACCACCGAGGTGGTCAATCCCGCGACGGGCGAGGCGTACGCGACCGCTCCGCTGTCCGGGCAGGCGGACGTGGACGCCGCGATGGCGGCGGCCGCCGAGGCCTTCCCCGGCTGGCGCGACACCACGCCCGCCGAGCGCCAGAAGGCCCTGCTGAAGATCGCGGACGCCTTCGAGGAGCGCGCCGAGGAACTGATCGCGGCCGAGGTGGAGAACACGGGCAAGCCGGTCGGGCTGACCCGCTCCGAGGAGATCCCTCCGATGGTCGACCAGATCCGCTTCTTCGCGGGCGCGGCGCGGATGCTGGAGGGCCGCTCGGCCGGTGAGTACATGGAGGGCCTGACCTCCATCGTGCGCCGCGAGCCGGTCGGGGTCTGCGCGCAGGTCGCGCCGTGGAACTACCCGATGATGATGGCCGTGTGGAAGTTCGCCCCGGCGATCGCGGCGGGCAACACCGTCGTGCTGAAGCCGTCGGACACCACCCCGGCCTCGACGGTCCTCATCGCCGAGATCATCGGCTCGATCGTCCCCAAGGGCGTCTTCAACGTCATCTGCGGCGACCGCGAGACCGGCCGCATGATGGTCGAGCACGAGACCCCGGCGATGGCCTCCATCACCGGCTCCGTCCGCGCCGGCATCCAGGTCGCCGAATCCGCCTCCAAGGACGTCAAGCGCGTCCACCTGGAGCTGGGCGGCAAGGCGCCGGTCGTGGTCTTCGAGGACACCGACATCGCCAAGGCCGTCGAGGACATCTCGGTCGCGGGCTACTTCAACGCCGGCCAGGACTGCACCGCCGCCACGCGTGTGCTCGTCCACGAGTCCATCCACGACGAGTTCGTCTCCGCGCTGGCCAAGGCCGCGTCCGAGACGAAGACCGGGCAGCCGGACGACGAGGACGTGCTGTTCGGCCCGCTCAACAACCCCAACCAGCTCAAGCAGGTCGAGGGCTTCATCGACCGGCTGCCCGCGCACGCGCGGGTGGAGGCCGGCGGCAAGCGGGTCGGGGACAAGGGCTACTTCTACGCGCCGACCGTCGTCTCGGGCCTGAAGCAGACCGACGAGATCATCCAGAAGGAGGTCTTCGGCCCGGTCATCACCGTGCAGTCCTTCACGGACGAGGAGCAGGCGGTGGAGTGGGCCAACGGCGTCGAGTACGCGCTGGCCTCCTCCGTGTGGACCAAGGACCACGGCCGTGCCATGCGGATGTCCAAGAAGCTCGACTTCGGCTGCGTGTGGATCAACACGCACATCCCGCTGGTCGCCGAGATGCCGCACGGCGGCTTCAAGAAGTCCGGCTACGGCAAGGACCTCTCGGGCTACGGCTTCGACGACTACACGCGGATCAAGCACGTGATGACGTCGCTGGACGCTTAGTCGACCGGGCAGGCCGTGAACGGCCCCGGACGGTTCCTCTCCGTCCGGGGCCGTTCGCGTGTCCGGAGAGGGAGTGCCCTCGTTTCTGAACGTGTTCAATTGTGGGCGTAGAGTGCGCCTCATGAGTGACAGAGCCGCCCTGCTCAAGGGCATTCGCGCGTGGCTGGTCTTCTTCGTCGTGTGCCTGGTGCTCAGCGGCGCGACGGCCTTCCCCCTGGTCCACGAACTGCGGTGGACCGAGGACCTGTTGCGCGGGCTGTCCGTGGGTGAGTACCTGCCCGGGCTGACGGAGTGGATCGGGCGCGTGCGGGCGGGGCTCGACGAGGCCGACGCCGAACACCCCTTCCTCCTCTATGGCACGGACTGGCTGGCCTTCGCGCATCTGGTGATCGCGGTCGCCTTCTACGGGCCCTACCGCGACCCGGTCCGCAACATCTGGGTCGTCGAGTTCGGGATGATCGCCTGCGCGGGCATCATCCCCCTCGCCCTGATCTGCGGGCCGATCCGCGGCATCCCCTTCTGGTGGTCGGTGATCGACATGGCCTTCGGAGTGCTCGGGGTGATCCCGCTGTACGTCGTACGGCAGCGGATCAAGCGGCTGGAGGCGCTGACCGCGCCGGTGGCGGCCCCGGCGCCGGGTGTCTGAGGAAAAACTGTTATCCCGAGAACCTTCACGCCGTCTCCCCGTGTGTGACCTCCGACATGGCGAGGACCCCGGGACCGGCTGAGAGGGTGCGTGCGGAACATCGGTGACACCAGGCGTGAAGAGGCCATCGTGGACAGTCAGCACTGGCGTGCCGTCATCACGGCGGCCCAGGCCGGTGACCGGCGAGCGCTGGACGAGCTGGTCACGGGCTGGCTGCCGCTGGTCTACAACATCGTGGGCCGGGCCCTGAACGGCCACGCCGACGTCGACGACGTCGTGCAGGAGACCATGCTGCGCGCCGTCGGCAACCTGGGTTCGCTGCGCGACCCGGACAGTTTCCGGTCCTGGCTGGTGGCGATCGCCATGCGGCAGATCCGCGACCGGGCCCGGCGGAAGACCCCGGACCGGCTCGAGGAGGCACCGGCCTCCGACTTCGCCGACCTGACCGTGCTGCGGCTCCAGCTGGAAGGGCAGCGGCGCGAGGTCGCCGAGGCGGTGCGGTGGCTCGACGACGAGGACCGGCAGCTGCTGTCGCTGTGGTGGCTGGAGGTCGCGGGCGAACTGACCCGGCGCGAACTGGCCGCCGCCGTCGGCATCACCCGGCAGCACGCCGCCGTGCGCGTCCAGCGGATGAAGGAGCGCCTGGAGACCTCGCGCGGCATCGTCCGCGCCCTGGACGGGGCCTGCCCCGAACTGCGTGAGATGACCGGCCGCTGGGACGGCCGGCCCGACTCCGTGTGGCGCAAGCGGCTGGCCCGGCACATCCGCGGCTGCGGCTACTGCGGCGGCACCCGCGAGGCCGTCGTCCCGGCCGAACGCCTCCTGGTCGGCCTCGCCCTCGTCCCGCTGCCCGCCGGGTTCACCCTGTCGCTCGCCTTCGGCGGCAAGACCGCGGCGGCCGCCACCTCCGCCGGCTGGTCCGCCAAGCTGCTCGGCGCGCTCACCAAGCCGGCCGTCGCGGTGACGGCGGGCGCGACGATCGTCGCGGGCGGCGCCTACGTCGTCACCCAGCCGCCGGACGCCCCTCCGTCCCGGGCCGCCATCGCGCCCACGGCCCCCACGGCCACCTCCGAACCGCCGCGAACCCCCGCACCGCACGCCCCTGCCCCCACCTCCAAGCCCTCGCCGTCGGCGACGAAGAAGACCGACTCGTACGGCACCGTCGTCGACGCCGTCGACCGCGCCCCCGACCCGAACGCCCGGCCCGCCGCCCTGCCGCACCGACCCGAGTCCGGCATCACCAGCACCGGCGGTTTGAAGGCCGTCATGCAGCACCGCGGCGACAGGGTGACCCTCACCGGCCGGGGCTACGTCCTGGTCCGCTGGCAGATCTCGCCCGGGTCCCGGCCCGGCGCGCTGGTCATGCCGTCCTGGACCGGTCTGAAGGGCAGGCTGTTCCACGTGGCGTCCGGCGGCTCGCGGCGGATGGACGACCCGCTGCCCGGCGCCCCGAACGGCTACGCCACCGGTATGGGCGGCCCGGCCATCGGCTACGCCGTCCTTGCGCCCGGCACCCAGCAGATGTGGCAGAACGAGTACTTCTACCTCGACGGCACCGTCACCCTCACCCAGAACGAACGGGGCTGCGACTACGGCCTCATCGTCTTCCCGACGAATCGGGACGCCGTGGTCGAGGACATCGACCAGGGCCCGCCGCAGGGCGCCATCCGCTACGGGCTCGTCCGCGACACCGGCACGGACGGCGCGCCGGTGCCGCAGTACGTCACGCGGGGGACCCCGGCCGATCCGGCGACGGTGCCGCAGCGTTCGCGCGTGTAGCGCACAGCACGTCGACGCGGTTCGTCGTGATCGAGTCCACGCCCGCCTCCAGCAGCCGGCGCATGGAGCGGCGGGTGTCGGGGGTCCAGACGGACACCAGGTAGCCGTCGCGGTGCACGCGCTCGGCGAGGGGCCGGTCCACCAGTGAGAAGCGGTAGTTGAGCCAGCGCGGGCGGATCGCCTCCAGCAGCACGGGCCGGGGCGGGGCCAGTGTCGTCCACGTGAGGGCGATCTCGGCGTCCGGATCCGCCGCCCGCACGGCGAGCATGGCGTCGGCGCCCGCGCAGTAGTAGACGCGCTCCGTCGCACCGGACTCCGCCACGACGCCCATGATCCGGCGCACCGCCCGCACATCGGGCGACCCGGGCAGGTCGATCATCACCCGGTGCCCGTCGGTCGCGGGCAGGGCCTCGGCCAGGGTGGGCACCCCGCCGCCGGTCAGCCCGCGCACCTCCTCGGACGACAGCGCGCGCAGAGGCCGTTCGTGCTCCCACAGCCGCTTCAGCGTCGCGTCGTGCAGCAGCACCGGCACGCCGTCCCGGGTGAGCCGTACGTCGATCTCCACCGCGTCCGCGCCCCGGCGCAGCGCGGAACGCAGCGAGGCGACGGTGTTCTCCCGGACGCGGTAGGGGTCGCCCCGGTGGGCCACGGCGACCGGGGCCGGCGTCACCGGGAGAGCCACTGCGCGGTGTACGTGTCGATCTCGCCGGTGATCCGGGCCTTGCCCGCCGCGTCCAGGAAGGACGCCTCGACGGCGTTCTTCGCCAGCTCGGCCAGACCCCGCTCGTCGAGCTCCAGCAGCCGGGCGGCGACCGCGTACTCGTTGTCGAGGTCGGTGCCGAACATCGGCGGGTCGTCGGAGTTGACGGTGACGACCACCCCGGCGCGCACGAACTCCTTGATCGGGTGCTCGTCGAGGGTGCGCACCGCGCGCGTGGCGATGTTCGAGGTCGGGCACACCTCCAGCGGGATCCGGTGCTCGGCGAGGTGGGCGAGCAGCTTCGGGTCCTGCGCGGAACTCGTGCCGTGCCCGATGCGCTCGGCCCGCAGGTGGGTCAGCGCGTCCCACACCGTCTGCGGGCCGGTCGTCTCACCGGCGTGCGGTACGGAGTGCAGCCCGGCGGCGATCGCCCGGTCGAAGTACGGCTTGAACTGCGGCCGTTCGACGCCCACCTCGGGTCCGCCGAGACCGAAGGAGACCAGGCCCTCCGGGCGCAGCCGGTCGTCGGTGGCGAGCCGGGTCGTCTCCTCGGCGGCCTCCAGGCCCGCCTCGCCCGGGATGTCGAAGCACCAGCGCAGCACGGTCCCGAACTCGGACTCGGCGGCCTTGCGGGCGTCCTCGATCGCGTCCATGAAGGCCCCCTCGTCGATGCCGCGCCGGGTGGACGAGAACGGGGTGATGGTCAGCTCGGCGTACCGCACCCGCTGCCGCGCCAGGTCCCGGGCCACCTCGTACGTCAGCAGCCGGACGTCCTCCGGGGTGCGGATCAGGTCGACGACCGACAAGTACACGTCGATGAAGTGCGCGAAGTCGGTGAACGTGAAGTAGTCGACCAGGGCCTCGGGATCGGTCGGCACCTTCGAGTCGGGGTGGCGCGCGGCCAGTTCGGAGACGATCCGGGGGGAGGCGGATCCCACGTGGTGCACGTGCAGTTCGGCCTTGGGCAGTTCGGCGATGAACGCCCTGAGGTCGCGCGGGGCGCGGGGGTCGACGAGATGCTGGGTCAAGGTTCCTCCCCGGAACGGCGCTCCGGCCGGCGCGGGGCGGGCGGGCGCGGGTGATCGGCTGATCGATGACTCGGCTTCATCGTATGCCGCGGTCCAGCGCCCTACTTTCAGGGGCGGGGGGCTCTGCCCGTGTGCGGCTGTGCCGGGTGGGCGCGAGCGATCCCCGCCCACCCGCACTGTGGCACGCACCGAACCGCCCCGTAGCATGACCACACGATCGACCCAGGGGGGACCGCACGATGACGGACGCGACGCAGCCCGACGGAGGCAGCCACGACCCGTGGGCGCCGCCGGAAAGCACGCCCTCGCTCGACAAGAACCAGACGCCGCAGCCGCCGTCCGTCCACGACCAGGCCACGGTCACCTCCATGCCGGGATTCACGCCGCCGGCCGGCACGCCGCAGTACGACCCGTCCGGTGCCGGTGCCGGTGCCGGTGCCGGTGCCGTCCCGCCCCCGCCCGTGGCTCCCACCGGCCCCGGAGCGCCCGGCGGCTACGGCTACCCCGGCTACCCGCAGTCCGGATACACCCAGTCCGGCTACGGCTGGCCGGGAATGCCCCCGGCCCCGCAGAACGGCCTGGGCATCGCCGCGATGGTGCTCGGCATCGTCTCCTGCGCCCTCTTCTGCCTCTACGGCGTGGTGTCCCTGGTCACCGGCATCCTCGCCGTCGTCTTCGGCATTAAGGGCCGCAAGCGCGCCGAGGCCGGGGTGGCCACCAACCACGGTCAGGCCCAGGCCGGTCTGATCATGGGCATCATAGGGATCATCCTCGGCATCACCGTGATCGTCCTGATCGCCGTCGGCATCACGGCCGCGATCAACAGCGACAGCTCTGACGACGACCCGTACTACGGCACCCTCGGCCCGGTGGCCGCCGCCCCGTCCCACCGCTGAAACAGAGGCTCTGTGCGGCCGAGTTGGCCACTACGATGCCCTGGTCTGACAACGGAGGGGAGATCGTCCATGTCCAACACCAATCCACCCCCCGGTGGTTTCGGCCCGCCGGCCCAGCCCCCGCAGCAGTCCCCCGGCACCCCCGGCTACGGCTATCCGCAGCAGCCCCCCGCCGCCCCGGGCTACGGCTACCCCCAGGGCGGTCCCGGCTACCCGGCCGCGCCGCCGGTGGGCTACCCGCAGGCGCCCGGCTACGGGATGCCCGCGCAGCCGAGCAACGGCATGGGGACCACGGGACTGGTGCTGGGCATCATCGGCGTGGTGTGCAGCGTCACGTTCATCATGTGGTTCTTCGGCGTGATCCTGGGCATTCTCGCGATCATCTTCGGCGCCATCGGCCGCGGCAGGGCCACCCGCGGCGAGGCCACGAACAAGGGCGCGGCGACCGCGGGCCTGGTCTGCGGCATCATCGCCACCGTGATCCTGCCGCTGCTGGGCTTCCTGTTGTTCGCCAGCATCATGGGCGGTCTCGGCGCCGCGTCCTGACGCGGCTCGACGGAGCTTCAGGAGGGGCCGGTCCCGGGGACCGGCCCTTGCTCATGCCCCGGCCCGCAGCCGCTCCCGCGCCTCCATCAGCGCGAAGCCCAGCAGGTTCGGCCCCCGCCACCGCTCCGGATCCATCGCCGCCTCGTCGTCCGCGGCCAGCCCGATGCCCCACACCCGGTCCACGGGACTCGCCTCCACCAGCACCCGGTCGCCCGTGCCCAGCAGATACGCCTGGAGCTCGGGATGCGCGCCGAACTTGTGGACGCTGCCCTCCACGACGATCCGGAACCGCTCCCGCGCCCAGACCGCCTCGTCGAAGCCGCGTACCAGCCGCCCCGCCTTCTTCGCCTCGGCGGGATGCCCCGCGGCCAGCGCGGCACGCTCCGCCGAAGCGTCCTCGAAGAGCCGGGCCTTCTCCGCCATCATCCAGTGCTCGGCCGTCGCGTGGACCACGCCGTCCACCGTGAACGGCGCCGGCCACCACTGGCTCAGACAGCTCGCCCCGATCCGACCGTCCGGCCGCGGCCGGTGCCCCCAGAAGTGCAGGTACTTGACCCTGGCCCCCGCACGGACCGCCCTGATCAGGGCCTCCTGCGAGCCGACCGCCCCCGTGATCTTCTCCATGCACGCGAGTCTGGCACGCACCACTGACACAGCGTCCTGCCTTTTCGCGGCGAACTCGACACCTGGTCGACAGATTCCGTCGCGTAACCAAAATTCAACAACGGAATCACTTGTTGGCATGCCATACCTCTGTCAGGATCGGCACTCAAATCGAGCCTGAGCCACGCCGGCCCCATCAGGGGACACGGAGGAGAGCGACATGCACAACCCGGGCACTGCCACCCCGGACCGATTCCCGGCACAGGAGCGCTTCGCAGAGGGCGCGCAGTACATCGCGGGCCGTCTGACCAGGGGCACCTCCGGCCGCACGCACGCGGTCGTCGACCCGGCGTCCGGCGAGGAGGTCCTCACCTACGAGCTGGCGGGCACGGCCGACGTCGACCGGGCCGTCGCCGCCGCCCGCGCGGCCTTCCCCGGCTGGGCGGGGACCACTCCCGGCGAGCGGTCCGACGCCCTGCACCGGTTCGCCGTGGTCCTCGCCGACCGGGCGGAGGACTTCGCCCGCGCCGAGTCGCTCCAGTGCGGCAAGCCGTTGAAGCTGACCCGCGAGTTCGACGTCCCCGGGACCATCGACAACGCCGCCTTCTTCGCCGGTGCCGCACGGCTGCTGCAGGGACAGTCCGCCGGTGAGTACTCCGGCGACCACACTTCGTACGTCCGGCGCGAGCCCATCGGGGTCGTCGGGTCGATCGCGCCCTGGAACTACCCCCTCCAGATGGCCGCCTGGAAGATCCTCCCGGCGATCGCGGCGGGCAACACCATCGTTCTGAAGCCCGCCGAGCTCACCCCGCTCACCTCGCTGCTCTTCGCCCAGGCGGCCACGGACGCCGGGATCCCGGACGGCGTGATCAACATCGTCACCGGCACCGGCAGGGAGGCCGGGGAGCACCTCGTCGGCCACCCCGACGTGGCCATGACCTCCTTCACCGGCTCCACCGCCGTCGGCAAGCGCGTCGCCGAGGTCGCCACCGCCACCGTCAAGCGCCTCCACCTGGAGCTCGGCGGCAAGGCGCCCTTCGTGGTCTTCGACGACGCCGACCTGGAGGCCGCCGCTCACGGCGCGGTCGCGGGCTCGCTCATCAACACCGGGCAGGACTGCACGGCCGCCACGCGCGCGTATGTGCAGCGACCGCTGTACGAGGCCTTCGTGGAGCGGACCGCGGCGCTCATGGAAACGGTCCGGCTCGGCGACCCCTTCGCCGCCGGCACCGACCTCGGCCCGCTGATCTCCCACGTGCAGCGTGACCGGGTCGCCGGATTCGTGGACCGGGCGCGGGCCTACGCGCGCGTGGTGACGGGCGGCGAGGCACCCGAGGGGGAGCTCGTCAAGGGCGCCTACTACCGGCCCACCCTGATCGCCGACGCGGCCCAGGACAGCGAGGTCGTCCAGTCGGAGATCTTCGGGCCGGTCCTGGTCGTGCTGCCGTTCGACACGGACGACGAGGGCCTCGCGCTCGCCAACGACACCCCGTACGGGCTCGCCGCCTCCGCCTGGAGCCGGGACGTGTACCGGGCCAACCGGGCCACCCGCGAGATCAAGGCCGGCTGCGTCTGGATCAACGACCACATCCCGATCATCAGCGAGATGCCGCACGGCGGCTACAAGTCCTCCGGCTACGGCAAGGACATGTCCGCGTACTCGTTCGAGGAGTACACCCAGATCAAGCACGTCATGTTCGACAACACCGCGGTGGCCGCCAAGGACTGGCACCGCACCCTGTTCGGGGATCGATAGCCGTATGCAGGCCGCCTGACCAACGGCCGTCCACCCTCCGAAAGGGCACCACGCGCATGGAGCAGTACGAGCCCGACCGCCTGTCCGCGGCCCAAAGGGCCGCCATGAGGCGCAGTCTCACCAACGGCAGGGCCGCCCTCACCCGGCGGTCCCTGCTGCGCGCCTCCGCGGGCGGGGCGCTCGCGGTCGGCGGACTGGGGACGCTGAGCGCCTGCGGCATCCCGGCGGCCGGCAAGTCGCAGGGCGGCGTCTCGGCCGAGGACCACTCGGCCAAGGAGAAGACGGTGAACTTCTCCAACTGGACCGAGTACATGGACGTCGACGCCAGCGGCAAGCACCACCCCACGCTGGACCAGTTCGCCCGGCGCACCGGCATCAAGGTCAAGTACACCGAGGACATCAACGACAACAACGAGTTCTTCGGCAAGATCAAGCCGCAGCTCGCGGCGGGCCAGGACACCGGCCGCGACCTGATCGTCCTCACCGACTGGCTGGCCGCCCGCCTCATCCGCCTCGGCTGGGCGCAGAAACTCGACCCGAGCAACCTGCCGCACGCCTACGCCAACCTGTCGGCCCAGTTCCGCAGCCCCGACTGGGACCCGGGCCGCGCCTACTCGTACGTCTGGCAGGGCATCTCCACCGTCATCGCGTACAACAAGAAGGCCCTCGACGGCGTCGAGGTGACGTCGATATCCGACCTGCTCGACAACCCCAAGCTCAAGGGCCGGGTGGGCTTCCTGTCGGAGATGCGCGACAGCATCGGCATGACGCTGCTCGACATGGGCAAGGACCCGGCGGACTTCACCGCCGACGACTACGACGCGGCCATCGCCCGCCTGCAGAAGGCCGTCGACAAGGGCCAGATCCGCCGCTTCACCGGCAACGACTACACCTCGGACCTGACCAGCGGCGACTTCGCGGCCTGTGTCGCCTGGGCCGGTGACGTCGTCCAGCTCAAGGCGGACAGCCCCGACATCGACTTCCTCATCCCGGACAGCGGCTACGTGACGTCGACCGACAACCTGCTGATCCCCAACAAGGCCCGGCACAAGACCAACGCCGAGCGGCTCATCGACTTCTACTACGAGCCGAAGGCGGCCGCCGAACTCGCCGCGTACATCAACTACGTGTGCCCGGTCGACGGCGTGAAGGCCGAGCTGGAGAAGATCGACAAGGACGCGGCGAACAACCCGCTGATCATTCCCGACAAGGCCATGGCCGCCAAGTCGCACGCCTTCCGCTCGCTGAGCTCGAAGGAAGAGACCGAGTTCGAAGCGAAGTTCGCGAAGCTGACGGGGGCGTGACCACCATGACGAACAAGACCGGCCCCAGCGGCGACGTCCGCCTCACGGGCATAGCCAAGACCTACGGCGCCTTCACCGCCGTCCACCCGCTCGACCTGACCGTGCCGCAGGGCTCCTTCTTCGCCCTGCTCGGCGCCTCCGGCTGCGGCAAGACCACCACCCTGCGCATGATCGCCGGCCTGGAGGAACCTTCCGCCGGCACCGTCTTCCTGGGCGACCAGGACGTGACCGCGCTGCCGCCGTACAAGCGGCCGGTGAACACGGTCTTCCAGTCCTACGCCCTCTTCCCGCACCTCGACATCTTCGAGAACGTCGCCTTCGGCCTGCGCCGGCGCGGGCTGAAGTCGGTGAAGAAGCAGGTCGAGGAGATGCTCGACCTCGTCCAGCTCGGCGAGCAGGCACGCAAGAAGCCGCACCAGCTCTCCGGAGGCCAGCAGCAGCGCGTCGCCGTGGCCCGCGCGCTGATCAACCACCCCAAGGTGCTCCTGCTCGACGAGCCGCTCGGCGCACTCGACCTGAAGCTGCGCCGCCAGATGCAGCTGGAGCTCAAGCGCATCCAGACCGAGGTCGGCATCACCTTCATCCACGTCACGCACGACCAGGAGGAGGCCATGACCATGGCCGACACGGTCGCCGTGATGAACGGCGGCCGCGTCGAGCAACTCGGCGCGCCCACCGACCTCTACGAGAACCCGCGCACCACGTTCGTCGCGAACTTCCTCGGCACCTCCAACTTCATCGAGGCCGAGGTCGACTCCAAGAGCGGCGACGAGATCGTGCTGAAGGCGGGCGGCGGCAAGCTGGTTCTGCCTGGGGCGCGATGTTCGGCACCCACGTCCACCGGCGGCAAGGTGCTGGTCGGCGTCCGCCCGGAGAAGATCTCCCTCAGCCACGCGGACGACGCCGGCGAGATCCCCGAGGGCCGCAACCGCATCACCGGCCGGATCGCCGACTCCAGTTTCATCGGCGTCTCCACGCAGTACGTCGTCGACAGCCCGGTCTGCTCCGACTTCGAGGTCTACGCCCAGAACATCGACCGCGACCCCCGCCTGGTGCCCGGTGCCGAGGTCGTCCTGCACTGGAACCCGGCCCACACCTTCGGCCTGGACGCGGCCCAGGACGCCGACGCCGGAGTGGAAGAGGCGGCCTGATGAGCACACTCACCGAGGCGCCACCGCCCCTCGCGCCCGAGGCGCCCGAACCGAAACCGCCGAAACGCAGAGGCCGCTTCACGCCGTACTGGCTGCTGCTGCCCGGCATCCTCTGGCTGCTGGTGTTCTTCGCGCTGCCGATGATCTACCAGGCCTCCACGTCCGTGCAGACGGGTTCCCTGGAGCAGGGCTACAAGGTCACCTGGCACTTCGCCACGTACTGGGACGCCCTGTCCGCGTACTGGCCGCAGTTCGTCCGCTCCGTGCTCTACGCGGGCACGGCGACGATCCTGTGCCTGCTGCTCGGCTACCCGCTGGCGTATCTGATCGCCTTCCGCGCGGGCCGCTGGAAGAACCTGATCATGATCCTGGTGATCGCGCCGTTCTTCACCAGCTTCCTGATCCGCACCCTCGCCTGGAAGACGATCCTCGCGGACGGCGGCCCGGTCGTCGGCGCGCTGAACACGCTGCACGTCCTGGACGTCACCAACTGGCTCGGCATGACCGCCGGCGACCGCGTCCTGGCAACACCGCTCGCGGTGGTGTGCGGTCTGACGTACAACTTCCTGCCGTTCATGATCCTGCCGCTGTACACCTCGCTGGAGCGCATCGACGGACGGCTCCACGAGGCGGCGGGAGACCTGTACGCCCGCCCCTGGACCACCTTCCGCAAGGTCACCTTCCCGCTGTCGATGCCGGGCGTCGTCTCCGGCACGCTGCTGACCTTCATTCCGGCGGCCGGTGACTACGTGAACGCCGATCTGCTCGGTTCCACCGACACCCGCATGGTCGGAAACGTCATCCAGACACAGTTCCTGAGAGTGCTCGACTATCCGACGGCCGCGGCGCTCTCCTTCATCCTCATGGCGGCCATCCTGCTCATGGTCACGCTCTACATCCGCAGGTCCGGGACGGAGGATCTGGTCTAAATGTCCTTCGTCAACTGGCTCAAGAGAAATCTCGTCGTCCTCGCGGGACTGCTGACCCTCGGCTATCTGCTCCTGCCGAACGTCGTCGTGACGGTGTTCTCCTTCAACAAACCGAAGGGGCGCTTCAATTACGAATGGCAGCAGTTCTCCCTGGACGCCTGGAAGGACCCGTGCGGGGTCTCCGGGCTGTGCGGGTCGCTGTCCCTCAGCCTCCAGATAGCGTTCTGGGCGACCCTCGGCGCCACGCTGCTGGGCACCCTGATCGCCTTCGCCCTGGTCCGCTACCGGTTCCGCGCCCGCGGTGCCGTGAACTCGCTGATCTTCCTGCCGATGGCGATGCCCGAGGTCGTCATGGCCGCCTCGCTGCTCACCCTGTTCCTCAACATGGGCGCCCAGCTGGGCTTCTGGACGATTCTCATCGCCCACATCATGTTCTGCCTGAGTTTCGTGGTCACCGCCGTCAAGGCGCGTGTGATGTCGATGGACCCGAAACTGGAGGAGGCGGCACGGGACCTGTACGCGGGCCCGTTCCAGACCTTCGTCCGGGTCACGCTGCCGATCGCGGCACCGGGAATCGCGGCGGGCGCACTGCTCGCTTTCGCGCTCTCCTTCGACGACTTCATCATCACGAATTTCAACGCCGGCTCGACCGTCACGTTCCCCATGTTCGTCTGGGGCTCGGCGCAGCGCGGAACGCCCGTTCAGATCAATGTCATCGGCACGACCATGTTCGTCGTCGCCGTACTGTTCGTCCTGGTTTCCATGGTCGCCGGAAACCGTCGCAACAGGCAAAAGGCATAACCGTAGGGAGTTGACATCATGGCCCCTGGTGCCATGAACCAGTGGACCCGTTCGCTTTCCGACGCCCAGCCGGTCCCGTACTGGCTGGACGATCCCGGCCGGCCCCGTCCCGAACCCGCCCTCACCACCTCCGAGACCTGCGACCTGCTGGTCGTCGGCGGCGGGTACAGCGGACTGTGGACGGCGCTGATCGCCAAGGAGCGCGACCCGCAGCGGGACGTGGTGCTGGTGGAGGGCCGCGAGGTGGGCTGGGCCGCCTCCGGCCGCAACGGCGGATTCTGCGCCGCCTCCCTCACCCACGGCCTGCCCAACGGCCTCGCCCGCTGGCCCGACGAGATCCACAAGCTCCAGGAGCTGGGCGCCCGCAACCTCGACGCGATCGAGGCCGCCGTCGCCCGGCACTCCCTCGACTGCGACTTCGAGCGCACCGGCGAGATCGACGTCGCCACCGAGCCGTACCAGGCACGCGAACTGCGCGCATGGCACGAGGAGACGGCCCGCCGGGGGCTGGCCGAGGGCGTCGAGTTCCTGGACGCCGACGCCGTACGGGAGCAGGTGAACTCACCCACTTTCCAGGCGGGCCTGTGGGACCGCAGGGGCGTCGCCATGCTGAACCCCGCGAAGCTCGCCTGGGGCCTGAAGCGGGCCTGCCGGGAGCTGGGCGTGCGCGTCTACGAGAACACCCCCGCCCTGACCCTGAAGCCGTACGGCCCCGGCATGGCCGTCCGCACCCCCTACGGCCGGATCCGCGCCCGCCGGGTCGCCCTCGGCACGAACATCTTCCCGAACCTGGTCAGACGCGTCCGTTCGTACACCGTCCCGGTCTACGACTACGCCCTGATGACCGAGCCGCTCACGCCCGGGCAGCTCGACTCGATCGGCTGGAAGAACCGCCAGGGCCTCGGCGACAGCGCCAACCAGTTCCACTACTTCCGGCTGTCCGCCGACAACCGGATCCTCTGGGGCGGCTACGACGCGATCTACCCCTACGGCGGCCGGGTGCGTGCCGAGTACGACGACCGCCCCGAGACCTACGCCAAGCTCGCCGGGCACTTCTTCACCTGCTTCCCGCAGCTGGAGGGCGTTCGCTTCAGCCACGCCTGGGGCGGCGCGATCGACACCTGCTCCCGCTTCTCCGCGTTCTTCGGCACCGCCCACCAGGGCAAAGTGGCCTACGCGGCCGGGTACACCGGCCTCGGGGTCGGCGCCACCCGCTTCGGCGCCGATGTGATGCTGGACCTGCTGAGCGGGGAGCGCACCGAACGCACGGAACTGGAGATGGTCCGCAAGAAGCCCCTGCCGTTCCCGCCCGAGCCGTTCGCCTGGACCGGTATCGCCCTCACCAAGTGGTCACTGGCCCGCGCGGACGCCCAGGGCGGCCGCCGCAACCTGTGGCTGCGCACGATGGACCGGTTGGGGCTGGGATTCGACAGCTGATCGACCGGGTGTGATCCGGTTCACTCCAACGAGGTACCGGAACCCGCGTAATGGCCGGGGGGACACCCCCTTCTCCCTCGTGATGCCCCGGACGCCCAGCGTCCGTGAGGTTCGCGAGAGAGAAGGGGGTCTTTCCGATGACCGGTGCGAAGACGGCGGTCGAGTGGCTCGCATCCGTCGCACCCGATCCCGAGGCGTGCCGCTGGGAATGGGAGCGCAACCCGCTCGGCGTGGCGCTGCTGCCGGCCGGCAGCGCCTGGGACGTGCTCATCCTGCCCGGCGAACTCGGCTACGCCACGCTCGACGTGCTGAGCCGTGTTCTCGACCGGCAGGGGCCCGTGCTCGTCGACTTCGGTGACGCGCGCATGGGTTTCTTCGTGCCCCCGGGCACCGCGGCCCGCTGGCTCGGCACGGGCATCCGCACGGCGGGCGCCGGCACCTGGATCGTCGTGCCGTACCCGGGGCGCTCCTCGTCCGGCGGCGTCCGCTGGCTGGTCCCGCCGGACGGCTCGGGCATGCTGACGGACCCGGCACTGCTCGAACTGGCGATGCACGAGGCCGCGGCGGCCCTGGCGACGGAGAACGACGGTCAGGGCGCCGGTGGTTGAGACCGCCCGGGCATCGCCGCGGTCCGGACGAACAGCCACAGCGCCGCCAGCAGCGCCGTGCACAGACACCAGCTGGCCAGCACGTCGAGAGGCCAGTGGTAGCCGCGGCGGACCAGGCCGTAGCTCGCGCCGAGGACCAGGGCGACGCAGAGGGCGACCAGGGCGCGGCGGGCCAGGGTGGTGCGGAGCCAGGGGAGCAGGAGCAGGGTCGCGCAGCCGTAGGCGACGGCGGCGGTGGCGGTGTGGCCCGAGGGGTAGTAGCCGGTTCCGGGTGGGACGGCCGGGGTGCCCGGGCGGTCGGTGAGCTCCTTGAGCGGGACGACCAGCGCCGGGACCAGGGCCATGAGCAGGGCCGCGGCGGCGACGGGCAGCCACCAGCGGTCCGCGCCGGTGCGCCGGTGACGTACGGCGGCGTACCCGAGCGCGACGGCGAGGACCGGGACCGCG
This sequence comes from Streptomyces sp. NPDC013187, assembly GCF_042899705.1. NCBI lineage: Bacteria > Bacillati > Actinomycetota > Actinomycetes > Kitasatosporales > Streptomycetaceae > Streptomyces > Streptomyces sp. NPDC013187. The sequence continues at coordinate 95,348 of NZ_JBIBAF010000013.1, read as the reverse complement.
ACCGGGACGTTGCCCAGGTCGGCGAGGAGTTCGGAGCAGCGGTCCGGGTTCACGAGGACGTGGCTGAGGCGTTCGTCGAGCCGGACGAGCGGGCCGTCCGCGACGACCTGCCAGGTGATCAGCGCGAAGAGGACGGCCGGAAGGGCGAGCAGGAGGGTGAGGGAGCCCGGGGGAGCGGCACGGTCCTGGTTCGCGGAGATCGGCATGGGGCACAGCTTGGCACGAGCGCAGACGCCCCCTCGCGGCACCTTCGGAGGATCACGTGAACCAGCCGTCCCACGACGACAGCCTCTTCGACCACTGCCCCTGGCTCTTCGCCGAGCGGGCCTCCGACGGGCAGCGAGCGGCACAGGAGGAGCGGCAGCGGCGGCTGCTGGCGGGGCCCGGGGAGGTGCGTCTGGGCGAGGGCTGTTTCGTGGCCCGGACGGCGGCCGTGCACCCGGACGTCCTGCACCTGGGAGACCGCTCGTACATCGCCGCCCACGCCTACGTCACCGACGCCATACGCACGGGCGCCGACTGCACGATCAACCCCTTCACGGTGGTGCGCGGCACCGTGACCCTCGGGGACGGGGTGCGCGTCGGCGCCCACAGCTCACTGCTCGGCTTCAACCACGGCTCCGCGCCGGATCTGCCGGTCCATCAGCAGCCGGTCATCAGCCGGGGGATCACGGTGGGCGACGACGTGTGGATCGGCTCGCACGTCATCGTGGTGGACGGTGTCACGATCGGCGACCACTGCGTCATCGGCGCGGGAGCGGTCGTGACGAAGGACCTGCCCGCGTGGACGGTCGCCGCGGGCAACCCGGCCCGCCGGATCAGGGACCGGCGCGAGCCGCGCGGGGCGAAGCGGTCGCCCGGCGGCGAAGCCGCCCGGACGCGGCGGGCGGGCGGCGCCGATGCGGTAACGGGGTGGCCCGCCGGAGTCGGTGCTCCGGCAAGGGCGGGGTGGCCCGCCGGAGTCGGTGCTCCGGAAAGGGCGGGGTGGTCCGCCGGAGTCGGTGCTTCGGCGGGAGGGGGGCGGTCCGCCGAGCCCGACGCCCTCGCCGAAGCGCTCTCGGCCTTCGCCGAGTCCGCCCGGGCTCAGGCGGCCGGCCTGCTGGAGCGGTCCTGGCGTCCGGACACCGGCCGCTACGTCGACCGGCCAGGCGCCGCGCCGACCATACGGGCCCACTGCGACGCCATCGAGATCGCCGACCTGCTGATCGGGGACGTACCGCCGCAGCTGCCCGCCACCGAACACGTGGAGCGGCTCCGGGCGTTGCAGGACCCCGCCACCGGTCTGGTCCCCGAGTACGGCGCGGCGTCCCCGCCGCCCGGCCCGGCCGGGCTGCCGGAGAACGACGGCGTCGCGGCCTACCACGTGCTGTGCGTCGGCTACGCGCTGGACCTGCTCGGCAGTTCCTTCGCCCACCCGGTCCACGCGGTGCGGACCACGACGGCCGACCGGCTGGTACGCCACCTCGGCGCACTGCCCTGGCCCGACCGTGCCTGGCACGCCGGCGCCTGGGTCGACTCCTGGGCCACCGCCGCGCACTGGAACCGCCGCGCAGGGGGCGAAGCGGCCGCACCCGGCGCGCTGGAGGCGCTGTTCGGCTGGCTGCACACCCACGCCGAACCGTGGACCGGCATGTGGGGTTCACCCACCCGGGAGGCCGGACGCCTGCAGATGGTCAACGGCTACTACCGGCTCACCCGCGGTTCCTTCGCCCAGTTCGGGCTGCCCGTGCCGTATCCGGAGCGGGTGATCGACACCGTCCTCGACCACGCCCGCGACCCCCGCCACTTCGCACCCGGCCGGGAGAACGCCTGCAACGTCCTGGACGTGATCCACCCCCTGTGGCTCTGCGCCCGGCAGACCGCCCACCGGTCGGAGGAGACCCGCTCCTGGGCGGCGAACCAGCTCACCGCCGCCCTGCGCCGATGGCACACAGGCCAGGGTTTCGGTTTCGGCCCCGCCTCCGACGGCTCCGGGCCGGGCCGTGAACCGGGCCTCCAGGGCACGGAGATGTGGCTGGCGATCACCTGGCTGCTCGCGGACGTGCTCGGCGTGGCCGACATGCTCGGCTACCGCCCGCGGGGAATCCACCGCCCGGAGCCCGCGCCCCTCACACAGGGCTGACCGCGACTCACGGTGTCGCACAAGGGACAGGAAAAGAGGTCGGCCGCCCCGGAACAGGGGGGGAGTTCCGGGGCGGCCGTTCCGGACCGGAACGTCGCGCGCCCCGGGGGGTTTGGGGCGGGCGACCGTCCGATCGGTGAGGAGATCCAGAGCCTCAGGCTCCGGTTGTGTGCGCGAGGGCACGACCAGGTCGAAGCTGGGGAGGCCCCGGCCTGATGTCACCCACAGTCCCCTGTGGGCGGGGTGTATCTCTCATCTGGGTAGAACCTACGACAGGGCCGGGGCGCAGGACAGGCCGTAGGGCCCCCTGTCATCCACCTCGCACACCTTCTTCACACGCTCTGCCGCTAGGGGGCTTCTGATGGATCTCCGCGGCGTCACGACGCCCGGCACGCACTCCCCCACTCTCGGCTTCGCTCGAGCGGGGGGACCCCCACGCCGCACGCCGTGATCGGACAGGTGGCTCCGCCACATGACCGTTCACGGCGCACGCCGATCGCACGCACCGAACGCCGCTCCTTCTTCCACGGAGATCCATCAGAAGCCCCCTGCCGCCCCGGTAGCGGAACCGGGGCGGCTCACCTGCCCCGACGGGGGCTCAGATGCGCGCGTCGGCGGTTCAGATACGGGAGAACGCCTGCTCGATGATGTCGAGGCCCTCGTTCAGCAGATCCTCGCCGATCACCAGCGGAGGCAGGAAGCGGAGCACGTTGCCGTAGGTGCCACAGGTCAGGACCAGCAGGCCCTCGGCGTGGCAGGCCTTGGCGAGCGCGCCGGTCGCCTCCGGGTTCGGCTCCTTGGTGGCGCGGTCCTTGACCAGCTCGATGGCGATCATCGCGCCGCGGCCGCGCACGTCGCCGATGATGTCGAACTTCTCGGCCATGGCGCCGAGGCGGGCCTTCATGATCGCCTCGATGTTCTTCGCCTTGGCGTTGAGGTCGAGCTCCTTCATCGTCTCGATCGAGCCGAGCGCGCCCGCGCAGGCGACCGGGTTGCCGCCGTAGGTGCCGCCCAGGCCGCCGGCGTGCGCGGCGTCCATGATCTCGGCCCGACCGGTGACGGCCGCGAGCGGCAGACCGCCGGCGATGCCCTTCGCCGTCGTGATGAGGTCCGGGACGATGCCCTCGTCCTCGCAGGCGAACCACTGGCCCGTGCGGCAGAAGCCGGACTGGATCTCGTCGGCGACGAAGACGATGCCGTTGTCCTCGGTGAACTTGCGGATCGCCGGCAGGAAGCCCTTGGCCGGCTCGATGAAGCCGCCCTCGCCGAGCACCGGCTCGATGATGACCGCGGCGACGTTCTCGGCGCCGACCTGCTTGCTGATCTGGTCGATGGCCTGCGCCGCGGCCTCGGGGCCGGCGTTCTCGGGCCCGGTCGGCCAGCGGTAGCCGTACGCCACCGGCACCCGGTACACCTCGGGCGCGAACGGCCCGAAGCCGTGCTTGTACGGCATGTTCTTCGCGGTCAGCGCCATGGTGAGGTTGGTGCGGCCGTGATAGCCGTGGTCGAACACCACGACGGCCTGGCGCTTGGTGTACGCCCGCGCGATCTTGACCGCGTTCTCGACGGCCTCGGCGCCGGAGTTGAACAGGGCGCTCTTCTTGGCGTGGTCACCGGGGGTCAGCTCGGCCAGCGCCTCGGCGACCTCGACGTACCCCTCGTAGGGCGTGACCATGAAACAGGTGTGGGTGAAGTCGGCCAGCTGCGCCGACGCCCGCCGCACGACGGCCTCGGCGGAGGCGCCCACGGAGGTCACGGCGATGCCCGACCCGAAGTCGATGAGCCGGTTGCCGTCGACGTCCTCGATGATCCCGCCGCCCGCGCGCGCCGTGAACACGGGCAGCACGGACCCCACGCCCTGCGCGACCGCGGCGGTACGGCGGGCCTGCAGCTCCTGCGACTTCGGACCGGGAATGGCGGTGACGACGCGGCGCTCCTGCGGAAGTGCGGTCATGCGGGGCTCCTGGGGTGGTGCGGATGGTCTCAGTGGACGCTTGGCTTCTTTTCTCGCAGGCTAGGGCGGGGGAAGGGGGGTGGGCATGCTCCATGTGGGCGTTGTCGGGGGAGCGCCTTGTCCGGGGTGGACATGGCAGTCTCGTGGACCCGGTGCCCACGACCCGGCCGTGTAAGCGGTGAACTCCCCAGGAGAGGGCGTTAGATTGGCTCGCTGATGGTGGACGGAGCGGCTGGTCAGGGGGCAAGGGCGATGGACAGCGACGGGACGCAGGACGCGCGGGGTACGCATGCGAGCCCCGTGCCGCGCCCGGCGGGGCCTCCGGAGGTGCCCGCGATGCCTCCCCTGCCACCCCGGGCGCCGGGGACTCCGCCACCGCCGGACGGGTCGGCGTTCCTCACCTGGCTGCGCGCGCCGCGCCCCGACGCCGCGCCGGGCGTGTGGCGGTTCGGCCACCGGCCGCGGCCCGCGGAGGAACCCGAGGAGATCCCCACCCGGCAGCTGCTGAGCGGGGCGCTGATCGCCTTCCTCGTCGGATGGCTGATCTGGTCGCTGCTGCAGAACGGCTACCTCGGCACCTGGTGGTGGGTGCCGTTCGACCTGATCGTCCCCGACGCCTGGCGCGGCGGCGACAGCGATCTCGGCGAGACCGGGACGTTCATCGTCTACCAGGGCTACGAGTTGCTCGTCGCCCTGGCGATCATGGTCGGGGCGGCCCGGCTCGGCCGCTGGGGCGAGCTGTGGCGCCGCTTCGTCACCCCCCGCTTCCGCCGGCCGGAGGCCCAGGAGGTCCGTACGACGCCCGAGGACGACCCGGCCCAGTGGAACGAGCTGCGTGCCGCCGGGGCCCCCGACGCCGCCGAGCGGCTCGCCGCCGAGGCCCGCTCCGGGCTGATGCGGGACGTCGACCACGCCCGGATCCTCCGGGCCTGGCAGGGCGTGCGCACCGGACGGCACAGCCTCGCCACGTTCAGCGGTGCCGTGCTCAAGGACGGTGCCGCCGCGTGCCTGCACCCCTCCGGGGAGCGTGACCTGCCCGCCCGGCTCGCCCGGCACGACCTCGTCACCGGGCAGGTGCGGCTCGGCACCACCGTCGACGACGCCCGCAACCCGTACGCCTACCGCGGCACGGGTCTGGCCCTCGGCCCCGACCTGCTCGGCACCTCGCTCGTCGCCGTCGGCCCCGCCGGATCCGGCAAGACCGGCACCGTCGTCCGCCCCCTCGCCGAGTCGCTCTGCCTGCACGCCCTCGCCGGGCGTGCCGCCGTGGTCGTCGTCGGGGCGGCCGGCGCGGGGCTCGGACCGGCCGACGCGTACGACGTGGTCGTGCGGATCGGGAACCAGGATTCCGAGTACGACCTCGATCTCTACGGCGGCAGCACCGACCCGGACGAGGCCGCGGCCGTGCTCGCCGAGGCGCTCGTCGGGGACCTGGCCGATCCGCACCCCGGCAGTGACAGCCGCCGGTCCACCACCGTCCTCGCTCAGCTGCTCGGGCCGTTCCGGGCCGTGCACGGGCGTTTCCCCTCCGTACCGGAGCTGCGGCAGCTGCTGGACGGGGCACCGGGGCCGTTCGCCGCGCTGCGGCAGGGGCTCCAGGAGGCCGGGCAGGAGTCGCTGCTGCGGGAGCTCGACGCCCGGGAGCGGCAGATGGGGCAGCCCGGTGACGTCGGCGGGGTGCTGGGCGATCGCGTCGCCCTGCTCGACCGGCCCGCCTTCGCCGGGTTCTTCGACACCTCCGGGCAGTCCCGGCCCTTCACGCTCAAGGCCCTCGACCACCCGGTGCGGGTCCGCATCGACCTGCCCCAGCGCGGCCACGCCGACGCCTCCAAGATGCTGGCCCGCCTCGTGCTCGCGCAGTTCACGGCGAGCGTCGCCGTACGCGAGGACCGGTCGCTGTTCTCCTGCCTGCTGCTGGACGACGCGACCGGCGTGGTGACGCCCGAGGCCGTGCGCGGCATCCAGCGGCTGCGGTCCGGCAACGCCGGGGTCGTGCTCACCCTGCGGACGCTCGACGACGTGGCCCGGCCGCTGCGCGGGCCGCTGCTCGGCGCCACCGGATGCCGGATGGCCCTGTCGGGGCTCACGCCCTGGGACGGGCAGGACTTCGCCGAGGTGTGGGGCAAGGAGTGGACCGAGGCCCGGGACGTCACCGACCGGCAGATCATCGCGGAGACCCCGGCGGGCAAGGCCGTGCACATGCTGCGCCGGGTGATCACCGGCAAGGCCCCGACCGCGCGGGCGGTGACCGTGCGGCAGGTCGAGCGGGAGCGCTGGTCCGCCTCCGAGCTGGCGCACGCCGTGCCGGCGGGGCACGCGGTGCTGTCGCTGACCGACGTCAAAGGCGAGCACGCGCCTCCGCTGCTGGTGGATCTGCGGGGCTGACCCCCCTTCCCACCTGCGCGGGTACGCGGGGACCGTACGGTGAGGCAGAATCGTCACAGGTCGTTCATACGTGGCGGCCAAAAGACCACAGAGACCACACAGTCCTGACGCAGAAGGCCTCATGCCCCCGACGCTCGCCTCGCTCGTCCACCACTCCGCGCTGAAGCTGACCGTGCGGGCGGGCGAAGACCGCCTCGACGTGCCGGTCCGCTGGGCGCACGTCAGCGAGCTCGCCGACCCCGTGCCCTACATGGAGGGCGGGGAACTGCTGCTGATCACCGCGCTGAAGCTGGACGCCGAGGACCCGGAGGCCATGCGCCGCTATGTCCGGCGGCTGGCCGGGGCCGGAGTGGTCGGGCTGGGCTTCGCCGTCGGCGTCAACTACGAGGAGATCCCCCAAGCGCTCGTCGACGCGGCCGGGAAGGAGGGCCTGCCACTCCTGGAGGTGCCGCGCCGCACGCCGTTCCTCGCCATCAGCAAGGCCGTCTCCGCCGCGATCGCCGCCGACCAGTACCGGGCCGTCACCGCCGGGTTCGCCGCCCAGCGCGAACTGACCCGGCAGGCCCAGACCGGCGGGCCGGAGGGGCTGCTGGCCGCGCTGGCCGCGCAGGTCGACGGATGGGCCGCGCTGTACGACGCCTCGGGCGCCGTCGTCGCCACGGCACCGGAGTGGGCGGGGCGCCGTGCCGCACGGCTCACCGGGGACGTGCAGAAGCTGCGGGACCGCCCCGCACCCGCCTCCTCCGTGGCCGGGGGGCCGGAGAATGAGGACCGGGTCGAGCTGCACACCATAGGCACCGGCCGTCGCCCTCGCGCGGCTCTCGCCGTGGGCACGGCCGCCGCCCCGGGAACCGCCGAGCGCTACGCCGTGCACTCGGCCATCGCGCTGCTGACCCTGACCACGGAACGCTCCCGGTCCCTCCAGGCGGCCGAGCAGCGCGTCGGAGCGGCGGTGCTGCGCATGCTGCTGGCCGGTGAGCCGGACCACGCCCGCGCGGTCGCCGGGGACCTGTACGGCGAACTGCTGGACGCGCCGTTCCGGATGCTGGTCGCCGAGCGGGTGCCGGTGTCGGCGTCGGCCGCGCTGGCCCGCGCCGAGGCGCGCAAGGGGGCTCCGGCCGCCGAGCGGTCCTCGGCCGCCGCGCTCGCCGCGGCCGACACCGGCGGCGATCCCCTCGCGGTTCTCGCCGACGTGATGGAGTCCGCCGCGGCCCGGGCCGGCGAGGCCGTGCTCGTGGTGCCGGAGGGGGAGCGGCTGGTGGTGCTGGCCGCGGACGGCGGCGCCGCCGCGGCGGCCTGCGGGGAGTACGCGGCCGCCCTGGAGGTGGCCCGGGCCGGCATACGCGAGAAGGTGCCGGGCGGCGAGGACGACGAGCTCGTCGTCGGCCTGTCGGCACCGGCCGGGCCCATCGCCGCGTCCGCCGCGTACAAGCAGGCCGAGCAGGCGCTGTCGGTGGCGAGGCGGCGCGGGCGGGTCCTCGTGGAGCACGAGCGGATGGCGGCCGGATCGGTGCTGCCGCTGCTGGCGGACGACGCCGTACGGGCCTTCGCCGACGGCATGCTGCGGCCGCTGTACGAGCACGACGCCACCGGCCGCGGCGACCTCGTGGCCTCCCTGCGCGCCTGGCTGTCCAGGCACGGCCAGTGGGACGCGGCGGCGGCGGACCTCGGCGTCCACCGGCACACCCTGCGCTACCGCATGCGCCGTGTCGAGGAGATCCTCGGCCGGTCCCTGGACGACCCGGACGTCCGGATGGAGCTGTGGCTCGCCCTCAAGGCGGCCTCCACCGAGTAGCCAAACCGGAGTATCCGCGTCCTCCACTGCTACGGCTCGGACAAACGCCGTTCGGCCCCCTCACCCCTACCGTTGGTCCCGCAGCACAGGATCACCCCCAACGCCGAAGGGCCGGAACCCACATGACCTCCACCCACGCCTTCTGGCTCGCCGGCCGCCAGGCCACCGGCGAGGAAACCTTCGACGTCACCTCCCCCTGGGACGGGCGCCTCGTCGGCGAGGTGAGCGTGCCGACGGACGCGCAGGTCGAGGAGGCCGTGGCCGCCGCGCACGCAGCGCTGGACGAGTTCGCCGCCACCCCCGCCCACGTCCGGGCCGCCGCCCTCGACCACGTCAGCAAGCGCCTGGCCGAGCGCACCGAGGAGATCGCGCGGCTGATCTCCGCGGAGAACGGCAAGCCGATGAAGTGGGCGCGCGGCGAGGTCGGCCGGGCCGTGTCCGTGTTCCGGTTCGCTGCCGAGGAGGCCCGTCGGTTCAACGGCGGCGAGGCCCAGCGGCTCGACACCGACCTCGGCGGCCAGGGCCGGCTCGCCCTCACCCGCCGCTTCCCCAAGGGCGTCGTGCTCGGCATCGCGCCCTTCAACTTCCCGCTGAACCTCTGCGCCCACAAGATCGCCCCGGCCATCGCCGCCGGCGCCCCGATCATCCTGAAGCCGGCCCCGGCGACCCCGCTGTCCGGTCTGATCATCGGCGACCTGCTGGCCGAGACCGAGCTGCCGGCCGGCTCCTGGAGCATCCTGCCGGTCGCCAACGACAAGATGCCGGCCCTGGTGCAGGACGAGCGGCTGCCCGTCATCTCCTTCACCGGTTCCGAGAAGGTCGGCTACGCGATCATGGACTCGGTGCCGCGCAAGCACTGCACCCTGGAGCTGGGCGGCAACGGCGCGGCCGTCGTCCTCGCCGACTGGGCGAGCGACGAGGACCTGGACCGGGCGGCGAACCGCATCGCCACCTTCTCCAACTACCAGGGCGGCCAGTCCTGCATCTCCGTGCAGCGCGTCATCGCCGACGCCTCGGTCTACGACCGGCTGCTGCCGCGCATCGTCGCCGCCGTCGAGGCCCAGGTCACCGGCGACCCGGGCGACGACGCCACGGACGTCGGCCCGCTGGTCAGCGAGGACGCCGCCCGGCGCGTCGAGACGTGGGTCCAGGAGGCCGTGGACGCCGGGGCGCAGCTGCTCACCGGTGGCAAGCGCGACGGCGCCTCCTACGCGCCGACCGTCCTGGCCGATGTCCCCTCCGACGTGACGATCTCCTGCGAGGAGGTCTTCGGGCCGGTCCTCACCGTGCAGAAGGCGGACGGCGAGGCCGCGGCCTTCGCCGCCGTCAACGACTCCAAGTACGGTCTCCAGGCGGGCGTGTTCACCCACGACCTGCAGACAGCCTTCCGCGCCCACCGGGCCCTGGAGGTCGGCGGCGTGGTCATCGGCGACGTGCCGTCCTACCGGGCCGACCAGATGCCGTACGGCGGTGTGAAGCAGTCCGGCGTGGGCCGCGAGGGCGTGCGGTTCGCCATGGAGGACTACACGTACGAGCGGGTGCTGGTCCTCACCGGCATCGATCTCTGACACCCCTCTGGTTTATGGAAACCATTTCCATATAGTCTCTGTGAAGAGGCCCGGCACCGATGCCTTCCGGTGCCGGGCCCCTTCTCCGTGCCGGCCTGCTCCGGACCCTCAACCGGAGAAGCCGACGTGCGCGAGCCGCAGCGGGCCGCGCAGCCTGAGGTGCACGTCGTGGACGCCCGCGGCGGCGACGGACGCGCTGAGGGAGACGTACTCGTACGGTCCCGAGGTCGGTGCGGGAGGCGACAGCGCCGCGAGGACAGGGCCGCCGTCGAGGGAGACCTCCACCGTGCCCCCGCCGGCCACCTCCACCGTCACCTCGGAGACACCCCGCCCGAAGTCGCAGGCGCGGTAGAGCAGTTCGCCCACCCCGGTGCCAGCCGGTGTCGCGGCGTCGCCCGCCACCTTCGTCCGGTCGACGATCTCGATGCCGCTCTGCTCGTCGAACCCGGCCGCGGCCAGGCCCTTCGCCAGGACCGCGCGCGGCAGGGTCGGTTCACCGTCGAGCGTGACGGTCGTCCGCAGCCTGACGTCCTCGCTGGACGCCCCGGCCAGCAGCTCGTACGCGCCCGGCTCCACGCGCCACCGGTCCTGGGCGACGTCCCAGAACGCGAAGGCGCTCAGCGGGACGTCGAAGCCCAGCTCGGCCGTCGCCCCCGGCGCGAGGGTGACGCGGCGGTGGTCCAGCAGCTCGCGGCGCGGACGCGGCACCGACGGGTCGACGGCCCGGCCGTAGAGCTGGGCCACCTCGTCGGCGGTGACGTCACCGGTGTTGGTGACCGAGAAGGAGACGTGCACCGCCCCGTCCCCGGCCCGGGCCGTCAGGCCGCCGTACGCGAACGACGTGTACGACAGGCCGTGCCCGAAGGGGAACAGGGGCGTCCCCTCGAAGTACAGGTACGTCTGGCGGGCGCCGATCACGTCGTAGTCGAGCAGGCCCGGCAGGTCGGCGTCGTCGGCGTACCAGGTCTGCGGCAGACGCCCGGCGGGGGAGACGTCACCGGCCAGGACGCGGGCCAGGGCGGTGCCCGCGGCCTGGCCGCCGTGCGCGGTCCACAGCACGGCCGGCAGCTCGGCCGGGTCGACGGCGTACGGGTAGGCGGAGACCAGCGCCAGCACGGTGGCCGGGTTCGCGGCCCGGGCCGCCCGCAGCAGCCGCTCCTGCTGTTCCGGCAGACGCAGGGTCGTACGGTCCTCGGTCTCGCGGCCGTTGATGTGCGGGTCGTTGCCCGCGACCACCACGACCACGTCGGCCGCCGCGGCGGCCCGCGCCACCGCCTCCTCGCCGCGCTCGGCGACGACCAGCTCGAAGACCTCGGGATCCTCGTCGGCAACCTTCACGCCGTCGGCGGAGACACACACGTGGCGACCCGTCCCCAGGTGCTTCAGGAGGTGCCCCTCCCCGTGCGGTTCCAGGCGGAACGTCTCCTGCACGACCCAGCCGCCCGGCTGGTCGGCGGAGGCGCGGAGGTAGCCGTCCTCGGCGACCGAGAGATAGCGGCCGTCGGGGGCGCGCAGGGTCAGTACACCCTCGCCCCAGTCGACCAGCGCCAGCTCGGTGCCGGCCGCGTCGGTGGTGAGCGAGGGCAGGTCGGTGCGGCCCGCGAGCAGCGCCGGGTCGAGCGCGCCCTCGGCGCCGCGCACCTCGTCGGCGGCCCCCTCGGCCACCGGCACGTGCAGGAACGCGCCCGCGGAGGTCTTCAGCCGGACCCGGTCCACTCCCTCGGCGAACTCCACCCGCTGTGCGCCGAACCGCTCGTACAGGCCCTCCAGCGGGGTCGAGCGGTGGATGAGCGTGCCGCTGTACCAGTCGAGCTTGCACTCGTCGGCGAGCAGCCCGACCACCGCGATCCGGGTGTCCGGGGCGAGCGGCAGCATCCCGTCGTTCTTGAGCAGCACGATCGCCTGCTCGGCCGCCTCCCGGGCGAGGGCCCGGTGCGACGGGGTGTCGAACTCGCCGGTGGCGCCGTGCGGGTCGTGCTCCGGGTCGAACTCGCCGAGCCGGAAACGCACCGAGAGCTGACGGCGGACGGCCGTGTCCAGATCGGCCTCGGTCAGCAGGCCGCGCTCCAGGGCGCCGCGCAGCCGCCCGGTCATCTGCGAGGAGTCCGTGCCGTGGTCGGTGAAGCTGTCGACACCCGCGACGAGGGAGGCGGCGGTGGCCTCCTCGTGGGTGTCGAAGTAGTGCTCGGCGTCGACGAGGTTGGTCGGCGCGCCCGCGTCCGAGCAGACCAGCAGCTCCTCGCCGGTCCAGGCGCGCAAGTGCTCGCGCAGGTACGGCGACACGTGGTTGGGGCGGCCGTTGACCAGGTTGTACGCCGGCATCACGCCGGCCACGGCGCCCGCCTCGACGGTCTCGCGGAAGGCCCGCATGTCGTACTCGTGCAGCACGCGCGGGCGCACCGAGCTCGATGTGGTGGCGCGGTCCGTCTCGTTGTTGTGTGCCAGCCAGTGCTTCAGCACGGGCGCGGTGCGCCAGTGAGTGGGATGGTCGCCGCGCAGGCCGTGCGTGTAGGCCGTGGCGATCGCCGAGGTGAGTTTCGGGTCCTCCGAGTAGCCCTCCTCGTTGCGGCCCCACAGGGGGTGGCGCAGCAGGTTGACCGTCGGGGCCCAGACGTTCAGGCCGACCCGGTCGTCCTTGGCGCGCATCGCGCGGACCTCCTTGGACACCGCGTCGCCGACGCGCCGCACCAGCTCCGGGTTCCAGGTCGCCCCCAGGCCGACAGCCTGCGGGAACACCGTCGCCGGGCCCATCCACGCCACGCCGTGCAGGGCCTCCTGGCCGGTGCGGAAGGCGGCGACTCCGAGCCGGTCGACGGCGGGGGCGAACTGGTGCAGGAAGGAGATCTTCTCGTCGAGGGTGAGCCGCCCCAGCAGATCGTCGACGCGCTTCGCGAACGGCAGCCGGGGATCGCGAAACGGTGCGGTGAGTGGCGTGTGTGCGGTCACGTGAGGATCCCCTTGCGCTGGATCGGCGAGGCGCTTTCGAAGCGCTTCGATGCTGGTCGGCCACCGGTCGGGTGTCAAGAGACGAGTGCTGTCACTTCAAGCCGGGCATGAGGAATGGTCCCTTCTGATACCTGCGAGGAAGTTTCGGGACGACCCTTGTGCACCTATGGGTGTTCACTTAACCTCACAGCAACATCGAAGCGCTTCGACTACAGAGGCTTCTCTGATCGAAGTTCCGCTTCTGCTCAGCCAGTTCCACTCGAGACACCACAGCCGACGGCCTTCCGCCGGGTGTCCTGGTGCGCCATGAAGGGTTGACGCAATGACGCCGAACGCCGCCTCCGCCTCCTCCGGACCGAGCCGGAGAAGTTTCCTCGCCTCCACAGCGGTCGCCACCGCGGCCGTGGCGGGCGGGATGCCGCTGCTCGCCGCGTGCGGCGGGTCGGAGGGCGGGTCGCGGGACGGCACCACGTCGGGCAAGGACGCCAAGAAGATCCTTCCGGCGTACGTGGCCAGCAACGTGGTGACGCCGGACATCCCGTCCAAGAACGGCTCCGCGCTCGGCTTCACCGGCAAGCTCGACCTCGCCGGTCTGAAGACGTCGGTGTCGAAGAAGCTCGGCAAGGGCGGCAAGGTCACCATCATGGCGCCGTTCTGGGGCTCGCCGCCGAAGCAGAACAACGCCTACTACAAGGCGATGAACGACCTGATCGGTGTCGACGTCGTCTGGCAGAACCAGGACGGCAACACCTACGACCAGAAGCTCGGCGCGGTCCTCGCCTCCAGCGACGTCCCGGACGTCGTGGTGGTCCCCGGCTGGAACATGGGCGGCAAGATACCCAGCGCCATCATCAGCAAGTTCGCCGACCTCGGCCCCCACCTCTCCGGCGACAAGGTCAAGGAGTACCCGAACCTCGCCGCGATCCCGACGGACGCGTGGCGGCGCTCCATCTTCGGCGGCAAGCTGCGCGGCCTGCCGATGCCGGCGCCGTCCGCCCCCTCCATGGTGCCTCTGTACCGGCAGGACATCTTCGAGAAGGAGGGCTACGAAGTCCCCAAGTCCTGCGACGAGTTCATGTCCCTGGCCAAGGAGATCACGAACGCCAAGGCCAAGCGGTGGGCCTGCCTGGACATGAAGTGGACCGCCTTCCAGGCGTTCGGCGTGCTCTCGGGCAGCGAGAAGCCGCTCGGCTGGAATCTCGTCGACGGCAAGCTCGTCAACCGCATCGAGACCGAGGAGTTCCTCGAGGCGCTGGAGTGGTCCCGCAAGCTCTTCGCCGCCGGGGTCGTCCACCCCGACTCCAGGATGGGCAAGAACGCCCCCGACCCGGGCCCCAAGTTCGCGGCGGGCGAGTTCCTGATCTACCCCAACAACATCTCCCAGTGGTGGGGCCGCACCGCCGAACAGGCCACCCAGAACCCGGACTTCAAGATCTGGGGCATGGACATCTGGGGCCACGACGGCGGCGACCCCACCCTGTGGGCCGACCAGCCCGCCGGCATCTTCGCCTTCGTCAGCAAGAAGGCCTCCGAGTCGGTCATCCGCGACGTGCTGGCCGTCGCCAACGTCACCGCGGCGCCGTACGGCACCAAGGAGTACATGATGACCAACTACGGCGTCGAAGGCACCCACTACACCGTCAAAGACGGCGTGCCCACCAAGACCGACCAGGGCAACATCGACGTGATGAACGCCTACGTCATGGTCACGGGCCCCGCCGCGACCATCGCGCACCCCGACTTCCCCGACGTCGCCAAGGGCCAGGTGGAGTGGCAGCAGCGGATGGGCGCCTTCGCCAAGAAGTCCTCCTTCTGGGGCATGCAGATCACCGAGCCGGCCCGCTACACCAACCTCACCAACGACGTGGAGCAGCTGGAGGACGACATCGTCCGCGGCCGCAAGAAGATCAGCGACATGCAGCAGTTCGTCTCCGACTGGAAGAGCAAGGGCGGCGACAAGCTGCGCGACTGGTACCGGAAGATCCTCGACGAGAACGGCGGCGCGGCCAACTGATCCGGGGTTCGAGGCAAGGAGAAGGCCGTGTCCCACAGCACGGTGCCTCGCAGCAGTGCCGAGGCGACCACGAAGATTCCGCGCCCCGGGACTCCGGTGGCCTCCGACGATGCCACCGGCTCCACGGGCAAGCGCCCGACGGGCAAGCAGAGCCTCAGGGTCAGGTTCAGACGCGACCGGCTGCTGCTCCTGATGACCCTTCCGGCCCTGGCTCTGATCCTGCTCTTCAACTACATACCGATCCTCGGCAACGTCGTCGCGTTCCAGGAGTACGACCCGTACATCAGTGACAACGGCGTCATCTCCATGCTGAACAGTCCCTTCGTGGGCCTGGAGAACTTCCAGCGGATCTTCGAGGACTCGGCCTTCTGGAACGCCGTCGAGAACACCCTGGTGCTGTTCTTCCTCCAGATCGTGCTGTTCTTCCCGATCCCGATCCTGCTCGCGCTGCTCATCAACAGCGTCATCCGGCCCCGGGTGCGGGCGGTCGCGCAAGCCGTGCTCTACCTGCCGCACTTCTTCTCCTGGGTGCTGGTCATAGCCGTCTTCCAGCAGCTCTTCGGCGGCGCCGGAATCCTCTCCCAGCTGCTGCGGCAGAACGGGTACGACGGTCTCGACATCATGACCAACCCGGGCACCTTCCCCCTGCTGATCACCGCGGAGAGCATCTGGAAGGACGTCGGCTGGGGGATCATCGTGTTCCTCGCCGCGCTCGCCTCGGTGAGCCCCGACCTCTACGAGGCCGCGGCCATGGACGGCGCGAGCCGCTGGCGCCGGATGTGGCACGTCACCCTCCCCGCGCTGCGCCCGGTGATCGCCCTGCTGCTGGTGCTGCGCGTCGGTGACGCCCTCACCGTCGGCTTCGAACAGATCCTGCTGCAGCGCGACGCCGTCGGGCCCGGGGCGGGGGAGGTGCTCGACACCTTCGTGTGGTGGAACGGCGTACGCAACCAGGACTTCAGCTACGCGGCCGCGGCCGGTCTGATCAAGGGTGTCGTGAGCCTCGGACTGGTCCTCGTCGCGAACAAGGTGGCCCATCTCATGGGCGAGCAGGGGGTGTACAAGAAGTGACCGCCGTCATCGACAAACCCGTGAGCAAGCCGCGCCGGTGGCAGGCCCCGCCCCGGCCGGCCTGGGAGGAGCAGCCGTCCAGGGCCGGCCTCGCGGGCAAGGGCCTCGCACTGGCGCTGGCCTGCCTCGCGATCCTCTTCCCGCTGTGGATCGTCGTCGTGACGAGCCTGTCGTCGCGCAAGACCATCGACGAGGCCGGCGGGCTGGTGATGGTGCCCAAGGGGATCACCTTCATCGCGTACCAGGAACTGCTGAGCGGCGGCCAGGTCACCCGGGCCACGATCATCAGCCTTCTCGTGACCCTGATCGGCACCCTGTTCTCGATGACCGTGTCCGTCCTGTGCGCGTACGGACTGTCCCGGACGGGGTCCCTGGGGCACCGCTGGATCCTGATGACGCTGCTGGCGACGATGTTCTTCAGCGCCGGACTCATCCCCACGTATCTGCTGGTGCAGACCCTCGGACTGACGGACACCTATCTGGCGCTCATCCTGCCCAGTGCGGTGAGCGTGTTCAACATCCTCGTGCTGCGCGGGTTCTTCATGGGGATATCGCAGGAACTCGTGGACAGCGCACGGATCGACGGCGCCGGTGACTTCAGGATCCTGTGGCAGATCGTCGTGCCGTTGTCCCGGGCCGTGATCGCGGTGATCACGCTCTTCTACGCCGTCGGGTACTGGAGTGCCTGGTTCAACGCGTCGCTGTACCTGAACGATCAGGACATGATGCCGCTGCAGAACGTCATGATCCAGCTCGTGCAGAAGCAGGAGGCCCCGGTGGGCCTGGGGCAGGCCATCAAGACGGGGCAGCTGTCGGGGCTGGCGGTGCAGATGGCCGTGATGGTGATGGCTCTGCTGCCCGTTGCCGTGCTTTCCCCCTTCGTCCAGAAGCACTTCAAGAAGGGCATGCTCACCGGGGCCGTCAAGGGCTGATCGTCGCCCACCCGGTGGGGTGCTCCGGTTGTCCGGCGACTGCGGGCAGCGTGTGGCCGGTCGCGTAGTTCCCCGCGCCCTTCCGGGGCGCTTCCCCCCTCCCTTTCAGAACGCCGAGGTATGTGTCATGCATGCGTCCAGCCTCTCCAGACGTGCCGTCCTCGCCGGGACCGCGGTCGCTGCCGCTGCCGTCTCCCTGCCGCTGACCCAGGGGCGGGCCCAAGCCGCCGCCACCCCCGCGCAGAGCGGATACCGCTGGCGCAACGTCGTCCAGGGCGGCACGGGGTTCATCACGGGCGTGCTGTTCCACCCCTCCGTCGAGGGGCTCGCCTACCTCCGCACCGACATCGGAGGCGCCTACCGCTGGGACGACCGGGCCGACCGGTGGATCCCGCTAACCGACCACATCGGCTGGGACGACTGGAACCTGCTCGGCGTGGAGGCCATGGCCGTCGACCCGGTGCACCCGAACCGGGTCTACCTCGCCCTCGGCACGTACACGCAGTCCTGGGCCGGCAACGGAGCCGTGCTGCGGTCCGAGGACCGGGGGGCGACCTGGCAGCGCACCGACCTCACCGTGAAGCTCGGAGCCAACGAGGACGGGCGTGGATGCGGGGAGCGGCTGCTCGTCGATCCCCGGGACAGCGACACCCTGTGGCTGGGTACCCGCCATGACGGACTGCTCAAGTCGACCGACCGGGGCGCCAGTTGGCAGGCTGTGAGCTTCCCGGCCGCCCCGAGCGCCACCGGCCAGGGCATCACCCTCCTGGTCGCCGCCGGCCGCAGCGTCTACGCCGGCTGGGGCGATTCCGACGGAACCGCCGGGAAGCCCAACCTGTACCGCACGTCCGACGGCACCACCTGGCAGGCCGTCCCCGGGCAGCCCGCCGGCACCGCCGCCAAGGTGCCGGTCCGGGCCGCGTACGACCGGCACACCCGCGAGCTGTACGTGGCCTACGGCGACGCCCCCGGCCCCAACGGCCAGTCCGACGGCAGCGTGCACAAGGTGCGGACGACGACCGGGAAATGGACCGAGGTCACACCGGTGAAGCCCGGCGGGCCCACGGGCGACGGCGGGACCGACACCTTCGCCTACGGCGGTGTCGCCGTGGACGCCCGCCGCCCGGGCACCGTCGTCGTCTCCACCAACAACCGCTGGTCGCTGGTGGACACCGTGTACCGGACCACCGACGGCGGCCGCACCTGGACGTCCCTCAAGGACAAGGCCGTCCTCGACGTCTCCGAGACGCCGTACCTCACCTTCGGCGCCGACAAGCCCAAGTTCGGCTGGTGGATCCAGGCCGTCGGGCTCGACCCGTACGATTCCCGGCACGTCGTGTACGGCACCGGCGCCACCCTCTACGGCACCCGTGACCTCAGGCACTGGGCCCCGCAGATCCGCGGAGTGGAGGAGGCGTCCGCACGGCATCTGATCTCACCCCCGGCGGGCAAGGCGCACCTGCTCAGCGGGTGCGGGGACGTCGGCGTGATGTACCACGAGCGGCTCACGGCCTCGCCCTCGCGCGGCATGGCGTCGAACCCGGTGTTCGGCACGGCGACGGGCCTGTCGATGGCCGCGGCCAGACCGTCGTACGTGGTCCGGTCCGGCTGGGGGGACAACGGCAACGGCGCCTTCTCGAACGACGGCGGCAGGACCTGGGCTCCCTTCACGGCCCAGCCCGCTGTCGCCAGGTCCGCGCCCGGCCCGATCGCCACCAACGCCGACGGCAGCGTGCTGCTGTGGTCCTTCGGCACGGCCAACCCGGGTTACCGCTCCGCGGACAACGGCGCCTCCTGGTCCGAGGTCGGCTCCTTCCCGAAGGGCGCGGTGCCCGTCGCGGACCCCGTCGACCCGGCCCGCATCTACGCCTTCGACACCACGACCGGCACGCTCTTCGCCGGCACCGACAGCGGCCGGACCTTCACCGCGCGGGCCACCGGCCTGAGCTCCGGCGACAGCGAGTTCCAGCTGGTCGCGGCGCCGGGGCGCTCCGGTGACCTGTGGCTGAGCCTCAAGTGGAACGGGCTGTACCGCTCGACCGACGGAGGCGCGACCTTCACCAAGGTGAGCAGCTGCTGGGCGTCGTACACCCTCGGTTTCGGCAAGGCCGCCGAGGGGGCCTCCTACCCGGCGCTCTACATGGTCGGCTCCACCGAGAGCGTCACCGCCGTGTACCGCTCCGACGACGAGGCGAAGACCTGGACACGGATCAACGACGACCGGCACCAGTGGGGCTGGATCGGAGCCGCGGTCACCGGTGACCCGCGCGTGTACGGCCGCGTGTACATCGCCACCAACGGGCGGGGCGTGCAGTACGGGGAACCCGTCCGATGAGCGAGGGGAAACGGCCCGGGCTGAGCGACGCCACCCGGGGCCGGCTCCTCTTCGGCGGCGACTACAACCCGGAGCAGTGGCCCGAGGAGACCTGGCACGAGGACGTCCGGCTGATGAAGGACGCCGGCGTCAACTCCGTCACCCTCGGGGTGTTCTCCTGGTCGGCGCTCGAACCGGAACCGGGAGCACGGGAGTTCGGCCGGCTGGACACGTTGATGGACCTGATGCACGACAACGGCATCGGCGTCGTCCTCGCCACGCCCACCTCCTCGCCCCCGCCCTGGATGGGCCGGCTGCACCCCGACACCCTGCCCGTCACCGAGGACGGCCGCACCGAATGGTGGGGCGGCCGGCAGCACTTCTCGCACTCCAGCGCCACCTACCGGCGCTACGCCGCCGCCATCACCGAGGACCTGGCCGCCCGCTACGGCCGTCACCCGGCCCTCACCATGTGGCACATCAACAACGAGTACTGCACCTTCGACTACGGCGGCGAGGCAGCTGCCGCCTTCCGACGATGGCTGCGCGAGAAGTACCGCACGCTCGACGCCCTCAACGAGGCCTGGGGCACCGCCTTCTGGAGCCAGGGCTACGACACCTGGGACGGCATCCTGCCGCCCCGCCTGCCCCACTACATGCGCAACCCCGGCCAGGTCCTGGACTTCCGCCGGTTCACCTCCGACATGCTCCTGGAGTGTTACACCGCCGAGCGGGACATCGTCCGGCGGCACACCCCGCACCTGCCGGTCACCAGCAACTTCATGCCGCTGTGGATCGGGCAGGACGCCTGGCGCTGGGCCGAGGAGGAGGACGTCGTCTCCGTCGATCTCTACCCCGACCCGCGTGATCCGCTCGGCGCTCAGCACGGAGCCCTGGTCCAGGACATGACCCGCTCCCAGGCCCGCGGGCCCTGGATGCTGATGGAGCAGGCGGCCGGGCCGGTCAACTGGCGGGGCGTGAACCACCCCAAGCCACGCGGCCTCAACCGGCTGTGGTCCCTCCAGGCCGTGGCCCGGGGCGCCGACGCCGTCTGCTACTTCCAGTGGCGGCAGTCCCGGCAGGGCGCGGAGAAGTTCCACTCCGGCATGGTCAGCCACGCGGGGGAGGAGGGCCGGACGTACCAGGAGGTCAAACGGCTCGGCGCCGACCTGCGACGCATCGCCCCCGAGGTGACCGGCCGGCACCTCACCGCGAGCGTCGCCGTCCTGCACGACTGGCACTCCTGGTGGGCCGGCGCCCAGGACGGCCGCCCCTCCAGCCAGGTGGACCACCCGGACGTGCTGCGCGCCTGGCACCGGGCCCTGTGGCAGGCGCACCTCACCACCGACTTCGCCCACCCCGAGCACGACCTGAGGCGGTATCCGCTCGTCGTCGTACCGCAGTTGTACGCCCTCACGGACGCCGCGATCGACAACCTCCTCGCCTACGTACGGCAGGGCGGCACCCTCGTCTGCGGGTTCCAGACCGGCGTCGCCGACGAGGACGACCGGGTCCGCCCCGGCGGCATGGACGCCCGGCTGCGCGCCCTGTTCGGCATCCGCACGCTGCACGAGTGGTGGCCGCTGGACGCGGGGGAGACGGTGGCCTGCGAGGGCTTCCGGGGCACGCTGTGGTCCGAGGAGATCGAGCCCGCGGACCCCGATGACACGACCTGCTACAAGGGCGGCGAACTGGACGGCATGCCCGCCGTCCTGCGCAAGGGCCGTGCCTGGTACGTCTCCACGCTCCCGGAGCCCGAGGCGCTGCGCGACCTGCTGGCCTCGATCGCCGCCGGCGCGGGCGTCCGGCCGGTGCTCGACGGCCTGCCCGAGCAGGTCGAGGCCGTACGCCGGGGCGAGGTGCTGTTCGTGCTCAACCACGGGCGCGAGCCGGTGACCGTCGAGGTGCCCGGTACCCACCACGACCTGCTGACCGGTACGGACGTCACCGATCGGGTCACCCTCGGCCGCCACGGGGCGGCGGTGCTGCGGTCATGACCACCTCCGCGCCCGTCCACGGCACCTGGGAGCCGCAACCGGCCGCCCGCTGGGAGGACGGCTTCCTCAGCGGCAACGGCCGGCACGGCGCCCTGGTGTTCGGCCCTCCGCACGCCGAGCGGGTCGTCGTCACGCACCACACCCTGGTGCGGCCGGGCGGCCGGGACCCCCGGCCCCCGCAGCTCGCCGAGGACCTGCCCGGGCTCCAGGACCGCCTCCTGGCGGGCGACACGACCGCTGCCGAGGACTTCACGGACGGCCGCCCGCTCCAGTGGGTCCAGCCCTTCCACCCGGCCTTCCAGGTCCGGCTGGCCGTCCCCCGGGACGCCGGCCACGACTACCGCCGGGACGTCGACTTCACCACCGGAGTGGTCAGCACGACCTGTGCCGGCCGGGCGAGCCGCGTCTTCGTCTCCCGCGCCGACGACGTCGTCGTCCAGCACGTCGCCGGACCCGGTCTCACCCTCGACATCGACCTCGACCCCCGGCTGCCCGGCGCCCCCGCTCGACTGGGCATCGGCCACGGAGCGGTCCTCACCCCCGAGGGTGCCCTGCTCAGCCTGCGCACCCGCTACCCGGACAGCGACCGGGCCTGCACCGGCGTCACCCAGATCGTCGTCACCGGGGGCACGACCACCCTCGTGCCCCCGGGCGTGCACATCGAGGGCGCCCGGTCCGTGCTGCTCCTCACCCGGGTGCACCGGCACACCGGCGAACTCGACGTGATCGCCGAGGGCCGTGCCCTGCGCGACCTGCCCGCCGACCACGACGAGCTCCTCGACCGCCACGCCGCCCTGCACCGCACCGCCTACGAGCGCGTCACCCTCGACCTCGCAGCCGACCCCGCCGACCGCGCCCTGCCGGGCTCGGAGCTGCTCGAGCGGCCACACAGCGCCGCCCTGCCGGAGCGCCTCTTCGCCGCCGGGCGCTACCACCTGCTCTCGGCGAGCGGCCTCTTCCCGCCTCGCCTGACCGGACTGTGGACCGGCGACTGGAACACCGCATGGTCGGGCGCGTTCACCAACGACGCCAACCTCAACCTCCAGACCGCCTCGTCCGCCGCCGCAGCCCTCCCCGAGGTCACCGAGGCCCACGCGCATCTGATCCAACGCCTGCTCCCCGACTGGCGCGACAACGCCCGCGCCGTC
The DNA here is from genome assembly GCF_042899705.1 of Streptomyces sp. NPDC013187. Lineage (NCBI taxonomy): Bacteria > Bacillati > Actinomycetota > Actinomycetes > Kitasatosporales > Streptomycetaceae > Streptomyces > Streptomyces sp. NPDC013187. The sequence continues at coordinate 73,102 of NZ_JBIBAF010000013.1, read as the reverse complement.
TTCGGCACCCGGGGCGTCGTCGCCCCCGCCCACACCGACGGCGAGTCCGGCCACTCCTACCACTACAGCCGCGAGTACCCGCTCCACCTGTGGACCGCCGGCGCCGACTGGCTGCTCAAGCCGCTCGTCGACCACGACGAGACCCACGGCACCCGCGACCCCCGCACCGCCGCCGCCCTCGCCGAAGTAGCCCTGTTCTACGAGGACTTCCTCACCAGGACCGACGAGAACGGCCACCTCGTCGTCGTGCCCTCCTATTCACCCGAGAACCGCCCGTCCAACGCGAGCTGGGGCACGGTCAACGCAGCCATGGACCTCTCCGCGGCCCGCCACGCCCTGCGCACGGCGGCGGCCTACCACCCGGGCACTCCGGACGCCGCCCGCTGGCACGCCCTCGCCGACCGGCTCCCGCCGCACCGGATCAACGAGGACGGAGCCCTGGCCGAATGGGCGTGGCCCGGGCTCACGGACTCCTACGACCACCGCCACCTCAGCCACCTCTACGGCGTGTGGCCGCTCGACGAGATCACCCCCTACGACAGCCCCGAACTCGCCGCCGCGGCCCACCGCGCCCTCGAACTGCGCGGCGCCGAGAACGACTCCGCGCACGGCCATCTGCACCACGCCCTGATCGCGGCCCGGCTCAGGGACGCGGGCCGTGTCGCCCACGCCCTCGGCCAGGTCCTGGACGGCGACTTCTTCCACGCCTCCCTGATGAGCGCCCACTACCCGAAGCGCGACGTCTACAACGCCGACGCCGCGCACACCCTGCCCGCCGTGCTGATCGAGATGCTCGTCCAGTCGACCCCCGACCGGCTGGTCCTGCTGCCCGCGCTGCCGGCGGCGTACCCCGAGGGCGCCCTGCGCGGGGTGCGCACCCGCTTCGGCGCCGAGCTCGACCTCACCTGGACGCGGGACGGCGCCACCGCCGTCATCAGACCGGGCCGTACCCACCGCGTCGAACTGCGGACTTCCTCCGGCGCAGCATCCCTCCACCTGGTCGCCGGAGAAGACCACGTCCTCACCCTGAGGACGTGGTAGTTCCCCCCACCCCCCCACCCATGGAAGGGACACCATGGCATCAAGCACGCTGACCAGGGTCACCAAGGCCCTGCTGGCTCCCGCCCTGGCGCTCGGCGCCACGATCGGCCTCGCCTCCGCCCCCGCCTCGGCCGCCGTCTGGAACACCTGCGACCAGTGGGGCCAGACCAATCTGAACGGCTACACGCTCTACAACAACATCTGGGGCGGCGGCGCCGGCAGCCAGTGCATCTGGGCCAACTCCGGCACCAACTGGGGAATCTGGGCCAACCACCCCAACACCGGCGGCATCAAGTCCTACCCGAACCAGACGAAGGCGATCAACAAGTCGATCACCTCGCTGGGCTCGCTCTCCAGCAGCTACAACGTCAGCGTCCCGTCGTCCGGCGCGTACAACACGTCGTACGACATCTGGGACACCGACCACGACTACGAGATCATGCTCTGGGTCAACAAGACCGGGCCCGTCGGCCCGCTCGGCACCTCGCAGGGCACCGTCAGCCTCGGCGGCCACTCCTGGAACGTCTTCAAGGGCACCAACGGCTCCAACGAGGTGTTCTCGTTCATCCGCACCTCCAACTCCAGCTACGGCACGGTGAACATCCTGCCGATCCTGAAGTGGATCAAGGACACCAAGAAGTGGATGGGCAACGAGACCATCGGTGACGTGCAGTTCGGCTACGAGGTCACCTCGTCGTCCGGCGGGCTGAACTTCACCACCAACAACCTGACCGTGAGCAGCAGTTGACCTGATCTTGGGGAAACGTCGGGTTTGATGGGGACATGCGTACCGCCACCCCCCTCCGACGTGCCCTGATCACCGTGACCGCGACCGCGGCCGTCGTCCTCACGGCGACGGGATCCGCGGTCGCGGTTCCGGTCTCCGGTACCGCGACGGCCCCCCGCGCCGCCGCCCTCTCCCTGTCCCCCCTGCACTCCGTCGTCGAGCTCGCCGCCGAACGCCTGGCCACCGCCGACCTGGTCGCCGCCGCCAAATGGGGCACCGGCAGCCCCATCGACGACCCCGCCCGCGAACAGCAGGTCCTCGACAACGTGGCCGCCCAGGCCCAGCAGCTCGGCGCCGACCCGGGCGAGATCCGGGCGATCTTCCGCGACCAGATCGAGGCGAACAAGGTCGTCCAGCGCGGCCTGTTCCAGCGCTGGACCGACCACCCCGACCAGGCACCGACGACCAAGCCGGACCTGAACGTCGTACGGCAGAAGATCAACCAGGTCACCAGTGCGCTCGTCGAAGCCCTCGCCGACACCTCCGCGGACCGCGGCGCCTTCACCTGCCGCCCCGAACTGGCACTCGCCGGCCTCCAGGTCCACCACGAGGACCACCTCGACGCCCTGCACAGCCGGGCCCTGGTCCGCGCGCTGGTCTCCGTCTGCCGTTGAGCTCGTGAGAATGCGGCCGGTTCCCCCCTCGGGGACCGGCCGCACAGCTGAGATCATTCCGCGATCGGCAACTCCGCCCCGTCCCGCAGGAACAGCGGAATACGCTCCAGTGGGGCGTCGACGGTCACCGTCGTGCCGCCCGCGTACGACTCACCGGTCCACGCGTCCGTCCAGCTCGCCCCAGCGGGAAGATACGTCGTCCGGACCGTCGCCCCCGCCGTGAGAACCGGCGCGACCAGCAGATCCGCCCCGAAGAGATAGGCGTCGTCGACCGACCAGGCCGCCGGGTCGTCCGGGAACTCCAGGAACAGCGGCCGCATCACCGGCAGCCCCTCCTCGTGGGCGGCGCGCATGACGTCCAGCACATACGGCTTCAGCCGCTCGCGCAGCCGCAGGTACCGCTCCAGGATCGCCCCGGCCTCCTCGCCGTAGGACCACACCTCGTTGGGCCCGCCCGTCATCTCCGGGCCCAGCGGCATGCCCGGGTCGCGGAAGCCGTGCAGCCGCATCAGCGGGGACAGCGCGCCGAACTGGAACCAGCGGACCATCACCTCCCGGTACGCCGGGTCGTCCGGGTCGCCGCCGTGGAAGCCGCCGATGTCGGTGTTCCACCACGGGATGCCCGACAGGGCCGTGTTGAGGCCGGCCGCGATCTGGCGGCGCAGGGTCGGGAAGTCCGTGCCGATGTCACCGGACCACAGGGCGGCGCCGTAGCGCTGACTGCCCGCCCACGCCGAGCGGTTGAGGGTGACGATCTCCTCCTCGCCGGTGGCGAGCAGGCCCTCGTAGAAGGTCCGGGCGTTCTCGGCCGGGTAGGCGTTGCCGACCTCCAGGCCCGGGCCCGCCCAGTAGCGCAGGTTCTCCTGGAAGCCGGGCTTCAGCTCCGGCTCGCAGGCGTCCAGCCAGAACGCCGTGATGCCGTACGGGTCGAGGTAGTTCTCCTTCACCTTCGACCACACGAACTCCCGGGCCTCCGGGTTGGTGGCGTCGTAGAAGGCCACCTGGACCGTGGAGGCGACCTCCTTGTCGGGCCAGTCGGCGTGCGCCATCGGCCCGTACTGGGTGCCGATGAACCAGCCGCGCTGCTCCAGGACCGGGTGGTTCTCGCTCAGCGGCGACACCGACGGCCAAACGCTGACCACCAGCTTGATGCCGAGTTCCTCCAGCTCGCGCACCATCGCCGCCGGGTCCGGCCACTCCTTCGGGTCGAACTTCCAGTCGCCGAGGTGCGTCCAGTGGAAGAAGTCGCAGACGATCGCCGAGATGGGCAGCCCCCGCCGCTTGTACTCCCGGGCCACCGCCATCAGTTCGTCCTGGGTGCGGTAGCGCAGCTTGCACTGCCAGAAGCCCGCCGCCCACTCCGGCAGCATCGGGCTGCGGCCGGTCACCGCGCTGTAGCGGCGCTGACCGGCGGCCGGGTCGCCCGCGGTGATCCAGTAGTCGATCTGCCGGGCCGAGTCGGCGACCCACCGGGTGCCGTTGTGCGCCAGTTCCACGCGGCCGATCGCCGGGTTGTTCCACAGCAGGGTGTAGCCACGGCTGGAGGTCAGCACCGGGATGCCGACTTCGGCGTTGCGCTGGACCAGGTCCAGCACCAGGCCCTTCTGGTCGAAGCGCCCGTGCTGGTGCTGGCCGAGGCCGTACAGCTGCTCGTCGTCGTAGGCGGCGAAGCGCTGCTCCAGGCGGTGGTGGCCGTTGCCGACGGCCGTGTAGAGGCGCGAGCCCGGCCACCAGAAGTGGGCGCGGTCCTCGGCGAGGATCTCGGCGGAGTCCTCCGTCCGCAGGAAGCGGATCAGGCCCTCGGCGCTCACCTCGACGGTGAGCGCGCCGACGGTCAGCAGCCCGGTGCCGTCCTCGATCTTCACCGTGGCCGGCGTGGCCGGAGCCTCGTCGAGCAGGGCGCCCGGGAGTCCTTCCAGGACCGGTCCGCCGAGCCGGGCACGCACCCGGACCGCGTCCGGACCCCATGGTTCGATCCGGAGGGTCTCCTGGCGGCCGCTCCACTCCAGCGCACCGCCCCGCTCACGGAACGTGCCGACGGTGGGGGAGGACTGCGCCAGACTCACCTGGGGCTGGGTTTCAGCAGGCTGATTCACGCGTGCTCCTGTGCTCCTGGAGGAGTGCGGACATGGGGGTGCCCTGAGAGGAGGGCGGTGTTCGCGGGGGGTGGGAGGGAAGGGCGCTCACGACGGTCGTGCCCACGACCGTCGTGCCGAGGGTGCCCGTGGTGCCCGGTCGTGCTTAACGGTGCCTCGACCGGCTCGGTGCCGGACCCGTGCTCCCCCGTACCGTCAGTTCGGGCGCGATCAGCACGACCTCGTCGCTGCCGCGCCCGTCCAGCTTGGCGACCAGGTGGTCCACGGCGTGCCGGCCCATCTCCTGCGCGGGGATGGCCACCGACGTGAGCCGCACCGAGGCCTGCATCGCGACCTGGTCGGGGCAGATCGCGACCACCGACACGTCCTCCGGCACGGCCCGGCCCTGCTGCCGCAGCAGCGCGAGCAGCGGCTCGACCGCCGACTCGTTCTGCACGATCAGTCCCGAGGTGTCGGGGCGTTCGTCGAGGATCCGGGCGAGGGTGACCGCCATCGCGTCGTACCCGCCCTCGCACGGCCGGTGCAGCAGCCTGACGCCCAGCTCGCGGGAACGGGACCTGAGCCCGTCGAGCGTGCGCTCGGCGAAGCCCGTGTGCCGCTCGTAGACGGCCGGGGCCTCCCCGATGACGGCGATGTCCTGGTGCCCCTGCTTGGCCAGGTGCTCCACGCACAGCGCGCCCGTCGCCCGGAAGTCCAGATCGACGCAGGTCAGGCCCGAGGTGTCGGAGGGCAGCCCGATCAGCACGGACGGCTGGTCCGTCTCCCGCAGCAACGGCAGCCGCTCGTCGTCGAGTTCGACGTCCATCAGGATCATCCCGTCGGCGAGCCCGCTGCCGGCCACGCGGCGCACCGCGTCGGGGCCCTCCTCGCCCGTGAGCAGCAGCACGTCGTACCCGTGGGCGCGGGCGGAGGTCGCCACGGCGATGGCGATCTCCATCATCACGGGCACGTACATGTCCGTGCGCAGCGGGACCATGAGCGCGATGATGTTCGACTTGCTGCTGGCCAGGGCGCGGGCCCCGGCGTTCGGGTGGTACCCGAGCTCGCGGATGCTCCGCTCGACCCGCTGCCGGGTGTTCGCGGAGATGGACCGCTTGCCGCTGAGGACATAGCTCACCGTGCTCGCCGAGACTCCGGCGTGCTGGGCGACCTCGGCGAGGGTGACCATCCAGCTCTCCAAGCTCTTGTGAAGCGCTTCGACAATGCGCGTAGCTGATACGGGTGGGTGAGGGTGGTTCGACAGTAGCCCCAGCAGGGGTGGGTGTCCATAGGTTGTCGAAGCGCTTCGATACGGATTTCCCCGGAGCGCTCTCGGACTCGGAGCCGCCACCGGGACGGCACTGCGATGCAACACCGCCGTCAGGCGCGCGACAAGTGCCGGGGACGCTCCGCCCCCTTCGGCTGAACGGACGCGCGAAGACTGGTGGGAGCGTCCGGATTCGGGTACCAACGATCCAGTAGCACTGGTCGGTAACGAAACGGTCCTCCATCTTCTAGTTGCGGCGAGGTGCCCCTCATGTCCGCTTCCATCACCCCTTCTTCCCGTCCCGCCGTCACCGAGCGGGAGGCCCGTGAGGTGGCGGAGGCCGCCCGGGAACAGCACTGGCGCAAGCCCAGCTTCGCCAAGGAGCTGTTCCTCGGCCGCTTCCGGCTCGACCTCATCCACCCCCACCCCCTCCCGGACGAAGAGCTGGCCCAGCGCGGCGAGGAGTTCCTCGCCAAGCTCCGCGACTTCGTCGAGACGAAGGTCGACGGGGGCCTCATCGAGCGCGAGGCCAAGATCCCCGACGAGGTGATCGACGGGCTGAAAGAGCTCGGCGCCTTCGGTATGAAGATCGACACCAAGTACGGCGGCCTCGGCCTCGGGCAGGTGTACTACAACAAGGCGCTCTCCCTGGCCGGCTCCGCCAGCCCCGCGATCGGCGTGCTGCTCTCCGCGCACCAGTCGATCGGCGTGCCCCAGCCCCTGAAGCTGTTCGGCACCCAGGAGCAGCGGGAGCGCTTCCTGCCGCGCTGTGCCCGCACGGACATCAGCGCCTTCCTGCTCACCGAGCCCGACGTCGGCTCCGACCCGGCCCGCCTCGCCACCACCGCGATCCCTGACGGCGACGACTACGTCCTCGACGGGGTGAAACTGTGGACCACCAACGGCGTCGTCGCCGACCTGCTGGTCGTCATGGCCCGGGTCCCGAAATCCGAGGGCCACCGCGGCGGCATCACGGCCTTCGTCGTCGAGACGAACTCGCCCGGTGTCACCGTCGAGAACCGCAACGCCTTCATGGGGCTGCGCGGCATCGAGAACGGCGTCACCCGCTTCCACCAGGTCCGCGTCCCCGCCGCCAACCGCGTCGGCGAGGAGGGCCAGGGCCTGAAGATCGCCCTGACCACGCTCAACACCGGGCGGCTGTCGCTGCCGGCCTCCTGTGTCGCGGCCGGCAAGTGGTGCCTGAAGATCGCCCGGGAGTGGTCGGCGGCCCGCGAGCAGTGGGGCAAACCCGTCGCGCACCACGAGGCGGTCGGCTCCAAGATCTCCTTCATCGCGGCCACCACCTTCGCCCTGGAGGCCGTGACCGACCTGGCCTCCCAGATGGCCGACGAGGACCGCAACGACATCCGCATCGAAGGCGCCCTCGCCAAGCTGTACGCCTCCGAGATGGCCTGGACGATGGCCGACGAGCTGGTCCAGATCCGCGGCGGCCGCGGCTTCGAGACGGCCGACTCCCTGCGGGCCCGCGGCGAGCGCGGCGTCCCGGCCGAGCAGCTGCTGCGCGACCTGCGCATCAACCGCATCTTCGAGGGCTCCACCGAGATCATGCACCTGCTGATCGCGCGTGAGGCCGTCGACGCCCACCTCTCGGTCGCCGGTGACCTCATCGACCCCGAGAAGTCCCTGGGCGACAAGGCCAGGGCCGGCGCGAACGCGGGCGTCTTCTACGCCAAGTGGCTGCCGAAACTGGTCGCAGGCCCCGGCCAGCTCCCGGCCTCCTACGGGGAGTTCAAGCGCGAGGTGGACCTCTCCGGGCACCTGCGCTATGTCGAGCGCACCGCCCGCAAGCTCGCCCGCTCCACCTTCTACGCCATGTCCCGCTGGCAGGGCCGGATGGAGTCCAAGCAGGGCTTCCTCGGCCGGATCGTCGACATCGGCGCCGAACTGTTCGCCATGAGCGCGTCCTGCGTGCGGGCGGAGCTCCTGCGCAGCCAGGGTGACCACGGCCGCGAGGCCTACCAGCTGGCCGACGTCTTCTGCCGCCAGGCCCGCATCCGGATCGAAGAGCTCTTCACCCGCCTGTGGACCAACACCGACGACCTCGACCGCAAGGTCGTCAAGGGTGTCCTGTCGGGCACGTACGAATGGCTGGAGCAGGGCATCGTCGACCCGTCGGGCGAGGGCCCCTGGATCGCGGACGCGACACCGGGACCGTCGCAGCGGGAGAACGTCCACCGGCCGATCAGGTAGCCCCGGCCCTCATGGGGGCGTGCTCAGCCATGGCGCGCGCCCCCGTGAGGGGGATGCGCTGTCCTCACACACCGGCCTTACGGCAACAATGGAGCAATGAGCGACAGTCCAGCCCCCCTCGCCGATCCGCACCTGGTCTACGACCCCGTAGCGGGAGACGGCCCCAAGGACGTGGTGATCCTCGGCTCCACCGGGTCCATCGGCACCCAGGCCATCGACCTCGTGCTGCGCAACCCCGGCCGGTTCCGGGTCACCGGCCTCTCGGCCAACGGCGGCCGGGTCGCCCTCCTCGCCGAGCAGGCCTACCGGCTGCGGGTGCGGACGGTCGCCGTGGCCCGTGAGGACGTCGTACCGGCCCTGCGCGAGGCGCTCACCGCGCAGTACGGCACGAGCGAGCCGCTCCCGGAGATCCTCGCCGGCCCGGACGCGGCGTCCCAGGTCGCGGCCTCCGACTGCCACACCGTCCTGAACGGCATCACCGGCTCCATCGGACTCGCCCCGACCCTCGCCGCCCTGGAGGCGGGCCGCACCCTCGCGCTCGCCAACAAGGAGTCGCTCATCGTCGGCGGCCCGCTGGTCAAGGCCCTCGCCAAGCCCGGGCAGATCATCCCGGTCGACTCCGAGCACGCCGCCCTCTTCCAGGCCCTGGCCGCGGGCACCCGCGCCGACGTCCGCAAGCTGGTCGTCACCGCCTCCGGCGGCCCGTTCCGCGGCCGTACGAAGGCCGAGCTCGCGAGCGTCACCGTCGAGGACGCCCTCGCGCACCCCACCTGGGCCATGGGCCCGGTCATCACGATCAACTCCGCGACCCTCGTCAACAAGGGCCTGGAGGTCATCGAGGCGCACCTCCTCTACGACATTCCCTTCGACCGCATTGAGGTGGTCGTGCATCCCCAGTCGTATGTCCACTCGATGGTTGAGTTCACGGATGGATCGACACTGGCCCAGGCGACCCCGCCCGACATGCGCGGGCCCATCGCCATCGGCCTCGGCTGGCCCGAGCGCGTCCCCGACGCGGCGCCCACCTTCGACTGGAGCAAGGCCTCGACCTGGGAGTTCTTCCCGCTCGACAACGAGGCCTTCCCCTCGGTGAACCTCGCCCGGCACGTCGGCGAGCTCGCGGGCACCGCCCCGGCGGTGTTCAACGCGGCCAACGAGGAGTGCGTGGAGGCGTTCCGTCAGGGCGCGCTGCCCTTCGACGGGATCATGGACACCGTCACCCGGGTGGTCGAGGAGCACGGCACCCCGCGTACGGGAACCTCACTCACCGTGTCGGACGTCCTCGAAGCGGAGACCTGGGCGCGGACCCGGGCCCGGCAACTGGCGGCACAGACGGCGGAGGCCCGTGCATGACGACCCTGATGTTCATCCTCGGCATACTCCTCTTCGCGGTCGGACTGCTGTTCTCGATCGCGTGGCACGAGCTGGGGCACCTGTCCACCGCCAAGCTCTTCGGCATCCGCGTGCCGCAGTACATGGTCGGCTTCGGCCCCACCCTCTTCTCGCGCAACAAGGGCGAGACGGAGTACGGCATCAAGGCCATCCCGTTCGGCGGCTACATCCGCATGATCGGCATGTTCCCGCCCGGCCCCGACGGCCGGATGGAAGCCCGCTCCACCTCCCCCTGGCGCGGCATGATCGAGGACGCCCGCACCGCCGCCTACGAGGAGCTCAAGCCGGGCGACGAGAACCGCATGTTCTACACGCGCGCCCCCTGGAAGCGCGTGATCGTGATGTTCGCGGGCCCCTTCATGAACCTGGTCCTGGCGGTGGCGCTGTTCCTCACCGTGCTGATGGGCTTCGGCATCACCCAGCAGACCACCACGGTCAGCTCGGTCTCCCAGTGCGTCATCGCGCAGAACGAGAACCGCGACAAGTGCGAGAAGGGCGACCCGGCCGCCCCCGCCGCCGCGGCGGGCCTCAAGGCGGGCGACAAGATCGTCTCCTTCAACGGGGTGAAGACCGACGACTGGAACAAGCTGTCCGACCTCATCCGCGCCACCCCCGGCAAGGAGGTGCCGATCGTCGTCGAGCGGGACGGCAAGGACATCACCCTGCACGCGAAGATCGCCACCAACCAGGTCGCCAAGAAGGACGCCTCCGGCCAGATCGTCGAGGGCCAGTACGTCCAGGCCGGCTTCCTCGGCTTCAGCGCCGCCACGGGCGTGGTCAAGCAGGACTTCGGCGACTCCGTGACCTGGATGGGCGACCGCATCGGCGAGGCCGTCGACTCCCTCGCCGCCCTGCCGGGCAAGGTCCCCGCCCTGTGGAACGCGGCCTTCGACGGCGCCGAGCGCGAGGCCGACTCCCCGATGGGCGTGGTCGGCGCGGCCCGCGTCGGCGGCGAGATCTTCACCCTCGACATCCCGCCCACCCAGCAGCTGGCCATGGCCCTCATGCTGGTCGCCGGCTTCAACCTCTCCCTGTTCCTGTTCAACATGCTCCCGCTGCTGCCGCTCGACGGCGGCCACATCGCGGGCGCGCTGTGGGAGTCGCTGCGCCGCAACACGGCCAAACTGCTGCGCCGGCCGGACCCGGGCCCCTTCGACGTGGCGAAGCTCATGCCGGTCGCCTACGTCGTCGCCGGGATCTTCATCTGCTTCACGATCCTGGTCCTGATCGCCGACGTGGTTAACCCGGTGAGAATCTCCTAATCATACGGCGTTCGCGGCGGCCCGGCATGCTTTCCGCCGGGCCGCCGCCCATCGGGTGGCAACGCGGGTGGGATGTGCCCGCCCCGAGGCATGTGCCGTAATCTCGAAGCTCGGAGCCCGCTGCTCACGGGACCGGACCTTGATCCACGACTTGGGGTTGCACAGCAGATGACTGCGATTTCTCTCGGCATGCCGTCCGTTCCGACCAAGCTCGCCGAGCGCCGGAAGAGCCGCCAGATCCAGGTCGGATCCGTGGCCGTCGGCGGAGACGCCCCCGTCTCGGTGCAGTCGATGACCACGACCCGCACCTCCGACATCGGCGCCACCCTCCAGCAGATCGCCGAACTGACCGCCTCCGGCTGCCAGATCGTCCGCGTCGCCTGCCCCACCCAGGACGACGCCGACGCCCTCGCGACCATCGCCCGCAAGTCGCAGATCCCGGTCATCGCCGACATCCACTTCCAGCCGAAGTACGTCTTCGCCGCCATCGAGGCCGGCTGCGCGGCGGTCCGCGTCAACCCCGGCAACATCAAGCAGTTCGACGACAAGGTCAAGGAGATCGCCAAGGCGGCCCGCGACCACGGCACCCCGATCCGCATCGGCGTCAACGCGGGCTCCCTCGACCGCCGCCTGCTGCAGAAGTACGGCAAGGCGACCCCCGAGGCCCTCGTCGAGTCGGCCCTGTGGGAGGCGTCCCTCTTCGAGGAGCACGACTTCCGGGACATCAAGATCTCCGTCAAGCACAACGACCCGGTCGTCATGATCGAGGCGTACAAGCAGCTCGCCGCCCAGTGCGACTACCCGCTGCACCTCGGCGTCACGGAAGCGGGCCCGGCCTTCCAGGGCACCATCAAGTCGGCCGTCGCCTTCGGCGCGCTCCTCTCCCAGGGCATCGGCGACACGATCCGCGTCTCGCTCTCGGCGCCCCCCGCCGAGGAGGTCAAGGTCGGCATCCAGATCCTGGAGTCGCTGAACCTCAAGGAGCGCGGCCTGGAGATCGTCTCCTGCCCCTCCTGCGGCCGCGCCCAGGTCGACGTCTACAAGCTGGCCGAAGAGGTCACCGCCGGCCTCACCGGCATGGAGGTCCCGCTCCGCGTCGCCGTCATGGGCTGCGTCGTCAACGGCCCCGGCGAGGCCCGCGAGGCCGACCTCGGAGTCGCCTCCGGCAACGGCAAGGGCCAGATCTTCGTCAAGGGCGAGGTCATCAAGACCGTCCCCGAGTCCAAGATCGTGGAAACCCTCATCGAAGAGGCCATGAAGCTGGCCGAGCAGATGGAGAAGGACGGCGTGACCTCGGGCGAGCCGTCGGTGGCGGTCGCGGGCTGACCACCCGACGACGATGGGACCCGCGCCCCGCTTTTCCGGGGGCGCGGGGAACTGCGCGACAAGCCACAGACGTCCCGCACCCGCCCGGCAACCGGAAGCCCCGGGCTCCCAGGCGCCCCGCCCAAGCAGCGCAGCTATAGTGCGGAGACCAGCAACCCCAGTTCGTGAGGCCCGCACGTGTTGACGCAGACCACCTCACGGGTCCTCGAACCGAGCGACCTGGACGCGGCGCTCGCCGTCCTCGACCGCGAGCCGGTCGCGAACGCCTTCGTGACGTCCCGCGTGCAGGTCGCCGGACTCGACCCGTGGCGGCTCGGCGGCGAGATGTGGGGCTGGTACGAGGACGGCATACTCACCTCCCTCTGCTACGCCGGTGCCAACCTGGTCCCGATCTGCGCGGGCCCGCGCGCCGTCCGCGCCTTCGCGGACCGCGCCCGCCGGGCCGGCCGCCGCTGCTCCTCTATCGTCGGCCCCTCCGGCGCCACCTCCGACCTGTGGCGGCTCCTGGAACCCCAGTGGGGCCCGGCCCGCGACGTCCGCCGCCACCAGCCGCTCATGGTCACCGACCGCCTCCCGGCCGACATCACCCCGGACCCCTACGTCCGTCGCGTCCGCAAGGACGAGATGGAGACGATCATGCCGGCGTGCGTGGCCATGTTCACCGAAGAGGTCGGCGTCTCCCCGCTGGCCGGCGACGGCGGTCTGCTCTACCAGGCCCGCGTCGCCGAACTCGTCGGCTCCGGCCGCGCCTTCGCCCGCTTCGACGCGGACGGCAAGGTCGTCTTCAAGGCCGAGATCGGCGCCGCGACGGACCGCGCCTGCCAGATCCAGGGCGTGTGGGTGGCCCCCGAGTACCGGGGCACCGGCCTTGCGGCCCCCGGCATGGCGGCCGTACTGCGCTACGCCCTGGCCGACGTCGCCCCCGTGGTCAGCCTCTACGTCAACGACTTCAACACCGCGGCCAGGAGGGCCTACCAGAGGGTGGGCTTCCAGGAAGTGGGAGCTTTCATGAGCGTCCTGTTCTGAAGTGCCCCTCGGGGGCGCGGGGGCTTGTCCATGTGCGGCTCCGCCGCGTGGGCGCTCAGCCGAAGACAACCGGGACCCGGGTGACAACCGAAACCCCCCTGTAGGCTCCCCGCATGGACCTGGTGATCGGCCCACTCGACCTCTCCGCCCACGTAGACGAGGCGCTGGCCGTCCAGGCCGTGGCCTTCGGCCTAGGCCCGGACGAGGTGGCCGTCCGCCGCCAGATCGTCCTCCGCCACATGACGTACCCGGGGGCGAGGGCCCTCGGCGCCACAGCCGACGGCAACCTCGTCGGCTTCGTCTACGGCATGCCCAACGACCGCACCCACTGGTGGTCCACCGTCGTCGAGCCCTACCTCCGCGCCCAGCGCAACGACCACTGGCTCGACGACTCCTTCGTGATCACCGAACTGCACGTCCACCCGGCGTACCAGAACCGCGGCCTCGGACGCTCCCTGATCACCACGATCACCGACGGCGCCGACGAACCCCGCTCGATCCTCTCCGCGATCGACACCGACAGCCCGGCCCGCGCCCTCTACCGCTCCCTCGGCTACCAGGACCTGGCCCGTCAGGTCCTCTTCCCCAGCGCCCCGAAGCCGTACGCGGTGATGGGAGCCCCGCTCCCGCTCCTCCGCCCTTAACCGATTTCCACCGCCCCGCACCCCCCGGATAACCTCCTGCCATCACCTTCCCCCGCTCTCGGCTCCGCTCGAGCGGGGGACCCCCAGCAGCAGGAGCAGAGGAACCATGGCAAACGCACCGGTCCAGCGCATGTCCCAGTTGTTGGCGAAGACGTTGCGCGACGACCCGGCGGACGCCGAGGTCCTCAGCCACAAGCTCCTCGTCCGGGCCGGCTACGTGCGCCGCACCGCCGCCGGCGTCTGGAGCTGGCTGCCCCTCGGCAAGAAGGTGCTGGCCAACGTCGAGCGCATCGTCCGTGAGGAGATGGACGCCGTCGGCGCCCAGGAGGTCCTGCTCCCCGCGATCCTGCCGCGCGAGCCCTACGAGGCCACCGGCCGCTGGGAGGAGTACGGCCCCGAGCTGTTCCGCCTCCAGGACCGCAAGGGCGGCGACTACCTCCTCGGCCCCACCCACGAGGAGATCTTCACCCTCCTGGTGAAGGACCAGGCGTCCTCCTACAAGGACCTGCCGGTCATCCTCTACCAGATCCAGAACAAGTACCGCGACGAGGCCCGCCCCCGCGCCGGTATCCTGCGCGGCCGCGAGTTCCTGATGAAGGACTCCTACTCCTTCGACACCGAGGACGAGGGCCTCGCCAAGTCCTACGCCCTGCACCGCGAGGCCTACCAGAAGATCTTCGCGCGCCTGGGCCTCGACTACCGCATCTGCGCCGCGACGGCCGGTGCGATGGGCGGCTCCAAGTCCGAGGAGTTCCTGGCCCCGGCCGAGGCGGGCGAGGACACCTTCGCGGACTGCCCCAACTGCGACTTCGCCGCGAACACCGAGGCGATCTCGTACGAGCTGAAGCCCGTCGACGGCTCGGACGTGCCGGCCGCCGAGGACATCCCGACCCCCGACACCCCGACCATCGAGACCCTCGCGGCCTCCCTCGGCGTCCCGGCCTCGGCCACGCTGAAGAACCTCCTCGTGAAGGTCGACGGCGAGATCGTCGCCGTGGGCGTCCCCGGGGACCGCGAGGTCGACATGGACAAGGTCGAGGCGCACTTCGCCCCGGCCGCCGTCGAGCTGGTCACCGAGACGGACTTCGCGGCCCGCCCCGACCTGGTCCGCGGCTACGTCGGACCGCGGGGCCTGGATAAGGTCACCTACATCGCCGACCCGCGCGTCGCCCCCGGCACGGCCTGGATCACCGGCGCCAACAAGGCCGGCACCCACACCAAGAACGTCGTAGCGGGCCGTGACTTCGAGGTCGGGGAGTACGTCGACGTCGTCGTCGTGCAGGAGGGCGACCCCTGCCCCAAGTGCGGCACGGGCCTCGTCCTCGACCGCGCCATCGAGATCGGCCACATCTTCCAGCTGGGCCGTAAGTACGCCGACGCCCTCAAGCTCGACGTCCTCGGCCAGAACGGCAAGCCGGTCCGCGTGACCATGGGCTCGTACGGCATCGGCGTCTCCCGTGCGGTGGCCGCCCTGGCCGAGCAGAGCGCCGACGACAAGGGCCTGTGCTGGCCCGCCGAGGTCGCCCCGGCCGACGTCCACGTGGTCGCCGCCGGCAAGGCCCTGCAGACCGAACTGGCCCTGGACATCTCCCAGAAGCTGGCCGCGGCCGGCGTCCGCGTCCTGGTCGACGACCGCCCCGGCGTCTCCCCGGGCGTCAAGTTCACGGACTCCGAGCTGATCGGCGTGCCGCAGATCCTCGTGGCCGGGCGGCGCGCGGCCGACGGCGTGGTGGAACTGAAGGACCGCCGCACCGGCGAGCGCGAGGAACTGACGGTCGAGGAGGCCGTCGCCCGCCTCACGGCGTAGCACCGAGAGGGCCGGGCGGGCTGACGATTCAGTCCGCCCGGGGCTGCGGGGCTGCGGGGCTGCGGGACAAGGACCGAAGCAGGGCTCTGGGGCTCCGGGACAAAGACCGAAGCGAGGCTCCGGGGCTCCGGGACAAAGACCGAAGCGAGGCTTCAGGGCTCCCGGGCTTCGGGTTTCGGGACGCGGAGCGAAGCGGGGCTTCGGGGCAAGGAGCGAAGCGGTGCTCCGGGGCCGGGCCGAACCGCCGGTGCGTGTTTCGCGGCTTCCCCCTCGATCCCCGCCCCTCGGGCCCGGCGCCCTACAGCCACCCCGCGAATTCCAGCAACAGCTCCGCGTCCCGCGGCCGCCCGACCCGCCCCGCGCGCACGCCCGACTCCACGGCCCGGAACAGCGTCCAGCCCCGCAGCCGGTCCTGGTCCACGTCCAGGGACTCGGCGAGCCGCTTCACCCGGCGCCGGGTCGTGGCCGCGCCGGACGGCTGGGCGATCAGGTCCTCCACCCGGTCCCGGACCAGCCGGGCCAGATCGAAGGCGCACTCTCCGACCACCGGGTCGGGCCCCACGGCCAGCCACGGCATCCGTTCCCCGCCGAGCACCTTGCTCTGCCGGAACGTGCCGTGCAGCAGCCGGTGCTCGGGCGGCGCGGCCAGCAACTCCTCGCGCGCCGCCAGCGCCAGATCGACCAGAGCGGCCACCTCGGGCTCGGCCCGGGCCCGCGCCCGCATCGCCTCGGCCTGCCGCCCGGTCCGCTCGGCCACCGTCTCGAAGGGGAAGTCGGCGGGCGGCTCCACCCACAGCCGCCGCAGCGTTCCCGCCGCCTCAAGCAGCGCCTTCGCCTCCGGCAGCGACCGCACCGACACGTCCGGATGCAGCCGCTCCAACAGCAGCACGCCCTCCGTCGACACCGGTTCGAGCAGCTGTACGGCACCCCGCCCGGCCCAGTGCGCGAGCGCGGCCCGCTCCGCCTCCGGACGGGCCCGGTTCGGCGCCAGCTTGAGCACGGCGGGTGTCCCGTCGGCCGCCCGCACCAGCACGACCAGGCTGCTGCGCCCACCGGGCACCTGCACCCGCTCCACGGTCAACTCGCGTAGCGCGACGGCCTGCTGCGCCGCCGAGGGCAGCTTCTCCAGCCAGTCGTCACCGTCCGGCGCCGTCTCACCGAGCGCCCTCACCAGACGCTTCGGCGGTTCGAAAACCATGCGCGAGTCGTTCCCTTCGTGCTGTCCGCGGTGCGTGCCCTGCGCGGGTCACGCCGTCGGCGCCGCCGAGGGCGGGGCCGTACCGGCCCGCTCGGCGAGCCCAGGGAAGGCTACGCTCTCGCCGCGCCAGCGCACCGCCCGCACCGCCGCCTCCCGCAGCGCCTCGGCGGCCAGGGCCCGCCGCCCGCCGCCCGCCGCGCGCACCAGGTCGGCGTACACCCCGGCCACCCGGTCCTCCAGCTCGGCGGCGAGCCGCACGGCCGCCTCCGCGTCCGGCACCTGGAAGGGCAGCGCATAACCGGCCGACGCGGCCACCGGCCGGCCTCCCAGGTCCTTCACCTCGCGCACCAGCGCGTCCCTGCGCGCCCGGTGTGCGTCGTACGCCGTGGCCGCCCGGGTGCGCTGCCCCTCGCCGATCCTGCCGCCGACGACGCCGTACCCGTAGACCGCCGCGTGCTCGGCCGCCAGCGCCGCCTGCAGAGCCCGCAGCTCCCCGTCCTTCTCCTCGCTCACGCCTCACCCTCCGTCAGCAGATACACGTGCGCCGCTCCGGCCGCCGCCACCGACGCCAGCAGCCGCGCCAGCTCGCCAGGAACCCCGCCCAGCGCCTTGACCCGCCGGTCGGCGAGCTCCCGCTCCGCCGCGGCGAGCCCGGCGAGGGCGTCCTTGTCGTTCCCCGGCACGGCCGCGGACGGGGAGGGCGAGGCCCCACGGGCCCGAGAGGTCCCAGAGGCCGAAGAGGCCGCAGAGGGCGCAGAGGGCGACACGGAAGGGGGTCCCGAAGGCGATGCTTTTCGGCCACCGCCGAACGCCCGCGCATGCCGTACGACCTCCTCGCGCAGCGGCCGCAGCCGGCCCGCGAGCCCCGGCCGGGCGGCGATCACCGCGTCGTAGCGCTCCGCCAGCCCCTCGCTGTCGCGGGCCGCATGCGCGCGTGCCCGGTCGGCGGCCGACGTACCGTCTCCGGCCGGGCCGCCGGAGTCCCCTCCGGTGCAGCCCGTCAGGGCGAGGGCCGCCGGGGCGGCTGCGAGCAGACTCCTTCTGCGCGGCCCCGAGCGGGTACGCGGCGATGGGGGGAACGGCACGTCAGACGTCCTCGGGGCTCGTGTCGAGAAACATTCGAGAAAGAAGGGACCGCAAGGCTGCGCGCCCGTGATCACGGTACCCGGGCCCCCGCCCGGCATCACTCAGCGGCACCGGTCGTGACCGGGTGGACGGCAACACTCCCCGCGACCGGATACCCTTTGACCAGACACGCGACCCATCCCACAACAGCACACGCGGCCGAGGAGTCACCCGGATGAGCACCACCCAGAGCGAGAGGCTGCGAGAGCTACTGGAACCGCTCGTCAGCTCCCAGGGCCTGGATCTCGAGGAGATCGAGGTGGACTCCGTCGGACGCAAGCGTGTGCTGCGCGTCGTCGTCGACTCGGACACGGGCGCCGACCTGGACCAGATCGCCGATGTGAGCCGCGCGCTCTCGGCGAAGCTCGACGAGACGGACGCGATGGGCGAGGGCGAGTACACCCTCGAGGTCGGCACCCCGGGCGCGGAGCGCCTCCTCACGGAACACCGGCACTACGTCCGCGCCACCGAGCGGCTGGTGAAGTTCCAGCTGGCCGAGGGCGGCGAGCTGGTCGCCAGGATCCTGAAGGTCGACGACGAGGGTGTCGACACCGAGGTGCCCGGGGTGAAGGGCCGCAAGGCCACCGCGCGCAGACTCGCCTTCGACGACATCGTGCGGGCGCGTGTCCAGGTCGAATTCAGCCGCAAGGACAACAAGAAGGAAGAGGAGGCGTAGCCGTGGACATCGACATGAGCGCCCTGCGGGGCTTGGTTCGGGAGAAGGAGATCTCCTTTCCCCTGCTGGTCGAGGCGATCGAGTCGGCCCTCCTCATCGCCTACCACCGCACCGAGGGAAGCCGCCGCCACGCGCGCGTGGAGCTCAACCGGGAGACCGGCCATGTGACCGTGTGGGCGAAGGAGGACCCCGACGACCTCGAGGAGGGCCAGGAGCCCCGCGAGTTCGACGACACCCCGTCCGGTTTCGGCCGTATCGCCGCCACCACGGCCAAGCAGGTCATCCTGCAGCGCCTGCGCGACGCCGAGGACGACGCCACGCTCGGTGAGTACGCCGGCCGCGAGGGCGACATCGTCACCGGAGTGGTCCAGCAGGGCCGCGACCCGAAGAACGTGCTGGTCGACATCGGCAAGCTGGAGGCCATCCTGCCCGTGCAGGAGCAGGTGCCGGGGGAGACCTACCAGCACGGCATGCGGCTGCGCAGCTACGTCGTCCGGGTCGCCAAGGGCGTCCGCGGCCCGTCCGTGACGCTGTCGCGCACGCACCCCAACCTGGTGAAGAAGCTCTTCGCCCTGGAGGTGCCGGAGATCGCCGACGGCTCGGTGGAGATCTCCGCGATCGCCCGTGAGGCCGGTCACCGCACGAAGATCGCCGTACGGTCGACCCGCTCCGGCCTGAACGCCAAGGGCGCCTGCATCGGCCCCATGGGCGGACGTGTACGCAACGTCATGGCCGAGCTGAACGGTGAGAAGATCGACATCGTGGACTGGTCGGACGACCCGGCCGACATGGTGGCGAACGCGCTGTCCCCGGCCCGGGTCTCCAAGGTGGAGATCGTGGACATGGCGACCCGGTCGGCCCGGGTGACCGTGCCCGACTACCAGCTGTCCCTGGCCATCGGCAAGGAGGGGCAGAACGCCCGCCTCGCGGCCCGGCTGACCGGCTGGCGGATCGACATCCGCCCGGACACCGAGCCGGCCGCGGCCGGTTCCGAGGAATAGATCCAAGCCGCGCGCCGTTCAGATCACGACAGGTTCATGCGCGGCAACTGTTCGAATCCTGCCCCAAAGGGGTGAGGAGCGTACGGGGAGGTAGACTTAGCAGTGTCTGGCCGGACGCGCGCCCGCGCATGCCCTGAACGCACCTGTGTGGGGTGTCGGGAGCGAGCGGCCAAGGCCGAACTGCTGCGGATCGTAGCGATCAAGGACGCGTGCGTCCCTGATCCACGCGGTACGCTGCCCGGCCGGGGTGCGTACGTTCACCCCGCACTGGTCTGTCTCGACCAGGCGGTACGCCGCCGGGCGTTCCCGAGGGCACTGCGCGTCCCGGGACCGCTCGACACAAAGGCGTTGCGCCAGTACGTCGAGCAGACAACAGTTGCCGAGCAGGCAACACGGTAAGACGTGCCGCACGGAACCCCGTGCGGCTAGGTACCTCGCGAGTCGAAAGCAGGTCGAGATTGCGATGAGCACTCGATGAGTACGCGATGAGTACGCCCATGAACTAGCGACGGTCCGGACGCAACCCGGACCTCAAAGGAGCGAAGTGGCTAAGGTCCGGGTCTACGAACTCGCCAAGGAGTTCGGCGTCGAGAGCAAGGTCGTCATGGCCAAGCTCCAGGAACTCGGTGAATTCGTCCGTTCGGCGTCTTCGACGATCGAAGCGCCCGTTGTACGCAAGCTGACGGACGCCCTCCAGCAGGGCAGCGGAGGCGGCAAGCCCGCCCCCGCCCGCAAGGCTGCCCCGGCGAAGCCGGGTGCCCCCTCTCCCGCGCAGGCTGCCCGTCCGGCCGCCCCGCGCCCGCCGGCCCCCAAGCCGGCCGCCGCAGAGAAGCCCGCGGCCCCGGCCGCGCCGGCCACTCCCGGCCCCCGTCCCACCCCGGGCCCGAAGCCCGCGCCGCGGCCCGCCCCGGCGTCCCCGGCTCCGACCACGCCCGAGTTCACGGCACCCCCGGCGGCTCCCGCCGCACCGGCCGCTTCCCAGGGCCAGGGCCAGGGTCAGGGCTCCGGCCCGCGTCCGGGCGCCCCGCGTCCGGCCGGCCAGGCGCCGCGTCCGGGTGCTCCGCGTCAGGGCGGCCCCGGCCAGGGTGGCCAGGGCCGTGGTGACCGTGGCGACCGTCCCGGCGCTCCGCGCCAGGGTGGCGGCGCTCCGCGTCCCGGTGCCCGCCCCGCGGGTCCCCGTCCGGGCAACAACCCGTTCACCTCTGGTGGCTCCACCGGCATGGCGCGCCCGCAGGCGCCCCGTCCGGGCGGTGCCCCGCGTCCGGGCGGCCCCGGTGCGCCCGGTGGCGCCCCGCGTCCGCAGGGCCAGGGCCAGGGCGGTCCTCGTCCGCAGGGTGCCGGCGGCGGTCCTCGTCCGCAGGCTCCGGGCGGCGCGCGTCCGACCCCGGGCGGCATGCCCCGTCCGCAGGGCGGCGGCCCGCGTCCCGGCGGCGGTCCCGGTGGCCCGCGTCCGAACCCCGGCATGATGCCGCAGCGTCCTGCTGCCGGCCCGCGTCCCGGCGGCGGTGGCCCCGGTGGCCGCGGTCCCGGCGGCGGCGGTCGTCCCGGTGGCGGCGGCGGTCGCCCGGGTGGCGGCGGCTTCGCCGGTCGTCCCGGTGGCGGCGGTGGCGGTTTCGCCGGTCGTCCCGGTGGTCCCGGTGGCGGTGGCGGCGGTTTCGCCGGTCGTCCCGGTGGTCCCGGTGGCGGTGGCCGTCCCGGCTTCGGTGGCCGTCCCGGTGGTCCCGGTGGCCGTGGTGGCACGCAGGGTGCCTTCGGTCGTCCGGGCGGTCCCGCGCGTCGTGGCCGCAAGTCGAAGCGGCAGAGGCGCCAGGAGTACGAGGCCATGCAGGCCCCGTCGGTCGGCGGTGTGATGCTGCCTCGCGGCAACGGCGAGACCGTTCGCCTGTCGCGCGGTGCCTCGCTCACCGACTTCGCGGAGAAGATCAACGCCAACCCGGCGTCGCTCGTCGCGGTCATGATGAACCTCGGCGAGATGGTCACGGCCACGCAGTCCGTCTCCGACGAGACGCTGCAGCTCCTCGCCGACGAGATGAACTACACGGTTCAGATCGTCAGCCCGGAGGAGGAGGACCGCGAGCTCCTCGAGTCCTTCGACATCGAGTTCGGCGAGGACGAGGGCGACGAGGAGGACCTGATGGTCCGTCCGCCCGTCGTCACCGTCATGGGTCACGTCGACCACGGTAAGACCCGGCTCCTCGACGCCATCCGCAAGACGAACGTCATCGCGGGCGAGGCCGGCGGCATCACCCAGCACATCGGTGCCTACCAGGTCGCGACCGAGGTCAACGACGAAGAGCGCAAGATCACCTTCATCGACACCCCGGGTCACGAGGCGTTCACCGCCATGCGTGCCCGTGGTGCGCGGTCGACGGACATCGCGATCCTCGTCGTCGCGGCCAACGACGGCGTCATGCCGCAGACGGTCGAGGCGCTCAACCACGCCAAGGCGGCCGAGGTCCCGATCGTCGTCGCGGTCAACAAGATCGACGTCGAGGGCGCCGACCCGACCAAGGTGCGCGGTCAGCTGACCGAGTACGGCCTGGTGGCCGAGGAGTACGGCGGCGACACCATGTTCGTCGACATCTCCGCCAAGCAGGGTCTGCACATCGACTCCCTGCTGGAGGCCGTGGTCCTCACGGCCGACGCCTCGCTCGACCTGCGGGCCAACCCGAACCAGGACGCGCAGGGCATCTCGATCGAGTCCCGCCTCGACCGCGGCCGTGGTGCCGTGTCGACGGTCCTCGTCCAGCGAGGCACGCTGCGGGTCGGCGACACCATGGTGGTCGGCGACGCGTACGGCCGAGTCCGGGCGATGCACGACGACAACGGCAACAGCGTCGCCGAGGCCGGTCCCTCGACGCCGGTTCAGGTCCTGGGCCTGACCAACGTCCCGGGTGCGGGCGACAACTTCCTGGTGGTGGACGAGGACCGTACGGCCCGTCAGATCGCCGAGAAGCGTGCCGCCCGTGAGCGCAACGCCGCGTTCGCCAAGCGCACGCGTCGCGTCTCCCTCGAGGACCTGGACAAGGTGCTCAAGGCCGGCGAGATCCAGCAGCTGAACCTGATCATCAAGGGTGACGCTTCCGGATCCGTCGAGGCGCTCGAGTCCTCGCTGCTCCAGCTGGACGTCGGCGAAGAGGTCGACATCCGCGTCCTGCACCGCGGCGTCGGTGCGGTCACGGAGTCCGACATCGACCTGGCCATGGGCTCCGACGCCATCGTCATCGGCTTCAACGTGCGCGCCGCCGGGCGTGCGCAGCAGATGGCCGAGCGCGAGGGTGTCGACGTCCGGTACTACTCGGTCATCTACCAGGCGATCGAGGAGATCGAGGCGGCCCTCAAGGGCATGCTCAAGCCGGAGTACGAGGAGGTCGAGCTCGGCACGGCGGAGATCCGCGAGGTCTTCAAGTCGTCCAAGCTGGGCAACATCGCGGGTGTTCTCATCCGCTCCGGCGAGGTCAAGCGCAACACCAAGGCGCGCCTCATCCGCGACGGCAAGGTGGTCGCGGAGAACCTCAACATCGAGGGCCTGCGTCGCTTCAAGGACGACGTCACCGAGATCCGCGAAGGGTTCGAGGGCGGTATCAACCTCGGCAACTTCAACGACATCAAGGTCGACGACGTCATCGCGACGTACGAGATGCGCGAGAAGCCGCGCGTCTGACCTGAGTCACGATCGGGGCCGATCGGCGGGACTTATTCCGTCGATCGGCCCCGGCCGTTGCGTGTACGGTTCCCGTATCGGCGTCGAAGCGTGGCGCCCGTACCCCGAACCGGCGGGACATCCGGATCACACATGTATGTGGGGACTCTGTCCTTCGATCTGCTCCTCGGCGATGTCCACTCGCTCAAGGAGAAACGCTCTCTCGTCCGCCCGATCGTGGCCGAACTCCAGCGCAAGTACGGGGTGAGCGCGGCCGAGACGGGTAACCAGGACCTCCACCGCAGGGCCGAGATCGGGCTCGCGGTGGTCTCAGGGGAGACGGGACACCTCACCGATGTCCTGGACCGCTGTGAGCGGCTCGTCGCCGGCCGGCCCGAAGTCGAACTGCTCTCGGTTCGACGCAGGCTCCACAGCGACGAAGACTGAAGCAACAAGTAAGCACTTAAGGAGACGGACCAGTGGCCGACAACGCGCGGGCTAAGAGGCTGGCGGACCTCATCCGAGAGGTGGTGGCCCAGAAGCTGCAGCGGGGGATCAAGGACCCGCGGCTCGGCTCCCACGTCACCATCACGGACACCCGGGTCACGGGTGACCTAAGGGAGGCGACCGTCTTCTACACGGTCTACGGGGACGACGAGGAGCGCGTGGCGGCCGCTGCCGGCCTGGAGAGCGCCAAGGGCGTCCTCCGCTCCGAGGTGGGCCGGGCCGCCGGTGTGAAGTTCACGCCGACCCTGACCTTCGTCATGGACGCCCTGCCGGACAACGCCCGCACCATCGAGGACCTCCTCGACAAGGCGCGCCAGTCCGACGAGAAGGTGCGCGAGGCGTCCGCGGGTGCGAAGTACGCCGGCGACGCCGACCCGTACCGCAAGCCCGAGGACGACGAGACGGACGACACCGCCGAATGACCCAGAAGCCCACCACGCCCGACGGCCTTGTCATCGTCGACAAGCCGTCGGGCTTCACTTCGCACGACGTCGTCGCCAAGATGCGCGGCATCGCCAGGACGCGACGCGTCGGGCACGCCGGCACCCTCGACCCGATGGCGACGGGCGTCCTCGTCCTCGGCGTCGAGAAAGCGACCAAGCTCCTCGGCCACCTCGCGCTGACCGAGAAGGAGTACCTGGGCACCATCCGGCTCGGGCAGAACACCCTCACGGACGACGCCGAGGGTGAGATCACCTCCTCCACGGACGCTTCGAAGGTCACCCGCGACGCCATCGACGCCGGCATCGCCGCGCTGACCGGCGACATCATGCAGGTGCCGTCCAAGGTCAGCGCCATCAAGATCAACGGGGTGCGGTCGTACAAGCGGGCCCGGGAGGGCGAGGAGTTCGAGATCCCGGCCCGGCCGGTGACGGTCTCCTCCTTCGGCGTGTACGACGTCCGGGACGCCGTCGCCGACGACGGCACGGCCGTCCTCGACCTGGTCGTCTCGGTCGTCTGCTCCTCCGGCACCTACATCCGGGCCCTGGCCCGCGACCTGGGCGCCGGTCTGGGGGTCGGCGGTCACCTCACCGCGCTGCGCCGCACCCGCGTCGGCCCCTACAAGCTGGACGCGGCCCGCACCCTCGACCAGCTCCAGCAGGAGCTGACCGTGATGCCGATGGCCGAGGCCGCCGCTGCCGCGTTCCCCCGGTGGGACGTCGACGCCCGGCGGGCCAAGCTGCTCACCAACGGCGTCCGGCTGGAGATGCCCGAGACATACGCGGGCTCCGGCCCCGTCGCCGTCTTCGACCCGGAGGGCCGCTTCCTCGCGCTAGTCGAGGAGCAGCGGGGCAAGGCCAGGAGCCTGGCCGTCTTCGCCTGACGGCTCGGGGAGCGGGTGTCCGCCCGTGGAACGGCGGCCACGGGTACCTCCACTGCCGCCGCTCCACGGTCCCCCCTCGGTTCCCCCACCCCTAGGGTGTATCCAGCCGCCCCCGTTCCTTCACCCGTTCGTGCGGGCGCTCGGAGTGAACCGGGGGAGCGGAAGGGGGCGCTTTCACAGAGCGACCTGTCCCGCTGATCATCTCGCCCCTACTGTCGAACGCGAGGGCACGGGTGTACGGCGGGGAGGCTCGACGATGGCGTCGCGGAACCGGTCCCGGGAGACGGACGACAGCTCACCAGGCTCCCCGGACCGCCCCGGAACAGCGGGGCACAAGGGCGGGGCGGTCCGCGGCCCCGGGACAGCGGGGCACGAGGGCGGGGCGGTCCGCGGCCCTGAGACAGCGGGGCACGAGGAGGGGGTGGTCCCCGAGGAGGGGGTGCTCCCCGACGACCGCCTCGTCCGTGTCCACGATCTGGCGGGCCGCCCCCGGGGCACCGGGTTCCTGGCCGACCACCACGGCACACTGATCACCAGCCACGAGGCCGTCGACGGCCTCTCCCGGCTCGTGCTGCACGGCGCCGGTGGACGCCGCCGGGTCGTGTCCGCCGACGCGGTCACCCCGCTGCCCGCGCTGGACCTGGCCCTCGTACGGACCGAGGGACTCGGTGTGCGGGCGCTGCCCGTGACCGTGCGGGACGGGGCAGGGACCGGCGCCTATGTACGGATCGCCGCCGGCGGCTGGCGCGAGGCCCGGGTGCTGGGCCCGGCCTCCGTGACGTACGCGGCCATGGACCGTTTCCACCGTCTCGACGACGCGCTGGAGCTGGCGGTCGGCACGGCGGGGCGGGACGCGCTGCGGCTGGGCGGTGGAGCGGCCGGCGGCCCCGTGCTCGACGCCGGGACCGGCGCCGTCGTGGGAGTCCTCGGCACCGCGCTCAGCTCCGGGCATCGCGACGTCGGGTTCGCCGTCCCGCTGCGTGCGGGGGTCGCCGGAGCGGCGGGCCCGCTCGCCGGGCTGCTCGCCGAGAACGCCGCGACGGTCCCTGCCTTCGGGGCCGACCTGAACCTCGCCGGGGTGCTGGAACTGACCGGCGCATCGGTGGGTCTGGAGGGCCCGCCCGGCGGGACCGGAGTCCCCGAGCCGGTCGAACGGACGGGCGTGGCCGCCGAATTCGACGCTTTCGCGGCAGGCACGCAGGCCGCCATCGGTCTCGTCGGGGCACCCGGCAGCGGTCGCACGACGGAACTCGCCGCGCTCGCCGCGCGCCGCGGCCGCACCGGGCATCCCACGCTCTGGCTGCGCGGCTGCGACCTGCGGGACGACGACACGTCGGTGGCGGACGCGGTCCGCAGGGCGCTGACCCGGGCCGTCCCCGTCGTGGCCGGCGCGCAGGCCCCGTCTCCGCCCTGTCTGCCCTCCCCGGCCGACCCGGGGGACATGACGCCCGAACGCCTCGCCCGCCTGGCCGGTTCGCTCGGCAGACCCCTGCTGCTCCTTCTGGACGGCCCCGAGGAGATGCCCCCGGCGGCGGCCCGTCGCTTGGCCGAGTGGGCGGGTGGGACCCTGCGTTGGCTCAGGGAGACGGGAGCGAGGCTGGTGGTGGCCTGCCGGCCGGAGTACTGGGAGGAGGTGGCCGGCCTGCTGCACCATCCGGCGCGCGTACGACTCGGCGACTTCACCGAGGACGAGGCCCGTCCGGCGTGCGTACGACTCGGCGACTTCACCGAGGACGAGGCGCGGGAGGCCCGGCTGCGGTACGGCATCGCCGAGGGTGCACTCGGTGATGCCGACGCCCGGCACCCCCTCACCCTGCGCCTGCTCGCCGAGATCCGGGACGAGCTCACCGACGCGTCCCGAACGCCGGTTCGGCTCGCCGGCCCCGTCGGCCGGGACGAAGTCTTCTCCGCCTACCTGGACCTGATGTCGCTGCGCATCGCCACCCGGCTGGCCACCGGAAACGGCCTGCACGGCACGGCCGTACGCCGGCTGGCGGCCAAGGTCGCCGGGCAGGTGCACGAGGCCGCCCGGCGCGGCCTCGGCCCGGGGCAGGGGGACCTGGACCGGGAGGCGTTCGAGGCGGTGTTCCCGTGGGGCACCGGGCCGGAGCGGCTCGGCGGCTGCTCGGGCTGGGCGTCGGCCGTGCTGGCCGAGGGCCTGCTCGTGCCGGCCGGGCCCGGCTACCGCTTCGCGCACGAGGGGCTCGCCGACTGGCTCCAGGGCGCGCATCTCGACCTCGACGAGGCGCTGCAGGCCCTCGTCCACCGCGGCGGGGACGCGCAGACCGACCCCGTGCCGCGTCACCGCATCGGGCCGGTGATCCAGGCCCTGCTGTACCTCGCCCGCCAGCACGGCGCCGGTCACCTGGCCTCCCGCCTGGCGGACCTGGTGCACGCGCTGGACGCCGACCCGCGGTCCTGGTGGGCCGTACGGCTGCTCGCGGGGACGCTGTCCGCCCTGCCCGACGCGGCACCGTACACGGACGTGCTGCGGCTGCTCGCCGACCGGATCGTGGCCTGGCGGCGGCAGGAGCGGCCCGTACCGGAGGAGCTCGGGCCGCCCTTCTGGACCGGCGTACGGCTTCCGCTGGAGGCGCGTTGCGCGCTGCTGCGGCGGCTGGTCCATGCCGACCGGCCGCCGTGCGAGGCCGGGCCCCGGTTCCTGGACGCCGTCGCCGGACTCCTCACCGCCGACCCCACCGCCCTGCAACCCCAGCTCGTCCGCTGGTTCGACGACGAGCAGCCGCTGCCGGCCACCCCGCACGCGACCGTGGCCACGGCCGCGCAGGTGCTGCTGCACACCCACCGTCACACCGCCCTGGACGATCTGACGGACGTGCTCGTCGACCGCGCGCACCCACGGGCCGACGAACTGCTCGCGGTGCTCGCCGAGGAGGAGCCGTCGGCGGTGTGCCGGGCCGCCGACCGGTGGGCGCGCGACGAGCGGCCCGCGCGGCGGAGCGCCGCGGTGGTCCACGGACTGCGCGTCGCCCCGCACGTGAGCACGGGAGGCGACCGCGCCCTCCTGCGCTACGCGGCCCTCACCCTGCTCGCCCGCCCCGCCGACCGCGCCCTGCACGGCGGCGCACTCGCCCTCCTCGTCCAGGATCCCCACACCCGGGCCCGCTACCTCCCGAGGGCACTGGAGCACTTCGCGGCCGGCGACCCGCGGTTCTCGCCGGACGCACTGGCCGGAGCCCTCCTGACCGACCCCGAGCCGGTCCTCGGGGCGTTCGCGGCCCGGCTGGAGCGCCCGGACGCGGAAGAGGCACTGCGGGCACTCGCCGACGCGACCCCGCCCGGTCTGGCCCGGCGGATCGCCGCGCTGCTGTGCCGGGCGGCGCGCGGGCGGCCGGAACTCGCCGGGCAGGTGGCCGCGTACGCGGACCAGCGGCTCGACCGGGGCCCCACCGCACGGCCCGTACTCCTGCCGTTGGTCACCGGCCTGCTGGAGGACGGCGACGTGCGGCTGCGCTGCGCCCTCGCCGCCGTCCTCACCCCGCCCGGCATCCCCGCCTCTCGTCCGCTGCGCCGCGAACTGCGCGAGGTCCTCCTCGCCCGTGAGCACGACACCGACGTCCTGGACGCGCTGCTGCACGCCGCCGCCCGCAACGGCGGCGACGACCTGCGCGACCTCGTCCACCGCGTCGGACTGCTCCTCGGGCGCACCCCTCAGGGCGCTACCCGCTTCGACCGCGCCCTGGTCGACCTGGGCCGGCACGTGCCCGGCTTCGCCGCCCGCGCGGCCGCCTGGCTGGCCGACGCGCCCGGGGAATGGGCGGCGCTGGTCGGGCCCAGTTCCCACCGGATGATCGAGGACCTGGCGGGCGCCGGCGTCCCCGTGTGACCGGCCTTCGGGGGCCGGGGCGCAGTACGGTGTCGTGCGCCCTGTCACAGCCCCCATGCCGATGAGGGCAGGAAGCACCCGGCATGGCACCCTTAGACCTGCGCACGAGGCAACCACGGACAACCGACCGGACACGGGTTCGACGAGTTTTCGACAAGGAGCAGGCACAGTGCAGCGCTGGCGTGGCTTGGAGGACATCCCCCAGGACTGGGGGCGCAGCGTCGTCACCATCGGCTCCTATGACGGAGTGCACCGTGGTCACCAGCTGATCATCCGGCACGCCGTGAACCGCGCCCGGGAACTGGGCGTGCCCGCCGTCGTCGTGACCTTCGACCCGCACCCCAGCGAGGTCGTCCGCCCCGGCAGCCACCCGCCGCTGCTCGCCCCGCACCACCGCCGCGCCGAACTCATGGCGGACCTGGGCGTGGACGCGGTGCTCATCCTCCCCTTCACGACCGAGTTCTCGAAGTTGTCCCCGGCCGACTTCGTCGTCAAGGTCCTGGTCGACAAGCTGCACGCCAAGGCCGTCGTCGAGGGCCCGAACTTCCGCTTCGGCCACAAGGCCGCGGGCAACGTGGAGTTCCTGTCCACACAGGGCAAGACCTACGACTTCGAGGTCGAGGTCGTCGACCTGTACGTGACGGGTGAGGCGGGCGGCGGGGAGCCGTTCTCCTCCACGCTGACGCGGCGGCTGGTCGCCGAGGGCGACGTCCAGGGCGCGGCGGAGATCCTGGGGCGTCCGCACCGGGTGGAGGGCGTCGTCGTCCGGGGCGCCCAGCGCGGACGCGAACTGGGTTTCCCGACCGCGAACGTCGAGACGCTGCCGCACACCGCCATTCCGGCCGACGGTGTGTACGCCGGCTGGCTGCACGCCCAGGGCGAAGCGATGCCGGCGGCGATCTCCGTGGGGACGAATCCGCAGTTCGAGGGGACCGAGCGGACGGTGGAGGCGTACGCCATCGACCGGGTGGGGCTCGATCTGTACGGGTTGCATGTCGCCGTCGACTTCTTGGCGTTCGTGCGGGGGCAGGCGAAGTTCGAGACGCTGGATGCGCTGTTGGTTCAGATGGGGCAGGACGTCGAGAAGTGCAGGGAGTTGGTGGCGGCCGACGGGGCTGCCTAGTTCGCTTGTGGGCCGTCTGCGGGTGTGTGGGGGCTTGTCGCGCCCACGCGGCGGAGCCGCACATCGTTACAGCCCCGCGCCCCTGAGGGGCGCATGCGAAACCGCCCAGTGACAAGCGACCTGCGAGTCACCGTCCCCGCTCAGCACCTCCAGGTCCTGGCCCCTGCACGCGTCCGCCACCCCCGCTGCCTCCGCCTCACCACCGGCCAGGATCTGGCAGCGGGCGTGGAAGCGGCAGCCGGGCGGGACGCGGGAGGGGTCCGGGGGCTCGCCGGTGAGGACCACCGGGGCGCCCGGGGCCTCCGGGAGGACCGACAGCAGCGCTTGCGTATAGGGATGCCGCGGGGCCGTCAGGACCTGTTCGACCGCGCCCGTCTCCACGATCCGGCCCAGGTACATCACGGCCACCCGGTCGGCGATGTTCCACGCCAGGCCCAGGTCGTGTGTGACGACCAGGGCGGACAGGCCCAGTTCGGTCCGCAGTCGTAGCAACAGGGCGAGGATCTCACCGCGCACCGAGGCGTCGAGGGACGCCACGGGCTCGTCGGCGACGAGGAGTTCGGGTTCCAGGACGAGAGCCCCGGCGATGACGACGCGCTGGCGCTGCCCGCCGGACAGTTCGTGCGGGTAACGCAGGAAGAAGCGCTCCGGGGGGCGCAGTCCGGCCCGGGACAGGGCCTCGGCGACCGCGGTGCGCTCGTCGCCGCCGTGGCCGTGGATGCGCAGGCCCTCGGCGACCGCGTCGTACACCGTGTGGCGGGGGTTGAGGGAGCCGCTCGGGTCCTGCAGGACCAGCTGGACGCGTTTGCGGTAGGCCTTGAGGGACCGGCCGGAGTACTCCAGCGGGCGGCCGTCGAAGGTGACCCGGCCCGCCGTCGGCGCGACCAGGCCGAGCAGGCTGCGGGCCAGGGTCGTCTTGCCGCAGCCGGACTCGCCGACCAGCGCGACGATCTCACCGTGGCGGATGTCGAGGTCGACGCCGTCCACCGCCCGGGCCCGGGGGCCGCCGTGTCGGCCGGGGAAGGTGACGTGGAGGCCCCGGGCGCTCAGCAGTGGGGCCGTGGAGGCCTCGGGGGCCGTGGGGGACGTGGTCATGGCGTGCTGGGCCTCGCTTCCTCCAGGGCCTCCGGGCCCTCGGCCGACCGCTCCTCAAGGGCTCCCGGCCCGTCGGCCGGGCCCTTCTCCCGGCCCCCGGATCCCGCCGGCGCGCGCTCTCCGCGGACCTCCGCGCCCGGCGGCCCGACCAGCACACACGCCGCCTGCCGCTCCGGTCCCGCCGCGCGCAGCACCGGGTCCTGCGCGGAACACGACTCCAGCGCCACCGGACAGCGGGGATGGAACGTGCACCCCGACGGCAGCGCGGCCGGGTCCGGAGGGTCGCCCGCGAGCCCCTGCGGCGCGAACCGGGACGCCGGGTCGCCGATGCGCGGGAAAGCGGCCGACAGGGCCCGGGCGTACGGGTGCCGGGCGTCCTCGTACACCTGCCGGGCGGGCCCCTCCTCGACCACCCGGCCCGCGTACATCACCGCGAGCCGGTCGCAGGTGTCGGCGAGGACCGCCAGATCATGGCTGATCATGATCAGACCGAGGTCCTGGTCCGTGACGAGCTGCTCGATGAGCCGGAGGATCTGGGCCTGGATCATCACGTCGAGCGCGGTCGTCGGCTCGTCGGCGATGATCAGCCGGGGATCGCAGGCCAGGGCCATGGCGATCATGACGCGCTGGCGCTGGCCGCCGGACAGCTCGTGCGGAAAGGCGCCGGCGCGGGCGGCGGGCAGGCCGACCTGCTCCAGCAGCTCGCCCGTCTTCCTCTTCGCCCCTGCCGGGGTCGCCTTCTTGTGCAGCAGGATCGGCTCGGCGATCTGGTCGCCGACGCGGTGAACCGCGTTGAGGGAGTGCATCGCACCCTGGAAGACGACGGAGGCACCGGCCCAGCGGACCGCCCGGACCCGGCCCCACTTCATGGCCAGCACGTCCTCGCCGTCGAGGAGCACCTCCCCGGTGATCCGGGTGCCCGTCGGCAGCAGCCGCAGCAGGGCCAGCGCCAGCGTGGACTTGCCGCAGCCGGACTCCCCGGCGAGGCCGAGCTTGTGCCCCGCCTCCAGGCGCAGGTCCACCCCGCGTACGGCGGCCGCCCCGCCCGCGTACGTCACGGTCAGGTTCCTGACGTCGAGCAGACTCAACGCGACACCCCCAGCCTGGGGTTGAGGACGGACTCCACGGCCCGCCCGCACAGCGTGAACGCCAGCGCCACCACGGCGATGGCGATGCCCGGCGGCACCAGGTACCACCAGTCCCCGGCACTGACCGCACCCGCCTCCCGCGCCTCCTGGAGCAGCCCGCCCCACGACACGACCGTGGGGTCGCCCAGGCCGAGGAAGGCGAGGGTCGCCTCCGCGAGGATGGCCGAGGAGATGATCAGGGTCGTCTGGGCCAGCACCAGCGGCATCACGTTGGGCAGCACGTGCCGGGACATGATGTGCCAGTGGCCACCGCCCAGCGCCTGCGCCCGCTCGATGTACGGCCGGGTCTCCACGGCGAGGGTCTGGGCGCGCACCAGCCGGGCCGTGGTCGGCCAGGTGGTGACGCCGATCGCCACGACGGTCGTGGTCAGGGAGCGGGACATCACGGTGGCCAGGGCGATCGCCAGCACCAGCGTCGGCATGACCAGGAACCAGTCGGTGATCCGCATCATCACCGTCGCGTACCAGCCCTTGAAGTGCCCCGCCGTCACCCCGATCAGGGTGCCGATCGCGACCGACAGCACGGCCGCGAGCAGCCCCACCAGCAGCGACACCCGCGAGCCCCAGATCACCAGGCCCAGCAGGTCCCGCCCGAACTGGTCGGTGCCTAGCGGGAACTCGGCGCTCGGGCTCTGCATCGGACGCCCCGGCGCGCCGGTCACGCTGCTCACGTCGGACCCGACGAACAGCGGTGCGAACAGCGCCAGCAGCGCGCACAGGGACAGCGCGGTCAGGCCGTACAGCCCCGCCCGTTCGGAGCGGTACTGCCGCCAGAAGCGGGCGACGGACGCCCTGCGGCGCTGCCGGGCCAGGGCGCGCGGGCTCGGGGCCGTGCCGGTCGAGGTCGTCATCGGGCCACCCGGGGGTCCAGCAGTGGATAGACCAGGTCGGCGAGGGTGTTCATCAGGATCACCGCGGCGGCGAACACGAAGAACAGCCCCTGCACGAGTGGCAGATCGGGCACGCTCAGCGCCTGGTAGAAGAGCCCGCCGAGGCCGGGCCAGGAGAACACCGTCTCCACGAGGATCACGCCCGCCACCGTCCGGCCGAGGTTGATGAAGATCAGCGTCACGGTCGGCAGCAGCGCGTTCGGCACGGCGTGCCGACGGCGTACGAGGTCGTCGCGCAGCCCCTTGGCCCGTGCCGTCGTCAGATAGTCGCTGCCCATCTCGTCCAGCAGCGCCGACCGCGTGACCAACAGCGTCTGCCCGTACTCCACGGCCACCAGCGTCACCACCGGAAGCACCAGATGGTGCGCCACGTCGAGGACGTACGCGAAGCCCTCCTCGCCGCCCGACTCCATACCGCCGGTCGGGAACATGCCGGGCAGCGGCCCGATGCCCACCGACAGCACGATGATCAGCAGCAGCCCCAGCCAGAAGGACGGGATGGAGTACAGCGTCAGCGCGAGGCCCGTGTTGACGCGGTCGCCCAGCTTCCCGTGCCGCCACGCCGACCGGGTGCCGAGCAAGATGCCCAGCGCGGTGTAGAGGACGAAGGCGGTACCGGTGAGCAGCAGGGTGTTCGGCAGCGCCTCGGTGATCTTGTCGATGACGGGGGCGCGGAACTGGTACGACGTCCCGAAGTCACCCGTGAGCGCCTTGCCGCAGTAGTCCGTGAACTGCCGCCACAACGGCAGGTCCAGCCCGAACTCCTCACGGTAGGCGGCCAGCTGCTCCGCCGACACCTGACGGCCGCCCGTCATGGTCTTCACCGGGTCGCCGGGGATCAGCCGGAAGAGGAAGAAGCTGGTCACGAGGACGGCCAGCAGCGATACGGCGGCACCGGCCACCTTGCCCGCCAGGTACCGCGGGTACGCGGAACCCCTGCCCACCCGTGGCCCGGTCGCCGTCCGCTGCTTGTCCTCGACCAGCGCGGGGGTCGCGTCAGCGGTCATGGGTACCCGCTCGCCGCTTCACTCGCGTTCCTCGGCGGTGGCCCGCCGCCGCATCGCCGCGAAGGCGCCGAGCCCGCCGAGGATCACGACCCCCGCGACGATCCCGACCACGACCCCCGTCGACGACGCGGTGTCGGAGGAGCCGTCGGAGTCCGCGGGCACCGCCGACCACCAGCTCCAGTAGCCGTCCTGGCCGTAGATGTTGCCGGCCTTCGCCGGCATGGTCGTGATCGACTTGATCTGGTCCGTCCGGTAGGCCTCGACCGCGTTCGGATACGCCATGACGTTCATGTACCCGAGGTCGTACAGCCGCGACTCCATCTGCTTGACGATGTCCGCCCGTTTGGCGGGGTCGTACTCGGTGAGCTGCCGGGCGTAGAGCTGGTCGTACTTCTTGTCGCAGATGAAGTTGTCCGTCGCGCCCGTGTCCTTCGGGGTCGCCGGGAGCGCCCCGCAGGTGTGGATGGACAGCACGAAGTCCGGGTCGGGGTTGACCGACCAGCCGTCGAACGCCAGGTCGTACTTGCCGGCGAGCCACGGGTCGGTGACGTTGTCCAAGCAGTTGAGCCGGACGCCGATGCCGAGCTCGCCCCACCACTCCTGGAGGTACTTGCCGACAGCCTTGTCGTTCGGGTCGGTGGCGTGGCACAGCACGCGGTAGGTGATCGGCTTGCCGTCCTTGCCGACGCGCTTGCCGTCGCCGTTCTTCTTGTACCCGGCCTGGTCGAGCAGCCGCGCCGCCTCGGCCGGGTCGTACGCCAGCTTCCGGTCCGCGGAGGGCTTCCAGAAGTAGTCCTGGAAGCGCGGCGGGATGTAGCCCTCGCCCTCGACGGCGTGGCCCCGGAACACCTTGTCGATGATGGCCTCGCGGTCCACGGCCCGGAACAGGGCGTTGCGCACCCGCTGGTCCAGCAGGGAGGGGTGGCCGTCGCCGAACTTCTCGCCGTTCTTCGCCTTCGCGCCCGGGTTGGTGGCGAGGGCGTAGAAGCGGCGGCCGGGGGCGTCGTTGACCTGGATGTCCTCCGCGCCCTTCAGCGACTCCGCCTGAGCGGGCGTCAGGGACGGGGACCCGGCGACGAAGGACACCTCGCCCTTGCGCAGCGCCGACACGGCCGCGTCCTGATCCTTGTAGTAGCGGAAGACCAGCTCGTCGAATTTCGGCGACCCGCGCCAGAAGTCCTTGTTGGCCTTGAGCCGGACATAGCTGTCGGCCTTGTAGCCGCTCAGCACGAACGGGCCGTTCCCCACGACCGGGAAGCTCTTGTCGTTGTTGAACTCGGAGAAGTCCGAGACCTTCTCCCACACGTGCTTCGGCACGATCGGCACGTCCAGCGCGGCCATCGTGGCCTGCGGCTTCTTCAGCTCGATGACCAGCTTGGTGGGGCTCGGGGCCGTCACCTTCCTGAAGTTCCCGACGTAGCTGCCGTTCGCCGTGGCCGCGCCGGTGTCGGTCATCATCTTGTTGAACGTCCACGCCGCGTCCTCGGCGGTGGCCTGGCGGCCGTCCGACCACGTGGAGTTGTCGCGGATCGTGTAGGTCCAGGTCAGCTTGTCCGGCGACGGCTCCCATTTGGTCGCCAGGCCCGCGATGGCGTGGTTGTCCTTGGGGTCGTAGTTCGTCAGGTACTCGTACATGAGCCGGTGGATGCTCGTACTGAGCAGGCGGACCGCCAGGAACGGGCTGAGCGAGTCCACGCTCTGCGCCACGGCGACGGTCAGCACCTTCTTGCCGTCGTCGGCCGCCCGGGCCTGCTGGGGCGCCGGGGCGAGCGGGGTCGCGAGACCGGCGGTGAGGGTGAGCGCGGCGGCCCCGGCCAGGGCGACGAGCCGGAGGCCGTGCGGGAGGCTGCGTTTCTGATCGTTCGTGCCCATGGTCGGACCTCGCGTCATCGCTCGGACGGGAAGGACGGGTTGATCAGCTGTCAGATGCGTGATGTGTGTGTACCAGCGGCTCTCTCACCCGTCAACGGCGCATTCACCCCTTGTGGCCTGCGGAAATAACGAGTTGGCGAGCTTTCTGCCCCCATTGGTCGAGACCACTGACGCGCTCCTGGCCAGGGCCTGGCAACGGAATTCGCCCCTGAACGCACCGAGGCCCGCGCCGAGTCGAAGCGGCGCGGGCCCGAAGGGGATCGGCCCCTGAGAAGGGGCCGACCGGGTGAGGCGATTACTGCGTCGGAGGCGGGGGCGGCGGGGTCTGCCCGTCCGGCTGGGCCGGGTGACCCGGCTGCCCGGGCTGGGGGTAGCCGTAGCCCGGCTGCTCGGACTGGGGGTAGCCGTAGCCCGGCTGCGGGGGAGCGGCCGGGGGCTGTCCCGGCTGCGGGTACGGCTGGCCGGGGTGCGCCGCCGGTTGCCCGGGCTGCTGCCCCGGCTGGCCCGGCTGCCCGGGCTGCGGGTAGGGCGGCTGACCCGCGGCCTGCGGGTAGGGCGGCTGACCCGCGGCCTGCGGGTACGGCTGCGGCTGTCCCGGCTGGGCGTAGGGCTGACCGGGCTGGGCGTAGGGCTGACCGGGCTGGGCGTAGGGCTGGCCGGGCTGCGGGTACGGCTGGCCGGGCTGTGGCTGCTGCGGATACGGGCCCGGCTGGCCGGGAGCCGGCTGCTGCCCCGGCTGGGCGTAGGGCTGACCGGGCACGGGCTGACCCGGCATGGCCTGGCCGGGCAGCGGCGGGGCAGCGACCGGCGGCGGGTTCCCGTCGGACGTCCACAGGCCGTGCGCCTGCTGGTGGCGGATGAAGTCCTCGGCGACCATCGCCGTGAGATTGAAGTACGCCTCCCGCACCTTCGGCCGCATCATGTCGAGGTCGACCTCGGCGCCGGCGGCCAGATGCTCGTCGAAGGGCACGACGACGACGCCCCGGCAGCGCGTCTCGAAGTGCGACACGATGTCCTCGACCTTGATCATCTTTCCGGTCTCGCGTACCCCGGAGATGACGGTGATGGACCGCGAGACGAGGTCGGCGTACCCGTGGGCGGACAGCCAGTCCAGCGTCGTGCTCGCACTGCTCGCCCCGTCCACGGACGGCGTCGAGATGATGATGAGCTGGTCGGCGAGGTCCAGCACACCGCGCATGGCGCTGTACAGCAGACCGGTACCGGAGTCGGTGAGGATCACCGGGTACTGCTTGCCCAGCACGTCGATCGCGCGCCGGTAGTCCTCGTCGTTGAAGGTCGTGGACACGGCCGGGTCGACGTCGTTGGCGATGATCTCCAGACCGGAGGGCGCCTGCGACGTGAACCGCCGGATGTCCATGTACGAGTTGAGATACGGGATCGCCTGGACGAGGTCACGGATGGTGGCCCCGGTCTCCCGCCGCACCCGGCGCCCGAGGGTACCCGCGTCCGGGTTGGCGTCGATCGCGAGGATCTTGTCCTGCCGCTCGGTGGCGAGCGTGGAGCCGAGGGCGGTGGTCGTGGTCGTCTTGCCGACACCGCCCTTGAGGCTGATCACCGCTATCCGGTAGCAGGACAGCACGGGCGTACGGATCAGGTCGAGCTTGCGCTGCCGCTCGGCCTCCTCCTTCTTGCCGCCGATCTTGAACCGCCCGCCACCGGCGGCCGGACGGCTGCTCTTCGCCTTCTGCTTCTTGCTGTTGAGCAGCCGGTCGGACGACAGCTCCACCGCAGCGGTGTAACCGAGCGGAGCCGCCCCGGGGTTGGTCGGCTGCCGCTGGTCGTGCTGCATGGGCTGCGGCCAGGCGGCGCCGGTACGGGGGTCGACCGGCTGCTGCGGCTGTTGCCCCGGCTGCGGCTGCCCCGACGGGTCGGGCTGCGGGAACCGGCCTTCCGGGTGGGGCTGGGCCTGCGGGGGGATGTGAGGCTGCGGCTGGGCCTGCTGGTGCGGCGGCTGGGCACCGGGGTGCGGGAAGCCGTAGCCGCCCGGCGGGGTGGGCGGGGTGCCCGGCTGGGGGAAGCCGTAGCCGCCCTGCGCGTCGGGCGCGGAGGCCGGGGTGCTGTGAGGCGGCTGAACCGGAGGCTGCTGGGCGTCCGGGGTCGGAGCGCCCGGCTGGGGGAAGCCGTAGCCGCTCTGGGGGCCGGGTGTGGCCGGGGCGGGTGCGCCGGGGTGCGGGAAGCCGTAGCCGTTTGGCGGGGTGGGCGGGGCAGTGGCCGGGGTGCCCTGCTGCGGGAAGCCGTAGCCGCCGGGCTGCGGTGTGGGCTGCGCGGGCGGCTGGTGGGGCGGCGTCGGCGCGGCAGGCTGGTTCCACGCGGCGGGCGCGGGCTGCGGCGCCTGCGGCTGGAACGGCGGCTGGTGCGCCGGCACGGAGGCCTGCGGCGGCACCGGGGGCTGTCCCTGTGCGGCCGTCGGCTGCGGCTGAGCGGGCGCGTTCGGGTCCGAGGGCTGCGCCGGCTGTTGCTGCGGCTGGGCGGGCCACTCGCTCGCCGGGGCCGGAGCGGCAGGCTGGTACGACGGCGGCAGCGGCGGCACGCCCAGCGGGGGCGGGGGAGTGAAGTCGGACGGCGCGCTGTGGGGGGCGTCGGGGGAGACCGGGGCGGCCGGTACGGCGCCCTCGGGCTCACTCCGCCCGGGCGCGCGGTCGGCGGGGGGCGCGTCGGCCGGCTCGGCAGCGGACGCCACCGAGTCCTCACCCTCGTGCTCGGCCCCGGCCGGTACCGGGCCCACAGGCTCGTCCGAGCCGGGCATCGCGTGCCCGGACTGAACGTCCTCGGGCTGCGTGTCCGCGGACTGTGCGTCCTCGGACACCGTCTCCTCGGGCTGCGCGTCCTCGATCCGTGCCTGCTCGGATTCGGCCTCGTCGGCGTCGGCGGCGTCCGAGGGCTCCGCGTCTGCCAACCCGGCGTCCTCGGTCTCGACGTCCTGGGGCTCGGCGTCCTCCACCTCTGTGCCCTCGGGTGCTGCAGCCTGCGGCTCGAGGGCCTCGGGTGCCGCATCCCCCGCTTCGGGCCGTGTGTTCTCCGACTCGGCCTCATCGTCCGGCGGCACGTCGGTGAAGGAGTCCGCGTTCAGCGCGTAATCGGAAACCGCAGCGGAGTCGTCTGCCTCCACACCGGGAGCGCCGTCATCCGCGCCCTCGGCACGGACACCGCCACCGGCCTCGTCGGCGTCCTTCGCCTCGGTGGCCTCGGTGGCCTCGGTGGCCTCGGGGGCGTCGGGCGTGGAAGCCGCCTCCGCAGCGGCACGCTCCTCGATCTCCCGCTTCAGGGCGATGGCGGAGAAGCGCATGGTGGCACCGCTCTCCAGATCGCCGTTCTCCGGCTCGGCGGCATCACCGGAAACCGCCGCAGTCGAAGCCTCGGGAGCGCTCGAAGCCTCGGGGGTGCTCGAAGCCTCAGCAGTGGCCGGTGCCGCCGGAGCAGGAAGCGGAGTCGCCGGAGCGGCAGGCGGAGTCGCCGGAGTCCCGGGAACGGCCGGGGCCTGCGGCGGAGCCGGCGGCGTCCACTGCGACTGATACCCGCCGACGGGGATGTGCGGCACGGCCGAAGGAGAGGCCGCGTCCCCCGCGGGCGCCTCGGCCTGCCCCGGAGACGGGTCCCCCTGCGGCGACCCCTGCGGCTCGAACCCGCTCCCCATGGGAAGCCTGGGCACGGCCGAAGGACCTCCCGAAGAGGGCGTGGGCGGCGCCGGCGGCGCGAAGGGCGCACCCGGCGCGGGCGCGGGAGGCGCGAACGGGGCGTTGGGAGCGGTAGTCGGCGCGGGAGGCGTGAACGGGGCGCCGGGAGCGGGAGCCGGCGCGGGAGGAGTGAAGGGCGCCCCGGGCGCCGGAGCCGGTGCGGAGCCCTGCCCCGGCAGAGAAGTCGGCAGGGCCGAAGGCCCACCGTCAGGATTGGCGTGCGCCGGCCGAGTCAACCCGGGCAGCGGTGGCACGGGCCCCTTAGGCGCGGTGGAACCGCCAGGCACCCCGGCAGGCCCAGCCGCTCCGGAACCACCGGGCACCCCGGAAGCGCCGTTCGCCCCGGAACCCCCCTGCACACCCGAAGCCCCCGGCCCGGAGCCGGGCGCCCCTGAAGCGCTGGAGTCCTCGGACGCGCCCGCCCCCTGCCCCGAGGACGAACTCCCCGAGGCGTTCTGGGTGTACCAGGCGGGCGGGGCGTAGTCGATGGTGAACTCGCCCGTCATCTCCGCTGCGGACTCCGCGTCGGGCTGGTCATCGCCGGGTGTCGCCCAGCCCCCGCGGATCCCGTCCCGATCGCTGCTCACAGTGTTCCTCCTGGTGTGCTCGAGCACCCTCATGCCGTGCTGGGGCGACCATTGCCGACGCACGAATCAGTGAGCTACCCCCTGGGTCACCCCCGATGTCGCGTCACCCTGTTGGGTCATCGCCTCGTCCCCCGCCCCAGCCTAATCAAGAAAGAGGCGGACACGGCAGGCGCGTCCGTCCGAGTGATGTGCGTCCGACACAAAGTCGGCGGAACCGGCGCGGGTTCGCGGTCAGTCCATCCGCCGGGCTGCACCGAGCAAACCGATCTCGGCGTCCGTGGGCTGCGTCATGACGTACTGGCGGTCACCGTCGGTGCACCACAGGGTCACCCCGTCAGCGAGGGTCGGTAGCGGTTCGTACTCGGTGCGCGGCAGGCCGATCACCCGGCCTATCTCGGCCGCCTCGTCGGGCGACACCCGCTGCACTCCGGTGAGTCGCGCCTGACGCATCAGCCGGGGTGCCACCGGGCTGAGATACGGCAGCAGGGTGAGCACCGACTGCCAGGGCGCCGACACCACGCGTCCGCGCGGCGGACGCATACCGCAGTCCCGGACCACCAGGACCGGGCTGCCGGCCGAGGCGCCGAGGGGAGGGACCCGGCCCACGTCGTGCACCGTCATCCCGGACTGGCCGCCGCCCACTGCCTGGACGATCTGCGACCAGTGCTGGGCACGGCCGGTCTCGACGGCGACCCGCGCGCCCGTCGCCGCGGCGCGCAGCGCGAGCACCTGGGCCGTCCACAGACCGCCGATCAGCAGCACGTCGTAAGGCGTCGGACGGTTCACCCCGAGCACGGCGGGCTGGCCCTCGGGGGTGACGCCGACGACCACGCCATCGTCACCGATGGGCAGCGACAACGCGTCGAGTTGGTCAACCGGCAGCGTGTGTCGCGGATGGCGGGGGCCGAGCAGTCCGAAGCCGGTGCGCAGCCGCACGGCCAGGCCGCCGCCATCGGAGCGGGTCCGGGACGGCGGGGCCGCATCCGGAGCGGGCGCCGTGGGGGAGTTGGCGGACGAGGTCCGGGTCGTCAGGGGGGCCATCAGCGTGCACCTCCGAGCGGCAGCGTGGCCAGGACTCCGGGCAGTTGCTCCCGGTCGAGTCGGGCGAGTCCGGTCTGCGCCTGCCGTGCCACGCGTTCCAACTCGCGCCGTGACGAGGCGAGCTCTGTGCTGCTGCGCCCGGTGACCCGTACATGCCCGGTAAGGGTCACCTCCTGCTGTCCGCCCCGGGCAAGCGTCAGGCTGAGCGTCGTCGCAAGGGCGGGCACCGCGGTCAACTGCGCGACCAGTTGCGGCAGAGCGGTACCGGAGCCGCCGAGCGAGGGCCAGCGGCGCACCCAGTACGTGGTGTGTCTGCGGTTGTCGCACCGCCAACTGCGACTGGTCTCCTCGGTGCGCCGCCGGGGCGACTCGTTATGCCCGGCCTGGGTGGTCACCGTCGGGTTGGCGCAGGCGGAGGTGGCGATGGCGGAGGTCACCTCCTCCTCGGTGAGCACGCTCACCCGGAACCCGGCGCCCGTCAGCCGGCTCGCCAGATGCTCCACGGACCGCACCAGGCTCTTCTGGGCCCCAACGAGCCCGCCGCCGCGGGCGGCCACCGCCTCCGGGCACAACTCCGGGTCCAACTTCAGTGCGATCCACATGATGCGGACGGCCGGAGAGGCCGTCTGCCCCTGTAGCTGTGTGTAGTTGGTCACCACGACCGACTGCTGGGGCAGGTGCGGCGCGGGCGCGGGCTGGGTGTGCACCACGATTTGGGCGGACTCCAGGTGGATTCCGTCGACATCCAGTGCGTCCCGCACCGGGGCCAGAGGGAGCGGGCGGCGGCCGCGCTCCGCGCGCAGCGCCCCCAAGTCTGCCTCCACCTGCAGGACCGCGGTGAGGAAGCCACCGTCACCGACCATGCCGACGGGCCGCTGGTCACGGTCGTTGCCGCGGCTGTAGCTGTAGGTGCGCAGGCTCGGGTCGCACTCGACGGCGGGGGCCAGCCCCGGGTCTGTGCCCGGCGGCACTGTGCTGTTGGCGGCCCTGCGGCGGCGGGAGCGCAGGGCCTGCACGCGGGCCAGCCACTCGGGCAGGGAGCGCCCTCGGCGCCGCACCAGCGCGAGCACCACAAGGATCACGGCCGCGACGGCGGCCGGGACGAGCGCGTATGTCCCGGTCACCCAGCCGCACAGGACGAGTGCCGCGGCCAGTTCGAGCAACACCAGCCGCTGTACGGCGAAGGAACCTCCGCGTCCCGAACGTGCCCTCAGATGCGGCGTGACAGCGCCTGACGCCGCGCCGCCGTCGCTGGGCGCCGCCCGGCCGGCGCTGCCCGAACGCGACCTCGATTGCGATCGTGACTGTGACCGCCGTGCGGAAGCCATCACCCCAAACCCCCCGAATGTCTCACGAATACCTCTGCCCACTCGCTGCCGCGAGTCCTGAGCGCACTGCCCGTGACACACGCACGGTCACGCAACAGGCATAGTAGGGGCCGGGTCTGACAACCGAGGCACCAGAGGCAACCACGGGCGGGCGACGGTCACCATCACCGTCCCCAGGGCTCCGCAACGGGGAGAGAGCGGACACAGATGGCATCACGCCGCGATGAACTCAACGCCTACACCTTCGCGAAGCGTCGCACACTCGCTTCGTTTCTGCGGCCGTCGCCGTCGGGTTCCGAAGAGGGCGCGCCGAAGC
The DNA here is from genome assembly GCF_042899705.1 of Streptomyces sp. NPDC013187. Lineage (NCBI taxonomy): Bacteria > Bacillati > Actinomycetota > Actinomycetes > Kitasatosporales > Streptomycetaceae > Streptomyces > Streptomyces sp. NPDC013187. Next base: position 30,227 of record NZ_JBIBAF010000013.1, on the reverse strand, counting down.
CGCTGAGCGCGGTTTGGCCGGGGGTGGTGGTCGCCGTGGTGATCCTCGCGGTGTTCGGCGCCATCGGGCTCTTCAGCCCTACCGCCCCGAGAGGCTGGGACACCCCGAACGAACACGTCATCGTCGCCAGCGACTCGACGACGCGATACGTCGTCCTGAAGACGAAGGGCCAGAAGCAGCTGCACCCGGTGCTCAACATGGCCTCGGCGAAACTGCTGCTGAAGCCCGACAAGAACAGCATCATCACGGTCGACGAGAAGGTTCTCGACAGCGGCAAGCCCCCGCACGGCGCCACCCTCGGCATCCCGTACGCCCCCGACCGGCTGCCCTCCACCGGTGAGGCGGAGGCCACCAAGCGCTGGGCGGTCTGCGAGCGCCCCAGCGACGGCGGACGGGCTATCCAGAAGGCGGCGTTCGTCCTCGCCGAGAAGGAGTGGACAAGGACGGAGGGCCGCCACAAGCTTTCCAGGAACGACCTGATGTACGTGGTCGGTCCGGACGGCAAAACGCAGTACGTCGTCGACGACCGCGGCTGGGCCTACCCGCTCGTCGACCCCACTGACAGGGAACTCCTCAAGGCCCTCGACACCCAGGGCCGCGCCCCGCAGCGCGTCTCCCAGGACTGGCTGGACACCCTGCACAAGGGAGACCCCCTCACCATCCCCTCGATCGACGGTACCCCCGGCGCCGAGGCCGGCGCGTCCGACAGCCTCGGCGAGTACGACAAAGTCGGCATGGTCATCAAGGCTTACGACGGCACGCGCATGCAGTACTACGTCGTCCTCCCCGGCGAGGTCGCCCGGATCAGCGAGTTCACCGCCACCCTCCTGCTGAACAGCGGCAAGCTCGTCGCCGTCGGGCAGACCGGCGAGGCACAACAGGTCGCCCCCGGCGCGGTGGTCGACAGCACCACCTTCCGCGGCCAGAAGAAGTGGCCGACGTACAAGCCGAAGACCGTCAACAACGGCACCAGCTCCACCACCGGCCGCAATACCGTCTGCAACGTCCTGCGCTCGGTCGACGCGAAGAACGGCACGACCACCCTGTCCACCTGGGTCGGCACCGACTTCCCCGCGTCGCTGCCCACCGGCTCCTCCAGCGCCTACGTCACCGCCGGCTCCGGACAGCTCTACCGCCAGTTCCAGGGCACCGAGACCAAGGCAGGCAGCGTCTTCCTGGTCACCGACACCGGCCTGCGCTACGCGCTGCAGTCCAACAGCGACAGCGCCACCGAGGACAAGGGCATCGGTACCTCCAAGGAGCAGCGCGAGCAGGCGCTGACCGAGGCCAAGATCGCCCAGACCAGGCTGGGCTACGAGAAGGTCGACCCGGCCCCCGTCCCTCTGGCGTGGTCGCGGTTCCTGCCCACGGGCCCCCGCCTGTCCGAGTCGGCGGCGCGGCAGCCGCAGGGCTCGTAGTCGCGAGCGTCCGGTAGGAGAGCGAACTGATGCTGAAAGCAGGCGACGTGAGGACCAGAAGCCGCTCGCTGGTGGTGACGCTGCTCGCCGCGACGGCCCTCACCGCGACGACCCAACTCGCCCTCCCGGTCCACGAGGCCCGGGCGGACGACAGCGGCCAGTGCACCTTCCCCTCGGAGAAGTACGAGGGCCGCCCCTGGTCGCTGCAACGCATCAACCTCGACGAGCTGTGGGCGCAGACGAAGGGCGAAGGTATCCGGGTCGCCGTCGTCGACACGGGTGTCGACGTCAAGAATCCCCAGCTCACCGAGGCCGTCGACGCGTCGAAGGGCAAAAACCTCCTCCCTGAGAAGGACAAGAAGGGCGAGAAGATCGAGCGCGGCAACGCGAGCGGCACGACGGACACCGTCGGCCACGGCACCCGCGTGGCCGGCATCATCGCCGCCCGCCCGGTGAAGGGGAGCGGCTTCGTGGGCCTGGCCCCCGAGGCCACGATCATCCCGATCAAGCAGAACGACGCGGAGGGCAACGGCACGGCGCTCACCCTGGCTCAGGCGATCCGCCACGCAGTGGACGTGGGCGCGGACGTCATCAACATCTCTCAGGACACGGCCAACGCCGTGAAACCGGCCGAGGAGCTGGAACAGGCGGTGAACTATGCCCTCGGCCGGCAGGTGGTCATCGTCGCCTCGGCCGGCAACGACGGACTCGGCGGCAACGTCAAGGTCACTTACCCGGCGTCGTACCAGGGCGTCCTCGCCGTGGCCTCCTCGGACCGCAACAACGAGCGCGCCCCCTTCTCCCAGTCCGGCAGCTTCGTGGGGGTCGCCGCACCCGGCGTCGACATGATCTCCACCGTTCCCGGCGACGGCCACTGCTCCGACAACGGCACCAGCTTCTCGGCCCCGTACGTCGCCGGCGTAGCCGCCCTGCTGAAGGCCAAGTATCCCAAGTGGACGGCCCGGCAGATCGTCGCCCAGATCGAACAGACCGCGGAACGCACCATCCCCGGCCACGACATCCTCGTCGGCTGGGGCGTCGTCGACCCGGTCAAGGCCCTCACCGACGTCGATCCGGCCCATCCCGTCGAGTCCCCCCGCCCCGAACAGAACCCGGTCGGCGCCGAAGCACCCTCGGTGGCCCCCGTCCACTTCGGCGAGACACCGGAGGAACGCAACACCCGCCTCGGCACCTACGTCGTGGTCGGAGGCCTCGTCCTGGCAGCGGGGCTGAGCGGGACGGCGGTGGCGGTGCGGGACGCGCGCCGTCGCCGGAGAGGCCTGGGAGGCCCGGCATGCTGACGCAACTGTCGATCATCCTCTTCGTGCTGGCGGCTCTGCTGCTCCTCATGGCCTGTGTGAAGGCGCAGCGGGTCCGTTCCTGGCGCGAGTCCCTGAACCCGTCCGCGCCGGAGGTCCCGGACGCGGCGTTCGTCGTCGCCCGCATCGTCCTCATAGCCATGGCGGCGGTCTGCGCAGTGATGGGTTTTCGAGGCCTCGGCCTGCAGGACCGTTGGAAGTGGAGCGACGACGAGCTGAAGAGCGCGGTGGAACAGGCCACGTACGAGCTCGACGGGTTCCTGTACCGGGTCGACGAGTCGGGCGAACCCGTCGTCCGCATCTACGAATACGAGGCGCTCGTCGAGAGCGAGGTCGTCGAGAACGGCGGCGATGCCCCACAGGACGGCGTCGCCGCCTCAGCTGCCGACGGCAACACGGACGCCGACGCGTACTTCACCGTCTCCGCGAACGGAGCCGACGCCGAGTTCTGCGTCCACATCGAGCGCGTGCGCTCGAAGGAGGACGACTACACGCCACCGGGAATCACGGGAGGCGAGGGGACGTACACCGAGCTGGGCTACCGGCTCACGGTGACGTCCCGTGAGGGGGCGTGCTGACCGGTCAGGCGGCGTCGTCCAGGGCTGCGGAAGGCGTTTTTCCGTCCTGGGCCTGCTCGGCGCGTTCGGCGAACACGGCGGTGAACTTCTCGAGCGTGCCCGGCAACTCGATACCAGGCCCTGCCTCACCGACTGTCACCATGATCACACTGCCGACCCGCACCTGTGCGGTGGCTGCCCCAGCCCCGTCCTGGAGCGAGGGATGCACACCGCTCACAGCATCGTTCTCGTCCCCGATCTTTCCGAGGTCCAGCTCGCGCGGCTTGACGCTCCGACCACGCCAAGCCTTCCATACCGGCTCATAGGAAGCCCGCGCCGACTCCGCGTCCTCGTACGCGATGAGCACGAAGTCCAGCCGGGGCTTGCCACGGCCGCCCGCCAGCGCCGACACCCCGGTGACCTGCGGTTTCGAGCACTCGTCGGGCCCTTCGTAGCACCGGGCCACCCTCAATTCCCGCGCCTTCTTCTGCGGATACGCGACCGGCTCCGAGGTGACCTCCCACCCCGGGGCCGCCTTCGCGTCAGGGAGGGCTGCCGCGACCTGCTCGGCACTGAGCGGCCCGGACTCACCCGCGGTGCCGGTGCCGCTGCCGCTGCCGTCGACACTGCCGCAGCCGACCAGCAGAGCGAGGGCCGCGCAGGACGCGAGAACCTGCCGGTGCAGACGGCGTGCTCCTCGACCGAGATCTATCACTCCGAGTCCTCCGCTTCGCACTCGGCCGAGTCTTCCACCCCACTCGTATAGGCGGTGATCAGCCGTTTCATCGCATCGGCGTCCTTATGTTCCGAGCCCTGGGCCTGAACCGCTGTGTACAACTCCTGGCCGTGCTGCTCGTCGACGCAGCCCTTCGTCTTACCAAAGGCCTCGTTCCCCGAGTACCGGAAGCGATCGCCCTCGGCCGACTCCTCAGGAGGCGTGAGCGTCTGGCCGGAGGCGAAGTACGCGGTGGTCTTTCCCTCTTCCACCCACGCCTGGGTAGCCCTCAGAGCCAGGTCGTCATCCACGACGACCTCGCACACCTTCGTCCCGCCACCGGACTTGTCCCGCACGGTGATTTCCTTGCCGTCCGGGAGGAACGGGCCCAGTTCACCGGCGTCAACAGCGACTCCACACAAATCCTTTGGAATCGCGTAGTCGCGTTCGGACTGGTCACCGCCACACCCCGACAGCACGGCGACAAGGACGGTGATCGCCGACACGGCAACCATGCCTCGCTTTCGCGACGGCGCAGGGCGAACACTCACAAGATCCCCTTCGTCGAGCCGCAATGGTCAGAAGGCGGCGATGGTACCGGGCGCCTGTCCGTCCACGATGGCGCGTGCGTTGATGTAACCCTGGCGTGCCGCCTCACGGGCGGTGATACCGGCATCACTCGTGTCCATCGTGTGGTACCTGTCCGCCGCGGTCCGGGCGGCGTCCTCAGTGATGGTGAGGTTCCGCGTCAGGCCTTCCTGCCAGTACTCGCCGCCCGTCTGCTGCGCCTGGTCCATGGCGTGACCCTCTGCGTCCTTGAACACCGATTCCAGGACGGTGCTGGTGACTGTGCCGGCTGCGCCGCCGACGGCTGCCCCGACCCAGGGCGTGGCGACGAAGGACGTACCGACGCCGACCACGGTGCCGACCGTGCCGGAGATGATGTTCTTCTTCTGAGCGACGGCGTGCTCGTATTCCTTGTCCTTGTCCGAGGCCTCCTGTCCGATGTACTCCTGCGCGCCGAGCGCGAGAGTGCCGGACACCTCGCCGGACCGTCCGGCAATCTGCCGGATCACGAGTTCCTCGTCGTCTGACAGTCGTTGGGCCTCCGGGAGGTCCGGGTTCAGGTGGTAGTCCATCAGCTTGCCCATATACGCCTTCTGGCCAACCTCGACCGCGGCGTATCCCTCGGGGTTCTGGCCGACGGCGAAGAGCAGCTTGCTCACGGACGCGTGATCCAGTTCGGCTTCGGAGCCGGCGACGGGGTACAGCTTCTCCACCTCCCGCCACTTGTCCGAGTCCGGACTCCGCTCGACGTCGGTCATGGACCGGTTGATATCCGGCAGGTACTCGGAAGTGATCTGTCCGACGCTGTCGGTCATGAAGCCACGGCCGGTGAGCCGCTCCGGATCGTCCGCGATCGACGCGACCAGGCTCTGCATGAGCTTGGCCTGATCGGCGCTGTGAGCCGGCGTGTCGATGGTCGGCATCTCGCCCGCGGGGTGACCCGTGGTGGCCGCCTCCAGTGCGAGGGCGAGGTTGTTCTCGCCGGTGTGGAGATCGTCGCCCTTGAGATTGCTCTCCTGCGGCCACTCCCGCTCCTCGAAGAGGTACTGGAAGTTGGAGAGAGTGACCTTGCCGTTCTTGCCGTCGCCGTCGGTGTCCCGCTCGAAGGGGTTGTCCTTGTCGTCCTTGTTGACGAACTCCTGGTTGAAGAAGTCCGTGGCCGCGTCCGGGCTGTTGGAGAGGCCCTTCAGGTAGCCGGTGAGCGGGTCGGAGCCGCTGTCCTCGCCGATGCGGTTCAGCCAGGGGTCCGCGCCCATGTGCTGCCACGCCATGTTCTGGTGCTCGCCGTTGCCGGTGAGCTTGCGCTCGGTGGCCATGAGCTTGTTGCCGTAGTCCTTCAGGAACTGATCGTCGTAGTCCCCGGTCCGCATCAGGTTGCTCATGACCTGGAAGCCCATGGGGCCGCCGCCGTTGGTGCCGAAGACCGGTTTGTCGCCGATGTCGATCATCGTGCGCTTCCACTCGGTCATGGCGACCGAGTCGCTCTGCGTGGCGTTGGCGAGCGTCGTGCCAAGGCTGCGCTGCAGATCGTCGAACTTCTCCCCCCGTCCCTGCCCGAGCTCGTAGTTGCCCCTGTGAGCGTCGTTGACGCCGGTCCAGAACTCCAGGGTCTTCTGCGGACCGAGCGTCGTGGCGAACCGTTCGGTGAACAGATCGTCGTTGCCGTACTTGTTGAGCCCGTTGAGGAGCCGGTCGAACTCCTCGGGGTTGAGGTCCTTGGGGTCCTTCCGCGCCAGCTTCGCCAGTTCGTCAGCCTGCTTGACGGCCTCAGCGGCGCTGTCCCGGTCCTTGTACGAGGCGTCCGAGAAACCGAGCTTGCTCTGGTCGGCGATGGCCTGCAGGACGGTCTGGGCCGAGTTGTCGCTCTCGGTCGCCTTGTCGAGGATCTTCTGGAGCTGATCGCGCAGCGCGTTGATCTCGGACTGGTTGTCCTTGTCCTGCCGCGCCCGGCCCTCCGGCGGCACATTCGTGGTGACGGTGAACCCGCCCTCGTAGCCGATGACCGTCAAATTGTTCTTCCGGCCGCCGTCTATCGCGCTCACGAGCTGCTGGTGATAGCCCTTCAGCTCTGTCCGCGTGTCCTCGAGGATCTTGTGGATGGTCGTCGCCTGCGTGTGCGCGTCGCTGAACTCACCGGCCGTCTTGCCGATGAACTCCTTCGACACCTGAGCGTTCACACCCGCCCAGTCCGCCTTGTTCGCGGCCTGGTGCAGTTCTTCCTCGGCGTCCTTCTTCAGCGTCTCCAGGTGCTTGACCAGGGTCGACCAGTCCGTGACGGCGTCGTCGAGCAGCTTGAAGTTGGCGTCGCGCAGTGTTTCGAGGTCCATCGGTCTCTATCCCCAGAAGTCCAGGAGTTGCAGAAGTGTCGAGCCGCGGTTGAGCGAGTCGGTGAGCCGTGTGCCGGTCTCCGGCCGGAACGCGGGGAACCACACCGGCGTCCCCCGGGCCGCCGCTACTCGTCCTTCTTCTTCTCGTCCTTCTTCTCCCCGTACACGGGGTTCTTCTCGCCGGGCTGCCCCACGCGCTCGTCGAAGCCGGTGTCCAAGGTGTCGATGCTGCTCATCTGGCGCACGATGAAGTTGTCGTCGCCGGCGTGGATCCTCTTGGTGACCTGCAGATGGTTCGTGATCTGTGCACACGCGTCCATGAGGGACTTGAGCTGTTCCTCCCACCGGTTCGAAACGTGCTGCAGCCCCGCCCCGAGCGCGAAGCCCTGCTTCGACAGGTCACTGGCTGCGGAGTCACTGCTGGGGACAGAGACACGAGCCTTGTCCCACAGCGCGTTGTACAAGCTGTGCGCGGATTTGCTGATCTTCGTCAGCGAAGCGTTGGCGACCTTCAGATCGCCGTACGACGACGGTCCTCCCGCCGTACCCGGCGATCCGTCCCCCGGGTCGAGCTGGTTCAACTGCATCTGCGTGGACTGCCGTTCGGCAGCCTGAGTCTTGAGCTGCTCCCACTCGTCCCATGCCATGGGTCGTCCTCTTCCCCCGTGCTGCTCGGCTCCCGGAGCTTAGCAACCTGGTAGGACCGGGGAAGATCGAAGGTCTCCAGGTGTGCGGATTGTCCGGCATGAAGGTTCCCAGGATCTGCGGTGGAAGAGACGGAAACGCCGACAGGAGGAGCGGTGCCGATCTTTGTCGTGATGTGTGCGTGTGCAAGGTTGGCGCAGAGTTGCCTGTCTGTGGCTGGTTTTCTCCTCCCGGGGCGCTGTTGTGCCCCGCCTGTCGAGGTATGGCGAAGATCACGGAGGCGGCTTCGCGATGGCGGCGACCGGCACCTGAGCAACGTGGCACACGGGTTTACGGTGGCGCACGCAGGCCTCGTAACTGAGGCATCACGCACCACGGTTGGACCTGTTGTGCAGGTTGACTAGAGTGGCAAACGCGTTGTTAGGCGCAGCTCGCTTTGCGATCGTATGGCGAGCGAGCGGCCGGCCCGGATGTGATCGGCCTCGACGGGATGTCACGGGGAAACGGGGAGGGGCATCGTGCTGCCAGCGGACATGATGGGGGGCGCGTCTGCGGCCAGAAAGGCGGACCTGGAGGCGAGCAACGAGGCGCTCGGGAAGTTCGTGTCTCAAGTGGACGCGGTGCTACGGACACTTGAGGAGTCGGCAGGCAACCCGAAGAGGGTAGGAGCGCAAACGATCAAGGCCTCCTCTCTGAGCAGCGGGAGCGCCGACGCCTTCCCTGAAGCGCGCAGTATGTACACCCAGTACAACAGCGTCCATGAGCAGCTCACCACCTTGTCCAAGACGCTGCACCTTCACATAGAGGCGATCGGAATCGCGGTCCAGGGTGCGGCCCACGGTTACGAGAAGCTCGAGGACGAGCAGCGTCGGCGGTTCTGGGAGATCCGGTCGCAGATCGACCAGATCGAGAAGCAGACGAGTCGCAAGCACTCCGCCGGACACGAGTCCGGGATTGGGGCCTGACGATGACCGACGAACAGCACAAGGACGACCTCGAGCGCGCCCGTAACCAGAACTCCTTCGCCGACATCGCCCGGAACGTCGAACACTCGGGCGTTAGCGGGTTCTTCCCCCGGATGGTGACTGATCCTCTCCGAGTGGTGGTCGGATCCACCGCTCCTGGCAAGGCGGTCTTCGCCAGCACCGACTTCGCCGCGAAAAACCTCGACCTCAACGAGATGATCGACCTGGTCGAACAGACGGACCCCGAGGACTTGGAGTCATCGGGCAACGCACTGTTGGACGCACGGACCGCCATCAAGACTGCGGCGGACACACTGCGCGAGGATGTCAAAGGTGTCACGTGGGTCGGTGAAGGTGGCAAGGCCTTCCGGGCATGGAGTGAGTCGCTCGTCACGGGCTCGACCGACCTGAGTGAATTCGCCGGGAAGGCGGGCGAACAGCTCGTCGCTGCCTCGATGGGTCTCTCATCGGTACGCAAGGCCATGCCCGCTCGTGACTCCAAGAACCTCAAGCGTCCGGAAAACTTCACTGACGCAGAGAAAACTGCCAAGAAGGACGACTACGACGCTGCAGTACAGGTGGAGAAGGACCGCCAAGAGGCGATCAACCAGATGAATCGGTTGGCGTCGTACTACGCGGTCTCGAGTCAGCAGCTCGCGGCGTTGCAGGAGAAGCCCCCGACGTTCGGGACGGTGCCGAATGTCCCGGTGCCGTCGGCTGCCTACGGGGCAGGATCCGCTGGGCCCTCGGAATCTGCCGGGTCTGCCGCAGCGAGCGGCAGCGCCGCAGCAACCGCACGTTACGACGCGCCGGTTGAAGCAGCCGGGCGTGCAGGAGTGCAGGGGACAAGCGATACAACTGTTCCGGGCATTCGCGGCAACGGAACGGTCACGTATCCGGACGACTTTGTCGGTACAAACATTGACAGCGTCGGTACCTTGCCGCCCACCACGCCGGCTACCGGGCCCGTTTCGCCGGTCACCGGTACCCCACCCGCAGTGGGCGGCCAGTCCGGATCGTTCGACAACTACGGGCCCTCGATCGCCGGTCGGTCCCAGGGAAGGCCTACGGGTGGAACCCTTGGGCCGCGCACTCCCGGCCCCGCCCAGGGGCGCAGTCAGTCCGGCTTGATCAACCCCGCTACCGGACGGACCTCGGGTCCTGGTGGCACCAACTCGATGGGCCGTCCGACGGTAACCGGACAGTCGCTCGCCAAGGGGGGCACTGCTGGTTCGAAGCCTTTCCCGATGGGCCACTCAGGCGTCTCCGGGGGCACCCCCCGGCCCGGCGGTATGACGGGGGCCCGAGCCAATGGCGGCCCGGCCACGGGCGCGGGCCGCGCGAACGGCGTGGTCGGAGGTCGGCCCGCAGCCACCGGGGGTACCGGAGCGAAGAACGGGCCGCGAATTCCCGGAGCCACGGTGGTCGGCGCTGGTCCGGCGAGCAGTCCCAGGCCGTCGACGGGTGGTCCCGGACAGCGTGGCGTCTTCGGCGCGCCTCAGGCCGGCGTGAGGCCCGGTGCCGGCGCAGGCGGTGCTTCTCGCGGCGGTGCCGTGGGAGGGGCCAAGCCTGTGACAGGCAGCCCGACGGGACGTAACTCCGCTGTCCAGGCGGAACGCAACGGCATGACGCAAGGCGGCGCGGGTCTCACCCGGCGGCCTGGCGGCAAGGGCAAGCCCGGCGACGACAGTGAGACGCAGGGATCACAGCGTCCCGACTATGTGGTCGAGGACGAGGAAACGCACCTGCCCAATAAGCCCCGGCGCGATGTGCCGCCGCTCGTCAACTGAGTGCTAGCGAGGATTGACAACACCATGAAGTCAGCGACGACGCTGCTCGGGACACGGTGCGGCAGCTGGGCGCGTTCGATCAGCGCGCTCTCCGGCGCCCTGGCTGCCTTGAGCATAGGGCTGACCCCGAACGCCTCCGCGGCTGACGCCCAGTCGATGCAGTGGTACCTGGGGCCGATGAAGACCGACCAGATGTGGGACGTCAGCACGGGGGAGGGTGTCAAGGTTGCCGTCATCGACACCGGTGTCAACCCGAACACGTCATCGCTCAAGAGCCAGGTACTGACCGGCGAAGTCCCCAAGGCTGTCGATTATCACGTCACCAAGGATTTCACCGGCCATGGGACCACCATGGCGGAGCTGATCGCCGGCACGGGAGCAGGCGGGGGCATTCAGGGACTGGCGCCCGGAGCGAAGATCGTTCCCTACCGAGTTGCTCTCGACGGACTGGAGAATGATCCGGCGGAGTACGGAAAGACGCCCGATTCCGCGCAGGCCCTGAGAGCCGCGGCCGACAGCGACGCCAAGATCATCAACATGTCCCTCGGAGGAATGAACTCCAAGGAGGGCAAGGCGGCCGTGAAATACGCTGCCTCCAAGGGTAAGCTGCTTGTCGCGTCCGTAGGAAACGACGGATTCCCCGATGCGCCGGCCATCTACCCTTACGTACTGGGTGTTGCGGCAGTCGGCTCCTCCTACAACGTTTCGGACTTCGCCAAGAAGTCATCGCACGGTTTCGCCGACCTGGTGGCGCCCGGTGACGGAGTGCCTGGGTGGTGCGACGAGGCTTTCCGTTCGTACTGCGAACAGCGCGGGACGAGCCACGCAGCCGCCCTCGTCTCCGCCTCCGCCGCCCTCATCTGGTCCGCCCACCCCGACTGGACCGTCAACCAGGTCACCCGAGCGCTGATCGACACCGCCGGACGCGGCTGGCCCAAGGATGAACCCAGCAAGTACGCGGGCTATGGAATGGTCCGTCCGCGAGTCGTCCTGGCGGACCCCGACTACGATGCCGGCGCGCCGGACGTCGACCCGCTGGCGAAGATCAATGGCGGCGACGTACTGGCCAAGGCAGGGGCACGGGACGCACGCAACAACGACAACGTCGACAACGCGGCCGGCTCCTCCTCCACCCCCTCCGCTTCTGCATCAGCCGCGTCACAGGCCCCAGAAAAGGGTTCAGCCGACGGTACTTCGGCGGCAGGATCGAACGCGGAAGTGGCCGCCCACGACAGCAGCGACAGCACCCTGTGGATCGCCCTGGGCGCCGCAGGCGCAGTGATCGTGATCGGCGGTGCCGGCGCAGCCGTACTGCGGGCGCGCCGCGCCAGGTGACTGGACCAGCCGCCCGAGCCGACTGAGTACCTGGGCGTGAGCCACGGGGCCTTCGGCTCGGTATCAACATCGCGTTCGCCTCCTCCGAACCTCGAGGTGACGCGGGACCAATCGACCAGACAACACACAGCGGAAGGGACGGCTGGCCATGGCGATGGACCAGAAGCTCGAAGATGCAGCAGTAGTCAGGCTGCAGAAGCAGATGTTCGAGAAGTACGAGAGCATCCGCAAGCGGGTGCACAACCTTCAGGGCGTCATCGACGGCCTCGAAGGCCAGTGGCAGGGTATTGGTCGCGCCGAGTTCGACCGGAAGCAGTACGAGATCAACGAGTCCCTCGGCAAGATCGGCAACATCCTCGGTGAGGTCATGGATGCCATGACCACCACGCGCAACATCAAGGACAGCAAGGAAGACGAGGTCCGCGCGGCAGTCAACCGCATCAACCTCCAGGACGGTGCTCCTACGGTTCAGCCGTCTGCTTTCAACTCGATGTGAGTGGCCCGAACCGAGACCTCCGGTCCGGTTTCAGGGCATCGAGCATGACAGTTCACCCCACATCACCCACCGCACACGAGCGATACGAGGTAGGTAGGCATGAGCCGTAACGGTGACGGTCTTTCCGTAACTTATGACGCGCTGGACTTCGCGGCCACGAACATCGGCAACGAGGCGAAGCAGCTGGAGCAGGACCTGGCGGAGCTCCGCAAGCTGGTCGAGAGCAGCAAGCAGTACTGGGCGGGTCAAGCCCAGGGCACCTTCGGCGACAAGCTGGCCCGCTGGGACAAGGAAGCAAACGACATCCACCAGGCACTGACGGGCATCGGCCACGTCGTCGGCCAGTCTGGTGGTACGTACATGGAAGGCGACAAGAAGGCCGCCAGCTACTTCCTGTAAAGGACGGCTGTTCGCGGGACGAGCACAGGGTGGGCGCGCACGGGAGGCGCCCACCCTGCTGTGTGTGGGAACGGGACGAGGCGTGCCACGAGGCCTTGGGGGAGTCACCACAGGCCAACGGGATCCCTCCGCGTCCTGTCCGTCTCCTGTTTCCCCAGAACCTCACGGCAACGGGGCCGCCCCGTCGAAGCGAAGCGACCCCGAGCCGAGCCGGCGGTGCCCGTCACCGAAGCCCGTCCGCCACCAACCCCACCTGGACCAATGGCTTCCCCCGCTTCCGCGACACGAACACGCCCCGCCCCGCGGGCATCGGACGCGGCCGTACGCCCCCCAGCAGGTCGCCCTCGGCGGAGTCGCCGGCGAGGATGACGCCCTGGGCGCCGAGCTCCTTCATACGCTGCATGAACGGCTCGTAGCCCGCGCGACCCGCGCCCGCGGTGGAGCGGGCGATGATGAAGCGGACACCGACGTCCCGGGCGAACGGCAGCATTTCCGTGAGGCCTGCCAGCGGGTTGCCACTGGACGTGGACACCAGGTCGTAGTCGTCGATGACGATGTACACCGTGGGGCCCTGCCACCAGCTGCGGTCGCGCAGCTGCTCGGGAGTGACATCGGCGGTCGGCGTACGGCGCTGCATCAGGTTGGCCAGCGCGTCCATGTGGTGCTGCATCTGGTTGGACATGGGGATGTACTCCGCCAGATGTGAGTCCGGGGTCACGCCGAGCAGCGAGCGCCGGTTGTCGACCACGAAGAGCTTCGCCTCGTTGCCGTTGTGGCGCTCGGTGATCCGCTGGATGAGCAGCTTGAGCAGATTCGACTTGCCGGACTCGCTCTCGCCGAAGACGAGGAAGAACGGGTCCTGCTCGAAGTCGACGAACACCGGCTCGAGGTTGTCCTCGTCGAGCGCGAAGGCGACGCCGCGGTTCGGGAAGCGGTTACCGGGCGGGAGCTGCTGCGCCGAGAACTCCCGGGGCAGCAGCCGCACCGCTGGGGCAGCGGGCTGCTGCCAGTGCCGGGAGACCTCGGCGGCGAGCGCCTGTGTCGCCTCGGCCAGATCGGTGTCGGAGGACAGACCGTCTATGCGGGGGACCGCCGCCATGAAGTGCTGCCGCTGCGGGGTCTGGCCGCGCCCGGGGACACCGGTCGGCACGTTGGCCGCCACCTTGCGGTCGAACTCGGAGTCCATCGCGTCGCCGAGTCGCAGCTCCAGGCGGTTCATCAGGTGGTCCTTGAGGTTGGAGCGGACCTCCATCGACCGTGAGGCGGTGAGGATCAGGTGCATGCCGTAACCGAGGCCGCGCGCAGCGATGTCGACGACGGCCGGCTCCAGACCCTCGTAGTCCTGGCGGAAGTTGCCCCAGCCGTCGACGACCAGGAAGACGTCACCCCACGGCTGGTCGGTCGTGGAGATCTCGCCGCGTGCGCGCCGGGTGCGGAACTCGGCGATCGAGGAGATGCCCGAGGTGCGGAAGTACTCCTCGCGGCGAGTCATGATGCCGTACACCTCGGCGACCGTGCGCCGGACCTTCTCCGGGTCGAGGCGTGAGGCGACGCCGCCGACGTGCGGCAGGCCCGCCACGGAAGCCAGACCGCCACCACCGAAGTCCAGGCCGTAGAACTGGACCTCCTGCGGGGTGTGCGTCAGCGCGAACGAGGCGACGATCGAGCGCAGCAGGGTCGACTTGCCGGACTGCGGACCGCCGAGGATCTGCATGTGGCCGGCCGCGCCGCCGAAGTCCGTCCACAGCGAGTCACGGCGCTGCTCGTACGGCTTGTCGACGATGCCGACGGGAATCACCAGCCGGCCCGCGCCCTCGTACCCGGGCTGCGTCAGCCCGCGGCCGGGCACGGCGGCGAGGCCGGGCAGCAGGGAGTCCAGCGACGGAGGGCTGTCCAGTGGCGGCAGCCACACCTGGTGGGCCGCCGGGCCCTGCGCCTCCAGCCGCCGCACGATCACGTCGAGCACGGTGTCGGCGAGCGCGTCGTCGGTCCGCTCGGGCTCCTCCTCCTGCCGCTGCTGCGGCACCGGCACGTAATGGACCGGCACCTGCGCCGCGGTGAACAGCACGGGCCGGCGGTCCACCGGGAGCGGACCGCCGTACGACGCTGCCTGCTGGGCGCTGGAGCGGTACACGCCGGAGACGTACGCCGCCTTGAAGCGGACCATCTCGTCCGTGCCGTACTTCAGGAAGCCGGAACCCGGCACGTTAGGCAACTCGTAAGCGTCCGGGACGCCGATCGCGGCGCGCGACTCGGCCGCCGAGAACGTACGCAGACCGATCCGGTAGGAGAGGTAGGTTTCCAGGCCGCGCAGACGTCCTTCCTCCAGGCGCTGCGAGGCCAGCAGCAGGTGCACGCCGAGCGACCGGCCGATACGGCCGATCTGCACGAACATCTCGATGAAGTCCGGCTTGGCCGTGAGCAGTTCGCTGAACTCGTCGATGACGAGGACGAGCGAGGGGATCGGCTGGAGCGCGGCACCGGCCGCGCGGGCCTTCTCGTAGACGTGGATGTTGGCGTAGTTGCCCGCGTCGCGGAGCATCTCCTGGCGGCGGTTGAGCTCACCGCGGATCGAGTCGCCCATGCGGTCGACGAGGGTCAGGTCGTCGGCGAGGTTGGTGATGACCGCGGCCACGTGCGGCATCCGGGACATGCCCGCGAACGTCGCACCGCCCTTGAAGTCGGCGAGGACGAAGTTCAGCGTTTCGGAGGAGTGGGTGACCGCGAGACCGAGGACCAGGGTGCGCAGCAGCTCCGACTTGCCGGAACCGGTGGCGCCGACGCACAGGCCGTGCGGCCCCATGCCCTCCTGGGCGGCCTCCTTGAGGTCGAGCATCACGGGCCGGCCGTCCTCGCCGACACCGATCGGCACGCGCAGCCGCTCGGACTGCGAACGCGGCCGCCAGGTGCGCCTCGGGTCGACGGCAGCGGCGTCCCCGAGGTTCAGCAGGTCGGTGAACTCCAAGTTGGCCAGGAGCGGTTCGTCGTCCTCACCGCCGGAGGCCATCCGCAGTGGCGCCAGCTGCCGGGCGAGCGCCTCCGCCGCCGGGTGGGACAGGACGTCGGGCGTGCCCTCGTAGACCATGCCGTGCGCCGATTCCAGACGCAGTTCGCGCGGGCGCACGACGACGGACAGGTCGCCGCGTCCGGCGGTGAGCTCGCCGGGTACGACCTCCAGGACCGTCACGCCCTGCAGCCCCTCAGGGCTGGCGAGCAGGGACGTCGGCGGCAGCGAGACACCGTCCAGGACGACCACCACGTGTGGCTGTTCGGGCACCGGCGGCGCGCTCGGGTGGAAGCGCGGGCGGCTCTGGAGCCCGGCCCCCAGCAGGTCCTCCAGCTCGAGCGGGTTCGTGGTGATCAGACGCAGGCTGCCGGCGCCGTCCGCCTCACCCCTGGCCTGTACGTGTGGCAGCCACTTCGTCCACTCCCACTCGGGTGCGCAATCCCGCCCGGTGACGACGGCGATGACGAGATCCTCGGGGGAGTGCAGCGAGGCCAGGGCGCCCGTCACCGCGCGGGCCGTGCCGCGCACGGTGTCCGGCTCACCGCTGATCGACACGTGGTAGAAGGCCCGCAGTGATACCGCCATCGGCAGATCCTCGAGCGTGCTGTGTGTGGCCAGGAAGCGCTGCATGGCGCCCGCCGTCAATGGCTCCAACTGGTCCACCGGCGCGGTCTCCGGCGGGAGCAGCGGGGTGGCCAGGGACTGCGCGCCGAGTCCCACACGCACCTGCCCGAAGTCCTCGTCGCCGGAGCGGCGCTCCCACACCCGGCTGCCCTCGGCGACCAGCGCCCAGAGTTGCTCCGGCGAAGGGTGCAGGTAGTACTGGGCGTCGCGCTGTGCCTCGGCGGTCTTCCGCGCCGCACGCCGGGTCTGCGACAGGTACCGCAGGTAGTCGCGGCGGATGTCGGCGATCTGGCCCTGGCTGCCCCGCCGGTAGCGGATCAGCATCGCGATGCCCATCGCGATCGTGGAGGCCACCATGACCATGCCCATGATCTTCATGAAGGGCTGAGCCTGAGGGTTGAAGAAGAACACCACCGACCCGCCCATGCCGAGCATGGGCAGGAGTTGCATCATGGCGCCTTCCCGCTCCCCGCGCGGCAGCTCCGGCGGCGGTTGCAAGAGGACCTCGTCCGTGGGCACTTCCCGCGGCAGAGCCCTCGGTGGGCGCTTGACGACGATGTGGCTCACTTCGCACCAATTCCCTTGCCGGACCGACCGTTCCGTCCGCCGCCCCGTGTCCGGCGAGCGTCGATCGCGAAGCGCGATCCTACTGACAACCAGTGACACCGGTGGGCGGTAGGGTGCCCGTGAGACAAGTGAGCAGTTGCGAAGCGGGCGCCCGAAGACCCAGACATTCCGCACTGTTCGTGGGGGAGTGCTCGCCGCCTGTTCCCGGGAGACGGGGCTCATACGACCGGCCGCCCGGGTGGTGGCAAGGCGCGACCCGACAGCATCGTTATCGGCGCTCGCGCGCTCGACGCCGCGAGCGCCGCACCATCGACGAGGGGGAACAGCAGGTGAGCATGATGGCCTCCGCGCCGACCGGCACGACCGGCGGAGCGGGCACCGGAGCTCCTTCCGGGGCGGGCACCGGGTTCGGATTCTGCCGAGTCACCATCGTGGCGCCGGACAGCCGTATCGACGTCGCGCTGCCCGACGACGTGTCAGTCGCCGACCTCTACCCGGAGATTCTGCGGTTCTCCCGGCAGAGCCCCGCCGAGGGTGCCCCGGTCGGTTACCACCTCGTGCGCCGGGACGGCACCGTCCTCGACGGGTCCCGCTCCCTCGCCGCCCAGCGCATCCTCGACGGCGAGCTGCTGACACTGCGTCCGTTCGCCGAGTCGCTGCCGCCCGCGGTCCACGACGACGTCTCCGAGGCGGTCGCTTCCGCTGTGACCGAGGACCGCACGCTGTGGAGCGGCACCCTCACCCGGGCCGCCGGTCTGGTCGCCGGCGGGGTCCTGCCTGCGCTGCTTGCGTTCGTGGTCTGGAGTTCGGAGATCCGCCACGACATGAACGGCCTCCAGGGCGTCCTGGCCGCCGTCACCGGTCTCCTCCTCATCACCATCTCGTGCGTCCGCGCGCGGGTCTACGACGACCGCGGATCGGCCGTCGCCCTGGGCCTGGGTGCCCTGCCGAACATCGCCGTGGCCGGCTCCGGACTGCTCCCGCTGTCGGAGGGCCAGGGCATCGGACGCCTGCAGTTCCTGCTCGCCTGTGCGGCCGTCCTCGTCGCCGCACTGGTCCTCACGCTGGTGTCGCCCAGCGGAGACGGCCCGTTCGTGGCGTTCGTGTTCGCCTCCGGTATCGGCCTGCTGACCACGTTCGTCGCGATGCTCACGCAGCTGAAGCCCATCGAGACGGCCGCTGTCTGCGCGCCGCTCGCGGTCAGCGCCCTCGCGTTCCTGCCCGGCCTGTCCATGCGCTTCGCCAGGCTGCCCATCGGCTTCGAACCGCCCAACCCGGGCCGTGGTTACACCACCGAGGAGCCCACCGGTCAGCACGAGCCCGTCGACGCCCGGCGCATCGCTGCTCAGGTCCGCCGCGGTCACGAACTCCTGGTCGGTCTGGTCGGTGGCTGCGCGCTCGTCACGGTCGGCGCGTCCATCGTCCTCGGCTTCTCCGACGACGTGTGGGCGCAGCTCCTCGCCCTCGCCACGGGTATCGCCATGCTGATGCGCGCCCACCTGTTCCGTTACACCGCGCAGGTCGGTGCCACGCTTGCCGCCGGTCTCGCCGCCCTCGTCTTCCTCGGTCTCGGGCTCGCCCTGAACCCGCCCGGGGAATTCCTGCGCGACGCGATCCAGGGCGACACCACCGGCCTGGACATCCGCTCGGTGTGGCTCGCGGCCGCGATCGCCGCGACCGCCGGCCTGCTGACGGCGATCGGCCTGATCGCACCGCGCAGCGGAGTCACTCCCTTCTGGGGGCGCTTCACGGAGATCGCCGAGACCTTCGTCCTGCTGACACTGGTCCCGCTGACACTCGCCGTGTTCGACGTGTACGCGTCCGCGCGGTCCATGGCCGGTAACTGAGCCGCCGTCTGCGCCGACCAGCGAAGGGATCGCCGAGCTGAGCTTCGGCGCGCTCTCGTCCGTGCTCACCCGGTCCTGGTGGCGGCCGACCGGCCGCGCAGGAAGCGCATCCCCGTGATCGCCGCTGCGTTGCCGATGTCGTCCCGCGGTGTGGCTGTGGGGGCCCGAGACGGCGCACGGGGACCTCAAGCCCGCGGCCGCACCGAGCCAGGGCAGGCTCGACTTCCGGGAGATGACGGAGCGGTGCCTTCGGATTCGAGTTGGGCACAGACGCGGCTGTGGGCGACGGGACCTCAGCGCTCCGGCTCGGCGGACCGATCAGCGGAAAGACCCGTCATGTCACCGTCGAGAACCGAGGCGCCGTCCTCTTCCACGACCGCAGTGGCAAGGAGGCCCTCCGCGACACGCGGCCCTCGTCGACCTCGGTGACGGCAAGCCGGTGCGGCAGGCCGACTCGTCTCCGAACGCGGCGCCGTCACTCCCGACGACGAGGTCGGGCCCTGCCACCGGTCACCTGGGCCGGCACGGACGCGTACGACAGCGGCAGTCTGTGCCGGCGGGTGAGGAAACCGCGGGCTGTGCCGCCGGCGGCGCGGCCGTGGTCGTGGCCTGATCGTTACGCGCGCGTGCCCCGGACAGGGGCCACGCGCGCGTGGCCACTACTGCGCGGAGCCGGGCTCGAGATCGAACTCTCCGTCCCGCGCCCCGAGTACGAACGCCCGCCACTCCGCCTCCGTGTAGCGCAGCACCGTGCCCGGGTCGAGCGACGACCGCATCGCCACGGCCCCCTCGGGCAGATAGGCGATCTCGACCCGCTCCTCGTGCTCCTCGGTGCCCGGCGCGCTGTGCCACTCGACACCGGAGATGTCGAGGGCGTAGAGCTCGTCCCGCTCCCGCTCCTTGCGTGCCTTGATCTCCTCAGCCGTCTCCGCCATGCCGCAGCGACCCCTTCCCGACGTACGAACGGTCCGAATCCGCTCACCCTAGTGGCGACCTCCGCTCCGGCCGGGAGGTTCGGGAGACCAGGGCAAACAGGACCCCGGTCGCCTGGTACCCTGGTCGACGGCCGTTTGTGTACGCACCCCCGGAGCCCACCGCTCTGGAGGCCGCGCCCAGCGGATCCCCGCCTTCCGAGTCATGGAAGCTCCCCCGAGACACAGACCGGGGGCACTCGGTGGCCATCACAGACTACGAGGAGTACGCGTGCCGCTCGACGCCGCTACGAAGAAGCAGATCATCACCGAGTTCGGCCAGAAGGAGGGCGACACCGGCTCCCCCGAGGTCCAGGTCGCCATGCTCTCGCGCCGCATCTCGGACCTGACCGAGCACCTCAAGACCCACAAGCACGACCACCACTCCCGCCGTGGTCTGCTGATCCTCGTGGGTCAGCGTCGCCGCCTTCTCCAGTACCTGGCGAAGAAGGACATCCAGCGCTTCCGCGCGCTGGTCGACCGCCTCGGCATCCGCCGTGGTGCGGCGGGCGCCAAGTAAGACGCCGTAAGGGGAGCGGTTCCCGGAGAATGGGGGCCGCTCCCTTTGCTGTACGTGCGGAGTGTCACCACTGCTTTGTAGTGTGGTAGCACAACGCAATACGGACGACACAGCACAACAAGAAGAGGAGAGGCGCACCCAGCCGCCGCCGGTCCTCGGTAGTGGCCCCCGGGGGAAGCGAGCCCCGGGTGCTTCGATCGAAGACCGGCCCGCACAGCCCGGAGCGCTTCTCCGCAACCGTCCCCCTGCCACACGGGCAGCGACAAGGACGAAGACGAGGAGATAACGCTAGTGGAGAACGAGACCCACTACGCCGAGGCCGTCATCGACAACGGCGCCTTCGGCACCCGCACCATCCGCTTCGAGACGGGCCGCCTGGCCAAGCAGGCCGCCGGCTCCGCCGTGGCGTACCTGGACGACGACACCATGGTGCTGTCGGCCACCACCGCCTCCAAGAACCCCAAGGACCAGCTCGACTTCTTCCCCCTCACGGTGGACGTCGAGGAGCGGATGTACGCCGCCGGCAAGATCCCCGGCAGCTTCTTCCGCCGTGAGGGCCGTCCCTCCGAGGACGCCATCCTCACCTGCCGCCTGATCGACCGCCCGCTGCGCCCCTCCTTCAAGAAGGGCCTGCGCAACGAGATCCAGGTCGTCGCCACGATCATGGCGCTCAACCCCGACCACCTGTACGACGTCGTCGCGATCAACGCCGCGTCCGCGTCCACGCAGCTGGCCGGCCTGCCCTTCTCCGGCCCGATCGGCGGCGTCCGCGTCGCGCTGATCCGCGGCCAGTGGGTGGCCTTCCCGACGCACACCGAGCTCGAGGACGCCGCGTTCGACATGGTCGTCGCGGGCCGCGTCCTGGAGGACGGCGACGTCGCGATCATGATGGTCGAGGCCGAGGCCACCGAGAAGACCATCAAGCTGGTCGAGGGCGGCGCCGAGGCGCCGACCGAGGAGGTCGTCGCCGCCGGTCTGGAAGCCGCGAAGCCCTTCATCAAGGTGCTCTGCAAGGCCCAGTCGGACCTCGCCGCCAAGGCCGCCAAGCCCACCGGCGAGTTCCCGATCTTCCTCGACTACCAGGACGACGTCCTGGAGGCGCTCACCGCCGCCGTCAAGCCGGAGCTCGCCTCCGCGCTGACCATCGCCGGCAAGCAGGAGCGCGAGGCCGAGCTCGACCGCGTCAAGGGTCTCGCCGCCGAGAAGCTCCTCCCGGAGTTCGAGGGCCGCGAGAAGGAGATCTCCGCCGCGTACCGCTCGCTGACCAAGACCCTGGTCCGTGAGCGCGTCATCAAGGAGAAGAAGCGCATCGACGGCCGCGGTGTCACCGACATCCGCACCCTGGCCGCCGAGGTCGAGGCCATCCCGCGGGTCCACGGCTCCGCCGTGTTCGAGCGTGGCGAGACCCAGATCCTGGGCGTCACCACCCTGAACATGCTCCGCATGGAGCAGCAGCTGGACACCCTCTCCCCGGTGACCCGCAAGCGCTACATGCACAACTACAACTTCCCGCCGTACTCCACCGGCGAGACCGGCCGCGTCGGCTCCCCCAAGCGCCGCGAGATCGGCCACGGCGCCCTCGCCGAGCGCGCCCTGGTGCCGGTCCTGCCGACACGCGAGGAGTTCCCCTACGCGATCCGCCAGGTGTCCGAGGCGCTGAGCTCCAACGGCTCGACGTCCATGGGCTCGGTCTGCGCCTCCACCATGTCGCTGCTGAACGCCGGTGTGCCGCTGAAGGCCCCCGTCGCCGGTATCGCCATGGGCCTGATCTCCCAGGAGATCGAGGGCGAGACGCACTACGTCACCCTCACCGACATCCTCGGTGCGGAGGACGCCTTCGGCGACATGGACTTCAAGGTCGCCGGCACGAAGGACTTCGTGACCGCCCTCCAGCTCGACACCAAGCTGGACGGCATCCCGGCCTCCGTCCTGGCCGCGGCCCTCAAGCAGGCCCGTGACGCCCGCCTCCACATCCTCGACGTGATGATGGAAGCGATCGACACGCCGGACGAGATGTCCCCCAACGCCCCGCGGATCATCACCGTCAAGATCCCCGTGGACAAGATCGGCGAGGTCATCGGCCCCAAGGGCAAGATGATCAACCAGATCCAGGAGGACACCGGCGCCGAGATCACGATCGAGGACGACGGCACCATCTACATCGGTGCCGCCGACGGCCCCTCCGCCGAGGCCGCCCGCACCACGATCAACGGCATCGCCAACCCGACGATGCCCGAGGTCGGCGAGCGCTACCTGGGCACGGTCGTGAAGACGACCACCTTCGGCGCGTTCGTCTCCCTGCTGCCCGGCAAGGACGGTCTGCTGCACATCTCGCAGATCCGCAAGCTGGCCGGCGGCAAGCGCGTGGAGAACGTCGAGGACGTTCTCGGCGTGGGCGCCAAGGTCCAGGTCGAGATCGCCGAGATCGACTCCCGCGGCAAGCTCTCCCTGATCCCGGTCATCGAGGGCGAAGACGGCGACGAGCAGAAGGACGACGGCGACAAGTGACGTCCCGTGGCTTCCAGGCGACGGCCCGCACCTCCTCGGAGGCGCGGGCCGTCGCCCGTACCCAAACCCTCATCAAGGGCGAGAACGGCATCGGTACGGTCCGCAAGACCACCCTCCCCGGCGGCCTGCGCATCGTCACCGAGACCCAGCCCTCGGTCCGCTCCGCGACCTTCGGCATCTGGGCGCACGTAGGCTCCCGCGACGAGACCCCGGCTCTCAACGGCGCCACCCATTACCTGGAGCACCTGCTCTTCAAGGGCACCAGCCGCAGGTCGGCCCTGGACATCTCCGCCGCACTCGACGCGGTCGGCGGCGAGATGAACGCGTTCACGGCGAAGGAGTACACGTGCTACTACGCACGCGTGCTCGACAACGACCTGCCGCTGGCCATCGACGTCGTCTGCGACATGCTGACCGGCTCGCTCATCCGCGAGGACGACGTCGACGTCGAGCGGGGCGCGATCCTCGAAGAGATCGCCATGACCGAGGACGACCCGGGCGACTGCGTGCACGACCTGTTCGCGCACACGATGTTCGGCGACAACCCCCTCGGCCGCCCGGTCCTCGGCACGGTCGACACGGTCAACGCCCTCACCGCCGACCGCATCCGCCGCTTCTACAAGAAGCACTACGATCCGACCCACCTGGTCGTCGCCTGCGCCGGCAACATCGACCACGCCAAGGTCGTACGGCAGGTCCGCGCCGCCTTCGAGAAGGCCGGTGCCTTCAAGGACCCGGCCGCTGACCCGGTCGCCCCGCGCAGCGGCAAGCGCGCCCTGCGCACCGCGGGCCGCGTCGACCTGATCGACCGCAAGACCGAGCAGGCGCACGTCGTGCTCGGCATGCCGGGCCTGTCCCGCACGGACGAGCGCCGCTGGGCCCTGGGCGTGCTGAACACCGCCCTCGGCGGCGGCATGTCCTCCCGCCTCTTCCAGGAAGTCCGCGAGAAGCGCGGCCTGGCCTACAGCGTGTACTCGTACACCTCCGGCTTCGCCGACTGCGGCCTGTTCGGCGTCTACGCCGGCTGCCGGCCCTCGCAGGTGCACGACGTGCTGAAGATCTGCCGCGACGAACTCGACCAGGTCGCCCAGCACGGCCTCTCGGACGACGAGATAGGGCGTGCGATCGGCCAGCTCCAGGGGTCCACGGTCCTCGGCCTTGAGGACACCGGCGCGCTGATGAACCGTCTCGGCAAGAGCGAGCTGTGCTGGGGCGAGCAGATGTCCGTCGACGACATGCTGTCGCGGATAGCGTCGGTCACCCCGGACGACGTCCGGGAGGTCGCCCGCGAGATCCTGGGACGGCGGCCCTCCCTGTCGGTCATCGGCCCGCTGAAGGACAAACAGGCGACCCGCCTCGACGACGCCGTCGCCTGACGATCCCCTGGTGAAGGAAGCACAAGAGATGAGCAAGCTGCGCGTGGCGGTCCTCGGCGCCAAGGGCCGGATCGGCTCGGAAGCCGTACGAGCCGTCGAAGCCGCCGAGGACATGGAACTGGTCGCCGCCCTCGGCCGGGGCGACAAGCTGGAGACGCTGACCGAAACCGGCGCCCAGGTCGCGGTCGAACTGACCACGCCCGACTCCGTCATGGCCAACCTCGACTTCTGCGTCGGCCACGGCATCCACGCGGTCGTCGGCACGACCGGCTGGACCGACGAGCGCCTCGCGCAGCTGAACGGCTGGCTCTCCGCCTCCCCGGAGACGGGCGTGCTCATCGCGCCGAACTTCTCCATCGGGGCCGTACTGAACATGAGGTTCGCGCAGATCGCGGCACCGTACTTCGAGTCGGTGGAGGTCATCGAGCTTCACCATCCGAAGAAGGTCGACGCCCCGTCGGGCACCGCCACGCGCACGGCCCAGCTCATCGCGTCGGCTCGTGCCGAGGCGGGTGCGGTCCAGGCACCGGACGCCACGGAGACGGCCCTGGACGGGGCGCGGGGCGCGGACGTCGACGGCATCCCCGTGCACTCCGTCCGCCTGCGCGGCCTGCTGGCCCACCAGGAGGTCCTGCTGGGCGGCGAGGGCGAGACACTCACCATCCGCCACGACTCGCTCCACCACAGCAGCTTCATGCCGGGCATCCTGCTCGGCGCCCGCCGCGTGGTGAGCACCCCGGGCCTGACGTTCGGCCTCGAACACTTCCTGGACCTGAACTGAGCCCCTGACCGTCATGCGCGCGAAGCTCACCTACGCCCTCACCGCCGCCGTCCTGGTCGTCTACTTCGTCCTGGTCGGCAGCCGCGGCGTCCTGCTCATCGAGATCGGCACGCCCCTCACCGTCACCTTCGGTGTCGCGGTGCTGATCCTGCCGGTCATCGGCCTGTGGTTCCTGTGGAAGAACACCCAGTTCGCCCGCAGGGCCGATCAACTCGCCGCCGAACTCGACGCCGAGGGCGGGCTGCCCGTCGACGAACTGCGGCGCACCCCCAGCGGGCGCATCGACCGCGACTCGGCCGACGAGGTCTTCGCCCGGCGCAAGGCCGAGACGGAAGACGCCCCCGACGACTGGCGCACCTGGTTCCGTCTCGCCGTCGCCTACCACGACGCCCGTGACACCCCGCGCGCCCGCAAGGCGATGCAGCGCGCGATCGCCCTGCACGACGGCAAGCAGCCCGAAGCGGCCTGAACCGCCGCCCACCCATGACGGAGGGGCCGGACCGTATCTCACGGTCCGGCCCCTCCGTCATGTCCGTCATGCTTCAGACGTCAGCGCGGGCCGTAGTCCGCGGCCCACGCCTCGACCGAGTCGGCCGCACGGTCGAAGGCCTCCGAGCGCCCCAGGAAGTCCGCGTTGTGCGTGGTCATCAAGGGCGGCAGATCGCCCGCCTCCCGGCCTTGGCGCCCGAGCAGCAGCGCCTGCCCCTGTACGGTCCGGGGCAGTCCCAGCCAGCGCACCGGCTGCTGCACCGTACGCACGGAGACGACCTGCTCCCAGGACGCCGTACGCGTCGTGAGGAACCCCACGTGCCGCAGCCCGCGTGGGCTGACCCACACACCCACCCGCAGCAGCCGCAGCGCCACGGCGATGACGAGCAGCGCCAGACCGAACACCAGGGCCGCCGAAGCGAGTTGGGCCGTCGCGGCGATGATGACCGCCGCGAACAGCACGAACGAGGCGAGCAGCAGCGCGAGGGCGGCCACCACGACGCGCCACGGCCCGGGCCGGTACGGACGCCGCCAGCGGTCACGGTCTTCGTGGGGCAACGGAACGTCGTCCGCCGCCTCGAAAACGCGGTCGGCCGTCAGGAAGGGCAGGGGCACGGCTGGTCCTCACTCGATCCATGCGTGGGCTGTGCCCGGTGAGGCTACCGATCTGTGTCCCCGGTCACCACTGGCGGGGGGCCGGATGGAGTCACCGCCGGCCCGGTGGGGTTCAGCGCTTGTCGGACGCCTGCGACTGCTGAGGCTGATCAGCCGTCTTGTCGGGCGTCAGCGCGGGCGTCCCGATGACCAGGGACCCCACGAGCCCCGCCACGATGGTGAGCCCCAGCAGCCAACGCCCGGCCATCTGACCGAAGGACGACCGCTCGCGCGGTGGGGGAGTGACATTGCTGCGGAACCTGTCGGCCTCGGCGACGAAGGCAAACGGTACGGGTTCACGCCGACCGAACATCAGGGGTATGTCTCCTTCAAGGGTGGGACGGATCACTTTCGTCTGTAGAGACGAACGAACTCCCTCAGAGGTGCCCTGTTTCACCGACTTCATTGCGGCACGGCACCGATCGCGCCGAATCGGCCGGGCCGTAGAGTGGCGTCGCCACACGACGAGATGGGAAGGCCCTGCCAACCGTGACCGACACTCCCGCCGACGACCTCAAACCCAGCTTCCGCAGCGACGTCACCGTCGAGCTGGTCAAGCACACCGCGTCCGACGCGGACGTCCTCTTCGCCGCACGCGTCTCGACCCTGGGCGAGCAGTCCCTGGACGAGCTGAAGAAGGACCCCGAGCGTTCCAAGGGCCTGATCAACTACCTGATGCGGGACCGGCACGGCAGCCCCTTCGAGCACAACTCGATGACCTTCCTCATCAGCGCCCCGATCTTCGTCTTCCGCGAGTTCATGCGGCACCGCGTCGGCTGGTCGTACAACGAGGAGAGCGGCCGCTACCGCGAGCTCCAGCCCGTCTTCTACGTCCCCGACGAGTCCCGCAAGCTGGTCCAGGAGGGCCGCCCGGGCAAGTACGTCTTCGTCGAGGGCACGCAGGCCCAGCAGGAACTGGTCGGCCGTGTGATGGAGGACTCCTACCGGCAGGCGTACGAGGCCTACCAGGAAATGCTCGCCGCCGGCGTCGCCCGCGAGGTGGCCCGCTCGGTCCTCCCGGTCGGCCTGTACTCGTCGATGTACGCCACCTGCAACGCCCGCTCGCTGATGCACTTCCTCGGCCTGCGCACCCAGCACGAGCTGGCGAAGGTCCCGTCCTTCCCGCAGCGCGAGATCGAGATGGTCGGCGAGAAGATGGAGGCCGAGTGGTCCCGGCTCATGCCGCTCACCTACGCCGCCTTCAACGCGAACGGCCGCGTGGCGCCGTAACGCGTCCAGGTTTTCCCGATCAGGTACAGATGTACGGTTCAGCCGCGCGAAGTGTCCGTATTGCGGCATTTGGAGAAGTTCATCTAGCCTGATCAAACGGGTCCGGCACTGCTTGAACCCCCGAGCAGGCAGTGCCGGGCTCCACCTTTGTCGCGACTTGTCGCCTGCCCCATGGGCAGACCCGGTCCTGAGCAACGAGTAGCGTGTAACCCATGGCTCCGACCTCGACTCCGCAGACCCCCTTCGGGCGGGTCCTCACCGCCATGGTCACGCCCTTCACGGCGGACGGCGCACTCGACCTCGACGGCGCGCAGCGGCTCGCCGCCCATCTGGTGGACGCAGGCAACGACGGCCTGGTCATCAACGGCACCACCGGCGAGTCCCCGACCACCAGCGACGCGGAGAAAGCGGATCTCGTACGGGCGGTCCTGGAGGCGGTCGGCGATCGCGCCCACGTGGTGGCCGGAGTCGGTACCAACGACACCCACCACAGCATGGAACTCGCCCGGGCCGCGGAGCGCACCGGCGCACACGGCCTGCTCGTCGTGACCCCGTACTACAACAAGCCCCCGCAGGAAGGCCTCTACCGGCACTTCACGGCCGTCGCCGACACCACCGGCCTTCCGGTGATGCTCTACGACATCCCCGGCCGCAGCGGCGTCCCGATCAGCACCGAGACGCTCGTCCGCCTCGCCGAGCACCCGCGCATCGTCGCCAACAAGGACGCAAAGGGCGACCTCGGCCGCGCCAGCTGGGCCATCGCCCGCTCCGGCCTCGCCTGGTACTCCGGCGACGACATGCTGAACCTGCCCCTGCTCTCGGTCGGCGCGGTCGGTTTCGTCTCGGTCGTCGGGCACGTCGTCACCCCCGAGCTGCGCGCCCTGGTCGAGGCGTACACCTCGGGCGACGTCCAGAAGGCCACCGAGATCCACCAGCAGCTGCTCGCCGTCTACACGGGCATGTTCCGCACCCAGGGCGTGATGACGACCAAGGCGGCGCTCGCCCTGCAGGGACTGCCCGCCGGGCCTCTGCGCGCGCCTATGGTCGAATGCGCGCCCGAGGAGATCGAGCAACTCAAGATCGATCTTGCTGCCGGCGGGGTACAGCTCTGACATCAGACTTCGCGCGGACCCCCGCGCAACTGCTTCACAACTGAATAAGCGGGCCACCGGTGCCCGCGCACCCCACACAGACAACTGCTTCTGCACGAACGTCACGCGCGCCACGTGCCCTACCGGTACGTGGCGTGCGTGGTGAGGAGAGTCTTTTGAGTCATCCGCATCCCGAACTCCGCACGCCCCCGCCGCTCCCCGAAGGCGGCCTGCGTGTCACCCCGCTCGGCGGCCTGGGCGAAATCGGCCGGAACATGACGGTCTTCGAATTCGGCGGCCGCCTGCTGATCGTCGACTGCGGAGTGCTCTTCCCCGAGGAGGAGCAGCCCGGAATCGACCTGATCCTGCCGGACTTCTCGTCCATCAGGGACCGCCTCGACGACATCGAGGGCATCGTGCTCACGCACGGGCACGAGGACCACATCGGCGGCGTCCCCTTCCTCCTGCGCGAGAAGCCGGACATCCCGCTGATCGGCTCCAAGCTGACCCTCGCCCTCATCGAGGCCAAGCTCCAGGAGCACCGCATCCGCCCCTACACCCTCGAGGTGGTGGAGGGGCACCGCGAGCGCATCGGCCCCTTCGACTGCGAGTTCATCGCGGTCAATCACTCCATCCCGGACGCGCTGGCCGTGGCCATCCGCACCCCCGCGGGCATGGTGGTCCACACCGGCGACTTCAAGATGGACCAGCTCCCGCTGGACAGCCGCCTCACGGACCTCCACGCGTTCGCACGCCTGAGCGAGGAGGGCATCGACCTCCTCCTCTCGGACTCGACCAACGCCGAGGTGCCGGGATTCGTCCCGCCCGAGCGGGAGATCTCCAACGTCCTGCGTCAGGTCTTCGCGGGCGCCCGCAAGCGCATCATCGTCGCGAGCTTCGCCAGCCACGTGCACCGCATCCAGCAGATCCTGGACGCGGCACACGAGTACGGCCGCCGTGTGGCCTTCGTCGGCCGCTCCATGGTCCGCAACATGGGCATCGCGCGGGACCTGGGCTATCTGAGGGTCCCCCCGGGCCTGGTCGTGGACGTCAAGACCCTCGACGACCTCCCGGACAGCGAGGTGGTCCTGGTCTGCACGGGCTCCCAGGGCGAGCCGATGGCGGCCCTGTCCCGCATGGCCAACCGCGACCACCAGATCCGCATCGTCCAGGGCGACACGGTGATCCTCGCGTCGTCCCTGATCCCTGGCAACGAGAACGCGGTCTACCGCGTGATCAACGGCCTCACCCGCTGGGGCGCCAACGTCGTCCACAAGGGCAACGCCAAGGTCCACGTCTCCGGCCACGCCTCCGCGGGCGAGCTGCTGTACTTCTACAACATCTGCCGCCCGAAGAACCTGATGCCGGTGCACGGCGAATGGCGCCACCTCCGGGCCAACGCCGAGCTGGGCGCCCTGACCGGCGTCCCGCACGACCGCATCGTCATCGCCGAGGACGGCGTAGCCGTCGACCTCGTCGAGGGCAAGGCGAAGATCTCCGGCAAGGTCCAGGCGGGATACGTCTACGTCGACGGCCTCTCGGTCGGTGACGTCGGTGAGCCGGCCCTCAAGGACCGCAAGATCCTCGGAGACGAGGGCATCATCTCGGTCTTCGTGGTCATCGACTCGTCCACCGGGAAGATCACCGGCGGCCCGCACATCCAGGCCCGCGGCTCCGGCATCGAGGACTCCGCCTTCGGCGACGTGGTCCCCAGGATCACGGAAGTGCTCGAACGCTCCGCCCAGGACGGCGTCGTGGAACCCCACCAGCTCCAGCAGCTCGTGCGCCGCACGCTGGGCAAGTGGGTCTCGGACACCTACCGGCGCCGGCCGATGATCCTGCCTGTGGTCGTGGAGGTCTGACGGCCCGTCGGGCCTGAGCCCGAGCCAACTGGGAGCGGGGGGGGGGGGGGGGGGTGGGGGGGCCCCCCCCCCCCCCGGTTTAAAAAAAACCCCCCGCGGGCCCCCCCCCCACACACCGCCCGGGGTGCAGCCCGGGCGCGGGGGGGCAAACCACCAAGAAAAATAAT
>NZ_JBIBAF010000012.1:247955-292059 GCF_042899705.1 Streptomyces sp. NPDC013187 | reverse complement strand
CTCCGCCTTGCATCTGCACGCACCACGCCCCGCTCGGGTCGGCCGAGAGGCGCTGTCACTCCCGGCCGACCCGATCCAAACGACAGGCCCTAGCGCCGGTGGGTTCCGATGGTGACGACTCCCTTCGTAGGGGCGCCGGCCTTGTTGTCGTAGAGGACGTCGCCGGTGGACTTCTTCCAGATCTTGATGCGGAAGGTGTCCGGGCCGTCGGTGGCGGTGACTCTGAAGGTGTAGCCGCTCTTCCCGCCGACCGTGCCGGTGCCCTGGTAGACGGCCCGGGAGCCACTCACCACGAGCCAGTCGGAGCCGGTGGAGCGGAAGGTGAGCTTGGCCTGACCGAAGACGAACGTGGCCTTGCCTGCCGGGACGGTGGCTCCCTTCCGGTACTGGGCGGCCACGGTGAACGCCGCCTTCCCGGTCAGCCCCGGCCCGGCCGGGTAGGCACCGGCCGGCGAGGTGATCGTGCCGGCGCCGGCCACGGGACCGGCCGCCCGGTCGTAGACGATCAGTTCCGGGAGTGTGGTGCCGTCCGTGCCGCCGTCGTCGTCGGTGACCGTGACGACCGGGCGGTGGATGCCCGCCTTGTCGTAGACGTGTGCGGCCCGGCAGCCGGAGTCGGTGACCGTGCCGGTCGTCGGCCGGCTGCCGTCCTTCCAGTCGACCTCGCAGGTGTGGCGGTCGCTCGTCCCCGCGTCGCCGAAGGACGCGGTGACGGCGGCGGCCTTGCCCACCGACAGGGGCGAGCCGGGGCCCTTGGCGGAAGTGATCGACGGGTCGGCATTGGAGACCTTGACGGTCGCGGTGTCGCTGCCGCGCCCGCCGGTCAGGGTGACCTGGAAGGTGCCGTCGTCGGTGCAGGTGAGGGTCGTGCGGGCCGCGGCGGGGTCCTTGACCGTGCACGGGGCGCCGTCCTGGACGGTCCACTTCGGGTTGCCCGCCCCGGAGACGCTGCCCGCGAGTGTGATCGCCTCGCCCTCGGTGCCGGTGGCGTCCGGACCGGCGTGGGCGACGGTGACCGGGTCGATGCCGCTCAGGGTCGGGACGACCTTCTCGATCAGGCCGTCGGAGCCGAACTCCAGCTTGTCGATGGTGGTTTCGCGGTGGGTGCCGTCACCCCCGGGGATGGCGAAGCGGTGGTAGGCGATGTACCAGTCGTCGGTGCCCGGGACGTGGACGACGGAGTGGTGGCCCGGGCCCTTGATGCCCAGGGACAGGTCCTTCTCCAGGATGACGCCCTGCTTGGTCCACGGGCCGGTGGGCGAGGGGCCGGTCGCGTAGGCGACGCGGTAGTTCTCGTCCCGGGTGTCGTTCTCCGACCACATGAAGTAGTACGTGCCCTTGCGCTTGATGACGAAGGTGCCCTCGTTGTAGCCGCTCGGGGTGATGTCCTCGACCTTCGCGGTGTCGATGGAGGTCATGTCGTCGCCCAGCGGGACGACGTAGGCGCGGCCGTTGCCCCAGTAGAGGTACTGCTTGCCGTCGTCGTCGGTGAAGACCGCCGGGTCGATCATCTGGCCGCGGAAGTCACCGGCCTTCAGCAGCGGCTTGCCCAGGGCGTCCTTGAACGGCCCGGTGGGCGAGTCGGACACCGCGACGCCGATGTTCGCGTCGGCGCAGAAGTAGAAGTAGTACTTCCCGTCCTTCTCGGTCATGGCCGGTGCCCAGGCCCTGCTGTCCGCCCAGCCGACGTCCGGCCCCAGGTCGAGGATGACGCCGTGGTCCTTCCAGTGGACCAGGTCCTTCGAGGACCAGGCCTTGAACTGTGTGCCGCTCCAGCCCTCGAAGCCGTCGGTCGTCGGGTAGAGGTAGAAGGTGTCGCCGAAGCGCACGATGTTCGGGTCGGCGTTCAGACCCGGCAGGACCGGGGTCTTCATGATCAGCGCCGAGACCTTCCAGGTGCGCTTCTTGCCGTCCGATCCGGTGACCTCGTACGTCACCGGCTTGGTGAAGTCGTGCACGCTGCCGGAGGCGGGGCTGATGGTCGCGCCCTCGGCGAGCGTGAACTCCGGTGCCAGGGCGGTGAGATCGGTGCCCGCCTTCATCGGCAGGGTGATCGTGCCGGCCGCGTTGTCGACGAGCGCGTCGACCTTGAGCGCCGGGTGCGTCACCTTGGCGACGCCCGCGGTGTTGCCGCTGAGTCGCATGACCTCGGTGCCGGTGAGGGCACGGTCGTAGATACGGAAGTCGTCGACCTCGCCGCCGAAGTAGGGGTCGGCCGCGTACAGGGAGCGGCCGATGTAGCCGCTGTGGTCCTTGGCCGCGTCGTACAGTTCGGACGGTTTGATGGTGGTCGTGGTGCGGGCCGCCTCGATGCCGTCGGCGTAGAGGATCATCGTGCCGGTGGCACCGTCCAGCGTCACCGTGACGTGGCGCCATTGGCCGGGCGTGAGCTGCGAGCCGGCCGTCAGCTTCGACTCCGCCGACCAACTCGCCTTGGTGATGGCCGAGTAGAGGCTGGAGCCGCCGTTGGACGGGGTGGCGAACAGGTACTTGTCGCTGTCGGGTCCGAGCCCGAACAGCCACTGGAAGCTGCTGCCGCCCTTCCACTTGGCGTACGTCGACACCGTCACGCTGCCGGCGTTCTTCAGCACGCCGTTCGGGATCTTCACGTAGGGCGAGTCGGAGCCGCCGGACATCTTGAACGAGCCGCCGTCGACACCGGTGCCGAAGTCGGGCGTGCGGACGTACGTGCCGTGGTGGCCGTGCCCGCTGGAGTCGCGGGCGATGCTGCCGCCCGTCTCGTCGAAGTCGTAGTGCAGCAGGAGGTCGGCCGGGACGTCCGGTCCTTCCTCGGACACGGTGACCTCGGCCCGGACCGGGATCGCGGCGCCGCCGGGCAGGCTGCCGGTGACGGTGAAGGTGCCGGGCTGGGCGTACTTGGACGCCGGGACGTCCTCCCAGTCGACGGAGACGGGCCGCTTGACGCCGTCGGCGTACTCGGCGATCACCGTGGCCGGCAGGACCGGGGCGTCACCGACCCGGGTCTTCACCGACACGTCCTCGACGCTCTTCACGATCTGGTCGGGCTGGTAGGCGCGCAGCAGCCGGTCGTACTCGGCCTGGGTCACCGGCAGCACGGTGCCGTGGCGGGGCTTGGCGGGCAGGTCGTAGCCGGTGGAGGGGGTCCAGGTGCCGGAGTCGAGGTCGGTCGTCTCGAAGGGGATGTAGCCGCGGCCGCCGAACTCGTCCAGGAACGCGTACCACTTGTCCTCGGTGTTGGACTTGAACACCAGCGGTCCCTCGGCGGCGTTCATCGCGCCCTTGCCGATGCCCTCGGCGACCGGGGTCCAGGACGGGTCGAGGATCGAGTCGCTCTTCTCCTGGAAGATGAACTTGCTGTTGGGGGTGGAGGAGCTGTTGTTCCGCTCGTCCTTGGAGAGGCGGTAGTACGTGCCGTCGTGGCGGATCATCGTGGAGTCGATGACCGAGTAGCCGCGGTCGATCCAGACCTTGGGCTCGCTGAAGGTGTGGAAGTCGCGGGTGGTGGCGTACATCATGCGGTTGTACGTGTCGCCGGAGTGGTCGGCGTTGTCGTACAGCTTCGACGCCCAGAAGACGACGTACTCGCCGCGCTCGGCGTCGTAGAACGCCTCCGGCGCCCAGGTGTTGCCCGCGCTGTCGGGTGAGACCTTGACCAGGCGCTGGTTCGTCCAGTGCACCAGGTCCGTGGACTCCCAGACCATGATGGACTTGCTGCCGGTGCGCTGGGAGGCGTCCCAGTCGCCGTTGCCGTAGATCCGGAGGTCGGTGGCGATCTGGTAGAACTTGTCGCCCTCCGGGGAGCGGATGATGAACGGGTCGCGCAGGCCCTTCTCGCCCAGCGTGGAGGTGAGGACCGGCTTGCCGTCGTTCAGCTCGCGCCAGTGCAGCGGGTCGTCGCCCTTGCTGAGGGCTGCGTAGAGCTGTTCGCCGTCCGAGGTGCCCTCGCCGGTGAAGTAGCTGAACATATAGCCTTTGAGGGCCGCTTCGGCGGGCAGTTCCGGCACCTTGGCCGTCATGACGCGGGTCGCCTTCGCCTCGCCCTTGGTGACGGTGGCGGTCAGCTCGACGGTGGTGGCGCCGTCGCCGTGCGCGGGGCGGTGGACCTCGCCGCCCGCGGAGACGACGTCCGGCTTCGCGGAGGACCAGGTGACGGTCGTGGCGTACTTGCCGCTCTTGGGCAGGGTGAGGTTGCCGCGGGCGTCGTCGAGGTTGTGGACCGTGAGCGCCTCGGCGGCCTCCCGGGTGGCGGCGGCGTCGTCGAGCGCGGGCCGGACCGTGACGTCGAAGGTCTTGGTGCCGGTCACGGTGCCCTTCTTCAGGGTCGCCGTGAGGGTGGCGCGGCCGTCCGGTGAGCCTGCCTCGGGGCGGGTCACCTTGCCGGTGCCGGACACCACGGTCGGGTTGTCGCTGGTCCAGGTGATGGAGGAGCCGCCGGCCGGGCCGGTCTTCGGCAGGTCCAGGTCGGAGGTGACGCCGCTGGTGTCGCCGAGGCTCAAGGCCTCCTTGTCGGCGGCGACGCCCTGCGTGGCGACGGGGAGGGAGAGCTGCTCGGCCTCCGAGCCGTCCAGGGCCCGGTCGTACACACGGAAGTCGCGGATCCGGCCCTTGAAGAGCTTGTCGCCGTCGTAGACGGACTTGCCGATGTAGTTGGCCTTGGTGATGCCGGATCCGATGGCGCCGGGTGTGGTGGTGACCGAGGTGTTGCGGCCCACCTCGACGCCGTCCTCGTAGAGCACGCCCGTGGAGCCGGTCTGGGCGTAGGTGACGTGCTTCCACACTCCGCGGGTCAGGTTGTGGGAGTCGGAGGGCTTGGTGGTCTGCTCGGTCGACCAGTTGCCCGTCGCGACGGAGGTGCGGAAGGAGTTGCCCGTGGTGAACAGGTAGCCGTTGCCGCTGCCCGCGCTGGTGTTGCCGAAGCCGTAGAGGAAGTAGGGCGTGCTCTGGGCGGGGTCGATCAGTACGTCCATGGAGACGGTGATCGCGTTCATGCCCTTCATGACGTCGTCCGGCACCTTGATGTAGGTGTCCGACCCGTTGAAGGCGAGCCCCTGGCCGGACGCCGACCAGTCGGCGGTGCCGCTGACCGTGCCGTCGCGGCCGTTGCCGGAGGCGTCGGTCACGGTGGAGCCGGTACCGGCGTCGAGCTTGTACCACAGGGCCAGGCCCTCGGTGAGGTCCGCCGCTTCGGGCGCCGGTGCCTCCGGGGCCGCCTGGGCGGAGACGGCGGGGCCGGCGAGGGCGAGCAGCATCGACGCGGCGGTCAGTCCGGCGAGGGGTCCCGCCCAACGTCTCGCTCGGCTGCGAAGTCGTGCGACGTGCGTCATGTCTTGTGGGGTCCTCTGCTGAGGCATGGCTGATGACGGGCAGGGCGGAGCGGTGAGCACGGAGATGACGAGGCGACGGCAACTCTGTGCCGCGAGCCTGGTGTTACACGCAGGTGAACGCGTGTTGCGTGAGTCTCAGCCGACGGCCGGGGCAGCGTCAAGAGGTTCCGAACAATGTCCGACAGGTCGAACAGCTCTCCCGGAGGGACTCACCGTCGGCCACGGCGGCCGGCGCGGCGTTGTCAGTGGCGGGTGGCAGCATCGGGCCCATGACGGACACCACGGCATTCGACTGGCGGTCGTTCCTGCTCAGGTGGAGTGGGGAGTGGGCGGATTCCCTGCCGGAGGACGAGACGCGGGGAGCCGACGACGAGGCGGCGCGGCAGGCACGGTGGCTTGGGTTCCCACCCGCGTCCGAGGAGCGGATCGCCGTCATGGAGAAGCGCCTGGGCCGGCGGATGCCTCCGTCGTACCGGGAGTTCCTCGCGGTCACCGACGGGTGGCGGCACGCGGGCGGGTTCGTGTGGCTGCTGGCGGGGACCGAGTCCGCGCACTGGCACGCCAACGCGTCCGGACTCGCGTACATGTTCGACGAGTATCTGGATGAGGGTGCCGGGCCCGAGGAGCGGCTCGAGGCCGACATCTGGCGGCGCGGGCTGCAGCTCGACGTCGAGTCCGACGCCACCTACGTCCTCATGGACCCCGAGGACGTGGACGAGCACGGCGAGTGGGCCGTGTACACATGGGCGAGCTGGCGTGCCATGCCGCCCGAGCGGCACGCGAGCTTCGCCGCCTTCATGCGGGACGTGTACCGGGAGTTCCACAGCCTGCGGTCGCACGGGGGCGCGGAGGAGCCGGTGTTCGTGAACGACACGACACGCACGCTGGACGCGCGACTGGAGGAAGCCCGGATCGAGGCGCTGGGCGGCGGCTGGGAGCGGGCTGTGACGACACTGGACGAGGCCAAGGGGTACGGCAGACCGCGGGCCGCCGGGCTGGGCGACCAGATCCGCCGCCTGCTCGGGCAGACCTACATGGTCGACTTCGACGGCCTGGCGACGGATCCGCGGTATGCGTCCGAGCTACTGCCGGCACTGATCGCGGAGCACGCGGCGCACTCCCACCGGGGCGACGCCGGCCTGACGTTCGCTCTGCGGGGCGCCGACGAGGAGTTGCTGTCACTGGCTTACGCGATGCTCGACCGGATGCGCGGCGGCACGTACCGATACACGGCGCCCGGACCGTTCGGGGAGGCGGTCGAGCGGGCCCGCGAGTCGGCGCGGTGGGGAGACACCGACGGGGCGTGGCGGACCCTGATCGACGCGATGCCCCTGTGGGAGCCGCTGGGACCGGATCACCTCGCGCCCCTGGGCTGGGTGGCCGACCCCGTGCTGGGGCCGCTGCTGACCCCGGAGCGGGGCCGGGAGCTGCTGTCCACGCCGAGGGGCGGGCAGTCGGGTGACACGCCGAGTCCGTCGGCCGGGCTGGACCCGGGCGGCCTGGCGTGGCTCGCGGATCCCGACCCCGGCAACAACCGCACGTCCTACCGGTTCGTCCTGGTGGAGGGGGTGGAGCCCGAGGAGTTGCCCGGACGTCTCGCGAAACAGGACGGGGACGGGGACGGGGACGGCAGCGTGCTGAGCGCGCCCATGACCTGCTGGGAGGCACGCCAGGCGTGGCTGCACGACCGCAGGGAGTTCTCCTCCTACGACGACAGGGCTCTCATGGCGATCGGCCGGGCCGGCGCCGGTTGGAGCTTCGCCTTCGACGGCGACCCGGCCCCGTTCGACCGCCGGCGGTTCGTCTCCCCGGCCGTGGCCGCCGCCGCGGGAACCCGCGCTGTGGTGGTGTGGAGCGGCCTGAGGACAAGGCACGGGGAGCCGTTCTTCCACCTTTCGGTGGCGCGGGACGGCGCCGAGCAGTACTCCTTCACGTACGCGGACGGAGAGGTCCGGTCGAGCGGGAGGATACCGGCGGCGCTGGACCCGAGCCGGTTCTTCGGTGACCCCGAGGGCGGGGCCGGAGTGGAGCGGTCGCTGCTGGAGGCGGTGGCCGAGGAGTTCGGCGCCCGTCTGCCGCGCCATGCCCTCGTGAACGGACGGCTGCACACGTTCGTCACCCGTTCGTGGACGCGACCGCCCCGGGACGGAGAGACATACTCGGTGATCCGGGTGGGCTGAGGAGACGCTTCACCGGCAGCATCCGGCGAGAGGGCGGCTGCCGAGGGCGCTCAGTCGTCGCCCCTCGTGGCCACAACGGCCCAGACGCGGTGCGGGACTTGGATCACCTTCCCGGGGAACCGCTCGCCCAGCACACTGCCGAGGGCGTCGTCGAAGCGTTCCACCTCGTCCGGCGGCAGGCTGGCGCCGACCCCGGCACTGGCCCGGATCCGGCCCCGCTACGCCTCGGGCGGGTACGGCACGGCCAGATCGAAGGAGAAGGTCTCGATGCCGGTGAAGCCCGCGGTGGCCAGGTCGGTCAGCCAGCGCGGGTACAGGCCGGTGCCGCCGCCCAACGTCCAGGCCGGGTTGAAGGACAGGATCAGCTCCTCGGTCGCCTCGACCACGTTGCCCGGCAGGGGCAGCCAGTCGAAGTGGGCGATGACCGCCCGGCCACCGGGACGCAGCAGCCGCGTGATCTCGGCCGCGGCCTTCGGCGCGTCGAACCAGTGCCAGCACTGGCCGGCCGCCACCACGTCGTACGACGCGTCCGGCAGCCCCGTCGACTCCGCCGTGCCCACCCGGTAGTCGGTGTGCACCCCCGCTTCCCCGTCGAGCTCCCGGGCCTGTTCGAGCAGCGGTGCCGCCGGGTCCACCCCGGTCACCCGAGCCCCCGCCTGCGCGAACAGCCGGGCCAGGGCACCGGTGCCGGTGCCGATGTCGAGTACGTCCTTGCCGGGGAAGGCGATGCCGTGCCGGTACAGGTGCGTGATGATCTGCGGTGGGAATCCGGCGCGGTGGCGGCCGTAGTCCTGTGCGGTGAGCCCGAAGTCAGGACGGGAACTGCTGGTCATGGCGGGCTCCTGCAAGGCTGTGCGTCGACGGGCGCCGCCCACCCTGTCATCCCCGACCGGTGGTCGAGAAGAGAAGAGGAGATCGCCGAGGACCGGCGGGCGGACCTGTCTCTCCCCTCGATCCGCCGCCGCCCGCCTTCGCTCTTCGACCTGCCCGGAGCGGGCGGCGGGCCCGGCGCGGGCGGGCGGGCGGGCGGGCGAAGGGGCCAACGCGGTGTTCCTCCGGCTGTGTCGGGCGCCCGGGTCGCAGCGGTTCGGCCATGCTGGGGCAGGTCGCGTCCCCTCTCCACGACAAGGAGCCCCGTATGCCCACGGATCCGCTCGGACGTTTCCTGGCAGCTCTGGCCCCGGAGCACCGCGAAGCGGTCGGTGCCAGGCCACGCCAGGAGCAGGAACGCCTCGCCGCGGCCTGGGAACGGGAACTGGAAGCGGACGACGAGCTCGACACCCTCGACGAACTGTCGCCGGCGGCGGCGGAGGCCGAGGCAGCCCGCCGCGTCCTGGAACGCGGGAGCGACTAGAGCGCACAGGTACGGGGCGCCCGGCGGCCCGCACCGGCGGAATCTCTTCCACGAAGCGCGAGGAGCCCGCTCGCGGACCGTCGCCGCCCTGCGAGAGGCAGCCGGACACGACGGCTTCCGCGGCGCGTGCGGTGGGCGTCGCGCCGGGCAGGTACCGGCCTTCGGGGGAATTCCGGGTCCGCTCCGCGGTTCGGCGGCCGGTGGGTGGTACGGGCATGAGATGTCGACGCCCTCCGATCCACCCGACTCGTCGCTGCCGCGCCTGGACGACGCCGGGTCGCGCGTGCCGGGCGTGCTGCGGACCGCGGCCGCGTACGCGTGGCGGCTCATCGCGGTCGGCATCGTCGTCCGGGTCGCCTTCTCCGTGCTCGGGCAGTTCCACCGGGTCGCCGTCGCCGTCTTCCTCGGCCTCGTCATCACGGCGGTGCTCCGTCCGGCGGCCGGTCTGCTGGCCCGTTTCATGCCCCGGCCGCTCGCGGTGGCCGCCGCGCTCATCGGCGGCATCGTCCTGGTCCTCGGGGCGCTGGCCCTGGTGGGTGAGACCGTCGCGGACCAGCGGACCGGCCTGGAGAAGGAGTTCGTGGCGGGGATCGACCGGATCGAACGACGACTGGAGGAGCCACCCTTCAGGCTTCCCGCGGACGCGTTCGACGATCTCCAGTCCCGCATCGGCAAACTCCTGTCGGACCACCGTTCCACCCTCATCAGTACGGCGCTCAGCGGCGCGAGCCGGCTGGTGGAGGTGCTGACCGTGCTCGCACTGGCCCTGTTCTGCGCGGTCTTCTTCACACACTCCGGCGACAAGCAGTGGCAGTGGTTGTGCGACCAGCTCCCCGACCGGGCCCGGCAGCGGTTCGCGGTCGCGGCCGACGCCGCCTGGCGGACCTTCACCGGTTACACGCACGGCATCCTGCTGGTGGCGGCGACCAACGCGGTCCTCGTGGGCATCGCCCTGTCCGCCCTCGGGGTGCCGCTGGCGGTGCCGTTGGCCCTCCTGGAGTTCCTGGCGGCGTTCATCCCGCTGATCGGTTCGCCGATCGCCCTGGCGATCGCGGCGGTCGTCGCGCTGGCGTCGAAGGGGCTGATCGTCGCCCTGGTGGTCGTGGCGCTGATCGTGGTCATCGGCCAGATCGAGGGCCATGTGCTGCACCCCGTCGTGATGAGCTGGGCGGTGCGACTGCACCCGGTGGTGGTCGCCCTGGCGGTGGTCGGCGGGGCGGTCGCGGCGGGGGTGATCGGTGCGGTGGTGGCCGTACCGCTGGTGGCCGTGGTGTGGTCCGTGCACCAGGCACTGCGGGGCGGTACGGGCGAGGCTGCCTGAGTGCCTCGCGGGGTGCCGTGTGTCCCACCGCGTGTTTCCACGAGATCCCGAGGTGAGCGGCCAGGGCTCAGGCAGGGTCCGAGAGCCGTCGCATCAGGCGGTGTTCCTCGTCCGCGAGTTCATGCATCAGCTTCGACGCGCGCTCGACGGGGGCCCGGTCCATGGTGGTTCCCGCCTCACGGAGGAGTTCCGCCACACGGGTCCACTTCCTCGACACCACGCGGTATGCGTCGGAGAGGTCGTGGTACTCCCCCGCACCCGTGAGTTCGGCGGTCTCGGCCAGGAAGTCCGCCCACAGGGTGCGGAAGAAACCGCCGCCTGTCCCGCCCTCCTCCATGATCGTGGAGATCTCGACGAGCGCCTCCTCCGGGGATTCGAGGTCGTCGATCCAGCCGGGCATGATGTCGGCCGCTTTGTGCATTCCCTTGAATCCCAGATTGGAGATCGGTGGGTTCAGGAAGCCTTCCGCTGTGGCCCTGACGGACCGGCGGGCGACCTCGCCGAGGTCGGGCAGCGGGCCCTGCGGAGGAGCGATGGTGAAGGAGAGGTTGCGTGAGCTCATCGGGCCCCGGGCGCCGCGCGCACGCGCCAGGGACGCGCCGGAGGCCCACTTCAGCCCCAGCGGCCTGGTCTCGACGAGGGCGAACCGGTCGTCCTCGTAGCCGACGCAGGCGACGTAGTGCGCCGCGAACCGGTAGTCGTCCGTGGAGTAGTCGAGGTCGTAGCGGTCGAGCTTGAGACCGACCACGGTCCCCGAGTCGAGCTCCCGGAGCAGTTGTTCGCGGGCCCGCCTTTCCGAGGAGGTCTCCCTGACGGTCAGTCGAAGACCGAGCGCTTCGGTGAGATGGGCGGTCAGTCGATCCGGCCTGATCCGGCCGCCCAGGAACGGCGTGGGCATCTGCTTGGTACGCCAGTAGGTGAAGGACAGACCTCTGCCGAGGCCGAAGACGAGCGACTCCGACAAGTCGATCTCGTGCTGCCGGAGAAGGTTGACCAGGGATGTCGATTCGCAATGATGACCGACGTACGGCTGTGCTTCGAGAAGTGACACGACTGACTTCTCCCTCTGTGGACGGTTGCTGTGACATGCCGGCCCGCCGACTCACCTGTGGGCCTTCTTGCCGAGCGCCATCAGGGAAGCCCGCGTTTCCGGATCCATCTTCTCGATCGCGTACCGGAAGGTATCGCGGGCCATTTCGGTGTGCCAGGTGCGCAGGAATGCGGCCACCTCGTCCTGATGGACCTCGGCGGTGACCTTGAGCAGCCATCCGCAGCCCTTCTGCACGTACACGTCCTCGTCGTGCATGAGCCGGACGCAGTTGTCGAAGACGTGCGACAGGGGAAGTTCGAACACCGTCCGCCCCACCGCGCGCCGGACGAACTTCACGACGGCCACGTTCGCGGCGCGTCTCGCCCACGGCGACCGGGACGCGACCCAGCGCCGCGTCTGCGGGATCCGGTCGAGGTGCCCGCGGAAGAACGGGTACAGCAGCTTCAGGCAGAGGTCGTCGCACTGCGCCCAGTCGGAGACATACGTTTCGAGCCAGTACTCACAGCGGTCGAGGAGTTCTTCGCCCAGCCCGGTTCTCGCGACCTTGTGCAGCAGCGCGAAACCCAGCAGGACCTCCTCGTGGTGCGAGGCACGTGACAGCACCTCTTCCGTCAGGGCCAGACGCGTCGCCGGGGGAATGCCGGGCCGCTCACGGAAGTAGTCGGTCGCGACCTGGACGACGGAGGCGTTGCTCACCCCCAGGGCACGGATCTCCTGCGGGAAGTACCGCTGTGTTCCGGCCGCGAAGTCCGCGTCGCCCCGCACGGCCAGGGACGCCAGGAGGTCCCCGGCGGCGGCTGCCACGTCCATCACCTCGATGCCTCCATTGCCTCGTCCCCTCCATGTCCTCGCCCCCACCCAGCACCTCGCCCCACCCAGCACCTCGATCCGGCGGGAGAGAGACAGGGATCCCGGGCGTGGGCGGGGCATCCCTCGGCCGCGTGGCCGCCGGTCGTCCCCGTATCATCGCGCGGTGGGCACTGGGGTGGGGATCACGGCGCCGTTCGGCCGGCTGCTGCGCGCGTTACGGCAGAGTCGCCGGCTGACGATCGAGGAGCTGGCCGAGGCGTCGGGGATCTCGGGGCGGGCCATCGGAGACATGGAGCGGGGCCGGAGCCGGCGTCCGCACCGGGGCACCATCACCGCGCTCGCCCAGGGCCTGGACCTGGACGAGGCGGCGCGCTCCGACCTCCTCGCCGCCGCGCGTGCGGCCCGGCCCGGGGCGCGGCCCGCCGAGCCGGTCAGGGCCTCGCCCCACACGCTGCCGAGAGGCGTGCGGGACTTCGTCGGCCGGCAGGCGGAACTCGCCGAGCTGCGCGCTCTCGCGCGGGAGGCCGCCGAGGGCGCCGTGGTCACGCCCCCGGTGGCCGTGGTGTCCGGCCCGCCCGGAAGTGGCAAGACCTCGCTGGCGATTCGGCTGGCCGAGGAGCCGTCGTCACCCTGCCCCGACGGGGCGTTCCTGGTGGACATGCGAGGTCTGGACGAGCGGCCGCTGTCCGCGGAACAGGCCGCGGCCGGGCTGCTGGGCTCGTGGGGCGTCGGGGACGCCGAGCTGGCCCGGCTGACCGCCGAAGAGCGTCTGGCCCGCTACCACGACGTCGCCGCAGGGCTGTGCGCGGTCCTGGTGCTGGACAACGCGGGCGGTGAGGCCCAGGTCAGGCCGTTGCTGCCGCGTGCGGGGCGGCTGCTCGTGGTGGTGACGAGCCGACGCACCCTCGCCGGTCTGGAGGGCGTACGACGGGTCACGCTCGGGGCGCTGAGTCCGCTGGAGTCCGCCGCCCTGCTGCGTGCCGTCGTGGGTGCCGGGCGGGTGGACGCCGAGCCGGGGGCCGCTGACGTCGTGACCGAGCTGTGCGGGCATCTGCCGCTGGCGCTGCGGGTGGCCGCCAACTGGGCCGCCACCCGCACCAACTGGAGCCTCGAGCGCCTCGCCGGCCGGCTCGCGGACGAGGACCGCCGGCTCGACGCGCTCAGCGCGGGCGACCTGAAGGTCAACTCCGCCTTCGCGTTGTCCTGCTCCCGTCTCGCCCCCGAGGCCGCCCGGATGTTCCGGCTGCTGTCGCTGCTGCCGGCCGGTGACTTCAGCGCCGCCCCGGCCGCCGTGCTCGCGGACGTCCCGCTGCCCGGCACCGAGGATCTCCTGGAGGAACTGCTGGAGGCGGGTCTGCTCATGACGTCACGTCAGGGCCGCTACCGCCTGCACGACCTGCTGCGCCTGTACGCGGCGGCCAGGCACCGCTCGGAGGACGGACAGGAGGGGTCGCTCGCCGCGCGGACCCGGCTGCGCCACTGGCTGCTCGACACGGCCGTCCTCGCGGGCCGCTGGTACGAGCCGGACTACGGGATGCCGCCCGCGGATCCCGGCCGGCTGGTCGCTCTGGAGGACCGCGAGCAGGCGGCGCGCTGGATCAGGGCCGAGGGCGACGCCTGGCTCGCCGCGTA
Source organism: Streptomyces sp. NPDC013187 (assembly GCF_042899705.1). Classification (NCBI taxonomy): domain Bacteria; kingdom Bacillati; phylum Actinomycetota; class Actinomycetes; order Kitasatosporales; family Streptomycetaceae; genus Streptomyces; species Streptomyces sp. NPDC013187. The sequence goes on along the minus strand of NZ_JBIBAF010000012.1, from coordinate 278,405 downwards.
CCGCGAGGCCGCGGCACAGGCCGAGCACGCGCGGGTGGCCGAGGTCGCGGAGGCCATGCACTGGTTCTCCGACCACTGGGTGTCCTTCGGTCACTGGGTCGAAATCTACGAGCGGGCCGCCACGGCCGGGGCGGCCCTCGGGAACGCCGCGCTGGAGGCGACCCACCGCAACTACCTCGCCTGGGCGTACTGGGCCTGCGCACGCCGGCACGACGATGCGGTGGAGGCGGCCACGAGCGCGCTGCGTCTCGCCCGGGCGGCCGGGGACGTCCTCCAGCACGCATGGGCCCACGCGTATCTCGGCTGGCTGTGGGACGCCGCCGACGACCTGTCGCTCGCGGCCGACCACTATCTGCGCGCCGCGGAGCTGTTCACGGCGGCTGACGACGTCAACGGGTACCTCCAGGTCTCCTGCGGGATGATCCGGGTGCTGCGCGGGGCGGGACGTGCGCAGGCTGCCGTGGAGACCTGCGGGGACATCATGGACGCGCTCGCGGATCCCCGCCACCGGGACCGGATTCCTCCCAACGTGAGGGAGTTCACCGTCCTGACGGCCCTCTACGCGGTGTCCTTCGTCCATCTCGACGAGGAGCGGTGGGAGGAGGCCGCCGAAGCGCTGCGGGCCGTCCGTGGGCAGTTCGACGCCCGCGGATGGCACAAGCAGGCGGGCAAGGTCCACCTGCATCTGGCTCATGCGCTGGCCCGTCTCGGCGAGCGGGACGAGGCCGCCGCCGAGTACCGTGCCGTGCTCGCGATGGAGGGCCACGCCCCCGCGGACGTGCGGGACGAGGCGTTCGCGGGGCTTGCCGCACTGGCCGCGGGCAGGCCTGCGCCGCTCACCCGGTTCACGCAGTGACGGGCCTCAGCCTCTGCGGCACGTCCTGGAGAGGGACCTGGACGACATTCATGGGCACCGAACCGGTCCGCCGGGACGTTGCCGCTCCCCCGCGTCCGGCGCCCCGTCGCCTCCCCCTTCGCCGGACAGGCCGTGCAGCTGCCACTCGCGGGGCGTCGTCCCGTAGGCCGCTCGGAAGGCACGGCTGAAGTGGCTGGGGCTCGTGAAGCCCCAGCGCCTGGCGACGGCCGCGACACCGTGGCCCCGGGCCGGGGAGCGCAGGAGATCGCGGCGGCACCGCTCCAGCCGCTGCGTCCGGATCCACTCCCCCACCGTCACGCCCTCCGACTGGAACAGCTTGTGCAGATAGCGGACCGACATGAAGTGCGCCGCGGCGATCCCGGGCGGTGCCAGGCCGGGATCGCCGAGGTGACGGGAGATGTGGTCCTTGACGCGCACGAGGGTGGCCGCGGCGGTCTCCGGTGCCTGGGGGACGAAGCGGCCACTCCGCTCGTTGATCAGCAGCGCCAGCAGGTCGAGCGCCGTGGCGGCGAACTGGCGGCCGGCGAAGGCGTCGAGATGCCCCGCTTCGCGTGCCAGACGCGCGAAATAGGTGCCCACCAGGGCGGCGCTGCCCTCCCGGCCGGAGAACGCCGTGGCGGTCAGCGCCCGCAGATCCGCGTCACGCACCCGGAGGTCCTCCCGCGGGAAGTGGAAGGAGGTGAAGCAGAACGCGTTCTGCACCTTCTTCCGGAACATCCTGGAGGAGTCGGAGAGGGAGAAGTCGCCCGGCCCGATGCGGGCCTCCCGCCCGTCCTGCTCCTTGAGGGCGCTGCCCCGCCGCTGCAGGGTGAGGATGAGGAACTCCTTGCCGTCCTGGGCGATCAGCCGCCTGCTGCGGGTCACGACCTGCGGGCCGGCCTGCACCTGCGAGACCCCTAAGGAACCCAGCCGCTGGCTGACGATGCTGCCGGGCGACGGATCGTCCTCGAGGAGTCGCACGTCGAGCGGGACGAAGGTCCGGGACACCGCGTCGTGCCAGCGCTCCCTCCGGTCGGCCGCCGGCAGTGACGCGGTGGACAGGACGACGGACACGTGGATTCCCCCCTGGACATCAGCGAAGGCCGGCAGGCGGGACCCGCTGCCGGCCTTGACGATGTCACCACGCCGCCCCGGGGCGGTCCAGGAAGAATCGGAGGAAGAATCCGATCACTTGGCCAGGAAGGCGAGCAGTGCCGAGTTGACCTCCTCGGCGTGGGTCCAGAGCAGACCGTGCGGTGCTCCCTCGATCTCCACGTAGTCCGCGGCCGGAAGGGCCTTGTGGAACGGGCGCGCCGTCCCCTCCACGGGCAGGATGCGGTCGCCCGTGCCGTGCAGGATCAGGGCCGGCACGTCGATCGCCGGGATGTCGGCACGGAAGTCGGTGTACCAGGTCGCGGGCGCGGCGGACGCGGCGAAGAAGCCGCCGCCCGCGGCGACGTCCCAGCTGTGCCGGACGGCCTCCTCGCTGATCCGCGTGCCGAGGTTCTCGTCGAGGTTGTAGAAGTCCTTGTAGAAGTCCGTGTAGTAGGCGTAGCGGTCGGCCTTCACCGCGGCGACGACCCCGTCGAAGAACTCCTTCGGGGCGACGCCCTCCGGGTTGTCGTCGGACTTCAGCAGGCAGGGCTCCAGGGAGGCGAGGAAGACGACCTTGGCGACCCGGTCCGTACCGTAGCGGGACACGTACCGGGCCACCTCGCCGGTGCCCATCGAGAACCCGACGAGGACGGCGCCCTGCAGGTCGAGGGTCTCCATCACGGTGTTCAGGTCGGCCGCGAAGGTGTCGTAGTCGTAGCCGGTGGTCGGCTGGGCGGACTGCCCGAAACCGCGCCGGTCGTAGGTGATCACGCGGTAGCCGGCGTCGAGCAGGACGGCGCTCTGCCGCTCCCAGGAGTGCCCGTCGAGCGGGAAGCCGTGGATGAGGACGACCGGCTGCCCGGAACCGTGGTCCTCGTAGTACAGGTCGATGGCGGTGGAGTTCTCCTGGCCCACGGTGATGTACGGCATGTGCTGCTTCCTCGTTTCCGAGCGGCTGGTGCAAGGGACACGGCCACGCTAGGCCGGGCGCAAAGGCTCCGATTGCCCGACAGCGCACCGGTGTTTGACCTGGCGCGCACACGCGGGCCGTGATCCATAACCGGGTGCCCTTCTGCACCCGGCGTGACACCATCGGCGCCATGGAGAGGTTGATGACACCTGATCAGATCTCCGTCCGTACGTCCCGCGCTCTGGCCGCCGCCGTCGGTGCGGGGAGAGATCTGGGGCTCGATGTGGGCGACGCGAGGGTGATCTACGACGTGTTCTCCGTCGTCGTGCACCTGGCTCCGTCACCGGTGGTGGTCAGGGTGCCGACCGTCCTGCCGTCGTACGCCGACGCCGACTCCCAGGCTGCGCGGCAGCGACAGGAGCTGGACGTGGTGGGGTGGCTCGCGGATCAGGGGCACCCGGTGATTCCGCCGAGTCCGCTCGTGCCGCGGGAGCCCGTGCGGCGCGACGGGTTCTCGATGACGTTCTGGCAGTTCGTCGAGCTGGACCAGAGCTCCGAGCCCGACTACGTGCACCACGCCGGGCTGGTCGCCGATCTGCACGCCGCGCTGCGCGAGTATCCGGGCGAACTGCCGTTTCTCACGGCGGCCGAACCGCGGTTCGTCACCGACGGCCTTGCCGCGCTGGAAGGGCGCCCCGATCTTCTGGAGCCGGCCGATCTCGACCGGGCCCGGCGCGAGTGGGAGGTGCTGGAGCCGGTGGTCGCCTCACGCGCGGGGTTCGAGGCGGTGTTCCCCGGGATCGAGTTCCAGCCGATCCACGGTGACGCCCCGGCCGCCAACATCGTCTCCGGCCCGGGCGGTGTGCTGTACTCCGACTTCGAACTGACCACGCTCGGACCGGTCGAGTGGGACCTGTCGGCCTTCGGCCCCGAGTGCGAGGCCGCGTACGACGCGGCCGCCGGGGACCTCGGTCTGCGGCAGCTGGACCGGGATGTCCTGCGGGTCGTCAACGCGGTGGGCATGTCCCGCGCGGTGGCCTGTCTCGCGCTCGCGCCGCAGTTGCCCCTGCTGGTCGAAGCGCTGGGGCCGGCCGTCGAGCAGTGGCGGTCGATGCCGTTCGCCGGAGGGCTGGGCGGCTGAGGTCGGCGGCCCGCACCGGTTACGTCACCCGGGCAGCGGCCGGTCGTCGACGACGTGCTTCATGACGAGGGTGGAGTTGAGGCGCTGGACGCCCGGGAGCCGGGCGAGCTGCTGGTCGTAGAGCTGCTGGAAGGCGGTCAGGTCGGTCGCGGCGACGCGCAGGAGGTAGTCGGGGTCGCCGAACAGGCGCTGGGCCTGGAGCACGTGCGGGACGGCGGCCACCGCCTCTTCGAACGCGGAGACCGTGTCGGCGTCCTCCAGGCGCATGGTGACGAAGACGAGGGCTTCGAAGTTCAGGCCCACGGCGGCCGGGTCCACCACCGCGCGATAGCCGCGGATGGCACCGTCGCGTTCGAGATCGCGCAGCCTGCGGTGGCAGGGCGAGACGCTCAGTCGCACGCGCGCCGCCAGCTCGGTGACCGTGAGACGGCCGTCCAACTGCAGCTCGGTAAGAATTTTCCGGTCCATGGCATCCATGGAGAAGATTCTGCCCCAGATCATGCGATCAAGGAGAAAAGAAAGGAACACTTTCGGGCAGATCGGGCCTAGCCTTCCTCTCGCACCACAGCACGTGAGAGGGAACGATCGATGGACACGACCACGCTGGCGGCCTTCCTGGCAGTGGATCTCCTGCTGGTATTCACCCCCGGCGCGGACTGGGCGTACGCGATCACCGCCGGTCTGCGGGACCGGTCGGTCGTGCCGGCCGTCGCCGGACTGGTCGCCGGATACGCGGGCTACACCCTGCTCGCCGTGGCGGGACTGGTGGTGATCGTGGCGAGCTCGGGGACGCTGCTCACCGCGCTGACCTTGGCCGGGGCCGGCTATCTGGTGTGGCTCGGCTGGGGGGTGCTGCGGCAGCCGGCTGCCCTGACGGCCGGCGCGGAGGAAGCGGGCACCGAGGGGTCCTCCCGCACGCGGGTCCTGCTCAGGGGGATCGGGATCAGCGGCCTCAACCCCAAGGCCCTGCTGCTCTACTTCTCCCTGTTCCCGCAGTTCATCGACCCCGCGGGGGCCTGGCCGGTCGCGGGCCAGACCGGCCTGCTCGGCTCCCTGCACATGACCGCCTGCGCCGTCGTCTACCTCACCGTCGGAGTCCTCGCCCGCACCGTCCTGAGGACCAGGCCCTCCGCGGCCCGGGCCGTGACCCGGGTGTCCGGCGCGATGATGATCGCCATCGGCGGGTTCCTGCTGGTGGAACGCCTGGCCGGCTGAGGGGCCCGCGCGGCTCCCGGCCGGGGAGGAGGGAGTTCACCGCACCTCCGGTCCGCCGAATTCGCTCATCGCGTCGAGGATCCAGCGCCCCAGGTAGTCGGCGAACGAGGAGCGCGGCAGCAGGTGGTACGTCGGCGCGTCGTCGGTCTGCCGGAGCAGGACGGCGACGGGACCCACCGTGGTCGACACCGCCCGGCCCGGGCCGAAGGACCGGGGATGCAGGTCCAGCGGGCAGCCCTTCTCCAGCACCTGCCGGGCGGACGGTCCGCTGAGCTCCAGCGTCGCGCGGTTCGCGGAGACGTCCACGACCGACCCGGGATCCTGCCCCAGCGCCTCCCGCAACGCGGCGGTCTCATCGGACCGGGACAGCACGAGCCACTCGTCGGGGCCCAGCCAGACGACCGTGCGGTGACCGGAGGCGGTGGTGTCACCGCACCGGCGCGGGAGCTTCGCCCCCAGGGCCGTCTCGATCCGGCCGGCCGCTGCGGAGGAGGGGTCCACGCGCACGTTCACCATGCCGAGGAACGGCAACTCCCGCAGCGTGACGCCGCGGGCGCCGGTGACGGTGGCAGCGCGCATCCGGTCCGCAAGATGCGCCAGTGGGCTGCTGCGCAGGGCCGTGGTACCGGTGTCAGCCATCTCGCTTGGTCCCTTCGGGGTCGTAGAGGACGCAGTCGGCCACCTCGACGGGCACCAGGTCCTCGCCCACCGGGGCGAGCAGGGTCTCGCCGATCCGGTCCCGCCCGCCGGCGACTAGGGCGAGGGCGAAGGGGCGGCCGAGCGCCGGGCTGTGGTAGCTGGAGGTGACGTGGCCGAGCATCGGCACCGGCGTGGTCGTCAAGGACACGTCCGGCGCCACGAGTTGAGTGCCCTCGGGCAGCCGGGTCGTGCGGTCGCACGGCAGCAGACCGACCAGATGCTTGCGGTCGGTGCGCGCGGTGTCGGCGCGGGAGAAGGACCGCTTGCCGATGAAGTCCTTCTGCCGGGAGACCACCCAGGACATGCCGGCGTCCTGCGGGGTGACGGTGCCGTCGGTGTCCTGCCCGACGATGATGTAGCCCTTCTCGGCCCGCAGCACGTGCATGGTCTCGGTGCCGTACGGGGTGATGCCGTACCGTTGCCCGGCCTCGTGCACCCGCTCCCAGACGGCCAGGCCGTACCACCCCGAGACGTTGATCTCGTAGGCCAGTTCGCCGGAGAAGGAGATCCGGCAGATGCGGGCCGGGATCCCGCAGGCCAGGGTCGTCTCGCGGAAGGCCATGAAGGGGAACGCCTCGGCGGACAGGTCGACGCCGGGCGCGAGCCGGGCCACGACCTCCCGGGACTTCGGGCCGACGACGGCGACCGTGGACCACTGTTCGGTCACGGAGGTGCAGTACACGTCGAGTTCGGGCCATTCGGTCTGGAGCCACTCCTCCAGCCAGTCCAGGACTCCGGCCGCTCCCCCGGTCGTGGTGGTCATGAAGTAGCGGTCGTCGTCCAGACGCAAGGTCACACCGTCGTCGAAGATCATGCCGTCGGGCTTGCACATCACGCCGTAGCGGGCCGTGCCGGGCTTCAGCTTCTTGAAGGCGTTGGTGTAGACGCGGTTGAGGAACTCGCCCGCGTCCGCGCCCCGGATCTCGATCTTGCCGAGGGTGGAGGCGTCCATGAAGGCCACCCCCTCACGGGCCGCACGGCACTCGCGGGCCACGGCGGCGTCCATGTCCTCACCGGGCCGCGGGTAGTACCGCGGGCGCTTCCACTGCCCGACGTCCTCGAACTCCGCGCCGTGTGCCACGTGCCAGCTGTGGATGGGGGTGGTGCGCTCGGGGCCGAACAGGTCGCCGCGTTCCCGCCCGGCCAGGGCGGCGAAGGCGACCGGCGTGTACGGCGCCCGGTAGGCCGTGGTGCCGATCTCGCCCGGTGAACCGCCGAGCGCCTCGGCGATGACGCCGATCGCGTTGACGCCCGAGGTCTTGCCCTGGTCGTTGGCGGTGCCGAGGGAGGTGTAGCGCTTGACGTGTTCGACGCCGCGCATGCCGGCTCCGGTGGACCGCCGGATGTCGGCGACGGTGACGTCACGCTGGAGGTCGACGAAGTGGCTGTCCCAGGTGCCGGGTTCGCCGCCGAGGCCGGGCACGAGCCACAGGGCGCGCGCCGGACCGCCCGGGGGCCGCGCACCCGCGGGCGGTACGGCGACCGGAAACCCGGCCTCCGTCGCGGCCAGCGCGCCCGCCCGCGCCCCTTCGGCACGGCAGCCGTCGAGGTCGTACGTCCCGCGTGCCGCACCGACGACCTGCTGGTCGCGCACGACACCGTCGGGCACGAAGGCGACCAGTTCCTCGTCCCAGCGCAGCCGGCCCTGCCGCTGGCTGTGCAGGTGCACCACCGGGCTCCATCCGCCGGAGACGGCGAGCAGATCGCAGTCGAACGACCACTGCTCTCCGGCGAGCCGGCCCTCGGCGTCGAGCGCCTGCACGGTGACGCCGGTGAGGCGGCCGGAGCCCGCCGTGCCGACGACCGTGCCGCCCGTCAGCACGCGCACCCCGGTCGTCCCCGCGATCTCGGCGGCGCGCCGGGACAGTTCGGGCCGGGCGTCCACGACGGCGGCGATGCCGATCCCGGCCGTGTGCAGATCGGCGACCGTGTCGTAGGCGCTGTCGTTGGTCGTGCTCACGACGACCCGGGAACCGGGTGCCACGGCGTACCGGTTGAGGTACGTCCGCACCGCCGAGGAGAGCATCACCCCCGGCCGGTCGTTGCCGGCGAAGACCAGTGGGCGCTCGTGCGCTCCGGTCGCCAGCACCACCTGTCGGGCGCGGATGTGCCAGAGCCGCTGGCGTGAGACGCCTTCGGGGGCGGCGGGACCCAGGTGGTCGGTACGGCGCTGAAGGGCGAGCACGTAGTTGTCGTCGTAGGAGCCGAAAGCGGTGGTGCGGGGCAGGACGACGACCTCGGGCGCGGCGTCCAGGGCCGCCCGGACGCCGGCGATCCACTCGGTGTCGCGGAAGAGCGAACCACCGGGCTCGGGCCGCTCGTCGACGAGGATCACCCGCGCGCCGGAACCGGCCGCCGCGGCGGCCGCCGAGAGCCCCGCGGGTCCCGCGCCCACGACCAGGACGTCGGTGTGGACGTACTTCTTGTCGTAGAGGGCCGGGTCGGGGGCCGCATCGAGGCGGCCCATCCCGGAGAGCGTGGTGGCGACCAGGCCGTCGTACAGCTCGACGGTCGTGGCCGGCAGCATGCCCTCCGAACAGGGGCCGTCCAGCTGTACAAGGGCGTTGGGCTCCTCGACGCCCGCGGCGACGATGCCGCGCGGGCGGCCGCGGTAGAGCGACGGAGCGACCTCGACGAGCCCGTTCGCCAGCATCGCCGAAGCAAGGGTGTCGCCGGGGTGCCCGGTCAGCTCCCGCCCGTCGACGGTGAAGCGCAGCACGGTGCCGCGGTCGACTCGGCCGCCCTGCGGGAGCCGGAAGCGCTGGTCGGTCATCGGGTCCCTCCGGGGCGCGGCTCGTCGAGCCGGTAGCTGGTCAGCACCTCGTGGGTGGCGGTGTCGCGCAGGACGTTGAACCAGCGGCGGCAGCCGGTGGCGTGCGTCCAGCGTTCGGCGAAGGGACCTTTGGGGTTGTCGCGGTAGAAGACGTAGGCGGCCCACTGCTCGTCGGTGAGGTCGGCCGGGGCCTCGGGGTGGGGGACGTGGGCCTGTCCGCCGTAGTGGTACTCGGTCTCGTCCCGTGGGCCGCACCACGGGCAGGTGATCAGCAGCACGGTGGTGTCCTCCTCAGTGCGCCACGGCCGCTGCGCCGTGTTCGTCGATCAGGGCGCCCGTGGTGAAGCGTTCCAGGGCGAAGGGGGCGTTCAGCGGATGCGGCTCTCCCGTGGCGAGGGTGTGCGCGAAGGTCCAGCCGGCGGCCGGGGTGGCCTTGAAACCGCCGGTGCCCCAGCCACAGTTGACGTACAGGCCCTCGACGGGGGTGCGGCCGATGATCGGGGAGGCGTCCGGGGTGACGTCGACGATCCCGCCCCAAGTGCGCAGGACGTGCGCGCGGGCGAAGACGGGGAACAGCTCGACGGCGGCGGCCATCTGCCGCTCGATGACGTGGAAGGAGCCGCGCTGCCCATAGCCGTTGTAGGAGTCGACACCCGCGCCCATCACCAGCTCGCCCTTGTGGGCCTGGGAGACGTAGACGTGCACGTGGTTGGACATGACGACCGTCGGGTGCACCGGCTCGTGCAGCTCCGAGACCAGCGCCTGCAGAGGGTGTGACTGCACCGGCAGTCGTACGCCCGCCCGTTCGGCCAGCACGCTGCTGTGCCCGGCCGCCGCGAGCCCGACCCGGCCGGTGTGGATACGGCCCCGGCTGGTCTCGACGCCGACGACCCGGTCGCCGTCCTTGAGGAAGCCGGTGACCTCGCAGCCCTGGACCAGGTCCACGCCCAGCTCGTCGGCGCGGCGGGCCAGCGCCCAGGCGACGTGGTCGTGCTTGGCGATGCCGGCCCGGGGCTGGAAGGTGGCGCCGAGGACGGGATGGCGGGTGCGGGGCGAGACGTTGAGGACGGGGCAGACCTTGGCGGCCTGGTCCGGTTCGAGCCACTCGGCGTCGACTCCGTTGAGCCGGTTGGCGTTCACCCGGCGCATGCCCTCGCGGACGTCCTGGAGGGTGTGGGCGAGGTTGAGGACACCGCGCTGGCTGAACAGGAAGTCGTAGTCGAGCTCCTCCGGGAGCCGCTCCCACAGCTTGAGCGCGTGCTCGTAGATCGCGGCGCTCTCGTCCCAGAGGTAGTTGGAGCGGATGATCGTGGTGTTGCGGGCCATGTTGCCGCCGGCCAGCCAGCCCTTCTCCAGGACCGCGACGTCGGTGATGCCGTGGTTCTTCGCCAGGTAGTAGGCGGTGGCCAGGCCGTGGCCGCCCGCGCCGACGATGACGACGTCGTACGAGGAGCGCGGCTCGGGATCGCGCCAGAGGAAGTCCGGGTGCTCCGGCAGCGGCTGTGCGGTCATGCCGGGGCTCCGTCCGCGTAGAGGGGGAAGGCGGTGGCGAGTGCGCCGACCCGCTCGCGCAGGCCGTCGTCCGGCCGTTCGCCCTTCAGGGCCTCGGCGACGATGTCGGCGACCTCCCGGAACTCCGTCGCGCCGAAGCCGCGCGTGGCCAGGGCGGGGGTGCCGATGCGCAGGCCCGACGACACCATCGGCGGACGGGGGTCGAACGGCACGGCGTTGCGGTTGACGGTGATGCCGACGCGGTGCAGCCGGTCCTCGGCCTGCCGCCCGTCGAGCGCGGAGTTCCGCAGGTCGACGAGGACCAGGTGGACCTCGGTACCACCGGTCAGGACGGTGATCCCGGCCTCCGCCACGTCGTCGGCCAGCAGCCGCCCGGCGAGGACGCGGGCGCCGTGCAGGGTGCGTTGCTGGCGCTCCCTGAACTCCTCTCCCGCCGCCACCTTGAAGGCCACCGCCTTCGCCGCGATCACGTGCTGCAGCGGGCCGCCCTGCTGACCGGGGAAGACCGCGGAGTTGATCTGCTTGGCGAGACCGGACCGGCTGAGGATCACGCCGCCGCGGGGGCCGCCGAGGGTCTTGTGGGTGGTGGTCGTGACGACGTCGGCGTACGGCACGGGGTTCGGATGCAGCCCCGCGGCGACCAGACCGGCGAAGTGCGCCATGTCGACCAGGAGGTACGCGCCCACCGCGTCGGCGATCCGGCGGAACGCCGCGAAGTCCAGCTGTCGCGGGTAGGCCGACCAGCCGGCGACGATCATCTTCGGCCGGTGGGCGAGGGTGAGCCGCTCGACCTCGTCCATGTCGATGCGCAGGTCGGATGCGCGCACGTGGTAGGGCACGACGTCGTACAGCGTGCCGGAGCAGTTGAGCCGCATGCCATGGGTCAGGTGGCCGCCGTGGGCCAGGTCGAGGCCGAGGATCGTGTCGCCCGGCTCCAGCAGCGCGAACATCGCCGCCGCGTTGGCCTGGGCCCCCGAGTGCGGCTGGACGTTCGCGGCCTCGGCCCCGAACAGCCCCTTCACCCGGTCGACGGCGAGCCGCTCGACGACGTCGACGTGTTCGCAGCCGCCGTAGTAGCGGCGGCCCGGGTAGCCCTCGGCGTACTTGTTGGTGAGGACGGAGCCCTGGGCCTCCAGCACCGCGGCCGGGGCGAAGTTCTCCGAGGCGATCATCTCCAGCGTCGACCGCTGCCGGTGCAGTTCGGCCCGTACGGCGGTGGCGACGTCCGGGTCCAGTTCGCTGAGCGGGAGGGCGAGGGGGGACGCGAGTGTGCTGGTCGACGGGCTGGTTGCCATAAGTGCACCATCCTGGGAGCCAACTAATGCGCAACTGATATATCAGGCTCTGCGGTACGGTATGGGAGCTCGCCGGACAGGTCAAGGGGGCATTAATGCAGCAGCTGGCGACCGAGCCCACCAGCGGGAACTCCCGGAGCACAGAGCCCGGCGGCGAGGAGTTGTCCCTCGCCGAGCGTGCCTACCGTGCCATCCGCGACCGGCTCGTGATGCTCGAGATCCGGCCGGGCGCGCCGATCCACGAGGAGCAGCTGGCGCAGTCCCTCGGCGTCGGACGGACTCCGGTGCGCGAGGCGCTGAAGCGGCTCCAGTACGAGCGTCTGATCACGACGTACCCCCGCCGCGGCACCTTCGCCACCGAGGTCAACATCACCGACCTCGCCCATATCTCCGAGGTGCGCCAGCAGCTGGAACCCCTGGCCGCCGCCCAGGCCGCGCGCCGCGCCACGGCGGTGGACCGGGAGGTCCTGACGGCGCTGCGGCGTGAGCTGGAGAGCGTGGGCCCCGCCCGGCAGGACTCCGGCGGGCTGATGCACCTGGACCTCCAGGTCCACCGCGCGGTCTACGCCGCCGCGCACAACCCCTATCTGGAGGACACCCTCGTCCGGCACGACAACCTCGCCACCCGCATCTGGTGCCTGTTCCTCGACCGCCTGGCGGACATGGCGGGTCACGTCGAGGAGCACGGGCCGCTGATCGAGGCGATCGTCGCGGGTGAGCCGGAGCGGGCGGCGCGCCTCGCCCGGCAACACGTCGAGGGTTTCGAGCAGGCGATCCGCGCGGCGATCTGACCGTACGCGTCGGTCACAGTGGCGCCTCCCGGCAGACGAGCCTCAGCGAGCCCGCAGCGGGACAATCGGGTGCAGGGACCGAGTAGGCAGGTGCGGTACATCCGGAGGCACCGTGCAGGGACGCGTACCGGAGGACCTGGCGGTCGTCGTCGACGCCGGCGGGGTGATCATGGTGTGGAGCGACGGTGCCCGCCGCCTGCTCGGACACGAACCCGCCGAACTCGTGGGCAGGCCCGTCACCGACCTGCTCACCAGCGACCTCCCCGCATCCACGCGGCGGCACGTGGCCGAGGGCCGGCCGTGGTCCGGCGAGGTGGCGCTGCGGCACCGGGACGGCAACCGGGTCGTGGTCCGGCTGCGGGGAACGCCGTTGCGGGACGCGGAGGGACGGCGGCTCTGGCTCGTGACCGGCAGCGTGCCGGCGTACCCGCGGGCCGCGCACGGGCCCCTGCCCCTGTGGGACCTCACGCTCGCCCAGCTCCCCGTGCCGGTGGCGGTCTACGACCGGGATGCCCGGCTGGTCGGCGCCAACGACATCATGACGGAGGTGATGGGCAGGTCCGAGGAGGAGATGAAGGGCCTGACCCTCTGGGAGATCGAGCCGAACCCGCCCTTCGACACCTATGACCGCCTTCAGCGGGAGGTCCTGCGCACCGGCGAGATGATCTTCCACGAGGAGCACGCCAAGGCCCCGGGCGAGACCCGGCCGCACGCCTGGTCCATGTTCCTGTCACCGCTGAAGGACGAGACCGGCACGGTCCAGGGCATGTCGGCCACCGTGTTCGACACCACGGAGCAGTCCTGGGCCCGACGGCGGCTGGCGGTGATCAACGAGGCGAGTCTGCGGATCGGGAGCACCCTGGACGTGACCCGGACGGCCGAGGAGATGGCGGAGGTGGCCGTCACCGCGGGGTTCGCGGACTTCGTCACCGTGGATCTGCTGGAGTCCGTGGCCCGGGGCGACGAGCCGGGGCCGCTGCCGCCGGACACGCCGGTCATGCTGTGCCGCAGCGCGCAGCGGTCGGTGCTGGAAGGCTGCCCGGAGTCGGTGGTGGCGCCGGGCGGTGTGATCCGCTACCCGGTGGGGACGCTTCCGCTGCGGACCCTCGCCGCCGAGCGGGGCGCCCGGCACCAGCCGGGGGACCCCGATCTCATGGAGTGGCTCGAGTCCTCCCCCGCCCGCGCCGAGACCGTGTCCAGGTACCTGATCCACTCGGTGATGATGGTGCCGCTGCGCGCCCGGGGCGTGACCCTGGGCATGGTGCACTTCCTGCGCCACCGGAACCCTGACGCGTTCAGCGAGGACGACCTGCTGCTCGCGGAGGACATCGTCGCCCGGGCCGCTGTGAGCGTGGACAACGCCCGCCGCTTCACGCGGGAACGCCGCACGGCGCTGGCGCTGCAGCGCAGCCTGCTGCCCGAGCGGCTTCCGGAGCTGGCGGCGGTGGACATCGCCTACCGCTATCTGCCGACCGGGTCCGGTGCGGACATCGGAGGCGACTGGTTCGACGTGATCCCGCTGTCCGGCACCCGCGTCGCTCTGGTGGTGGGCGACGTGGTCGGCCACGGCATCCACGCGTCGGCCACGATGGGCCGCCTGCGGACCGCGGTACGCACGCTCGCCGATGTCGATCTCGCCCCCGACGAGCTGCTCACCCAGCTGGACGACCTCGTCATCCGGCTCGACCGGGAGGAGGGCCCGCAGGCGCGCGGGGCGGAGGAGACGCCGGGGCAGGTCGGCGCCACCTGCCTGTACGCCGTGTACGACCCGGTGTCCCGCGGCTGCACCATGGCCCGCGCCGGGCATCCGCCGCCCGCGCTGGTCACGCCCGACGGTGGTGTGCGGTTCCTGGACCTGCCGGCCGGGCCGCCGCTGGGCCTGGGCGGCCTGCCGTTCGAGGCCTCCGAGATCCAGCTGGAGGAGAACAGCCTGCTCGCCCTCTACACCGACGGCCTGCTCGAGGCGCCCGGGCATGACATCGGCGTCGGTACCGCCCTGCTGAGAGAGGCACTGAGCAGCCCCATGGGCGAGTTGGAGGAGACCTGCGAGCAGGTGCTGCGCACGCTGCTGACCGGCCGGCCCGACGACGACGTCGTGCTGATGCTGGCGCGGACGACCATGCTCGACGCCGGGAAGGTCCGCACCTGGCAGCTGCCGCCGGACCCCGTGGCCGTGGCCCGGGCGCGCAGGATGGCGGGTGAGCAGCTGGCCGAATGGGGGCTCACGGAGGCGGAGTTCGCTACGGAACTCATCGTCAGCGAACTGGTCACCAACGCGCTGCGGTACGGCGGCGCCCCCATCGAGCTGCGGCTGATCCGCGACGCGACCCTCATCTGCGAGGTGTCCGACGGCAGCAGCACCGCGCCGCATCTACGCCGGGCCCGGGTCTTCGACGAGGGCGGGCGGGGACTGCTGCTCGTCGCCCAGCTCGCCGAGCGGTGGGGCAGCCGCCAGACGGCCACGGGCAAGACCATCTGGGCGGAACAGCCCCTGCCCGCCGGGGTGTGAACCGGGCTACCGCGTGTCGACGATGCCGCCGGTCACCGCGATGACCTCGCCGACGGTGTAACTGGAGTCGGCGTCGGAGGCGAGGTAGACGTACGTCGGCGCGATCTCCTCGGGCTGGGCCGCGCGTTCCAGCGGCGCCTCGCTGCCGATGTGGGCGAGCCCGTCCGGCGGCATGTGCGGATCCGCTTCGTTGAGAGGCGTCCAGGTCGGGCCCGGAGCGACCACGTTGGCGCGCACCCCCCGCTTGGCCAGGTGCACGGCGACGGACTTCGTCAGCGTGATCAGCGCGGCCTTGGACGCCGCGTAGTCGATCATCGTGGTGCTGCCCTTGAGGGCCTCCTCGGTCGCGGTGGCGATGACCGCGTCGCCCGGCTCCAGATGCGGCAGGGCGGCCATGAGCAGGTGGAAGTACGCGTAGACGTTCGTCTTGAACGTCAGGTCGAAGTCGTCAGCCGTCAACTGCTCCAGTTCCAGTTTGCTGTTGAGGTAGGCCGCGTTGCTCACCAGGATGTTCAGGCCCCCGAGTTCCGCCACCGTCCGTTCGACGGCCGCTCGGCAGAACTCCGGGTCGGTGAGGTCGCCGGGCAGCAGCAGACAGCGCCTGCCCTGCTCCTCCACCTCCCCGCGCACGCGCTCGGCGTCCACCTGCTCCTCGGGCAGGTGGACGACGGCGACGTCGGCACCCTCGCGCGCGTACAGCAGGGCGACGGCCCGGCCGATGCCGGAGTCGCCGCCTGTGATCAGCGCGGTCTTCCCCTCCAGCTTCCCGCTCGCCCGGTACCGGCTCGCCCGGTAGCGCGGCTTGCTGCGCATCTCGGCCTCCCGGCCGGGCCGCTGCTGCTTGTCGGAGTCGTAGGGCGGGTCCGGCTCGGACACGACCTGGGGTGCGGACTTTTCCTGCTCGGGCTGCACAACTTCCCCTTTGCCGGTGTCGTCCACGGCGTGGCTCGGCTCACCGGCCACGCCGTCCTTGCCCGCCCCGCGTTCCCACCACGGCGGCAGGCATGCCCCTTGCCGTCCGGAACGGGGCGCGGTGTCCGGAGCGGCATGCCGGCAGACACGAGGGGTACTCCGACGATCTTGCAAGACGGCCTTCGGGCCGTACGCCGTCGGAAGGAGAGCCGTGTCTGACGAGACGGTGAAGAACGTCTTCGTGATCGGGCTCGACGAGGCCAACCTGCCCACACTTCAGCAGGTCCCGGGAGCCGAGCAGCTGCGTTTTCACCCGCTGCTGACGATCGAGGAGCTCCAGGTCGGCGAGGTGGACCTGCCCACGCTGCTCGACAAGGCCCAGGGCGTGCTCGACGCGTTCGACGGCAGCATCGACGCGATCGTGGGCTACTGGGACTTCCCGGTCAGCACCCTCGTCCCGATGCTGAGCGAGCGTTACGGCACCCGCAGCACCAGCCTGGAATCGGTGGTCAAGTGCGAGCACAAGTACTGGAGCCGGCTGGAGCAGCAGAAGGTCACCGACCGGCACCCGCGCTTCGGCCAGGTCGACCTGTCGGCCGAGCCGCCGCGCCCGCCGGAGGACGTGACCTTCCCGATGTGGCTCAAGCCCGCCCTCTCGTACTCCTCGGAGCTCGCCTTCGGAGTCGATGACGAGGAGGAGTTCCACAAGGCCGTCTCCGAGATCCGCGACGGCATATCCCGCATCGGCCGCCCCTTCGAGCACATCCTCGAACGCATCGACCTGCCGCCGGAGATGAACGGCGTGGGCGGCCGGGTGTGCCTGGCGGAGGAGTCGATGTCCGGCGTCCAGGTGGCCGTCGAGGGCTACGTCCACCAGGGCGAGGTGACGGTCTACGGGGTCCTGGACTCCATCCAGTACCCGGACTCCCCCTGCTTCCTGCGCCACCAGTACCCCTCGACGCTGCCGCCGCCGGTCATCGCGCAGCTGCACGACGTCAGCGAGCGCGTGATGCGGCAGATCGGCATGGACTCGGCCACCTTCAGCATCGAGTACTTCTACGACCCGCGGACCCAGGAGATCAACCTGCTGGAGATCAACCCGCGGCACTCCCAGTCGCACGCGGAGCTGTTCCAGTACGTGGACGGCGTGCCCAACCACCACTGCATGGTCCGTCTCGCCCTCGGCGAGGACCCGCACATGCCGCACCGCGAGGGCGAGTACGCCATGGCCGCGAAGTGGTACCACCGCTGGTTCACCGACGGTGTGGTGCGCCGGGTGCCGGGCCCCGAGGAGATCGCCCGCATCGAGCGGGAGACCCCGGGCGTGCGCATCGAGGTGATCCCCGAGCAGGGCGACAGGCTCTCGGAGCTGCCCGGACAGGACAGCTACAGCTACGAGCTGGCGCACATCTACACCGGCGGGGCCGACGAGGCGGAGCTGCGGGAGAAGTTCGACCACTGCGTGGCCGCCCTGGGTCTGGCCTTCGAGGACGCCCCGGCCGAGACCGACGCCGCGCGAAAGTGAGGAGCACGTCACTTCCATGCGTTACGTGACCAACCTGCCGTACGAGACGAAGGAAGAAGAGCACGTCACGATCCCGATGTCCGACGGGGTCCGGCTCTCCGCCCACATCTGGCGCCCCACCTCCTCCGATCAGGAGCCGGTGCCGGCGGTGCTGGAGTACATCCCGTACCGCAAGCGCGATCTGACGGCCGTACGGGACTCGATCCACCACCCCTACCTCGCCGGGCACGGCTATGCCTGTGTCCGCGTCGACCTGCGCGGCACCGGTGACTCGGAGGGTGTGCTGCGCGACGAGTACCTGGAACGGGAGCAGGCCGACGCCGAGGAGGTCCTGGCCTGGCTGGCGGAGCAGCCCTGGTGCGACGGCGGCACCGGCATGATGGGCATCTCCTGGGGCGCGTTCGCGGCGCTGCAGGTGGCGGCCCGCCGGCCGCCGAGCCTGAAGGCCATCGCCATCGCGTCCTTCACGGACGACCGGCACTCCGACGACATGCACTACATGGGCGGCGCCCTGCTGTCGGACAACCTGGCCGAGGCGGGCACCATGTTCGCCTACGGCACCTGCCCGCCCGACCCGGCCGTGGTCGGCGAGCGCTGGCGCGAGATGTGGCACGAGCGGCTGGAGAACACCGAGCCCTGGGTGCTGGAGTGGCTGCGGCACCAGCGCCGCGACGACTACTGGCGGCACGCCTCGGTGTGCGAGGACTACACCAGCGTGCAGTGTCCGGTCCTGGCCTCCAGCGGCTGGGCGGACGGCTACTCCAACGCCGTGACCCGGCTGCTCGGCAACCTGGACGTGCCCCGCAAGGGCCTGATCGGCCCCTGGTCGCACAAGTTCCCCCACCTCGGGGAGCCCGGCCCCGCGATCGGCTACCTCCAGGAGCTCGTGCGGTGGTGGGACCACTGGCTCAAGGGCGCCGACAACGGCGTCATGGACGGGCCGATGCTCCAGGCATGGATGCAGGACAGCGTGCCGCCCTCCACCTCGTACGAGGAGCGGCCGGGCCGCTGGGTGGGCGAGCCGGACTGGCCGTCCCCGCACATCCGGCCCGTCACGCACCCGCTCACCCGGCACACGATCGGGCCCGCGCGGGACGCGACCGCGGAGGCGCCGGAGGGCGGTGCGGCGATGACCGTGCGCTCCCCGTTGTCCGTCGGCCAGTTCGCGGGCAAGTGGGCCTCCTACAACGCTCCCCCGGACCTGCCCTACGACCAGCGGGAGGAGGACGGCGGCTCCCTCGTGTTCGACACCGAGCCGTTGACCGAGCCGCTGGAGATCCTCGGCTCGCCGAGCGTGGAACTCGACCTGTCGGTCAGCGAGCCGGTCGCCATGGTGGCCGCGCGGCTGTCCGACGTGAGCCCCGACGGCTCCGCGACGCGTGTCTCGTACGGCATCCTGAACCTGACCCGCCGTGACAGCACGGAGTCGCCGGAGCCCTTGGAGCCGGGGCGGCGCTACCGGGCGACCATCCCGCTGAACGGTGTGGCGCAGGCGTTCCCGCCCGGCCACCGCATCCGGCTGTCCCTGTCGACGTCCTACTGGCCGCTGGCCTGGCCGGCACCGAAGCCGGCCCTGCTCAGCGTCCACGAGCACTCCAGCACGCTCACTCTGCCGGTGCGGCCGGTGGAGGAGCCCGACGAGGTGCCGTCGTCGCCCTTCGGTGAGCCCGAGGGCACTCCCCCGCTCGCCATGACCCAGGTGACGCCCCCGGAGGAGCGCTGGGACGTCAAGCGGGACCTGATCGGCTACCACTCCGAGCTGGACATCGTGAAGGACCGGGGCACGGTCCGCTTCGAGGACATCGGCCTGGAGTCCGGCCGCCGCGCCCACGAGCGCTACACGGCGGTCGCCGACGACTTCACCTCGGTCGGCGGCGAGACCACGTGGACCATGCGGTTCGGGCGGGACGACTGGGACGTACGGGTGGTCACCCACACCCGGCTCACGTGCGACGAGACGGACTTCTTCGTCGACGCGACCCTCGACGCGTACGAGTCCGACCGCCGGGTCTTCTCCCGCACCTGGAACGAGAAGGTCCCCCGCGACCTGCTGTAGTCGGCGTCACCGCAGCAAGGTGGCGCACCAGCGGAAGTGCCCGTCGTGCGGGCCCGCGCCGAAGAGGTCGTACGTGATGAGGGCGTAGGCCTTCCGGTAGAGGATCAGGTCCTGTTCGGCATGGCCCAGTTCCCGGGCGAAGAGACGGGTCAGCTCGGCGGTGTGGTGGGCGGCGTGAGGTCCGTACATGTCCCAGACGGCGGCCGTGACCGCGGCCTCGAAGGCGGGGTCGCCGGCGGTGGTGCAGAATCCGAAGTCGAGGACGGCGACCGGGCGCCCGGCCTCGTCCATGTGGATGTTGGGCGGCACCAGGTCGCCGTGGATGACGCTGTCGGCCCGGCCGGGCAGCGCCCGCAGCTCGGCGGCCGTGCGGGACACGACGTCCGCAAGTCCGGGCACGTGCGCGGTGAGGGCGTCGTGGTTCCGGCCGGCGGCCCGTTCCACGAGGGCGGCGAGCGCGTCGGGGAAGCGGGAGTGGCCCTGCCAGAGCGGCCGGTCGTCCCCCTGGATCACCAGGCGCCGCATGGCCTCGCTTCCCGGGACGGAGGCCAGTGCGCGCAGGACGGTGAGCAGGGCGTCGCTCTCCCGGCGGGGCAGGTCACGGGCGGGCGGCTCGCCGCCGTCGTGGTCCGAGCGCAACGGGCGTCCCCCGAGCTCGCGTTCGTAGCTGACGAGCACCCCGTCGTGCTCCTCGACGTCGAGGATCTCCGGAGTGCCGAAGGGCAGGGGATGCGCTGCGATGTCGGCGTACAGCCGTCGGGTCAGGCCGAAGTCCTCGGGAGGGCGCCCGTCCCACACCTTGGCCACGATCCCGTCCCGGAGCCGGTAGACGGTCCCTTCCATGCCGGCGGCGAGCCGCCGTGCACGGGGATACCCACGTCGGTCGAAGTACCGGACCCAGCGGTCGGACCGGTGCGTGTCGGTTTCGGTCACGACCGGCATTCAACCAGCGCCCCCGGTAGGGTCCCCGCGCCGGTCCGCAGGCCGTCGCTGCCTCTCCCGCCTCATGGTCCTGGCCGGTGCGGCGGCGGATACTGGAGGACTCGCGACAAGGACCGGTTCCCGACCCACGCCGCCGCAAGGAGGACCACATGTCCGTGCGCACAGGACGCGTCGAACTCACCCCCGCCGCCGAAGAACTGCTGCGGCGGCTGACCGGGACGCACGGGCCGGTGATGTTCCACCAGTCCGGCGGCTGCTGCGACGGCAGCGCCCCGATGTGCTACCCGCGGGGCGAGTTCCGCGTGGGCGCCTCGGACGTCCTGCTGGGGCACGTGGCCGGGGACACGCCGTTCTGGATGAGCGCGGACCAGTTCACGTACTGGTCGCACACCCATCTCACCGTGGACGTGGTCCCCGGCCGCGGCAGCGGCTTCTCGCTGGAGGCCCCGGAGGGCGTCCGCTTCCTGCTGCGCTCCCGCCTCCTCACCGACGGGGAGCTGCGCCGCCTCGCATCGGAACCGCCCCTGCCGAACGGGGCGGACCACACCGCTTGAGCCCTTCCGCACGGACCGGCCGTCCGCGTCTGCCGCCCGATCCCCGGGGCAGCGCCTAGGGTGGCCCCATGTACACGTCCCGGGTCTCCGGCCACGTCGACGCTCCTCGTCCCGCCGTCTACCGGGCGCTGGTGAGCGCGGAGGCGATCGCACGCTGGCGGGTGCCGACCGGCATGAGCGGCGAGGTGCACGAGTTCGACGCCCGTGAGGGCGGCAGGTTCCGTGTCTCGCTCACCTACGAAGCACCGGACGCCTCGGGGAAGTCGGCCGCGCACACCGACACGTACCACGGCCACTTCGCGCGGCTGGTGCCGGACGAGCAGGTGGTGGAGGTGCTGGAGTTCGAGACCACCGACCCCGCGCTGGGCGGAACCATGACGCTGACGACCACGCTCACCGACGCGAAGGGCGGCGGCACCGATGTGCTGATGGTGCACGAGGGCATTCCCGACGCCGTGCCCGCCGCGGACAACGAGACGGGCACGCGCACGGCCCTGGCGAACCTGGCCCGGCTCGTGGAGGGTGACGGCTCCTTCTGAGCGGCGGGAGCACCCGGAGTCGGCGCACACCGACGGCGGCGCCCGCCCGAGCCCTCGTCGAGGGAGGGCGCCGAGGCGGCGGCCGTACGCGGGCCGGCCGGCTGTCACGGCCGGGTGTGGACCGAGGGTCGAGCAGAGGTGCACTTCGGCGGTGGCCGGGCGGGAAGTCCCGCACCAGCGGACCCACCGCCCCCATCTGGACGCCCTCACAGAGCCTCCCCTAGGGTGCTGCGGCAAGCGCTTTCTAGCCTGCTCATGCCAATCCCCTGTGCGCAGCCCCGCCGACGGCCGGACGAGGAACCGTCGCGGGGCCGGCGCGGAAAGGCAGTACCCAGTGCCGCAGAGACCTTCGCTCCCGTCCGTCACCCGCAAGTCCTTCTTACGAGGCATGGCCGCCGCAGGCGCCGCTCCCATGCTTCCCGTCGTCACCGCCGAGGCCGCCTCCGCGGCCCGCCGCCCGGACTTCCCCCTGCTCCAGGACGGCACTGCCGTGGACGTGTTCGTGGACACGGCGGACGACCACGCCGTCATCCGCGCGGCCGGCGACCTCCAGGCGGACGTGGAGCGCGTCGGCGGCGTACGGCCGAGGCTCCTGCACACCGTGCCGCCGCGTGCCGAACTCCTGATCCTGGTGGGGACGATCGGCGCGAGCCCCGTGATCGACGGGCTCATCGGGCGGGGACGCCTGGACGTGTCCCGGGTGAAGGGCCGCTGGGAGGCGTCCGTCACCCAGGTCGTCGACCGCCCGCTGCCCGGCGTGGGACGTGCCCTGGTCATCGCCGGAAGCGACCGCCGCGGCACGGTCTACGGCGTCTACGACACCTCGGAACGCATCGGCGTGTCGCCCTGGTACTGGTGGGCCGACGTCCCCGTGGTCCGGCGCGACACGGTGACGGTCCCTGCGGGCCCCTTCGTCCGCCGGGAACCCGCCGTCCGCTACCGGGGCGTCTTCATCAACGACGAGCAGAACCTCACCACCTGGTCGCACCGCACCCAGGAGCCGGACAAGAACATCGGCCCGAGAACCTACGAGCGGGTCTTCGAGCTGCTGCTCCGCCTCAAGGCCAACTACCTCTGGCCCGCGATGCACCCCTACTCCGACTTCTTCAACAAACACCGCGAGAACCCCGAACTGGCCGACCGCT
Organism: Streptomyces sp. NPDC013187; assembly: GCF_042899705.1. Classification (NCBI taxonomy): domain Bacteria; kingdom Bacillati; phylum Actinomycetota; class Actinomycetes; order Kitasatosporales; family Streptomycetaceae; genus Streptomyces; species Streptomyces sp. NPDC013187. The sequence goes on along the minus strand of NZ_JBIBAF010000012.1, from coordinate 255,936 downwards.
ACGGCATCGTGGTGGGCTCCAGCCACCCCGAAGCCATGCTGCGCAACGGCGTCCACGAATGGCAGCCCTGGGCCGAGGAACACCGGGACGAAGACGGCACGCTCCCCCTCTACGACTACACGGTCAACCCCTCCGTCATCTCCGACTACTGGCGGGCGCGGGCCCGCCAGAACGCCGCCTACGAGAGCAGCTGGACCATCGGCATGCGGGGCCTGCACGACTCCGCGCTCGAGACGAAGCACGCCACCACCGTCCCGGAGAAGGTCGTGGTGATGAACGACATCATCGCCGACCAGCGCCGCATCCTGGCCGAGGAGGTGGGACCGGCGGCCGAGCCGCAGATCTTCATTCCTTACAAGGAGGTTCTGGAGCTGTACAACGCGGGCGTCCAGGTCCCCGAGGACGTGACACTGATCTGGCCGGACGACAACCACGGCAACATGCGCCAGCTCCCGAACGAGGCCGAGCGCCGACGCCCCGGCGGCAACGGCATCTACTACCACCTCTCCTACTGGGGGCGCCCGCGGAGCTATCTATGGCTGGACACCACCCAGTTGAGCAAGGTGTGGCAGGAGCTGCGCCGGGTCCACGAGCATCAGGTGGACCGCATGTGGATCTTCAACGTCGGTGACATCAAGTCGATCGAGACGGGACTCTCCTTCTGCCTGGACATGGCCTGGGACGTGGACCGCTGGGGTCCCGGCGACGTCGAGGACTTCCTCGTGGAGTGGGCGGGCCGCCAGTTCGGCCGGCGGTACGGCTCGGAGATCGCCGCCCTTCGCACGGAGTACTACCGCCTGGCGGCGGAGCGACGCCCGGAGTTCATCGACCGGGCGGTCTTCTCGACGGTGCATCACGGCGACGAGGCGGGCCGCCGCATGACGGCCTACGAGGACCTGCTGGAACGCGCGCGCCGACTCGGCGCGAAGTTGCCCGAGGCCTGTCGGGACGCCTACTACGAGCTGGTCGAATACCCGGTCCACGGCGCGTACTTGATGAACCTGAAGTACTACTGGGCGGACCGCAACGCGCTCGCCGTCCGCCAGGGCCGCGGGGCGGGCACCAACCGTTTCGCGGACCTGGCCGACGCGGCCCACGCCGAGGAGCAGGCGATCACCCGGCGCTACAACACCGAGATCGCGGGCGGGAAGTGGGACGGCATCGTCAACCCCTACCCCTCGGAGATCCCGAAGGCGCCGGGCCGCCCGGCCGTGACCCGGCTCCCCCGCCAGGAGACGTCGGGCCTGGGCCTGGCCTCCGAGGGCAACGAGACGGGCACCGACCGCCCGCTGTCCTTCTCCTCATACACCCGGGACCGCCGCTTCGTGGACGTCTTCAACACCGGCTTCCTGCCGTTGGAATGGCGGGCCGAGCCGAGCGCCCCATGGGTCCGGCTGAGCACGACCGGCGGCGAACTCACCGACCAGATCAGGGTGTGGGCCGAGATCGACTGGGCGCGGACGCCGGAGGGCACCCACCGTCCGACGCTCACCTTCACCGGTGCCGGCCGGAGCATCCAGGTGCCACTGCTGGTGGTCAACGACGGGGAACGGGCGCACCGGCGCGCCCGAGGCTTCGTCGAGGCCCACGGTTATGTGTCGATCGACGCCGCGCACTTCGACCGCGAGGTGCCGCGCGGCGGGGCGCGATGGCGGACCGTACGGGGGCTGGGCCGCCGCACGGCCGCCGTCGAGGCGGTCCCGACGACGGCACCGCCGATCACCGAGAACCTCACCTCCCGGTCGCCGGAGCTGCGTTACCGGGTCCGCTTCTCCACGGCCGGTTCGTTCCCGGTGACGGTCTTCCGCCTGCCCTCCCTCGACGAACGCGGCGAGCGGCGCGTCGCGGTCGCCCTCGACGACCGGCCCCCGACCGTCCTGTCGGGCCAGGCGATCGCCACCGGCAACCGGGGCGACGCCTGGGCCCGCAATGTGGAGGAGGGAATCGAGAAGCTGACGACCCGGCTGACGGTGTCCGCGCCCGGTGAGCACGTGCTGAGGGTGTTCATGGTGGATCCGGGGATCGCCGTGGACCAGATCGTGATCGACACGGGTGGGGTGGGGGGTGGATATCTGGCGCCGCCGGAGAGTCACCGCGGATAGTCCACCGGCCGAGCGGTACGGGCGGAGCCACCTTCAGGCTCCGCCGATCCGGGAGCTGTGCATTTCGCATCGAAGGTTCGGCGAGGGAAAGGCGAGGGAAAAGGGGCCACTCAAGACGCTCAAGTGACAGGCGAGAAGCATCAGCCGTGCTGACATGCATCGACAATGATTCGCCCAGCGCTTCCCCGTGCACCCGTGCGCCCCCTCGGAGAAAGGGTTCACCAGGTCGGCGGGCAGCCTTGACTGGGCAGTACATGGTGCAAGTACCAGGTCGGTGAAACTTCACCGACTTATCTGGTCGACTGAGGCAGGTGGTTCTCGATGAGCGGCCTCGTTCCCGAAGCCGAGCGCACATGGACGGTCGGTACTGCTCCAGGCATATTCCCATTCATCAGTCACGGTATCGCCTTGGCCCGTCGGCCGCTGGCGTTTCTGAATTCTTTGCCCGCACACGGTGATCTCGTCGAGTTGCGGCTGGGCCCTCAGCGCGCCTGGATGGTGTGCCACCCGGAGTTGGTCCACCAGGTCCTCATGGACCCGGGCACCTTCGACAAGGGCGGCCCGCTTTACGACAGGCTCGGAAAGCTGATGGGCGACGGGCTCGTCACGTGCCGCCAGGACACACACCGGCGCAAACGCAGGCTGCTGCAACCCGACTTCCGCCCGTCACGTATCGCCCGGTACACGGACCTGATCGTCGACGAGGCCGAGGCGGCGTGCCAGGACTGGCGGGCGGGTCGGGAAGTCCCCGTCAGCGCGGCCATGATGGCACTGACGACCCGCGCCATCAGTCGCGTCCTCCTCTCCGACTCACTCGACGCGACCACGACGGCGGAGGTGCGGGACTGTCTGACCGTCATCGTCCGCGGCCTGTTCGTCCGCACGATCGTGCCGGTCGACGGGCTCTTCCGTATCCCGACGCCCGCGAACCGCCGTTATCGGCGGGCGGTCGAGCGCATGCACGCGATCATCGCCACGGCCATCGCCGGGCGCGGCGGGAGCGCTCCCCGCGACGACGTCCTGGGAACGCTGCTGTCGGCTGGACGCGAGGACGGCACGCCGTCCTCGACGGCGCAGGAGGTGCACGACCACTTGGTCACACTGCTGCTCACGGGGGTCGAGGCGCCCGCGCTGTGCCTCACCGACGCCTTCGGTCTGCTGGCCCGCCATCCGGAGGCCGAGGGCCGGCTGCACGCGGAGGTCGATGCCGTGCTAGACGGACGAGCGCGCCCCGGCCCCGATGATCTGCCGCGACTCGTCTACACCCGGAGCGTGATCTCCGAGACACTGCGGCACACCTCGCCCGGCTGGCTCTTCACCCGGATCACCACCGCGGAGACGGAGTTGGCCGGCCGCCGGCTGCCCCGGGGCGCCACCGTGCTGTACAGCCCCTACCTCCTGCACCACTCCCCTGGCACGTTCCCCGACCCGGAGCGTTTCCTCCCCGAGCGCTGGCTGCCGGGCCGGGCCACCGCCGAGCAGCGCCGCGCGACCATGCCGTTCTCCGCGGGCAGCCGCAAGTGTCTCGGGGACGCGTTCTCCATGGCGGAGACCACTCTGGCGCTCGCGACCATCGCCGGCCGCTGGCGTCTGCACCATCTCCCGGGCCGCGACGAGCGCCAGCGCCCGGCGATCACTCTCGGACAGCGATCGCTCGTGATGTCCTGCGAGCCACGCTCCCGCAGGTCCCGTCCCGCACATGCGGACATCGTGGAAGTGCCGGGTTCACCAAGGGCAGGTGGCGACAATGCCGATCACGCATGAGGAGATCACCGTCGGCGATCGGGACGAGGACGCGGCGTCCAATCTGGTGGAGCTGATCGACACCCATCTGCACATGCCCTTTCCGTTTCGGCGCAACGACCACGAGGCCGAGGCGGCGGCAGGCGTCGACGCCTGGCTCGCCGAGTACGGGCTGACCGCCGAGCCCGAGGTGGCGACGATGATCGCCCGCACGCGCCCCGCGGAGCTCGCGTCCTTCAACGGCCCGGCCATGGACTCCGGCCTGCTCCGGATCGCGGCCAATCAGATCGCCTACCAGTTCGTCTTCGACGACCAGGCGGAGGAGGTCGGCCGGGAGGCACCGGCCCGGCTGCTGCCGATGCTCTGCGAAAGCGTCGGGATCCTGCGCGACGGTCAGGCGCCCACCACGCCCCTCGGCGCCGCACTGGCCGATCTCCACGAGCAGGTGCGGGAACGCTGCACCCCCGCGCAGGCGGCGCGCTGGGCGGCCAGGAGCCGTGAGTACGTCCACGGCCTGCTGTACGAGGCCGTGGCACAGGCACACCCCCTTCCGCCCCGGACCGGCCTGTGCAGTTCCATACGGTCGCTGACCGCGGGCGTCGAACCGTTCTTCCCACTGTGCGAGGCCGCGCAGCCCTGCGAGCTCACGCAGGAGGAACTCGACCATCCCGTGATGCGGCGCCTCAGCCGACTGTCGGCCGATGCGGCGGTCTGGATACCCGACCTCTTCTCCGCGGTGAAGGAACGACGCACGGGCGGGATGATCAATCTGGCACTCGCCTACGAACGCGCGCACCGCTGTTCGCTGCCCGCGGCGGTGCTGCTCGCCATCCGGCAGATCAACGGCACGATCGTCGAGGTCGAGAAGCTCTACGCGGACATCGAACCGGCACTGAGCCCAGCGGGTGCCGGCTACGTGGACGGCATGATCGGCTGGATCCGCGGCTGCTACTACTGGTCTCGTACGGTGCCGCGCTATGCGGACGCGGCGGTCGCACCTGTTCCGGCATGAGAGCCCCGGCCGACGATCCCCGGGAGAAATGACCGAGGGACATTACCCGAAGGGAGGAAGCTCCGAACCGCCCCCTGACACGATTCATCCTTTCCAGTTGCACTGACCATCAAATCAGTCCAATCCCGCACCCACATGGGCATACGCTCGTCGCGTCTCTCCGATGGCCGACGACAGGAAGCGGTGCGGCACATGGAGCAGGAGTTTCGGCAACCGACCTCCGCAAACCGGCCGTTGCTGGAGCGGCGACGCGAACTGCGCGCACTGGAAGCCGCCTTGGCGGAGCTTCGCTACGCCGTCGACGGGGTTCCGCGAGCTCGGAGCAGCGGGCTCCTCGCCTTCACCGGCTCTGCCGGACTGGGCAAGACAGCCCTCGTCAACCAGGCCCGTGCCCGGGCCGCGGCGCACGGTTTCACCGTGTTCTCGGGCCGGGGCGGCGAGAAGGACCAGCAGCTGGCGTTCCACGTGGTGCGCCAGCTCGTCCAGCCGTCACTGGCGAGGATGGACTCGGACAAGCTCCGCAGCGCTCTGGGCAGCTGGTACGACATCGTCTCGGCGGCGCTCGGCCTCGAGGCGAAGGGCGCCGCCCGGACTCCGGACCCGCTCTGCGTACGCGAGGGTCTCGACTGGGTCATGACCCGCCTGGTCGTCAGGAAGGCACCCGTCGTCCTGCTCCTGGACGACCTGCACTGGGCCGACACCGAGTCCCTCGGATGGCTCGCCTCCTTCGCCCCGAGAGCCGAGGACCTCCCCCTGCTGGTCGTGGCCGCCTACCGGCCCGACGAACTCCCGCCCGAGGGCGACGCGTTCCGGACGCTCGCAAGCCGGCACGGCAGGCGTCCGTTCGCCTTAGACCGGCTCAGCGCGGACAGCGTCACCCGGATCATCAGGAACGAGCTCGGGAAGGACGCCGAGGACAGGTTCTGCAAGGAGTGCTGGGAGGTCACCGGCGGGAGCCCCTTCGAAGCGGTGGAACTCGCCATCCGGCTCGGCGATCACCAGCTCAAGGGCACCGAGCGGGACCTGCCCGCCATGCGCGAGTTCGCCGCGACGGTGAAGGGGCCCGGGCTCTACGAGCGGCTCCAGCGACTCGACACGAAGACGGTCCGTTTCGCTCAGACCGCGGCCGTCCTGGGCTCACCCTTCGCACCGCAACTCGCCGCGTCCATCGCGGTGCTCGGCGAGGAGGACGCGGCGGAGGCGACCGCGAATCTGCGCGCCGCCCGCATCCTGGCCGACGGGCAGGGTCCGAAGGGCGAGCTGGAATTCGTCCACCCGTTGATCGCCACGTCCATCTACCGTCACATCCGCTCCGGTTTCCGGGTCCTCCTGCACAACCTCGCCGCGGAGTCGCTGCGAGCCGCACGCCCCACCGCGGCCGCGCGACACCTGCTGGAAGTGCCGTGCGAGGGCAAGCCCGACGCCGTGGCATGTCTGCGCGAGGCCGCTCGCGAGAGTCTCCGAGCCGGGGCCACCGATACCGCGCGAAGGCTGCTGACCCGAGCGCTGCGAGAGCCGCCCCTGCCCGAGGACCGGGCCGCGATCCTGTACGAACTGGCCTGCTGCACTTTCCTGATCGAGCCGACCACCACCGTGCGCCACCTCCGGGAGGCCTTGACGGAGCCGGACATCGACCCCGATCTGCACGCGTCGATCGTCTACACGCTGACTCAGGCACTGGCTCACACCGACCAGCTGGCGGAGGCCGCGACGGTGGCCGCCGAGGAGGCACGGAAGGCCGCCGACCCGCGCGTGAAACTCCGCATGCAGGCGGATCACTTCGTGTGGAGCATGGTCCGCACCGACGAGGTGGACTCACCCGCCCGCTCCCGCACGCTGACCCGGCTGGCCGGACAACTGCCCGGTCGCAGCCTGGAGGAGCGCTGCATCATGGGCCTGCGGGCCTGGGACTCCATGAAACGCGGCGAACCACGGGAGACCTCGCTCACCTACGCCGAGAAGGCTCTGGACGGCGGGATGAGCTGGACCGACGACAACCGGGGCTTCGAGGTGCCCGTGTCGGTCGCCATGGTGTTCATGTACGGCGACCAGCCGCGGCGTGCGGAGGAGCTGTTCAACAAGGGCATCGCCGAGTGTGTGAGCAAGGGCTGGCGGGGGTCCCACCTGGCCCTGGGGCAGACCCTGGCCGGTTACATCCGCTACCGCCGTGGCTGTCTCGCCGAAGCCGAGGACCTGGTCCGGGAAGGGCTGCGTATCGCCGAGAAGGTGGACGGGGCGGTGCCCGCCCAGTGGTTCGCCGTCGGCGTGCTCATCCAGACACTGCTGGCCCGCGGGCGGATCACCGAGGCGCGTCAGCTCGCCGACGAGTTCGCGTACGGCGCCGTGACTCCGAACGCCGTCATCTATCCCGACCCCCGGACCGTGTACGCGGAACTGCTCCTGGCCGAGGGACGGCAAGCGGACGCGATCGCGCTGCTCACCGCCGTCGGGGCCTGGCTGGACAAGCGGGCCTGGCGCAACCCCGCCTGGTGCTCATGGCAGCTCGGCCTCGCGTCCGCACTGGCCCCCACGGCCCCCGACGAGGCGATCCGCCACGCCCAGGAGGCCGTGAAGCGCGCCCGCGACTTCGGCGCCGCCTCCGTCATCGGGCAGTCGCTGCACACCCTCGCCGAGGTCACCGGTGGACCGGCCGCACTCGACCTCTACGACCAGGCCGTCGACCACCTGGAACGCTCCCCGGCCGCCTACGAGCTGGCCCGTGCCCTGGTCGGTCACGGGGCCGCGCTGTCACGTAACGGCCGGTTGCAGAAGGCCGCCGACCGGCTCTACCAAGGGCTTGAAGGGGCGGTGCACTGCGGTGCCGAGGCCCTGGCAGCGCGGGCGAGGGAGGAGCTGTCCGCGGCGGGCATGCGCCCGCTCCCCCTCCGCTACGCCCAGACCGACATGCTCACGGCCCAGGAACGCAAGGCCGCCGAGATGACCGCCCAGGGCCACCCGGCATCGGTGGTCGCGAAGCAGCTCCGCATCACCGAGCAGGGGGTGCGACAGCAGATGTCCTCCGTCTACCGCAAGCTCGGTACGGACGCGGCCGGTCTCGTGGCGGCTCTGGAGGCCTGCCCCAGCCTGGAGCGGTGACGGCGCCACGCCTCCTGGCCGCGACGGG
>NZ_JBIBAF010000012.1:0-247856 GCF_042899705.1 Streptomyces sp. NPDC013187 | reverse complement strand
GTCGGGCCCCGGACTCACACCTCCTGGCCGCGACGGGTCGGGCCCCGGACTCACACCTCCTGGCCGCGACGGGTCGGGCCCCGGACTCACACCTCCTGGCCGCGACGGGTCGGGCCCCGGACTCACACCTCCGGTCAGGCGAAAACGGCGTGGCGCCGCTGCTCACCGCGGCCGTGCGTTGTGCTGTGCCCGATGCCCCATCGACTCCCAGAACGCCCGCAACTCCGCGATGCTCGTGCGGCGCTGCCAGGACGCCCTGCGGTGCAGGCCGGAGCGGGAGTGGGACAGGAGGGTGGCCTGGGCCCGGCAGAAGGCCTCGCCGAGTTCGACCCGCTGGCCGTCGAGGCCCTTGGGCGGGTAGGGGCACAGCTCGAAGGCGCAGTCGTCGCGGCAGTTGGATCCCGCCTGGGAGGACGCCGTGCGGACGGTGGTGCGGCCGGGGTCGAGCGGGCTGCGGTCCAGGGTGAGGCAGGGCGGCAGGTCGGGGCGGGCGGTGTGCCGCAGACGGCGGATGCGGTCGGTGGGCCAGTCGCCGCGCTCGGCCAGGTTGAGAAGCAGCAACACGTCGGCGAGGAGCTGCTGCGCGCTCGGGTGGAGGGCGCTCCAGCCGGTGGAGGGCGGGATCCAGAGGTTGTGCTTGCGGGCCTCACCCCGGGACGTCTGGGAGCCGACGTGCGCCGCGACGCCCGACTCGTCGACCCACAGGAACCGTTCGGGCTGCCGGGTCTCGAGCGCCCACACGCACAGCTGCCCGGCCGCCGTGACGAAAGGGTGCTCCGGTTCGCCGTCCGGCCGGGCCAGCCATTGGCGGACCTGCTGGGCGGGGTCGGAACCGTGGCCGCTCGAGGGGCGTGAGGTCGTGGCGCCGTCCGGCAGGTCCCACAGGGTCAGCGCGTGCAGCAGCGTCAGGCGTGTGAACCAGAAGCGGGTGCGCTTGAGCATGTCCCAGGCCTGCTCGCTGAGGTACTCGCGGGCTTCGGCCCGGGCGTGCGGATGGCGGTGCCGCCGGTTCGCCGCGTACTTGAAGCCCTGCGCGAGTGCAACCTCCACGTTGAGGTCGAGTGCGGCGCGCGCGTCCGGGCTGTCCTCGGGGATACCGACGCGGCGCACCCAGCTCTCCAGGAACGCGTAGGGGGTGTCCTGGTGCCGGTGGGTGGTGACCGAGCCGACGAGCAGCGGGACCAGCCAGGCGCACAGGGTGTTGTCCCGCCACTGCCGTTCCTCGGCCTCACGGTCCTCGCGCTCCCGTCGCCGTTCCTTACGCCGCTGCTGGTCACGCTCCTTCAGTTCCCGCTTCATACGGGCGACCTGGCCCTCGCCGTGCCGGCGGCGTCGGCTCTCCCGCTCGCCGACGACCTCGGGCTGCTGGCCGCCCCACATCTCCTCCGTCCAGTCGGGCTCCCGCTCCACCCGCCCCGTCTCGACCACCTGCGGTCCGCGCAGCCTGGGCTGGAGCGCCTCGAAGGCGAGGTCGCCGCCGGCGCCGATCTCCTGCGCGATGGCGAGACGGACGGCGTACGAGGACTCCAGGCGCGCGATCTCGAACAGTTCCAGGTAGGCGGGCCGCAGGGTCTGACGCTGGGCGACCCCGCGCATTGCCTCGCCGAACCGGGTCACGAGCAGGGCCTTGGCGGTTTGCAGGGTGTGCGGGTCGCGGGCCCGCAGCTCCGGCCAGGAGGTGCACAACCGCATGGCGATCAGGTGCTGCTCCGGCTCGGCGTCGACGCTGTCGATCTCCAGGGCCGCCGCGTAGAGCTCCAGGGCCTTGCTGTGCAGGGTGCGGCCGAAGAGGGGGCGCACCTCCTGCTTGTCGTCGTTGTCGTGTCCGGAGGTGCGAACCGACTGGGCCTGGCAGGCGGCCTCCATCAGAAGGTCGCGGGCGGCGCTCACCGGGCACCAGCAGGTCCCGTCCGGGTCCGTGGCGCCCGGCTCGTCGTGGACGCACGCGCCGTCCGGCAGCCGGGAGTGCAGCACCATGGCGATCAGCAGCTCCCGTCCCGGACTGCGCAGGGCCGCCGGGAAGAACGATCCCTCGCGGGGCTCGTCCGGGACGTCGGGGTGGATCACCGCGTTCAGGAAGCGGGCGCCCAGCTGGGCCTGGATGACGCTGTGCTGGAAGCGGACGCGGTCCCCGCCGAGCTCGACCAGCTCCATCCGGCCGCCCCAGTGGGCGGCGAGCCTGAGGTCGATACCGCTGTCGCCGACCCTGCGGGCCAGTTCGCGGACGATCTCGGGGAAGCGGGAGCTGGCGGGGTCCTGCTCGTTGACGACGTCGGCGAAGCGCACCTCGGAGGTGTCGAGGGCGAGTCCCACACACGCCAGCGCGGACAGGTAGTGGACGGTCGCGCGGCGCTCCTCCGGGGAGAGCGGCAGGTGCGGCCGGAAACGGCCGCTGATGAGGGCGCTGAGCCAGGTCTCGAACAGATGGAACCGCAAGGACGCCCGGTCGCCGCCCCTGGTCTCCACCGCCTCCTCCTCCGTGGGGACGCTGAGGGCGCGCTCCAGCAGCCCCTGTTCGTGCAGTTCGGCCGCGATCTCCAGATAGGTCGGGGCCTCGGAGATCCCGGCCCGCTCGACGATCCAGTCCAGCCGCTGGCGGTCCTCCCCGGCGCCCCCGGAGGAGATGTAGGTGAGGGCGGCCTCCTCGCTCAGCGGCTCCAGCTCGGTGAGGGAGGCCTCCATACCGCGCAGTGAGTCGTGCGGCCGGGAGGTGATGATCAGCGGCAGCCCCTCCTCGTTGGCCCGGCGGATGGCCAGCCGGATGACGGTGTCGCGCTCCTCCGTCAGGGCTTCCGTGGTGAGCGCTTCGTCCAGTCCGTCCGCGAGCACCACGATCCGGCCCTGCTGGCTCAGCCGCCGCCACACCTTCTCCGCTTCGGCGGCGGAGCGGATGGTGCCCTGCACCTCCCGGCAGAAGCGGTCGAAGGCCAGTTCGCGGAAGTCGAGATTGTTTTCGGCGGCGCGCAGCCGCAGCGGCACGGGCACCGCCCCGCGCTCCGCGAGCCGCTGCGTCAGCAGCACCACCAGCGCCGTCTTGCCGGTGCCGATGCCGCCGACGACGACGTGCGTTCGGCGGAAGCGGCGGTCGCGGAGGTCCTCCATGAGGACCGAGCAGAGCTGGTCGCGGCCGACGACCCGGCCGAAGATGCCGCCCGCGGTCTCCACGAGTTCGTGGGGATCCTCCAGTGCCTTGCGCACGTACGCCCGGCGCACGTGTCGGAAGCGGAAGAACAGGTAGGTGACGGTGGCCAGAGCGAGGGTGAGGAACGGCATGAAGAGCGACTGCAGGACGGTGCAGCTGAAGCCGTCGCGGCCGTCGCACTGATCGTCGATCCACCGGACAGGCGTTTGGACCCCCTTCTCCTGCGGCAGGCTGACGAGGGCCGTGATGGCCAGGAACAACAGGAGCAGCGCCCCGATGAACGTCAGCACCAGCAGTGCCACGTATGCGCCGTTCTTGCGGACCCGCCAGGTCCTGGTCCGGTCGTAACCCTGCCGCATCAGCCGGTGCCGGTGCAGGGCGGCGCGGACGCCGAGCCCGTCGCGCAGCAAGCGCCCGAGCCGCCGGTGGGGTGGTCCTCCTCCTTCGTTCACCCTGTGAGCCTTCCGCCGCGAACGCTGATCAGAGCGCCGACGGCCTCGGATTCACCCGACGGAAGCGCCGCGGGCACCCGCCACCCGGCCGTATGGCGCCGCTGCCGCGCGAGAGGCAGCCGGGTGCTTCCCCCTGGACTCCCCTCAACGACTGCGCGCTTGACGCTGAACCGTTTCACTGCTTCCCTCGAATGGCTGCCTATGGGAGCGCTCCCAGTCGTCCTACGTGAAGGGAACCCCGTGCAGACCTCCCCCCACACCGTCCCGAGACACACCCTGCCGGCCCTCCTCGCGGCCGTGCTCATGGCCTGCCTGCTCTCCTGGGCCGACGGCTCGCCCGCGCGGGCCGCCGCGGCACAGACCGCCTTCACCGGCACCACGGTGAAGGCGGCGGCCCCCGGACAGCCCGGCGACCCGAACATCAAGTTCGTCGGCCGCTGGGACACCAGCAGCTCCTCCACCGCCTACACCCCGTACTGGGCGGGCGCGTACTACCGGGCCGGCTTCACCGGCAGGACGGTCAAGCTGAAGCAGCGCGGCACGATCGACCTGTGGGCGCGGATCGACAACGGTCCGGTGAAGTTCTACGACGACGTCAAGGGAACGGTGAACCTGACCCCGTCGGCGCTCTCCCCCGGCAACCACACCCTCCAGGTCAACTACCAGGTGGTGGCGGGGTCGTACAAGGGTGACGCCGTCTTCCAGGGACTGGTCCTGGACAGCGGCGCGACGACGTTCGCGCCGCCGGCCCCGGCCAAGCTGGTCGAGTTCGTCGGCGATTCGATCACCGTGGGGACCACGAGCTCGCAGAACGCCCGTACCGCCTACGGCTGGCTGATCGGCGAGCGATTGGGCGTCGAGCACACGCAGATAGCGCAGGGCGGGGCGTGTCTGGTGGCCGCGGCGGACGGATGCGTGGGCCTGGAGCGGCAGTTCAGCAAGCTCAATCCGAACGCTTCGACGCCCGACTGGAACTTCTCCCGCTACCGGGCCGACGCGGTCGTCATCAACCTCGGCACCAACGACGTCGGTCACGGCGTGAGTTCGGCGCAGTTCCAGTCGGCGTACAGCAGTCTGCTGCGCAAGGTGCGGGCCGCCTATCCGCAGGCGTGGATCTTCGCGCTGGAGACGTTCCGCGGGCGGTTCGTCCCGCAGACCGAGGCCGCGGTGAAGGCCGCCGTCGCCGGGGGTGACGCGCGGGTCTCCTTCGTCGACACCACCGGCTGGCTGGGCTCGGGCGATCTGACGGACTCGGTGCACCCCAACGACCGGGGACACCGGGTCATCGCCGACCGGCTGGCGCCGGTCATCGCGGCGCGGATCGGGTCGTAGCGGACCTGACAGGGGCGGGCCTCACCTCCTCACATCGGGCCGGGGCCTGCTCCTCCTCCCTTGAGGCGTTCCAGGTCGGAGGGGCGGACCTGGATGACGACCAGGGCGATCAATGCGGCCACCGCGGTGAAGATCGCCGCCATGATGAAGGCGGCCGAGACACCGGAGGTGAGGATCTCGTCGGACCAGGGTTTGGGCAGTTGCCCGGTCTGTTCGAAGCGGATGCGTTCGGCCGGGGTCGCCTGCCGGAGGAAGTCCGGGATCTGCTCCTTCGCCTCGTTGGTGCTGGCGGTGCCGTACATCGTGACCAGGATGGACAGACCGAGGGAGCCGCCGACCTGCTGGGTGGCGTTGAGGAGTCCGGAGGCCGCCCCGGTCTCCGGCGTGGACACGTTGGACAGCGCCATGAGGGTCAGTGACACGAACTCCATGCCCATGCCCAGGCTGAAGACCAACATCGGACCGAGGACGCTGCCCGCGTACGTGGAGTGAACGTCGGTCAGGGTCAGCCAGGCCAGACCGGCCGCCGCCAGGATCGCGCCCACCACCATGAACGGCTTGGGCCCGTAGACCGGCAGGAACCGCGAGGCCAGTCCGGCACCGACGGCGATGACCGCGCTGACCGGCAGGAAGGCGAGTCCGGCCGCGAGCGGGCTGAACCCGAGCACGTCCTGCACGAAGAGCGTGAGGAAGAAGAACATGCCGAAGATGGCGGCGGCCAGGCACAGCATGATGCCGTAGGTGCCCGCACGGTTGCGGTCGGCGAACATGTGCAGCGGCGTGATGGGCTGTTTCGAACGTCGCTCGATCATGATGAAGGCCGCCAGGACCACGACCGCCCCGGCGAACGAGGCGAGGGTCAGGGCGTCCCGCCAGCCTTCCTGCGCCGCTCTGATGAAGCCGTAGACGAGCAGCACCATGCCCGCGGTGGAAGTGAGTGCGCCGGCGATGTCGAAGCGCCCGGGGTGGCGTTCGGACTCCCTGATGAAGCGCGGTGTGGCGAGCACGATGAGCAGGCCGATGGGCACGTTGACGAACAGCACCCATCGCCAGTCCAGCCACTCCACCAGCATGCCGCCGGCGAGCAGGCCGATCGCGCCGCCGCCGGCCGAGACCGCGGCGAAGACCCCGAAGGCACGGTTGCGTTCCGGTCCCTCGCGGAAGGTGGTGCTGATCAGGGCGAGCGAGGTCGGGGAGGCGATGGCACCGCCCACGCCCTGCAGGGCGCGTGCGCCGAGGAGTTGGCCGGAGTTCTGGGCGAAGCCTCCGAGCAGGGAGGCGAGCGCGAAGAGCAGCACGCCGAAGATGAAGACGCGCCGCCGGCCGAGGATGTCGCCGGCCCGGCCGCCCAGCAGCAGCAGACCGCCGAAGGTGAGGGTATAGGCGTTGACCACCCAGGACAGGCTGGTGGTGGAGAAGTCCAGCGCACTCTGGATGTGCGGCAGCGCGATGTTCACGATGGTGATGTCGAGGACCACCATCAACTGGCACGAGGCGATGACGAGAAGTGCCATCGTGTTTCCGCCACCACCGGATTCCCTGGTGGTGGTCGCCTGTGGTGAAGCCGGCTGCGGGCTGCTGCCTGCGGTGTCCACCGTTCGACGGTACGCCCGGCCCCCGCACCCCACCACTCGATCACTGTCGGCCACAGCCGGCCCGGGACCGGCTCGGACGGGGACGTCGGTTGCGGAGCGGCCCACCGGTGGCCGCAACCGGATCCGCGGTGGGCCGGCCCGCCGCGGGCCCTCGCCGCTCGGTCCGCGCGGCTCAGCGGCCGCCGCGGATGAGGCCCGTCAGATACCGCCACAACGAGGAGCGCTGCCGGGCGGACGGGTCCGGCAGGACCTCCTCGGCCACCCCGGGTGCGGGGTCGTCGGCCCACGGTCGCGGGGGCGGCGCGGAGGCGAGTTCGTAATGCACGGGCAGGGAGCGCAGGCCACGCATGAACGGCGAGGAGCGCCAGGGCAGTTGGTCGGCGGGCAGCGCGAGGTCGAGGTGGTCGAACCGCTCGAACAGGCGCCCCACGCCGGCCGCCGCGACCGCCGAGGCGAGTTCCCGAGCCGGGCACTGACGCGGCCCGGCTCCCCAGGAGAGGTGGGCCCGGGTGCTGATGGTGGTGCCCGAGGCGATGTGGTCGGCGAAGAGCGGGTCGGCGTGGGCGGCTCCCGGGGAGACCCACACGGGGTCGCCGGCCCGGATCGTGTAGTTGCCGAGGGGCGTGTCCCGGGCCGCGAAGCGCGGGACGAAATTGACCAGGGGCGGCTTGCGCATGACGACCCGGTTCATGCTCTCCCTGACCATCCCGGCGGACAGGCTGGCGCGCACGCTGCCCTCGCCCGAGATGACCTCCACGACGGTGTTGGAGATGAGGATGCCGACGTGGTCGGACGTCATGCCGAGCAGCATGAACAGCTCGCGGGCGAGCTGGTCGAGCGAGAGGTCCGGGTGGGCGGCCAGCAGGTACGAGGGGAAGTCGTCGCCCGGCTTCTGGAGCTTCAGCGCGGCCAGTTCGGCCAGTGTCGCCAGCAGGCGTTCCAGCGCGGCCTCGGCGTCCTGGCCCGCGTCGAGCACCCGCCACATGTCCATCAGCGCGTCGTCGCCCTGCGAGCCGGGGAAGCCCAGCAGATGGCTGGCCACCATCAGCGGCAGCGGCCGGGAGAACTGCGCGGACAGGTCCGCCACACCCGTTTTGCCGCCCTGTCCGACGAGGGTGATCAGTTCGTCGGCGTAGGCGGTGACGGCGGCCTTCAGGCGTTTGGCCTGGGGGTGACGGGGGTCCTGGAAGGGCTTGAGGGCGACGTCCCAGGCGGTGCGCAGCGGCCGGTAGCCGGGGCCGCCCTGGATCAGGATGTGGTTGACCTCCAGGGAGGGTCCGAGCGGCCAGTCGGCCGGAACCCGGCCCTCGGCGCGGGCCCGCCAGTTCTCCAGGCCCTTGGGCCAGCCGTCGTCGTCCTGGAGCACCTGGAGCGATTCGCGGTAGCCGAGGACCAGCCAGGCCGGCACCCCCAGCAGATCGACCGGCGCGACCGGGCCGTGCTGTTGCCGCAACCGTTCGTACACGAGCGCGGGACGGGTCTCGTAGTCCCTGGTCAGCAGCGGTTCGGGAGCGAGCGCCTCCAGTCCCGTGCCGTCCAGGTCCACGGATCCGCCGTCACCCCGCTGGGATTCCATTTTCTTGCCACCCTCCGACACGCCCTGTACCGGCACACCATCAGCCGGTAGCCGGAAACGGTGGGGACCCTACCCCAGGCTGAACTCGCGGGTAACGACCGGGGGTGGGGTGGTGGGGAGGGCCCGGCCGGTCAGGCGGCCGTGTACCCGAGTTGACGGCGCATGTAGGGCGTCATGAGGCTCTTCGCCTTGGCCAGGGTGGTGGTGCGGCTGCCGAGGACGGCGGACTCGCCGCCGGGCACCGGCAGCACGGTCAGTCCGTCGGCGGACCCGAAGGGCACGATGAGCGGGGTGCGCCGGGTCGGGCGGTAGAGGCGCGGTTCCCTGCGGTGCTTGCCCGAACTCTGCAGGTAGGTGCGGATGTTGTGGGCGGCGGTGTCGGCCTGGGCGAGGGCGGCGGGGGTGACCTTGAGTTCGCTGACGTCGTTCACGTCGCCGACGGCGAACACGTCCAGCCTGCCCTCCACCCGGAGCGTCCGGTCGACCTTCACGCGGCCGGCCGCGTTGAGCCAGTCGCCGTGTCCGGCCAGGCGCAGCCAGAGTGTGTTGGGGGTGGTGCCCGTCGCCCAGAAGGACAGGTCGGCCTCGACGATCGTGCCGCGGGCGTCGCGGTAGGTGCCGAAGTCGGTGCCGGGCGACATGAAGGAGTCGAGCAGCACCTCGACGTCGTGGGACTCCAGCCAGGCCAGGGCCTTGCGCCCCGGGCGGGCGTTGCCCGCGGAGTCGAGCAGCGCGGACCCGGAGTGGGCGAGGGTGACCCGGGCGTCCGGGCGGGCGAGGCGGATCTCGGCGCTGAGTTCGACGCCGCCCGGGCCGCCGCCGACGACCAGGACGTGCTCGGCCGTGGCGACCTCGCGCTGGTGCTCGGCGAACGACTTGGCCGCTTCCTCGGTGGTGGTGCCGGTGAAGCGGGCCGGTTCGGGATAGTCGGCGCCGGTGGCGATCACCACCACGTCGTAGGGCAGCCGCTCGCCGGTGGCGAGGACGACCTGCCGCTCGGCGGTGTCGACGCGGACGGCCTTGCCGGTGACCAGGCGGCCGTGGCGCAGCAGCCGGTCGTAGGGGATGAAGGGCGTGTGCGTCCACTCGGGGTGCACCCCGGCGCGCAGGGAGGCGATGCGGTGGAAGAAGACCTCTTTGCGGTCCACCAGCGTGACCCGGGCCGTGCCGTCGAGCCGCCTGGCCAGCCGGACACCGGCGTAGCCGCCGCCGATCACCACTACGTCGCCGTCGAACACACCGAGTCTCCTGTGCCTGGTGGGGGAAAGCGAGGGCCGCCGCGGACGGGCCCCGCTCGGATCGACCCCCGACGGCCACTCGACTGACGTGACAGTAGCGCTTGAAACTTAAAGGGATTCCGAGGTTCCGTGCATGTTCCGTGAAGGGATGGGCACCTGAACGGCCGTCACTTCCCCCAGATCTCGCGGTAGGCCTCCCGGTAGCCCGACGGGTCCCAGGCCGTGGCCCCTTCGCTGTTGTCGGCCGTCGCGATGTGCACGGGGGCCACGTACCCGCTGTGGGGGCGGCCGGAGAAGGCGCGGTTGAACTCGTCGACGATCTGCCAGCCCTGCAGGGACAGCGGTTCGGGCACGGTGGCGGCCTGGTACTGCTCACTGTTGACGCGCTGGAAGGCGGACGGGTCGCCGTCGCCGGCCCCGATGTTGAACGGCGGGCCGGACCCCTTCTCGCCGGCGGCGCGGAAGGCCGGGGCGGCGTCGGCGAAGTACAGGTCGTTGATGGCCACGGAGTGGGTCCAGCGGTCCTGGAAGCGGGAGAGCAGGGAGGAGATCTCCCGGGGGGTACGGCTGCTCGCGTCGGGGATCGGGATGTTCTCCACCGAGAGCAGCCTCACGCCCTGGCAGTCGGCCAGTTCCTCGCGGATCAGGTCGGACTTGTTCCGGGCGAAGGGGATCGACGCGTCGGTGATGAGCACGACTCCGGCGCGGCCGTTGGAGTCGGAGATGATCCACTGCGCGCTGATGCGGGCCACGTCCTCGACGCGGGTGGTGACGTTGGTGAAGAGGTCGGGCCGGCGGCTGGGGCCGGGGTCGGGGACCGCGTGCCAGCCGATCAGCGGAATGCCCTGGGCGTTGGCCCGGGCGGTCTGCTGGGCCGTCGAGTCGGGGTCGAACCCCCCGATGACGATGCCCGAAGGCCGCAGGGCGACGGCTTCGCTCATGGCCGCCTGGATACCGGCCGGGGTGCCGCCGCCGTCGATCACCCGGACGTTCCAGCCGATGGCACGTGCGGCGTCACGCACTCCGTCGGCCGCGCCCGCGACACCGGGGTTGGTCATGGTCTGGGCGACGTAGACCAGGGTCTTGCCGGACACCGCCCGGGGGCCGCTGGTGGGTCCGCCCCAGGGGATGTCGGTCCGCTCGGCCCGGGCGACGGCCTCCCGGGCGCGGGTGTGGACGGCGGGGCAGCCGCTCGGGCCCGTGGTGCTCTCGTCGGCGTCGTCGGAGGAGCCGCGTTCGCAGCCGGTGAGGACGGCGACCGTGGCCAGCAGGGCGCAGGAGGCGAGCCGCGCGGCGCGGACTGCGGGGGCGGCCTTGCGGGTGTGGTGCACGGGAGCTCCAGTGAGGGTCGACGCGGCGGGGCGAGCCACGAGGGTCAGGGCGGGGCCGTGCCGCCCTCTCGCGCGGGAGAGGACGGGGGTGGCGCGGCGGGCGTGTCGCGGGCCGCGCCGCCGCGCAGCCGGCGGCGGGCGGCGTATCCGGCCAGGCCCACGGCGATGAGCAGGGTGCCGCCGTTGAACAGCGGGACCGTCCAGAACTCGGCGCCCAGCTGCGCGATCCCGGTGAGGCCGACGGCGAGGACCGCGACGGCGACGACGGTGCCGAGGGCGTTGGGCCGGCCGGGTTTGATCGCGGTGGAGCCGAGGAGGGCGCCGACGAAGGCGGGCAGCAGGTAGTCGAGGCCGACGCTCGGGTTGCCGATCTGCTGCTGGGCGGCGAGCAGCACCCCGGCGAAGCCGACGATCAGGCCCGAGGCGGCGAACGCGTAGACGGTGTACCTGCGGGTCGGGATGCCCACGAGGTCGGCGGCGCGCGGGTTCGACCCGACGACGTACAGGTAACGGCCGAGCGGCAGCCGCTCCAGCACCAGCCAGAGGGCGGCAGCGAGGGCGAGCACGTAGAAGGCGGGGACCGGGAGGCCCAGGAACGAGGAGTCGTAGAGGTCGGTGAACCCGGGGGGCAGGCCCTGCGGGCCGGGGACGATCCGGCCGCCGTCGGTGATCCAGCCGGTCACGGCGTACATCATGCTGCCGGTGCCGAGGGTGGCGATGAAGGAGTCGATCCGGCCGAACTCGACGACGGCACCGTTGAGGACGCCCACGACCAACCCTCCGGCGAGCACGGTGAGGCAGGCGAGCGGCCAGGGCCAGCCCTCGTTGACGACGAGCTGCAGCACCATCACATGGGCCAGGCCCAGGCCGTAGCCGATGGAGAGGTCGAACGCGCCGGTGACGACGGGCACGGTGGCGGCGAGCGCGAGGACGGCCGGGATCGACTGGTTGGACAGGATCGAGTCGAGGGTGTCCAGCGTGGGGAAGGTGTCCGGCAGGGCGAGGGAGAAGGCCAGGTAGAGCAGGGCGGTGAGGGCGAGCAGGCCGTAGGCGCCGATGTGGTGGCCGCCGGGCCGGCGCCGCGGCCGGGGCGGGGCCGTCACGGGTGCCCGGCCTGGGACGGGGGCATGGCCGAGGCCGCCCGGGTGAGTCCGGCGACGGTGAGCGCGGGGCCGCGCAGCTCGGCCGTCACGGTTGCGCGCACGAAGACCAGCGTGCGCCGGCACACGCTCGCCACCTCCTCGAAGTCGGTCGACAGCAGCAGCACCGCGAGGCCCGCCTCCAGCGCCTCGTGGAGCAGGCGGTGGATCGCGGCCTTGGCGCCGACGTCGACGCTCGCGGTCGGCTCCTCCAGGATCAGCAGCCGCAGATCCGCCCGCAGCCAGCGACCGAGCACGACCTTCTGCTGGTTGCCGCCGGACAGGGTGGCGATCGGCGTCTCGCTGTCGCGGGGGCGCACCGAGAAGCGGTCCATCAGGGCGGCGGCCCGGGCCCGTTCGCCGCGGGGGCCGATCCAGCGCGGTGCGGGCGGGCCTCCCACGCGGGGGTTGGCCAGGAGGTTCTCCCGCACGGTCAGCTCGGCGAGGCAGCCCTCCCGCAGCCGGTCGCCCGGCACCAGGCCGACCCCGAGGGCTACTGCCTCCGCGACCGTACGGGGGTGGTACGGCCGTCCGTGCAGCACGGCTCGCCCGTCCAGGAGGGGGCGGGCACCGGCGAGGGCGCGGCCCAGGTCCATGTGCCCGGCGCCGGAGAGGCCGACCAGGCCGAGGACCTCCCCGGCGGCGAGTTCGAGGGACACGGGCCCGGCCCGGGCGGTGCGCACGCCGTCGAGGCTCAGGACGGGGGGTGCGCCGGCCGCAGTTCCGGCACGGCGGTCGGCGGCCGGTTCGTCCACCTCGCCGACGATGTCGTGAACCAGGCGCGCGGGGCCGCGCTCGGCGAGCCGGCCGTGACTGACGAGCCGGCCGTCACGCAGGACGGCGAAGGTGTCGGCGACCCGGTAGACCTCGTCCAGGCGGTGGCTGACGTAGAGGACCGCGTGTCCGCGGTCGCGCAGCTCGTGCAGGACGCGGAAGAGCCGGTCGCAGTCCGCGGCGGGCAGGCGGGCGGTCGGCTCGTCGAGGACGATGAGCCGTGCGCGTGCGGCCAGGGCCCGGGCGATCGCCACCAGCGAGCGGTCGGCCGGCGCGAGATCGGAGACCGGCGTGTCCGGATCGAGGTGCGCGGCGACGATCCGCAGGGCCTCGACGCAGTGCGCGCGGGTGCGCCGCCAGGAGATCAGCCCGGACCGGCGCCCGTACCCGGTGGTCAGGGCGATGTTCTCGGCCACCGTCATCCACTCCACGAGACCGAGGTCCTGGTGGATGAACGACATGGCCCGGGTGGCGGTGGGGGTGCCGAGGGACTCCCCGGCGACGGTGACCTGCCCCGCGTCGGCGTGGTGGACTCCGGCGAGGATCTTGATGAGGGTGGACTTCCCGGCGCCGTTGGGCCCGAGGAGGGCCAGGACGCTGCCGGGGTGGACGTCGAGGTCGGCCCCGGCCAGCGCGACGGTACCGCCGAACCGCTTGCTGAGTCCGCGGATCCGGACCAGGGGCTCCGGCCCGAAGGGCGAAGCCGTCTGCGGGGGCGTGTCGGGAGCGTCGCGCACTCGATCAAATTACAGCATTCCGGGCATTTTTCAGCCTGCTACGGCTCCGATGGGGAGTGGCCCGCCCGGCGCCCGGCCGATGGTCGCCTCACACCGCGCCGAGCCCGCACTCGGCCCAGATGACCTTGCCCTCGGGCAGGTAGCGCGTGCCCCAGCTCTGCGACAGCTGCGCGACGAGGAACAGGCCGCGTCCGCCCTCGTCCGTGCTGGCCGCCCGCCGCAGGTGCGGTGCGGTGTTGCTGGCGTCGGAGACCTCGCAGATCAGGGTCTGGCCGTACAGCAGCCGCACCCGGATGGGCTCGGCGCCGTGCCGGATGGCGTTGGTGATCAGCTCGCTGAGGATCAGCTCCGCGGCGAACGCGGTCTCGTCGAGCCCCCGGTCCGACAGCCATCGCACGGCGGCCGCCCGGACCTCGCCGACGAGGACCGGGTCGGCGGACAGCTCCCAGGCGGCGATCCGGTCGGGGTCCATGGCGTGGACGCGGGCGACGAGCAGGGCGATGTCGTCGTGCGGGTGCGCGGGCGCCACGGTGTCCAGGACGGCCTGACAGGTCTCCTCCGGGGCACGCTCGGGATGGGCCAGGGCCTCGCGCAACTGCTCCAGGACCACGTCGACGTCGCGGTGCCGGTCCTCGATGAGCCCGTCGGTGTACAGCACGAGCTGGCTGCCCTCCGGAAGGTCAACCTCGACGGCGTCGAAGGGCAGGCCGCCCAGGCCGAGCGGGGGCCCGGCGGGCAGGTCGGGGTAGGTCACGGTGCCGTCGGGATGGACGACGGCGGGTGGCGGGTGGCCGGCACGGGCCATCAGGCACCGCTGCGCCGTCGGGTCGTAGACGGCGTAGAGGCAGGTCGCACCGATGACGCCGGCGCCCTTGCCGTCGGGGTCCTCCCGGTCCAGGCGGCCCACCAGGTTGTCCAGGTGGGTGAGGACCTCGTCGGGCGGGAAGTCGAGCTCGGCGAAACTGCGGGCGGCGGTGCGCAGCCGGCCCATGGTGGCCGCGGAGAGCATGCCGTGGCCGACGACGTCGCCGACGAGGAGGCCGACGCGGGCGCCGGAGAGGGGGATGACGTCGTACCAGTCGCCGCCCACGTCGGACTCGGCGGGCAGGTAGCGATGGGCGACCTCGACGGCGTCCTGGTCGGGCAGGCCGTGCGGGAGGAGCCGGCGCTGGAGGGCCAGGACCATGGTGCGCTCATGGGTGTAGCGCCGGGCGTTGTCGATGGACAGGGCGGCGCGGGAGGCGAGCTCCTGGGCCAGGGAGCGGTCGTCGTCCCCGAAGGCGCTGCCCGCGCGGTAGAAGGAGGCGACACCCAGGACGACACCGCGGGCGAGCAGCGGTACCGCGATGAGGGAGTGGACGTGGGCCAGCAGATGTGCGGTGTGCTCGGGGTCCTGGGCGAGCCAGCCCGCGGCGGCGTTGAGATCCGGCTCCAGCACGGCCTCGCCGCTGCTGAGGCAGCGCAGCTGGGGCGTGGTCGGGCCGAAGTCGACGCGCTTGCCGGGGGGCGTGAAGGGCAGGCCCTCACGGATGCCGTGGACGACCGTGCGGCGCAGGTCGGCGATGGGGTCGGCGGACTCCTCGCCGCGCAGCACGGCGTCGGGCAGGTCGATGGTGACGAAGTCGGCCAGTCCGGGGGCAGCGGTTTCGGCCAGCTCCTCGGCCGTGCGGCGCACGTCCAGCGTGGTGCCGATGCGGGTGCTGGCCTCGGACAGCAGCTCCAGACGGCGGCGCGCGGCCAGGGCGTAGGCCCCGACCTGCGGCTCCCCCAGCATCACCAGTCCCCGGGCCGGGAAGGCCTCCCCCGGCTGCTGCTCGTCGGCGGCACTCCCGCCGCCGTCGGCCGCGGGGGCCCCGTCGGGCTCGGCAACGCCCCGAACCCCGTCGCTCGGGACGGCCGCACCCGGCTCGACGCGACGCCGACCGCCGCCGACCGTGCGGAGCCCGTCGGTGCCGTCGGGACCCGCCGTTGCGCCGTCGCCGCCGGGCGTCACGGCCGGGCGGGGCGATGCGGTGAGGTGCCCGGTCGGCAGGGTGAGCGCCGGGCGCGCGAGGGAGAGCGCGACGGCGGAGGCGCCGAGGCCGGGCAGCTCGTCCGTCTGGTGCGGTATGACGAGCGGCTCCCCCGCCGGGAAGTCCGGCAGCAGGGCCTCGATGGCGAAACCCCGGACTCCGGAACCGCTCGTCACCGGACGGCTCACCAGCGTCACCCGCCGGCCGTCGGGGAGGGCCACCTCGGCGGCGCCGCGCTGCGCACCGGAGATCAGCTCGGCGGCCTTCTCCTGGAGGATGGCCTGGTCACGGGGGTGGAACTCGTTCGCCAGCGCATCCAGCGCCATACCTCGGTGCGAACCGGCGGCCTCGGCTCCGGTGGCCAGGTACGTCCGCAGCAGGGCCTGCTCGCGCGCGGAGCTCTGCCCCAGCAGCCGCCGCTCGATCCCCTCGGCCGCCCGCCGGATGGCGACCCCCAGCGCGGGCCGCTCGAAGGCGCGCGGATAGCCGAGGCACAGGACGCCCTCGATGCGCCCGCTGAGCGGGTCCCGGACGGGCATCGCGACGCAGGCGTTCTGCTGGGAGCGCTGCGCGAAGTGCTCGGCGCCGTAGACGCGGATGAGCTGTCGCTCCGCCAGGGCCAGTCCGATGCCGTTGGTGCCGGCGACCTGCTCGGCGAACACGAACCCCGGGACGACCTGGATGGCCGGGAGGCTCCGGGCCATCGACGCGTCCCCGAAGCGGCGCAGCAGGACCGTCCCGTTCGCGTCGGCGACCGAGATGTTGACCTGACTGCCGGCGAACGTGGACTGCAGCCGGTCGAGCACCGGCACGGCCGCCCGGACGATACGGCCGCCCGCGTCGAAGTCCTCCCGGTAGGGCAGGTCGAAGGTGTCCGGCGACAGTCCCAGGGACCGGCAGCGCCGCCACGAGTTCAGGATGGACGCCCGTACGCCCGTCTCGACGGGCTCGCCCTGGAGGAACAGCTCGCGCAGACTGACGGGCCCCGTGCCGTCCGTCGCACGCCCCGCCGGCCTGGGTTCCTCGCCGGACCGAACCACGCTTCGCCTCACTTGCGCCCGCGGTAATCCGCTGCTCGGAAGAGAATCTGGCATTGATGAGGATACGGGCATTACGGGCGGTCGTCACGGCGCGCCGGGGTCCCGGGGGGCCGGCGGCCGGGAGCCGGGACGGCGGGACCGCGCTCACCCCAGGAAACTCAGCCGCACCTTCCGTTCAGGGTTGTCCTTGTTGGTGTCCACCAGGCACACCGACTGCCAGGTGCCGAGCTCCAGCCGGCCGCCCAGCACGGGAAGGGTGGCGTGGGGCGGGACGAGGGCGGGCAGGACGTGGTCGCGGCCGTGGCCGGGACTGCCGTGCCGATGCTGCCAGCGGTCGTCGGCGGGCAGCAGGCTGTGCAGCGCGGCCAGGAGGTCGTCGTCGCTGCCGGCGCCGGTCTCCAGGACGGCGATGCCGGCCGTCGCGTGCGGCACGAAGACGTTGAGGAGGCCGTCGCGGCCGGCCGCCGCCTCACGCAGGAAGGACTCACAGTCGCCGGTGATGTCGAGGACCCTCTCGGCCGCTCCGGTGCTGACGTTCAGAACTCGGGTGGTGAAGACATCTGACATGCCCCCATCCTGACGCACGCGCCGGACTTTCACCGGGCTCTGCCGGGCCGAGTGGCGATACAGGCGTCCCATTGATCGAGACGCCGTTGACCGTGTGCATGCCGGCTGGCTAGGTTCGGCCGCATGTTGCGTTCAGCCCTGCTCACCACGCGCGGTCACATCGACCTGCTGCGGGTGGCCTCCGCCGCGTGTCGCCGCGGCTGCTGACGCCCTTCCCCTCCTCCCTCACGGCTTCCTCACCTTCGTTCCGCCTGCCCGGAGATCACTTCTGATCGCCTGGGCACGGCGGCGGTGAGGCACGCCTGTCCCGGCCCGCGCTCTCCCCCGTGGATCACTCATGAGCATCAGTCATGCCCCACCCGTGTCCGAAGAATCCGACATTTCGCCTGTATCGGGTTCCGATCTCGACCTCCAGCCCCTCGTCCCCACCTCTTCCCGCCGCGCCCGCATCCCGCGCTGGCTGCGCCGCACCACCGGCCCGGTGCTGCTGCTGGTGTTGTGGCAACTGCTGAGCAGCACAGGCGCGTTGCCCCCCGACGTGCTCGCCTCGCCCAGCCGGATCGCCCAGGTCGGCGGAGACATGCTGGCCGACGGTTCACTGCCCACGGCCATGGGCACCTCGCTCCAGCGGGTCGCGGTCGGGCTGCTGCTCGGCTTGGTCGTCGGCACCGGACTCGCCTTGCTCTCAGGTCTGTTCCGGATCGGCGAGGACCTCGTGGACGCGCCCGTGCAGATGTTGCGGACCGTGCCGTTCGTGGGGCTCATCCCGCTGTTCATCATCTGGTTCGGCATCGGCGAGGCCCCCAAGGTCGCCATCATCACGCTCGGCGTGACCTTCCCGCTCTACCTCAACGTCTACGCCGGAATCCGCGGTGTGGACGCCCAGTTGATCGAGGCCGGCGAGTCCCTCGGACTGTCGCGGTGGGGACTGGTGCGGCACGTCGTCCTGCCCGGTGCCCTGCCGAGCGCCATGACCGGCCTGCGCTACTCGCTCGGCATCGCCTGGCTCGCGCTGGTCTTCGCCGAGCAGGTCAACGCCGACTCCGGCATCGGGTTCCTGATGGTGCAGGCGCGGGACTTCCTGCGGACCGACGTGATCGTGGTCTGCCTCGTCGTCTACGCCTTCCTCGGCCTGCTCGCCGACTTCATCGTCCGCTCTCTCGAAAAGGTGCTGCTGCAATGGCGACCGACGTTCACCGGCCGGTGACCCCCCAGGCGGTCCACGTCGAGGGCCTCACCCGTTCGTTCGACGGCCGGGCCGTCATCGACGACCTGCGACTGGACGTCCGGCCGGGCGAGTTCGTGGCCCTGCTCGGCCGCAGCGGCTGCGGCAAGTCGACGTTGCTGCGCATCCTCGCCGGGCTCGACCGTGACATCGAGGGCACCGTGCTGGTCCCCCGCCGCAAGGCCGTCGCCTTCCAGGCACCGCGGCTGATGCCGTGGAAGAAGGTGTGGCGCAACGTGCTGCTCGGTCTGCCGGGCAAGCCCGAGCGCGCCGTCGCCGAGCAGGCCCTGGACGAGGTCGGCCTCGGCCACCGCACGGACGCCTGGCCCAAGACCCTCTCCGGCGGTGAGGCCCAACGCGCGTCCCTGGCCCGGGCGTTGGTGCGTGAACCCGATCTGCTGCTGCTCGACGAGCCGTTCGGCGCGCTCGACGCTCTCACCCGGATCAAGGCCCAGCGGCTCGTGGGCGAGTTGTGGCAGCGCCGCGGCTGCGCGGTACTCCTCGTCACCCATGACGTCGAGGAGGCCGTACTGCTCGCCGACCGCGTCCTGGTGATGGACCGCGGGGTCATCGCCCACGAACAGCGCATCGACCTGGACCGCCCCCGCGACATCACCGACCCCCGCTTCGCCGCCCTGCGCGCCGGTCTCCTCGAACGTCTCGGCGTCGAGGCGACGGCCGCCGAAGCCGCCTGACCCTCCCCGCGTACCAGCCGTACGCCCGTACGACCCACACGAACGGAACCACCATGCGACGACGACGCCTCTTCCCCACCGCCCTGCTCCTGCCCCTCGCCCTGCTGCTCACCGCCTGCGGCGGCACCTCGGCAGCCGACACGTCGGAGGGCCGTGTCGACGGCAAGGGCTCCGTGACGCTCGACGTCGGTGACCAGAAGGGCGGTTCGGAGGCCATCCTGCGGGCCGCCGGGGAGCTGAAGAACCTCGACTACAAGATCAAATGGTCGACGTTCACCTCCGGCCCGCCGCTGCTGGAGGCCATCAACGCCGGGGCCGTCGACACCGGAGGCGTGGGCAACACCCCGCCGGTCTTCGCGGCCGGCGCGGGTTCGAAGATCAAGGTGGTGGCGGCCTGGCACGGCACGTCCAAGGGCGACACCATCCTCGTCCCGAACGACTCCCCCCTCAAGAGCCCCGAGCAGCTCAAGGGCAGGTCGGTGGCCGTCGCCCAGGGTTCCTCCGCGCACTTCCAACTGGTCGCCTCCCTCAAGAGGGCCGGACTGACGCTGAGCGACGTCAAGGTCAAGTACCTCCAGCCGGCCGACGCCCTGGCCGCGTTCACGTCCGGCAAGGTCGACGCGTGGGCGGTGTGGGACCCGTACACCTCACAGATCCTCCAGGGCGAGCAGGGGCGGGTGCTGACCGACGGCGACGGCGTGACCAACGGGCACACCTTCCAGGTCGCTGCCCCGGCCGCCCTGAAGGACAAGAAGAAGGCAGCCGCCCTCAAGGACTACCTGGAGCGACTGCGGCGCGCGTACACCTGGGTGTACGACCACGAGGAGGAGTGGGCGAAGGTCTGGGCCGAGGACACCGGGCTCCCGAAGGACGTGGCGCTGGCCGCGGTGAAGCGCACCTACGCGACGCGGATCGCGGTCGCCGTCGACAAGCCGCTGATCGCCTCCGAGCAGGAGATCGCCGACACCTTCACGGCGTTGAAGCTCATCCCGCGCAAGATCGACTTCGCCGAGTTCACGGACACGCGCTTCAACGGCGGCCTGCCGCCGTCGACGACCCAGGCGCGTCCTTCCACCGGTTCGTGACGCGGTCGTAGCGAGTCCCCCGCCGCCTGGCGGGGGACCACTCGGGGCCGCCCGCCGGAATGGTCCATGGGGAAGATCCATGGGGAAGATCCATGGGGAAGATCCTCGGCGGGAAGATCCACCGTCCCGCTGCGGTTAGTAGAAATGTGAACAACGCACGCGAGGTCGAGGTAGTCGTCATAGGAGCAGGTCAGGCCGGTCTGGCCGGCGCCTATCACCTGCGACGATCCGGTTTCGAGCCGGACCGCGACTTCGTCGTGCTGGACCACTCCCCCGGCCCCGGCGGCGCCTGGCAGTTCCGCTGGCCGTCGCTGACGTACGGCAAGGTGCACGGCATGCACGCGCTGCCGGGCATGGAGCTCACGGACGCGGACCCGTCACGACCGTCGGCCGAGGTGATCAGCGCGTACTTCGACCGCTACGAGCGGGCCTTCGACCTGCGGGTCAGGCGCCCGGTGGGCGTACGGGCCGTGCGCGAAGGACCGGGCGGACGGTTGCTCGTGGAGACCTCGGACGGCGTGTGGTCGGCGCGGGCGCTGATCAACGCGACCGGCACCTGGGACCGACCGTTCTGGCCGCGTTATCCGGGCCAGGAGACCTTCCGCGGGCGGCAGTTGCACACCGCTCAGTACCCCGGGCCCGAGGAGTTCGCGGGGCAGCGGGTCGTGGTGGTGGGCGGCGGCGCCTCGGGCACCCAGCACCTGCTGGAGATCGCCTCGTACGCGTCGGCCACCACCTGGGTCACGCGGCGCCCGCCGGTCTTTCGGGAGGGGCCCTTCAACGAGGACGCGGGCCGCGCGGCGGTGGCGCTCGTCGAGGAGCGGGTACGGCAGGGACTGCCGCCCCGCAGTGTCGTCTCGGTCACCGGGCTGCCGCTCAACGACGCGATCCGGCAGGGCATCGAGGACGGGGTGCTCGACCGGCAGCCGATGTTCGACCGGATCACTCCCACCGGTGTCGAGTGGGCCGACGGGCGCCACCTCGACGCGGACGTCCTCCTCTGGGCCACCGGCTTCCGCGCCGCGATCGACCACCTCGCACCGCTCCGGCTGCGCTCCCCCGGCGGCGGCATCCGCATGGAAGGCACGCACGCGGCCGCCGATCCCCGCGTCCACCTCGTCGGCTACGGCCCTTCGGCCAGCACCATCGGGGCCAACCGGGCCGGCCGCGCGGCCGTACGGGACATCAGGCGACTGCTGGACCGCGAGCCGGCCGCGGCATGACACAGGCGGGGGCACGGGGCCGTCATCCGGCCGCCCGGGACCCGCTCTTCTTGCTCTGCGCGTTGAACTCCGCGACGTTGCGCTGATGTTGCTGATAGTCCGCCGTGAACCGGGTGTCGCCCGGGCGGACGGTGACGAAGTACAGCCAGTTGCCCGCGGTCGGATTGACGGCCGCGCGCAGCGCCTCCTCGCCCGGGCTGCCGATCGGCGTGGGTGGCAGGCCCATGCGCTGGTACGAGTTGTAGGGGCTCTCGATCCGGGTGTCGCTCTCCGTCGTGCGGAGGGCGGAGCGATTGAGGGCGTAGTTGATGGTGGAGTCCATCTGCAGGGGCATACCGCGTTCGAGGCGGTTGAAGATGACCCGGGCCACCTTCCCCATGTCGGCCCTGGTGGCGGCCTCGGCCTGGACGATGCTCGCGATGGTGACGGCCTGGTACACGTTCATGGCGTTGCGCTGCGCCCCGGCGGCGATGGGCGCACCGTTGAACTTCTCGTTCGCGGTGTCGACCATGAGCGCGAGGAGCTTGTCCGGAGTGGTCGTCTCCTGGAGCGGATACGTGGCCGGGAAGAGGTATCCCTCCGGATTGCCCTCGGCGTCGTTGGGCAGCTTCAGCGCGGCCTTGTCCAAGGACTTCTTCGTACTGCCGGCAGGCAGGGAGAGGGCCTTGTCGACGGCCGCGTAGACCTGGCTCGCGCGCCAGCCCTCCGGGACGGCCAGAGTCGTGGGCCTGCTCTCCTCCTCGGTCCCGGTCCGCAGGGTCAGCAGCGGCACCGCCACGGCGGTACCGACCACGACGGCTCCGGTCGCGACGAGGGCGATGCGGCCCCTGCGCGTCAGTCGAATCGTGCTCCGTGGCGGAGTGTTCTTCTCCATGCGGGCACGGTAACCCCCATAGCGGCATAAACCCGGCATATTTTCATCTTGTCGGCTCCAGTTGGGCGTCCCGGCGTACGAGTGCCGCATACCGGCCGCCCTCCTCCATGAGGTCCTCGTGCGTACCGCGTTCGACCGCGCGGCCCGCGTCGAGGACCACGATCTGGTCGGCCCCCCGCACGGTCGAGAGCCGGTGGGCGATGGTGAGGGTGGTGCGGTCGGCCGACAGGGCGTCGATGGCGTCCTGGACGGCCGCCTCGGTCCGGGTGTCCAGCGCGCTGGTGGCCTCGTCGAGGATGAGAACCGGCGGGTCGCGCAGGATGGTGCGGGCGATGGCCAGGCGCTGCTTCTCACCGCCGGAGAAGCGGTGACCGCGCTCACCGACGACGGTGTCGTAGCCGTCGGGCAGGGCCGCGATGTGGTCGTGGATCTGCGCAGCCTTCGCCGCTCGGTGGAGCTCCTCGTCGGTGGCGTCGGGCTTGGCGAAGCGCAGGTTCTCGGCGACCGAGGCGTGGAAGAGGTACGTCTCCTGCGACACGACGCCGACCGCGCGCGCCAGGGTGTCGAAGTCGAGGTCGCGGACGTCGGTCCCGTCGAGGGTGACGCGGCCGCCGGTGACGTCGTAGAGCCGGGGCACGAGGTAGCCGAGGGTGGACTTGCCGGCACCGGTGGGTCCGACGACGGCGAGGCTGCCGCCGGCCGGGACGGTGAGGTCGATGCCGTCGAGGACCGGGCCGCCCTTGTCGTCGTAGCCGAAGGAGACGTTCTCGAAGCGGACCTCGCCCTTGATGCGGTCGAGGCGGACCGGGTCGGGGCGCTCGGTGATGTCGACCGGGAGGTCGAGGTACTCGAAGATGCGCTGGAACAGGGCGAGCGAGGTCTGGATCTGCACACCGGTCGACAGCAGACTGACGGCCGGGCGGAACAGGCCCTGCTGGAGCGAGACGAAGGCGACGATCGTGCCGATGGAGACCGCGGGGCCGCCCAGTTGGAGGGCCATACCGGCGGTCCAGTAGATGACGGCGGGCAGGGCGGCCATGACGATCGTGATGACGGCCATGCGCCACCGGCCGGCCATGTTCGACCGCACCTCCAGGTCGACGAGCTCCTCGGACTCGTCGGCGAAGGACTTCGTCAGCGAGTCCGAGCGGCCCATCGTGCGGCCGAGCAGGATGCCGCTGACGGAGAGCGACTCGGTGACGGTGGCGGCCATGGCGGCCATCTGTTTCTGACGCTGGGTGGTGATCTTCCGGCGTTCGTTGCCGACGCGGCGGCTGATCCACACGAACACCGGCAGCAACAGCAACGAGACGACCGTCAGGCGCCAGTCGAGGGCGATCATCGCGACGATCGTGGCGACCACGCTGGTGACGTTCGAGACCAGGGAGGTCGCGGTGGAGGTGACGGTCGCCTGCATGCCGCCGATGTCGTTGGCGATGCGGGACTGCACCTCGCCCGTGCGCGTACGCGTGAAGAAGGCGAGGGACATGCGCTGGAGCCGGCCGTAGACGGCGGTGCGCAGGTCGTGCATGACGCGCTGCCCGACCGTCGTGGAGATCAGGGTCTGCAGAACCCCGAAGACGCTGGTGAGGACCGCGCTGAGGATCATGCCGAGGGCGAGCAGGCTGAGCAGGCCCGTGCGCCCTTCGGGGATCGCGACGTCCAGGATCTCCTTCAGCAGGAAGGGCGTGGCGACCGAGACCAGGGACGCGGCGCCGACCAGCAGGCCGACGATCGCGAGACGGCCCCGGTAGGGGCGGAAGAGGCCGAGGATGCGGCGGACCTGCCGGGGCTGCTCCTTGGAGTCGGCCGGCGGGGTCCAGGGGGCTTCACGGTCGGGATGCATGGGCTCCTACGAGGGATGCGGCGGATCGGATCACAGCTCATTGTTACCTATACTCACAATGAACTGCATCCTGATATTGTTCCCGCATGACCACGCCCGATCCCGACGGTCTGCTCGCCGAGCAGTTGCTGCGGCTCACCCGCCGGGTGCACCGCATCCAGAAGCGCCACTTGGAGCACCGGGAGCTCGGCATCACCCCGGCCCAGTCCCGTCTGTTGCGCACGCTCGCGCACTGGGGCTCGCCGCCGCGCATGGCCGATCTGGCCGAGCGCCTCGAGGTGGTGCCGCGGGCCGTGACGACGCTGGTGGACGGCCTGGAGGCGAGCGGCAAGGTCCGGCGGGTCCCGGACCCGGCGAACCGGCGGGTGATCCGCATCGAGCTGACGGACGACGGCCGGGGCGCGCTGCGCGAGCTGCGGGCGGCGCGCAGGTCGGCCGCGGAGGAGATCCTCGCGCCCCTGTCGGAGGATCAGCGGAAGGCGCTCGGGGGGTTGCTGGACACGCTGATCGACGGGACACCGGTGCAGTCCTGCTGACGGGCGGAACCACCGAACACCGGCACGGCCCAGCCGACCGGCGGAACCGCAACACCGAACACCGGCACGGCCCAGCCGACCGGCGGAACCACGACAGCGGACACCGACAGGGCCCAGCCGACCGGCGAGAGCACGACGCGGCCGCGGCCTCCGCTCGTCCTGCCGGAGCGGAGGCCGCGGCCCACTCGGTTCTGCTCAACCGGCCTCGGGCGCGGGCTCCTTGAGCTCCTTGGGCTTCTGGGCCGGGATGCCCGGCGCCAGCGCCTCGGTGCCGGTCTCGCCGCCGAGGTCCTTCTCAGCGCCGACACCCTTCTCACCGTCCTCCGGCGCGGAGGTGTCCTTTCCGTCCAGCGTCCTCTTCGCCCGATCGATGTCCAGGGCCCCCTCCCAGCGGGACACCGCGAAGACGGCGACGCAGTTGCCGAGCAGGTTCGTGACGACGCGCATCGAGTCCATGATGCGGTCCACGCCGAGCAGCAGCGCGACGGCTCCGGCGGGGATCGCCCCGAGGGACGAGGCGGTCGCGGACAGCGCGAGGAACGCCGAACCCGGAATGCCCGCCATGCCCTTGCTGGTCAGCATCAGCACCAGCACCACGGTGATCTGCTGGCCGAGGCTGAGGTCCACACCCACCGCCTGGGCGATGAACAGCGTGCCGATGGACAGGTACAGCGAGGCGCCGTCGAGGTTGAAGGAGTAGCCGGTGGGGAGCACCAGCCCCACGGCGTCGTCGCGGGCGCCGGCCCGGCGCAGCTTCTGCATGACGCGGGGCATCACCGACTCGGTGGACGCGGTGCCGAGCGCGAGCAGCATCTCCTCGCGGATGTAGCGCAGGAACTTCCAGAGGCTGAGCCCGGTGACGAGCTTCAGAGCGACGGCGAGCAGCGCGACGAACAGCGCCGCGGCCACGTAGCAGAGCACGATGAGCTTGGCGTACGTCCTCATCACGCCCAGGCCGTAGTTGCCGACCAGGTGGGCCATCGCGCCGAACACCGCGAGCGGGGCGAGCCGCATGATGAAGCCGACGACCGCGAAGATGATCTCCTGGGCCTGCTCGATCGCGGGCAAAATCTTCGGCACCCTGGTGTGCCCGAGGTGCAGCAGGGCGGCGCCCACCAGGCAGGCCAGAATGAGGACTTGGAGCAGCTCGTTCTCGGCGAAGGCCCCGACGAAACTCTGAGGCAGCGCGTTCAGCACGAACTCGGCCGTCGTGGGCAGCTGGCCACCGCCCGTCGTCTCGTCGACCGCAGCGGTGTTCAGCGAGGAAGGGTCGACGTTCATGCCCTTGCCCGGGCCGACGACGTTGGCGGCGACGAGTCCGATGACCAGGGCGGCCGTGGAGGCGATCTCGAACCAGATGAGGGCCTTCACCCCGATCCGGCCGAAGGCCTTCAGGTCACCGGCCTTGGCGATGCCGACGACGACCACGCAGAACACCAGCGGCGAGATCACCGTCTTGATGAGCCGGGTGAAACCGTCGCCGAGCGGCTGGAGAGCCGTGGCCGTGTCCGGCCACAGCTTTCCGACGACGATTCCGAGGACGAGCGCGCAGGTGACCTGCACGAAAAGCGAGGTGCGCACAGTGCGGGCGACGCGTCGCGGGAGGGACGGTACGGAGGGCGGCACGAAGCCTCCTAGGGGGGACGGGACACATCGAAGCCGGAGGGGACTTCTGTGATGCGGAATGGGGATTCCGCTTCCGACACCCTGAAGGCTTTCTTGATCGCGCACAAGACCGCAGCGTTTCAGCCAAGTAAAACGTCATGAGTGACACACGTCACACGTCTCGGTGTTCACCTCAGCAACGGTTTCGTTCTTCCGTGAGCACCCCCTGCACGGCGGTCAGGGTGCGGTCGTAGCAGCCGCGCGAGCCGTACAGCCGGTAGCGCTCGCTCGTGGTGCCGACCGCGTGGCGCTGGTCGCGCGGCACGTTCGCCGTGTAGGTCGCGTCGCCCGTGTACGAGTTGTCGAGCCGTGACCACGCGGTGCGCCGCCCGCCGTTCGTCCCGACGACCGTGGCGCGGTCGCCGAGCCTCAGTACCGTGCGCAGGCGGTCGCCCGTGCCCAGGATCGTCGTGCCGTCCATCGTGTAACTGCGGTGGGTGCGCGTGGTGCGTGCGCCGACGGTCACCGACTCGTCGTCGGTCCAGACGGCTTCGAGAGCGTCACGCGTCTCGCCGTCGGTCCAGCGGTGCGTGGAGGTACCGGTCAGCGAGCGGCTGACGGTGGTCCTGACGCGGCCGTGCGATGTGTCGACGTAGCCGCCGACGGTCAGCCGGTGGGCGCCCTCGGTGTCCACCCGGTGCTCCGAACCCGGCGTATACGCGGATGAGTCGGTGAGGTCTTCCGCCGTGTGCGCGGTGAGCTTTCCGGTGACCCGCTCGCGCTTCTCGTCCTGCCAGACGAGGACGTTCACGGGCGTGCTCCAGCCGCTCTGCCCCTCGGGCACACCGACCACCGAGACCTCGACGCGGTGCGGGCGGCCGTCATTCAGGATCCCGGCGAAAGGGGTGAGGTCGTAGGTGATCGGCTTGATGTCGAGGGCACGCGGGCCCGGGATCACGTACCAGAGGAACGGGTTGGACCAGCCTCCGGTCCACACCGTCGGGAAGGGGGTGGCGATGCCGGCGAGCCGGCCGTCGACACCATCTGCACCTCCCGGTACGGGCCTTGGCCGGCCTTGCAGGAGTAGGGCGCCGGTTCGGGCACGGTCAGGTACCAGTACTCCTCGCAGCCGCCGCCGGACCCGGTCGCGTACACCTCGGCGAGGATGCGCTCGCTGTTGCGCGGGGTGGTGAGGGCCGAGCCGCCGGCGAGGGTGAGGACCCGGTCGGGGCTCTTCGGATCGGGTCGGCCCTGGTAGAACGTCAGCGTGACCTTGACGTCGAGGACGCCCGTGTAGGTGTCGTCGACGACGTTCCCGATGAGCATCTCGACCTCCCGGCTCGTGCGGAAGGTGTCGCTGTAGCGCGTGACGTCCTTCTCCACGGACCACTCGATGCCGTCGGGTGAGGGCTGCGGGGTCGACGTCCGGAAGATCTCCACGCCGCCGACGTGGAGGTAGCCGAGCCGGTCGTACTGGCGCCCCTTGACCTTGCCGTCGAGCCGCAGCACCACCTTGCTCCAGCGGTCGCCGCAGCCGCCGGGCGGTGTGTAGGTGCCGCGGTACGGGGTGAAGTCCCGGAACTGCGCCTGGGCGAGGGTGACTTCGCAGGATTTTCCGGCGGGCTTCGTGACGGGCGGCGCGGCCGTGACCGGGTCGTGCCAGTCGGTGCCGAACTCGGCGGGGACGGCGGCCGCCCGGGCCGGGACGTCCGCCGCCCCGGCGGGAGTGGTGCCGAGGAGGGTGCCCGCCAGAAGGGTCGCTCCGGCAAGCATGGACATGACGATCCGTCTCTTCATGGGCGGTGTTCTACGGGGAGTCGGCCACCCGCGCAATGAGGACCAGGCCTGTCGGCTGGATCAGGTCGGCCGGAAGTGACTGCGCCTCTCGGCCGACCCGAGCGGGGCCAAACGACAGGCCCTAAGCCGCCAGGTCCGCCCTGTCCCCCATGACGACCACGGGGCGCTGTCGCGGGTCGAGCGTGCGCAGCAGGTACCTCATCGCCTGCTCGGGCATGCTGACGCAGGCCGACGTGCCGCTGCCGTGGTCCATGTGCAGCCAGATCCCGCCACCCTTCTTCTCGCCCTCGGGGCGGGTCTGATCGTTCGGCGGGGTGCCCTTGACGCGGTTGTAGTCGATGGCGATGACGTAGTCGAAGTCGTGCCAGTACGACTTGGCCCACCAGCGCGGGGCGGCGAAGGCGGCGGAGCGGGTGTACGGGAGCCGGGAGCCCGGGTCCGGCAGCACGCCGCCCGCGTCGCTGAGGGTGAACACACCCACGGGGCTGCGGTCGTCGTCCTCGTGGTGGTCGGTGGTCCAGCCCTTCTTGCCGTTGTGCCCGGGCCAGCCGCGCTCCCGCTGCCAGGTCGAGCCGTGCTTGGTGTACAGAACGACGATGGAATCGGCGGAGTCCTTCCCTTCGCCGTAGACCGCGACGACCTGGTGGGAGCCGGACGGAATCCGCCGCTGGAGCCGGTCGCCGACGCCGGGGATGCGCGTCGGGGCGGCCGTGGCCGCGGGGGTGCGGGCCGCCCGGCGCGCGGCTTGTGTCCCCCCACTGCCCTCCGCGCCGCCGCAGGCGGACAGAGCCGTCAGGAATGAGACGAGCACCACCGTCGCGGCCACCGCTCGTCGTACGCCACCACTGTGCATCGCTCCATGGTCGCACCGGGGTCCGGGCGGCGGCGATCGGAGGCCCGGACGGTCGGTGCGCGACGGGTGCCGGCCGTCGCCGGCCGAGTGCACCCGTCCGTCGGCCGGTTGCGCACGCAGGACGGCTGATTCCGCGCGGTTGTCGGCCGGTTGCGCCGGCAGGACGGCCGGTTCCGCCCGGTTGTCGGTGGTTTAGCACAGGCAGGACGGCCCGTTCCGCAGGGTTGTCGGGGTTGCGCACGGCGGACGGCCGGTTCCGCACGGCGGACGGAAAACCGTTTGCCTCCGGCCGCGTCGCAACGCGAACCTGTCACGGTTTGCTGCCGTCGTCGGCGGCCGCCCTCGCTCTCCCGTCGACCCGCCTCCCGACCCCTTCGCCCCCTGACACGAGCCACTGGGACGTCATGCAGATCAAAGACCTTCCGTACCCCGACCCGGGCGTCCCGGACGCGCGTTCGGGCCCCCGATTCCTGTGGTGGCTCTTCCGGAATCAGCTGGGCGGTCAGCTCAAGTCGCTGAGCTGGGGGCTGCTGCACTTCGCCTCCGTCGCCGCCCTGCCGTTCTGTGTCGGTGTCGCCGTGCAGGCCGTCGTCGACCGCTCCGGCTCCGGGCTCGCCCTGGCGGGCGGGCTGCTGGCGCTGGCCTGCGTGGGCAACGCGGTCGGTGACACCTTCCTGCACCGCACCGCGATCACCAACTGGATCACCGCGGCCGCGCGCGTCCAGCAACTGCTCGCACGCAAGGCCGCCCATCTGGGCTCGGCGCTGACCCGGCGGGTCGCGGCGGGCGAAGTGGTGGCGGTGTCGACGGGTGACGTCGAGAAGATCGGCTGGTTCGTCGAGGCCCTGTCCCGCTTCACCGCGGCCCTGGTCACCATCGTGCTGGTCTGCGTCGGCCTGCTCGTCTACCAGCCGGCGCTCGGCGTGGTCGTCGCCGTGGGACTGCCCGCGCTGGCGCTCGCCGTGCTGCCGCTGCTGCCCCGCGCCACCCGGCGCGCCGACACCCAGCGCGAGAAGGCCGGACGCGCCACCGAACTGGCCTCCGACACCGTCGCCGGTCTTCGGGTGCTGCGCGGCATCGGCGGCGAGGAGCTGTTCCTCGACCGCTATCGCAGCGCCTCCCAGGAGGTCCGCCACGCGGCCGTGCGCAGCGCCCGGATGTGGGCCCTGATCTCCGCGATCCAGGTCCTGCTGCCCGGCCTGCTGCTCATCGCCGTCGTCTGGTACGGCGTGGGGCTGGCGCGCGAGGGCCGGATCACCGTCGGCGAACTGGTCACCGTCTACAGCTCCGTCATGGTCCTCACCTACCCCCTGCGGCACTTCGAGGAGATCGCCATGGCGTACTCCTTCTCCCGGCCCTCCGCCAAGCGGGCCGCGGGAGTGCTGTCGCTCCAGCGGCCCACGGACACCGCCGGATCACGCGCGGCCGAGGTCCCGTCGGGCGACCTGTACGACCCGGAGACCGGGCTGCTCGCGCCCGCCGGGCGGCTCACGGCCGTGGTGTGCGGCGACCCGGACGCCGCGGGCCTGCTGGCGGAACGGCTGGGCGGACACCCGTCCCAGGAGGGCGCCTCGGTGCTGCTGGGCGGGGTGCCGCTCGACGAACTGCCGCTGGACAGCGCCCGTACGGCCGTCCTCGTCCAGGACAAGGACCCGGTGCTGCTGTCCGGCACGCTGCGCGAGCTGCTCGACGTACCCGCGTCGGGCGCCGTCCGGCCGCAGGAGGCGCTGGAGGCCGCGCAGTGCGACGACGTGCTGGCGGCGCTGGTGCAGGGCTCGCTGGGCGCGGCCGACCCGATGGACGCCCGGATCACCGAACGCGGCCGGTCCCTGTCCGGCGGTCAGCGCCAGCGGCTCGCGCTCGCCCGGTCGCTGGTCACGGACCCGGAGGCGCTCGTCCTGGACGAGCCGACCTCGGCCGTCGACTCGCACACCGAGGCCCGGATCGCGCAGGGCGTGCGGGAGTTGCGCGCGGGGCGCACGACCGTGGTGTTCACCTCCTCCCCGCTGCTGCTGGACCGCGCGGACCGGGTGGTGTTCCTGCACGACGGCGAGGCCGTCGCGGTCGGCACCCACCGTGAGCTGGTGCGTACCGAGCCCCGCTACCGGACGGTGGTCACCCGCGAGACGGACGACGAGGCCGCACTGAACGGCTCCGTCGCCCTGAAGGACGTACTGCAGGAACTGGAAGAGATCGAGGAGAAGGCATGATCGGCGTCGCGCCACCGGCGTACGACCCGGCGGCCCCGACGACGGCGAACACCCTGCCGGTCGGCGCCCCCGAGACCGTCCGCGCCTACGTGGCCGAACTGCTGCGCCGGCACCGGCGGGCGTTCCTGTTGCTGGTCGCCGTCAACACGGCCGCCGTGATCGCCTCGATGGCCGGGCCCTGGCTGCTGGGCGGACTGGTGGAGCGGGTGTCGGACGGCGTGGAGAACCTGCGGCTGGAGCTGACGGCCGGGCTCTTCTTGGCCGCGCTGGCCGTCCAGGCCGTGTTCGTCCGTCAGGTGCGGCTGCGCGGCGCGATGCTGGGTGAGCGGATGCTGGCCGACCTGCGCGAGGACTTCCTCGTCCGGTCGGTCGGGCTGCCGCCGGGGGTGCTGGAGCGGGCCGGGACCGGCGACCTGCTGTCGCGCATCACGACCGACATCGACCGGCTGGGCAACGCGATGCGCGAGGCCGTGCCGCAGCTGTCGATCGGCGTGGTGTGGGTGTTCCTGCTGATGGGCGGACTGGTGATCACGGCGCCGCCGCTGGCGCTCGCCGTGCTGCTCGCCCTGCCGCTGCTGATCGTCGGCTGCCGCTGGTACTTCCGGCGGGCCCCCTCGGCCTATCGTTCCGAGGCCGCCGGGTACGCCGCCGTGGCCGCCGCGCTCGCCGAGACCGTGGACGCCGGGCGCACCGTCGAGGCCCACCGCCTCGGCGAGCGCCGTGTCGCGCTGTCGGAGCGCCGGATCCGGGAGTGGACGGCCTGGGAGCGGTACACGCTCTGGCTGCGGTCGGTGCTCTTCCCGGTCATCAACACCACCCACGTGACCGTGCTCGCCTCCGTCCTGATGATCGGCGGCGTGTTCGCCCTGCACGGGTGGATCGACGTCGGCCAGCTGACGACCGGCGCGCTGATCGCCCAGATGCTGGTCGACCCGGTGGGCATGATCCTCCGCTGGTACGACGAGTTGCAGGTCGCCCAGGTGTCGCTGGCCCGGCTCGTCGGGGTCCGGGACATCGAGCCGGACGCCGGGGATCCCACCGTGGCCCCCGAGGGACGCCATGTACACGCCGACCGGGTGCACTTCGGGTACCTGGAGGGCGTGGACGTCCTGCGCAAGGTGTCCCTGGAGGTCGCCCCCGGTACCCGGCTGGCCCTGGTCGGCCCCTCGGGTGCGGGCAAGTCCACGCTGGGACGGCTGCTCGCCGGGATCTACGCGCCCCGGGACGGCCGGATCACCCTGGGCAGCGCCGAGCTGTCCCGGATGCCCGCCGAGCGCGTCCGCTCCCACGTGGCCCTGGTCAACCAGGAGCACCACGTCTTCGTGGGCTCCCTGCGCGACAACCTCCGGCTCGCACGGACCGGTGCCGTCGACGCCGAGCTGTGGGCGGCGCTGGGCGCGGTCGACGCGGACGGCTGGGCCCGTGCGCTCGACGAGGGCCTGGACACCGAGGTCGGCTCGGGCGGTCTGGCGCTCACCCCGGCCCAGGCCCAGCAGATCGCGCTGGCCCGCCTGGTGCTGGCCGACCCGCACACGCTGGTCCTGGACGAGGCGACGTCGCTGCTCGACCCGCGCGCGGCCCGCAACCTGGAGCGCTCCCTGGCCCGGGTGCTCGACGGCCGCACCGTCGTCGCCATCGCCCACCGGCTGCACACCGCCCACGACGCGGACGTCATCGCCGTCGTCGAGAACGGCAGGATCAGCGAGCTGGGCAGCCACGACGAGCTGGTCGCCGCGGACGGGGCGTATGCGGCGCTGTGGAGGTCGTGGCACGGCTGAGCACCTCGTCGGGCGACACGGCCGCCCGCCTCTCAGGGGGGCGGCCGTGTCCTTGGCGTTGCGCAGTCACGAACCGGGGTGGAAGGCTGGAATCAGGCACCGGCTCGGGGGACGCCCGGAGATCAGAGGTCCGGGCGGCGTCAGTGCTCCGCGGCGGGGACCCGGCACGGGCCCCGTGGATACGGGCCCGTCCCCACCCCCTGGAGGTACCCGTGAACAGCTCCGACGGCTGGGGAGACGACGTCTACCAGCCGGACCAGGACGAGCAGAGGGAGGACACGGGGCTGCTCGACGCCGAGGACACCCTGGAGAACGACGGCGTCGACGATCCCCTGGACCGGGGCTGGTCCCCTCCCGAGCGGCCCTGGGCCGTCGAGCACCTCGGTGTGACGGCGGCCGAGCGGCAGCGGGGCGAGACGCTGGACCAGCGCCTCTCCGAGGAGCTGCCGGATGCCGCCGCCCCGGACGGCGACGGCCTCGGGGACTGCGCGGGCACCGACGGGGAACTTCTGGACAACGAGGTCGGTGCCGAGCGCTCCGGCCGGCTCGTGGCACCCGACGAGGGCGCCCACGAGGACGAGGAGGAGGCACTGGTCGCCATGGACGTGGGCATCGACGGCGCCGCCGCGTCGGCCGAGGAGGCCGCCGTGCACATCGTCGACGAGGACACCCTGTCCGGCTGATCGCAGAACCGGCCCGAGGCGCTCGAGGAGCATCCATGCAGCAGGACAAGCACCCCGACTACCACCCCGTCGTCTTTCGTGACCGCGCCGCCGGGTACGCGTTCCTCACCCGGTCCACCGCGACCAGCGACCGGACCATCGAGTGGGACGACGGCGAGACCTACCCGGTCGTGGACGTGGAGATCTCCTCGGAGAGCCACCCCTTTTACACGGGCAGGGCCCGCACGGTGGACTCGGAGGGCCGGGTCGCCGCGTTCGAGCGGCGCTACGGCGGCGGCTGAGGCGCGTTTCGGGACCGCGCTCGGATGAAGTCGCGCTCTGAAGTCAGGCTCAGATGAGGTCGGCTCAGATGATGGGCCCGGCTGAGGTCGCGCTCAGATGAAGTTGAGCGCCGCCGCGCAGCCCACGCCGCCGAGCAGCATGAACACCGGCATCAGCACCTTGAGCTCGACCCAGCTGCCCGCCCGGAAGCGCAGGGCCTTCGGGGGCCCGACCGGGTACCAGCGCTTGCGCCCGACCGGGATGGGCCACAGGATCGGGCAGCCGGACACGGTGAGCGCGTCCCCGATGTCGTGCACGATCGCGCCCAGCACCACCGGCAGCCCCAGCCACAGGTACTCCTGGCCCGGTGCCGTGAACAGCCAGTCCGCGCCGTTGCCCGGCTTGTCCAGCACGCCCGCGAGGATCCACGCGGTGGTCGCGGCCAGCAGCCACACCAGGACCTCGCTGCTGGAGCCGCGGGTCGCCCGCCACAGCAGGCCCTCGATGGCCAGGACCATGTGCACGAAGAGGACCGCGAGCACGCCCCAGCGGTCGCTGGTGATCGCCACGACCGAGGTGCCCGCACCGATCAGGACCGCCCACAGCCAGGTGTGCGTCAGCGTGCGGTGCCCGCCGGAGCGGCGCGGGTCACCCTGCTTCTTGGTGGCCTTGTAGACGGCGTACGACAGCTTGTCGACGATCTCGCACAGCCAGCGCGACACCGGTCCGAAGGACCGCGAGATGGTGGCCGCCTTGTGATCGAGGTCCGGGGCGAGAGCCGCTCCGGCGCAGATCAGGGCACCGACGAGGAGGACCGGCCAGGGCATCGGGTGCCCGGCCGCCGCGGCGGCCGCACCGACGCCGAGCCAGGCGGCGGCTCCCGACAGTGAGTGTGCTGGTCCCATCATGGCCGTGGCCCGCCTCATTCCTCATCTGCCGCTGTCCAGTTGACCGGGCACGCTGACGTCCCGTCGGCGCCCCAGCGTAGCGTTCGTGATCTTCGGGCCCGCAGCCGATTCCCGCATCGGGCATCGGGCCGGGCAAGATGGGGGCGTGACCCTCATCGATCAGCTGCCGCGGACCCCTGACCCCGACGCCCTGTACGAAGCCTTCGAGTCGTGGGCCGGCGAGCGGGGTCTCACGCTCTACCCCCACCAGGAGGAGGCGCTGATAGAGGTGGTCTCCGGTGCGAACGTGATCGTGTCGACGCCCACCGGCTCCGGCAAGAGCATGATCGCGGCGGGCGCGCACTTCGCGGCCCTCGCCCGTGACGAGGTCACCTTCTACACCGCACCGATCAAGGCGCTGGTGTCGGAGAAGTTCTTCGAGCTGTGCAAGATCTTCGGCACCGAGAACGTCGGCATGCTGACCGGCGACGCGTCGGTCAACGCCGACGCCCCCGTCATCTGCTGCACCGCCGAGGTGCTGGCGTCGATCGCGCTGCGCGACGGCAAGGACGCCGATGTCGGCCAGGTCGTGATGGACGAGTTCCACTTCTACGCCGAGGGCGACCGCGGCTGGGCCTGGCAGATCCCGATCCTGGAGCTGCCGCAGGCGCAGTTCGTGCTGATGTCGGCGACGCTCGGCGACGTCTCCTTCTTCGAGAAGGACCTCGCCCGCCGCACCGGTCGTCCCACGGCGGTGGTCCGCTCGGCGACCCGGCCGGTCCCGCTGTCCTACGAGTACCGGTACACCCCGCTCACCGAGACGCTCACCGATCTGCTCTCCGCCCGGCAGGCGCCCGTGTACATCGTGCACTTCACGCAGGCGCAGGCCGTGGAGCGGGCGCAGGCGCTGATGAGCATCAACATGTGCTCGAAGGAGGAGAAGGAGCAGATCGCCGAGCTGATCGGCAACTTCCGCTTCACCACCAAGTTCGGCCGCAACCTCTCCCGTTACGTCCGGCACGGCATCGGCGTCCACCACGCCGGCATGCTGCCCAAATACCGCCGCCTGGTGGAGAAGCTCGCGCAGGCCGGTCTGCTGAAGGTCATCTGCGGCACCGACACGCTCGGCGTCGGCGTCAACGTCCCCATCCGCACCGTGCTGTTCACGGCCCTCACCAAGTACGACGGCACCCGCGTACGTACCCTGCGGGCCCGGGAGTTCCACCAGATCGCGGGCCGCGCCGGGCGGGCCGGGTACGACACGGAGGGCTTCGTCGTCGCGCAGGCCCCCGAACACGTCGTCGAGAACGAGAAGGCCCTCGCCAAGGCGGGCGACGACCCGAAGAAGCGCCGCAAGGTCGTCCGCAAGAAGGCCCCCGAGGGCTTCGTCGCCTGGTCGGAGCAGACCTTCGAGAAGCTCATCGGCTCCGAGCCGGAGCCGCTGACGTCCCG
Source organism: Streptomyces sp. NPDC013187 (assembly GCF_042899705.1). NCBI lineage: Bacteria > Bacillati > Actinomycetota > Actinomycetes > Kitasatosporales > Streptomycetaceae > Streptomyces > Streptomyces sp. NPDC013187. Next base: position 211,911 of record NZ_JBIBAF010000012.1, on the reverse strand, counting down.
GTTCCGGGTGACGCACACGATGCTGCTGTCCGTGATCGCCCGCCCCGGCAACGCCTTCGAGGCGATGCGGAGGCTGCTGGAGGACAACCACGAGCCGCGCAAGCAGCAGTTGCGGCACATCCGCCGGGCCATCGCGATCTACCGCTCGCTGCTGGACGGCGGCATCGTCGAAAAGCTCGACCAGCCGGACGCCGAGGGCCGTATCGTCCGCCTCACGGTCGATCTCCAGCAGGACTTCGCCCTCAACCAGCCGCTGTCCACCTTCGCGCTCGCCGCGTTCGAGCTGCTCGACCCCGAGTCCCCGTCGTACGCCCTCGACATGGTGTCCGTCGTGGAGTCCACGCTCGACGACCCGCGGCAGATCCTCGCCGCCCAGCAGAACAAGGCGCGCGGCGAGGCCGTGGCCCAGATGAAGGCGGACGGTGTCGAGTACGAGGAGCGCATGGAGCGCCTCCAGGACATCACGTACCCGAAGCCCCTGGAGGAGCTGCTCTTCCACGCGTACAACACGTACCGCAAGAGCCACCCCTGGGTCGGCGACCATCCGCTGTCGCCGAAGTCCGTGATCCGCGACATGTACGAACGGGCGCTGTCCTTCACCGAGTTGGTGTCCCACTACGAGCTGGCCCGTACCGAGGGCATCGTGCTGCGCTATCTCGCCAGCGCCTTCAAGGCCCTCGACCACACCGTCCCGGACGACCTCAAGTCCGAGGACCTCCAGGACCTGATCGCCTGGCTGGGCGAGATGGTGCGCCAGGTGGACTCCAGCCTGCTGGACGAGTGGGAGCAGCTGGCCAACCCGGCGGAGATGACGGCCGAGGAGGCCCAGGAGAAGGCCGACGAGGTCAAGCCGGTCACCGCCAACGCGCGCGCCTTCCGTGTGCTGGTCCGCAACGCCATGTTCCGCCGCGTGGAACTGGCCGCCCTCGACCAGGTCGGGGAGCTGGGCGAGATGGACGGGGAGTCCGGCTGGGACGCCGACGCGTGGGGCGAGGCGATGGACAAGTACTGGGACGAGTACGAGGATCTCGGCACCGGCCCGGACGCCCGCGGCCCCAAGCTGCTGCTCATCGAGGAGGAACCGGACAACGCCCTGTGGCGGGTCCGGCAGATCTTCCACGACCCGAACGGCGACCACGACTGGGGCATCAGCGCGGAGGTCGACCTCACGGCCTCGGACGCGGAGGGCCGCGCGGTCGTCCGCGTCACCGACGTCGGCCAGTTGTGACGGGCCGGGCAGCAGCGAGCACAGGAGAATCCCACCCCATGACGACCAACCCTGCCGAGAGGCTCGTCGACCTGCTCGACCTGGAGCAGATCGAGGTCAACATCTTCCGCGGGCGCAGTCCGCAGGAGTCCCTGCAGCGGGTCTTCGGCGGTCAGGTGGCGGGGCAGGCGCTGGTCGCCGCCGGCCGCACCACCGAGGGCGACCGTCCCGTGCACTCGCTGCACGCGTACTTCCTGCGTCCCGGCCGGCCGGGCGTGCCGATCGTCTACCAGGTCGAGCATGTGCGCGACGGGCGGTCGTTCACCACCCGCCGGGTCACGGCCGTGCAGCAGGGCCGCACGATCTTCAACCTCACCGCCTCCTTCCACAAGCCGGAGGAGGGCAGCTTCGAGCACCAGCTGCCTCCCGCCCGCAAGGTTCCGGACCCGGAGTCCCTGCCCACCGTCACGGACGAGATCCGCGAGCACCTGGGCGCGCTGCCCGAGCAGCTGGAGCGGATGGCCCGCCGCCAGCCCTTCGACATCCGTTACGTGGACCGGCTGCGCTGGACCGTCGAGGAGGCCCGCGACGCCGAGCCGCGCAGCGCCGTGTGGATGCGCGCGGTCGGGCCGCTCGGCGACGATCCGCTCGTGCACACCTGCGCCCTCACCTACGCCAGCGACATGACCCTCCTGGACGCCGTCCGCATTCCGGTCGAGCCGCTGTGGGGCCCGCGCGGCTTCGACATGGCGTCGCTGGACCACGCCATGTGGTTCCACCGCCCGTTCCGCGCGGACGACTGGCTCCTCTACGACCAGGAGTCGCCGATCGCGGTCGGCGGCCGTGGCCTGGCCCGGGGCCGGATCTACGACCGTGAGGGCCGTCTCGTCGTGTCCGTGGTGCAGGAGGGGCTCTTCCGGAAGCTGGGCTGACCTCCGCCGCCGGGCCCTGCCCGCCGGGTGCCTGTCTGCCAGGGGCCTGTCTGCCGGGGGCCCTTTCGCCGGGGTTCCGATCGCGCCCCTGACCGGATCCGGCGACCATGGCAGGAGCAGGCACCGCCGACGTCACACGCCCGCCGATCCGGGAGGTGACCACGCTGCACTCCGTGCTCCCCGTCGTGTTCGCGATCTGCGCCGCCTTCAGCAACGCGGTCGCGACCGTGCTGCAACGCAAGGCGGCGCTCACCGTGCCCGCCTCCCAGGGGTTGCGGGCCGGGCTCATCGTCGATCTGCTGCGCCGGCCTGTGTGGCTGGCCGGCATCCTCGCGGTGATCGGCGCCGCCGTCTGCCAGGCGCTGGCCCTGGCCACCGGGCCGCTGACCATCGTGCAGCCGCTGTTCGTTCTGGAGCTGCCGCTCACCCTCATCGTCGCCTCTCTGCTGATGCACCGGCACCTGCCGGGAAGGGGCTGGCTGGCCGTCGCGGTGGTGGTGGCCGGGCTGGCGGTCGCGCTCGCCGCCGCCTCCCCCGCCGGCAACCGCACTCATGTGGCGCTGGACCGCTGGATTCCCGCGCTCGCCGTGTGCGCGGGGGCGGTCGCAGCCCTCGCCGTCGCGGCTCTCCGGCGGCCCGAGGGCCGTGCCCGGGCGGCCTGCCTGGGTGCCGCGACGGCGATCAGCTACGCGGTGACCGCGGCACTGATGAAGGCCGCCACCCACATCCTCGACGACCAGGGCCTCGTGGGCTTCCTCACCGCCTGGCAGACGTACGCCTTCGCCGCCACGGGCGTGTGCGCGCTGTTCCTGCTGGAGAACGCCATGCAGGCCGGCCCCCTGGTCGCCTCGCAGCCCGCGCTCACCCTGGGCGACGCCCTGGTGAGCCTCGCCCTCGGCATCACCCTGTACGAGGAGACCATCCGCTCCGGATGGTGGCTGCTGCCCCAGCTGATCGGCGTCGCGCTGATCGCCGCGGGCGTGCTGGCGCTGGCGCGCATCCCGTTCACACAGTCGCTGGTGGCCCCCGACGACGAGCGCGAGACCGCTGCGGCGCCCTGACCCCCAGGCCCACGACGGGACGCCGCGGCGAGCAGGCGGATCATGACCGGCGGGGCCGGTGACAGCTCGGCCGGGGGCAGCTCGGCCGGGGGCAGCTCGGCCGGGGGCGGTACCGCGGTGGCCCGCGCTGTCGGTCCGGCTTTCGCCGCGTCACCCGTCCGGCTGGCACCGCGGGCACCACACCGTGCCCCGGCCCGCCATACGGGTCCGGCGCAGCCCGGCGCCACACCGCGGGCACCTCGGGTCACGCTCGTCCCGGTGACCGGTGAGCCAGGAGTCACGCGGCGGTACGCAGCCGGCGGCGACGGACGAGCGCAGGGTGCGGCGCATCTCGCTGTACAGGCGACGGCGGTCCTCCGGGGTGAGATCACGCGCCCCGTGGTCGGGGCGCAGCCGGGCCCGCCACAGAATCTCGTCGGCGAGCAGATTGCCGAGCCCGGCGAGCACGGACTGGTCGGTGAGTGCCGTCTTGAGGTGCCCCCGGCGTGACGAGAGCACTTCCTCGAATTCCGCACGGTCCACCGCCAGCGCATCCGGCCCCTGCCCGCGCAGCAGCCGGTCGACGTCGGACTCGTCGTGGGCCAGCCACAGTCCCTGCAGTTTGCGCTGGTCACGGAAGCACAGCCGGCGGCCGCCGCCCAGCGTGAACAGGACGCGGTCATGTGACTCGACGGGATCGTCGACATGCCCGCAGACCAGCCGCCCGGTCATGCCGAAGTGCAGGACGAGAGTGGGACCGCCGGTCCGGGCGAGCAGCCACTTGCCGTGCCGCTCCGGCGTACCGAACCGCCGCCCTTCGAGTGCGTCCCTCAGCCTCCGGGTGTCGACGCCGTGCAGCACACCCGGGTCCCGCACGTCGACCCGGCGGATCACACGTCCCTTCACGCAGGTCTCGATCACCTGCCGGAAGCCTTCGACGTCGGGAAGCTCGGGCACGACCGGCGCGTCAGGTTTCCTGCAGGACGGAGAGCACGTTCCCCGCCGGGTCGGTGAACCAGGCGATCAGCGGGCCGCCACCCCGGAAGATGCCCTTGTCGTCCGTCTTGAGGTGGTCGTAGCGCTCGAAACGCACCCCTCTCCTGCCGAGCTCGTCGACCGCGGCCTCGATGTCGTCGACCGGGAAGTTGAGGATGGTGAACGTCGCCGGCGTGTGGTCCGGCTTGGGGTAGACCAGGGTGTCCCGGTCACCGGCGATGTGCAGGATCAGCAGCCCGTTCTCCTCCGACACCCGGAGCCCGAGTGTGTCGGCGTAGAACGCCTTGGCCGCGTCGATGTCGTCCACCGAGAACCCGCTGAACGCCTTCGTCGTACCGAACATGTCGCCTCCCTGAGTCAGTCTCCTCAGGGTGTGACCCCGGCGCATCCGGAAAGTCATCGGTCGCCGGGGCGCCCGGGGGTGACGCCGTACCGCCGGGTCACCCCACCGGCCGCCGGCCTCTGCGGCGGAACCAGCTCCGCAGGCCGTGCGGAGGTGTGCATTTCGAGGGCGCGGGCCGTTTCGCCGCCGTGGCGGGGGACGAAGCGGGGGATTCTGCTGCTGATGGCGGGGTCCGGGCTGAGACGAGCGGCCTTGGACTCGGTCGCGGTGCCGGGGGTGCGGTGGAGGGCTCCAGCGCTGGTGGCGGTGTCGGAGAAGGTGCCTTGGTGTGGGGGTCGTGGCGTCGGGCCGTGTCCAGCGTGTGGGTCAGGTCCGCGCGGAACCAGGCCACCTCGTCCGGTTCGCTCGCCGTCATCAGCGTCGCGGCCAGTTCGGCGGTGGGTGAACCGGGGGTGCCGTGCACCGGAAGCCGGGGACGGTGGCGGGCCAGCCGGGCTCGCTCTTCGGGGTCCCGGACGACGTCCGCCACGTCGGCCGGGTCGAGGAGGGAGGCGACCGCCGCCGCGCGCGCCCACGGGTCGTCACCGGCCTGCCGCGTCAGGAACCCCACGTGACGCCCGCGCCAGTTGCGGGACCGCCGGTCCACTCCGGCCTTCAGCCCTTCGCGGATCTCCAGGGGTGTGCGGCGGGCGGCCAGCAGCCGGGCGTTGCTTCTCTCGGCCGCGAACTGCCTCAGTTCTTCGACCAGATACAGCCAGACGACGGTCCGGTAGCGATTCAGGTAGAACGTCACCGGCACCAGCAGGCCGTAGCGCGCGAGGCTCGTGAACCTGCTGGGCGCCACTCCCATGAGCTCGGCGCCCTCCGTGGTGCCGGCGGTCGCGACGCGTTCGCGCAGGGCGCCCGGGAAACCGTCCCCGGACCGCAGCCGGTCGATCTCGGCCCGGGCCACATGCCTGCCCCCGCCTCCCTCATCCGGAACGGTCCGGATGAGCCCCAGGTTCACCGCGAGGTCGAACTCGCGCCGCTTGAGCTCCAGTTCACGGGCGGCTCGGCCCGGGGCGCAGGTGGTGCGGTCGGATGTCGTGCTGATACGTGCCATGGTCGGTCTCCCCCGCGGAGTCAGCGGCTCACGCCGTGTGCGGTGGCCTGTGCAGTGGCCGTGCGCGGTGGCCGTCTTCGATTGCCGTCTTCGATTGCCGTCTGCGACAGCCGTTCGCGGTGGCCGTTCGCGGTGGCCGTTATTGCGGTGGCCGTGAAAAAACCGTAGCCGCTTCGGCGGATCTCGTGGCGGGCCTGTGGATAACTCCACGGGGGATGATGAACGTGCAGGTCAGAGGTCTGTGAGCGGTTTTGGTTCGGGCTGGCGCGCATCGACGTCGAGGCGCTCGCCGACCCGATTGACCAGCAGTGTCATCTCATAGGCGATCTGGCCGATGTCGGCCTCCGCGCCGCTGAGGACGCACAGACAACTGCCCGCGCCGGCGGCCGTGACGAACAGCACCGCGTCGTCGAATTCGATCATCGTCTGGCGTACGTTGCCCGCGCCGAAGTGCCGTCCGGAGCCCTTGGCCAGGCTGTGCAGCCCGGACGACACGGCCGCGAGGTGCTCGGCGTCCTCGCGGCGCAGTCCGGTGCTCGCGCCGGTCACCAGGCCGTCGTTGGACAGGACGAGTGCGTGCCGCACTTCGTGGACGCGCTCGGTCAAGTCGTCCAGCAGCCAGTCGAGTCCCTGGTTCTGCGCCATCTTCCGTTCTCCCCGTTTTCTCCCCGTGCGAATTTCCTCCTGGCCGGAGGATCTCCTTGCCAGCCTTCCCCACGACCGCGGTCGGGGCAAGGAGGATGGGAGCCATGGCAGAGAAGATGACCGACGCGCAATGGCGGGAGTTCGTTTCCCACGGAACCCGCACCGCAAAGCTCTCCACGGTCCGGGCCGACGGCAGCCCGCACGTGGTTCCTATCTGGTTCCTTCTGGACGGCGACGAGGTGGTGTTCAACACCGGCAAGGACAGCGTGAAGGGGCGCAACATCGTCCGGGACGGCCGGATCGCCCTGTGCGTGGACGACGACCGGCCGCCGTACTCCTTCGTGGTACTGCGGGGCCGGGCCCGCGTCTCGGAGGACCTCGACGAGATACGGCACTGGGCGACCCGGATCGGCGCCCGGTACATGGGCGAGGAGCGCGCCGAGGAGTTCGGTGCGCGCAACGGCGTCCCCGGCGAACTCCTCGTCCGCGTCACCGTCGACAGGGTGCTGGCGGAGCGGGACGTCGCGAACTGACCGCGCGGCCCCCGCCTTCGCTCAGCCGACCGAGTCGAGCAGCCGGGCGGTGTGCATCCGCCCGGCGTACTCGACGAGCCGGATCAGCACCTCCTTTCCCGAGTCGCGGTCCCGGGCGTCGCACAGCACCACGGGTGTGCCCCTGTCGAGGTCGAGTGCGCGCGAGACGTCCGGGGCGCCGTGCCGCCGGGCGCCCGCGAAGCAGTTGACGGCCACGACGAACGGGATGCGCCGGTGCTCGAAGTAGTCGACCGCGGGGAAGCAGTCCTCCAGGCGGCGGGTGTCCGCGAGGACCACCGCACCGAGCGCCCCCTGCGACAACTCGTCCCACAGGAACCAGAAGCGGTCCTGGCCCGGCGTGCCGAACAGGTACAGGGAGAGGCCGGACCGGATGGTGATGCGTCCGAAGTCCATGGCGACGGTCGTCGTGGTCTTGTGGTCCACGCCGTCGGTGTCGTCCACCGACTGCCCTGCTTCGCTAAGGAGTTCCTCGGTGCGCAGCGGCCGGATCTCGCTGACGGCGCCCACCAGGGTGGTCTTGCCGACGCCGAATCCGCCGGCGACCAGAATCTTCAACGCCAGCGCGGCGGTCTCGCCGTCCGGGGCGTCGGAGTGCTCGGAGACCATTGATCACTTCTCTCAGGAGTGCCGGGTGTCGGCAGTGCCGGGTGCAGGACGTGCCGGGTGCAGGGTGCAGGACGTGCCGGGTGCAGGGCTTGCGTCGGTGGTGCGGTTTCCGTCGGTGCGTCGGGGCTACAGCGCTCTCAGGCCGTCGATCACCTCGCGCAGGATGCGTTCGTCGGGCAGCTGCGCCGGTGGAACGGGACGGCTGACGGTGACGCAGCCGAGTTCGAGGAGATCGCCGAGGAGGACCCTGACCACGCCGACGGGCAGGTCCGCACCTGCGGCGAGTTCGGCGACCGACTGGGTCTCCGGGCGGCACAGCTCGATGAGGTTGCGGTGTTCCGGGCCGAGCGGGGCGTCGTCCACCCCGGGTGCCCCAGGGTCCAGCGTGACCAGGGCGATCAGGTCGAACCGCACGCCGGTGGGGCCGGGCCGGGTGCGTCCGCCCGTCATGGCGTAGGGGCGGACGAGCGGGCCGGCCTCGTTGTCGTACCAATGGCTGCCCTGCTCACGCGGGGTGCCCGTCATGTCCTCGGTCATCTGCACGGACCGTTCTCCCGGTTCATCCGGCGGCGGGTGGCCGCGCGGCAGTGCGGGGCGCCGTGCCGAGGTGCTCGCCGACGCGTTTGACCAGGCGGGCCATCTCGTAGGCCACGAGGCCGATGTCGGCGGTGACGGCGGTGAGGAGGGCGAGGCAGGAGCCGTCGCCCGCGGCGGCCACGAACAGGAAGCCCTCGTCCATCTCCACCATGGTCTGGCGGACTCCGCCGGCGCCGAAGTGCCGTCCCGCGCCCTTGGCGAGGCTGTGGAAGCCCGAGGCGACCGCGGCGAGGTGCTCGGCGTCCTCACGGCGCAGGCCGGACGAGGCGCCCACGGCGAGGCCGTCGTTGGACAGCACCACGGCGTGCCGTATGTCGCTCACGCGGAACACGAGATCGTCCAGCAGCCAGTCGAGTTCGCCGGATCGCGGGGCGGACTGTGTGCTCGGGTCCTGGATCATGCGGGGTCTCCTTCGCTGCTGTCACTGCCCGCCGCGTGGCCCGGAGTGGTGTCGCGGCCGGGTTGCCTCCCGCCGCCGCGCGCCCAGCCGTCGCGGTAGGCGGCCATGCGGTCCCGTACGAGTTCGGGCGTTCGCTCGTCGTCCAGGGGCGCCGGCACGGGCGGCTGTTCCTCGGGGCGCTTGTCGCGCAGTTGGGGAGCGAGGCTGGCCTGACGTACGCGGCGCGGAAGGTCGTCGTAGTCTTCGGGCTGCTGCGGTGGGCGGTGCAGTCGCAAGGTGGCGACTCCTGGAGGTGGGGTCTGGCTCGGGGTCTCCGCGTGACGCGGGCCGTCCGCGTGATCTGAGATCTCCACGTGGCGCGGGCCGTCCGAGTGACCTGAGGTTTCCGCGTATCGCGAAGTCTTCGCACGGCGGGAGAGATCGGCGTGCGGCGAGGTCTCGGGCTCCGAGACGGATGGCACGGGAGCCACCAGGGCCCGCCGGTCGCTCTGGGCGGGGACGGCGTCCTGGAGCGGGGGATCGCCGGGCACGCGCGCATATGCGCGCGCCTCGGGCTCCTGCCGCGCGGGTTCCACCGCTTCGGGGGAGTGTGATGCCGCACCCGTGTGCAGGACAGCGGTGGGCAGCAGGACGACCGTGGTGGTGCCGCCGTACGGGGAGGTCCTCAAGTGGACCTTGACCTCGTGCCGGGCGGCGAGCCTGCTGACCACGAACAGGCCGAGCCGGTCGCTGTCGAACAGGTCGAGCGCCTCGGACTGGGCGATGCGGCGGTTGGCTTCGGCGAGGGTCTCCTTGCCCATGCCGAGGCCGCGGTCCTCGACCTCGACGGCGTAGCCGTTGCCGACGGGTTCGCCGGTGACGCGCACCCGCGTGTGGGGCGGGGAGAACTGGGCGGCGTTCTCGATGATCTCGGCCAGCAGATGGGTGAGGTCGGCGACGGCCGCGCCGGCGACGGCCGCCTCGGGAAGTTGCCGTACCTCCACGCGCGCGTAGTCCTCCACTTCGGAGACGGCCGCGCGGACCACGTTCGTCAGGGACACCGGCATGCGCCAGGCCCGGCCCGGGGCGGCCCCGGAGAGGATGATCAAGCTCTCCGCGTGGCGCCTCATACGGGTGGTGAGGTGGTCCAGGCGGAAGAGGTCGCTCAGCTCGTTCGGATCGTCGGAGCGGCGTTCCATGCTGTCGAGGAGGGACAGCTGCCGGTGGACGAGGATCTGGCTGCGGCGGGCGAGGTTGACGAAGACGCCGGAGATTCCGCTGGCGAGTTCGGCGCGTTCCACGGCGGCCCGCAGCGCTGCGCGGTGCACGGTGGTGAGGGCCTCGGCGACCTGCCCCGTCTCGTCCTCCGCCGGCGCTTCCGGCGGTGCCTCGGCACGGATGTCGATCTCCTCGCCCGCGCGCAGTCTGCGCATGGCGTCGGGCAGTTTCCGCCGGGCGATCTCCAGGGCAGTGTTGCGCAGGCCTTCCAGTTCCACCACGAGGCCGCGGCCGATACGCACGGAGATGACGAGCGAGGCGGCGACGGCGGCGAGGCCCAGCAGGACGGCGGCGCCGGCCGGGGTGAGCAGTCCTCGGGTGAACGGGTCGGCCCGCTCCGCGACCCCGCGTGCCGCGTCGTCCTCGATGGTGCGCATGCCGTTCTGCACGCGCGCGTGTGCCGTGTTCCAGCTGCTCTCGGGTGCCGCTTCGACCGCCTTCGCGCCCGGCCCCCGAGCGAGGACGATGTCCTCGGCGTCGCCCAGACCGGCGTAGGCGCTGCTGTCGGCGAGGGCCTCCCATGCGGAGCGTTCGACGCCGCTCAGGTCCGCGACGGCCGATGCGGTGAGCGTACGGCGCAGGTCGACGGCCCCGGTGAAGAGCCGCAGTCGCTCCCCCGTCAGGGTGCCGTCCAGGCGGGCGCTCGCCAGCAACGCGTCCTCCTGTGACAGCGCCTCGCCCGCGCGGGCCAGTTCGAGCAGCACGCGCGCGTCGGACCCGAGGTCGGCGTCCCGGATGCCGGTGAGGGCGCCTCCTACGCCGAACGCGGCCGAGATGGTCCGGGTGTAGCGGTCGTACGTCTCGGTCCAGCCGGCGCGCCGGTCCCGTACTTCGGTGCGCAGTGGCCGCAGTTGCTCGGCACCGGAGACGAACGTCTTCAGCCGCCGGGCGACCCCGGCGGGCAGTTCCCCGCTGTCGGCGACGGTGGTGCCCTGTCCGAGCCGTAGTTTCGCGACGGCCCGGTCGGTGCGCCGGGCGAGCTCGTCCAGTTCGTCGGTCCGGACGGCGGACGGGTCGGTGGCGTGCCGTACGGCGGCGGCGCGTTCGGCCTGGAGGGCGGTGACGGCGGCGGAGACGGGGGCGCGGACCGTGGCGTCGACGCGCTGGACCTGCCTGAGCCGGGAGACCTCCTGGGCGGTGGTGACGGTGGCGTATCCCCACAGGGCCAAGAGGGACACGACCGGCACCATCAGCAGGCAGACGATCTTGGCGCGTACGGTGCGGGGGCGTATGTGCCAGCGCTCCGCGCGCGCGGGCGCCTCGTCCTGCGCGGCGTCCGGGGGCGTGTCGGGGCTTTCGTCGGCCGGTGGCCCGGCGTGCGCGCGGCGTCCGCGCACGGGAGGGGGCGGCGCCTCGGCGCCTGCCGTGGGGGTCCTACGGGGTGTGCGCATGGACTCCTCGCTCGGGAGTGGATCGGAGGGCTGAGGGACGCGTCCTGGCAGGGGCACCCACGAAGTTCGGAGCGCATGGCCCGACCGCGAGGGGGCTGTCCATGCGGGTGGGTGCGCCACCGCCGGCCGGACCGTTGACGGCCCCTCCTTGTCCGCCGGGCGCGCTCGCCGCGAGGCGCGCCCTGGCACCCGGGCCGCTCAGCGGCGTCTGCGCTCCGCGGTCTCGGGCCGCCTCGGGGCTAGGGGGCGGCGCTCTGAACCGGGCGCTGAGCCGAAGCGGACGCCGCGCGCTCCCCCGCTGTCGGCGACAGCGCGACGAAGGCCGACGTCAGGAAGAGGTAGGAGCCGAGGCCGACGGCGAGGGGGAAGATGAACTGCATCGCCGAGGCCCCGGGCAGGACCTCCCCGGAGGGCGTGACGCGCACGCCCACCGCGAACATCCCGGTGTAGTGCATGCTGCTGACGGCGGCGCCCATGATCAGGGAGGCGATGGTGACCGCCACGGGCGACTTGATGTTGAGGGCAGCCCACAGGGCCGCCGTGGCGGCGACGACGGCGATCAGCACGGAGAGCGCTACGAGCAGCGGGTCGTAGGTTACGTCGCCGTGCAGCCGGACGGCCGCCATGCCCAGGTAGTGCATGCTCGCGACACCGAGGCCGGTGGTGAGCCCGCCGACCAGCAGGGCGCGGCCGCGGTCCTTGCCGTAGCCGACGGCGAAGACACCGGCGCAGACGACGACCATGGCGACGAGCAGGCTCAGCAGTGTGAGCGGCACGTCGTAGCGGATGTCGGTGCCGGTGACGCCGAAACCGAGCATGGCCACGAAGTGCATGGTCCAGATGCCGGTGCCGATCGCCGAGGCGGCGGTGACGAGCCAGTTGCGGCGCGAGCGCCCGGTGGTGGCGAGCGCGCGGACAGTGCAGCGCAGTCCGAGCGCGGCGCCTGTGCAGGCCATCACGTACGACAGTGCGGGGGTCAGCCACCCCAGGGCTGCGTGGTCCAGGTGTCCCATGGCCCCGGGACGCTAGACCCGGCACCGACACACGAAGGGGGCGCATTTCGAAAGGTGTTGGAATATGACCCAAGGGTGTACCGGAACGATCGGGTCACGCTCGAACGTGTGCGCTGAGGCGTCATCCGTGCCGGTGAGGAATCATGCGGTACATGAGCGACGAGCAGACGCGTGTCCAGGAGTTCTTCACCGCCCGCGCCGCCGACTGGGACAGCCGCTTCCCCGACGACGGTCCGGCTTACGCGGCCGCGGTCGCCGAGCTCGGACTGCGTACCGGCGACCGGGTGCTGGACGCGGGGTGCGGCACCGGACGCGCCCTGCCGCCCTGCGAGCCGCCGTCGGGCCATCGGGAGTGGTCCTGGGGGCCGATCTGACGCCGGCCATGTTGCGGGAGGCCGTGCGGGCCGGACGGGACCGTGACGGGCAGTTGCTGCTCACGGACGTCGCCGCGCTGCCCCTGCGCTCGCGGTCGCTGGACGCCGTGTTCGGGGCGGGCCTCGTCTCGCACCTCGGGAGCCCGGCCGAGGACCTGCGGGAGCTGGCACGCGTGGTGCGCCCCGGAGGGGTGCTGGCGCTGTTCCACCCGATCGGCAGGGCGGCTCTCGCGGCACGCCACGGCCGCGCGCTGACCCCGGACGATCTGCGTGCCGAACCCAACCTCCGCCCGCTGCTGGCCGGTTCGGGATGGCACCTGACGTCGTACGTCGACGAGGAGTCCCGTTTCCTGGCACTCGCCGTACGCCAGGACTGAGCCACCGCGTCGCCACGCCCTGGGCCGCGCCGGGTCACCCCGCCCGGGCATCCGGCGCGGCGTGCCGCACCGGGCAGCCCCGGACGCCCGGGACCGGGCGGGTGCCCAGGTCGGCGATCCGGTAGCCGTACGGGTAGCCCTTGATCTCCCGGTTCTGGCGGGCGAAGTGCGGGGTACGCCGGGGCGGCAGCAGGCGGACGGCGCGGCCTCGGAGCCGGACGGCGCGCCGCACCCACGCGCGCGTGGTGGCGCTCGGCGGCGTGTAGCGGAAGGCGTGCAGCAGCGAGTCGTCGAGCAGCGCGAGGGTCGTGGTGCGCAGCAGGGGCGCGAGGGGGCCGGGGTACCAGGAGGCCATCAGGCGGAGCGTGGCGTCCGAGACGCGCCGGGCGTCCTCGTCCCAGGCGAAGTGAGCGGCCTCGTACGAGTCGAGGCAGCTCTCGAACTCCTCGTAGGTCTCGGGGATCTCCTTGATTCCCATGTGCCGGCCCAGCGTGCGGTAGTGGACCACACTGGCGACGATCTCGTGGCGTGACATCCTGCGCCAGCCATAGGCGTCGATCCACCGCTTGGGCATCACGACGAACGTGCAGAGCACGTAGCGCATGTCGTCGTCGCTGATGTCGTAGCTGCGGTGCATCTGATTGATGCGGCGGATCGCTGTCCTGCCCTGATCACTGCCGAAACCGTGCTCGACGATGGCGTCCAGCAGCAGCGAGGTGTCGTCGTAGCGCTTCTGCGTCCGGTCCGTGAGCTCTGCCGTGCGCGCGAGCAGCCTGCCGATGCCGGGTACGGCGTACGTGCGGTAGAGAGCCAGCTCCAGGGCGCGTGTGAAGTCCCAGGGGAACTCGTAGGCGACGCTGAGCCGGTAGATCTCCGTGGCCTCCTCGTACGGGTCCATCCGCCGGATCTGTTCGAGCCGTGAGAAGCGCTTCACCGCTCCGTCCCCCTTCTGCCACAGGTTCGGTAACTTTACGTTGGTGACCGGGAGATGAACGACCGGGCACGGCAGAGGCAGGGGGAAGGTGGTCAGCATGTGGGGCAGGTTCCGCAAAGCCGGGGGAAAAGTCGCCGATGTCTTGCGCACGGAGCCGAAAGCCGGTGGGGACAAGCGTCCGCACAATCTTTTCGAGGCGGCGGCGACCTATGTCACGGCCTCCGCGGAGAACCAGCCGGAGCGGGCCGACGAAGCGGCCGGCTGGGTGTCGCCGGAGGCGCTGTCGTTCGGCGTGAACGAGCTGGCCTGCCGGGCCGTGGTCGCGCTGGCCCGTGAGCGCGGTCAGTCGCCGGAGACCGTGGCCCGCGGGTTGCTGGGGCTGCCGGTGGCATGAGGTGCGCCTCCAGGACGGCCGATTCGCCCCGTCCGCCGGAAAGCTGCAGCTCCGAGTGCGCCTGCGAGGCCGTGACAAGGGGCTTGCGGGCGCATTAGGGTGCGCGCCGGTGGACGAACCGATGGGGAGGCTGGGATGGCCGGGACGGACGAGGAAGCCGTCGCCGCCGCGGACGATGCGCTCTATGTGCTCACGGCGGTGCTTTTGACGCCGGCGAAGTTCCCGAGCGTGCTGGGCGACGACTACCCCGAGGCATGCGCGGCGCTCGGCCTCGCGCCGCTGGCCGACGGGTACGGGCTGGTGCTCGGCCAGGACGGCGAGGGCGCCCGGTGGACGGTGGCCATCGACGACGTCTCGCTGGTGGCCGTCGCGATCGCGTCCTGGGACTGCGGCATGGAGTACGAACTGTCGCCCGACGAGCGCACGGTCGTCGCGGCCCTGCCCGGGTGGCCTCTCGCGGTCGCCGTCGCGGCCCCCGGGGTGCCCGCACCGCACGATCCGGGTCCGGAGGCCGACGACCGGCCCCCGCTGGCCCCGCCGGACACCGGTGTCTGGGGGCCCGCCCAGCGGCGTCTGGGCGCGGACGAGATCGCACTGCAGTGGGCCACATGGCGGGAGCAGGTCGACGACACGGCGTTCCGGACGCCGGAGTCCCCCGAGGCCCCCGGACCCCAGGAAGACGAGGGTGGCGCGACCGACGGTCCGGACGGGAGGGGGGCGGCCGACGGACCTGAGGCACTCGGGGGGAACGCGCAGACGGGTGGCCACAGCGGCATCCGGCGCGTTCTCGCGGAGGCCCGCTCCTACATCGACTCGCCGCCGCCGCTGGGCCGGGTCCGGTCGTCCTTCGCCTCGGGTGACGCCCGGACCCTGCGGGCCGACGGTCCGGGCTGGTCGCTCGTCGCGAGGACCGACGACATCGCGTTCCTACTGCTCGACGAGGAGCCCGGCGAGGTCCTGCCGGTGGGCAGGGGGCCGGAACTGCCGGGTCTCCTCGAGGCACTGGACAAGATGGCCGTACGGCCGAACTGAGCCGGTGCGGCCGGGCCCCCCTGCGGTGCCCGGCCGGGGCGTGCGGAGCCGGGGCCTCAGCGGCCGAGTTCCTTGCGGGTGGCGCGCCGCAGCCTGCGCCGCTGCGATGGGTCGAGTGTGAGGTACGCGGCGGCCGGGACTCCCAGGATGATCAGGAGCGATGCCCACCAGGGCAGCCAGATCAGCAGGATGAGCCCGACCGCCACACCGCCCGCGGCGATCTTGGCGTTCTTCGACATGTCTGTCGCCTCCTTCGCGGCCACTGCCGCTCTCTGTCTCGAAAACGGACCCGCTTCCACGGCGGTTCCGGACCGCGACCCTGAGACATCCCTGAGGTGCGCCCCCGACGCACCCCTGAGACCTCTATGGTGACCCAGCTCACAGCGCAGCCATACCCATGCGTGCCGAAAGTGTTGTACTCTCGGCGGCTCCGCTCTCACTAGTCAAATTTGAGGACTACGTCATAGCCGAGCATCAGAATCACCCGGCACCCTCCGACGACGACTCCGAACTGGCCCTCTGCCGCTCCGTGTTCCTGCCCGGGGATCCCGCACGCACCGGCAGCGTCGCCTTCTGGCGGCCCGACGGCGCTCCCCCTCCGGCGATGGCGTCCGCGTCCGTCACGGACCTGACGGTCGCCGTGCCTCACGACAGTGGGGTCGAGGAGATGAGCCTGCCCGCCGTCCTGGTACCGGTTCGCACGGCCTTGCCGGTCCTCACGCGCGCGCGTGCCGACGGGCAGGGCCACCGATCCACCGTCTTCTGGGGCGCGGCCGCCCTGCACGCCCTGCACCTCGTGGCCCGCGGACTGCTGTTGCCGGGGCTGTCCGCGGGAGACCACGACGCCTGGCGCACGGGTCCGCTGCGCGCCCAGGACATCGAGGCCGTGCGCCGCCTCGCCGCCGCGATGCCCCCCGAGGCGCACGCCGTGCCCCTGGGAAGCCCCGGGCCGACGCGGTTGCCCGACCCGGAGCAGCTCCTGCGCGCCTTCCTCGACGCGGTGGCCGACTCCCTGCCCCGCTCCCCCGCCGCGCCACTGGTGACGGGCGGCCCCGCCTACGCCTCGCCCGATCCCGTGCGGTTGCCCGAGCAGCGCGCCTGGGCCGCCGATGTCGCCGCGGGCCACGACGCGGGGGTCCGGTTGTCGCTGAGGATCGAGGTGGACGGGCTCATCGACTCGGCGGACGACGGCGCGGGGGTGACGTTCCGGGCCGTGCCGCAGGTGCACAGCGTCAGCGATCCGGCGCTGGTCGCGGACGCCGCGGACGTCTGGGCCGGGTCCCAGGGCGAGGCCTTCGGCCCACGCGCTCGG
The DNA here is from genome assembly GCF_042899705.1 of Streptomyces sp. NPDC013187. NCBI lineage: Bacteria > Bacillati > Actinomycetota > Actinomycetes > Kitasatosporales > Streptomycetaceae > Streptomyces > Streptomyces sp. NPDC013187. The sequence continues at coordinate 195,405 of NZ_JBIBAF010000012.1, read as the reverse complement.
ATGGACGCGCTGCTCGCCCTGCGCCGTGCGGCCCGGGCCTGGGCCCCGCTCACGCCTCTGCTGTCGGCGACCGTGCCGGACGCGGCCGAACTCGCCGACGAGGAGGTCACCGAGCTTCTCGGAGCGGGTGCCCGGGCGCTGAGCGCGGCCGGGGTCGATGTGCACTGGCCGAAGGGACTGTCCCGTGAGCTCAGCACGCGCGCGGAGGTGGGGCCAGGCCACGGCGAGCCGGAGTCCGGCGCGCCCCTCGCGGCCATGCCGTCGTTCCTGTCGGCCGACGCACTGCTCGCCTTCACCTGGTCCTTCGCCCTGGGTGACAGGCGACTGGACCGGGAGGAGCTGGACCGTCTCGCCGAAGCGAAGCGCCCGGTGGTACGGCTGCGCGACCAGTGGGTCCTGATCGACCCTCAGGAGGCGCGCCTGGCCCGCTCCCGTCAGGACCGCCGGGTGACGCCGGTGGACGCCCTGGGTGCGGCCCTGACGGGCTGGGCGGAGGTGGAGGGCCGCCGGGTCGAGGTACGGCCCACCGGGTGGCTGGCGGATCTGCGGGAGCGGCTCGCGAGCCCCGAGGCGCAGCAGCCCGTGGAGCAGCCCGTCGCCCTCGCCGCCACCCTGCGGGACTACCAGCGGCGAGGCCTGAACTGGCTCGCGAGTATGACGTCGCTCGGCTTGGGCTGCTGTCTCGCCGACGACATGGGACTCGGCAAGACGATCACGCTCATCGCCCTCCACCTGCACCGCCAGTCCGACGCACGGTCCGCCGGGCCCACCCTGGTGGTCTGCCCGACGTCCCTGATGGGCAACTGGCAGCGCGAGATCGAACGGTTCGCCCCCGGCACACCGGTGCGGCGCTTCCACGGGACTCGGCGCGGTCTGGACGACCTGGCCGACGGGGAGTTCGTGCTCACCACGTACGGCACGATGCGCCTGGACGCGTCCCGGCTCGCCGGGGTGCCGTGGGGCATGCTCGTGGCGGACGAGGCCCAGCACGTGAAGAACCCGTACTCCTCGACCGCGCGCGAACTGCGTTCCATCGGCGCACGTGCGCGCGTGGCGCTCACCGGCACTCCGGTGGAGAACAACCTGTCGGAGCTGTGGGCGATCCTCGACTGGACGACTCCGGGGCTGCTGGGCCGGCTCGGAGCATTCCGCCGACGGTACGCGGAGGCCGTGGAGGGCGGCCAGGACCCGGCCGCGGCCGACCGGCTGGCCCGGCTCGTACGGCCGTTCCTGCTGCGTCGCCGCAAGTCGGATCCTGGGATCGCGCCCGAGTTGCCGCCGAAGACCGAGACCGATCGGGCCGTGTCGCTCACCCAGGAGCAGGTGGCCCTGTACGAAGCGGTGGTACGGGAGGCGCTCGCGGAGATCTCCGGCGCCGGCAGCATGGCGCGGCGGGGCCTGATCGTGAAGCTGCTGACCGGGCTCAAGCAGATCTGCAACCATCCGGCGCAGTACCTCAAGGAGGAGCGCCCCGTGATCGCCGGGCGCTCCGGGAAGCTGGAGCTGCTGGACGAGCTGCTCGACACGATCCTCGCCGAGGAGGCGGGCGTGCTGGTCTTCACCCAGTACGTACAGATGGCCCGTCTCCTGGAACGGCATCTCGCCGCCCGCGGCACACCCTCGCTGTTCCTCCACGGAGGGACACCCGTCGCCGCGCGTGAAGCCATGGTGCGGCGCTTCCAGGACGGCGAGATCCCGGTGTTCCTGCTGTCGTTGAAGGCGGCGGGCACCGGACTGAACCTCACCCGGGCCGAGCACGTCGTGCATTACGACCGCTGGTGGAACCCGGCCGTCGAGGCGCAGGCCACGGACCGCGCGTACCGCATCGGACAGACCCGGCCCGTGCAGGTGCACCGGATCATCGCGGAGGGAACGATCGAGGATCGCATCGCCGACCTGCTGCTGCGCAAGCGGGAGCTGGCGGACGCGGTCCTGGGGGCGGGCGAGGCGGCGCTCACGGAACTGACGGACGCGGAACTGGCGGATCTGGTCGAACTGCGAGGAGGCCTGCGATGACACGGCACGAGGGCGACACGGAACGCACCTTCGCCGCACTGCCGCCCGCGCACGGGAAGGGCTTCGCGGAGACCTGGTGGGGCCGGGCCTGGCTGCAGGCTCTCGAAGGCACGGCGCTGGACTCGGCGCAGCTCAAGGCGGGCCGGCGGCTCGCCCGCTCGGGTGCGGTCGGCGCGGTGTCGGTGCGCCCGGGGCGACTCACGGCCGTCGTACAGGACCGCGACCGTACGGCGCACCGGGCCGACGTCCTGCTGGAAGAGCTCTCGCCCGAACGATGGGACCGCTTCCTGGACATGGCGGCGGAGCGGGCCGGTCATGTGGCGGCGCTGCTGGACCGGGAGATGCCGCCGCACCTGGTCGAGGACGCCGGGGATGCGGGCATCGACCTGCTGCCGGGACTGGGCGATCTGGAGCCGGAGTGCGACTGCGGGGCCTGGGACCACTGCGGGCACACGGCGGCACTCTGCTACCAGGTGGCACGCTTGCTGGACCAGGACCCCTTCGTGCTGCTGCTGATGCGGGGGCGTACCGAGAGCACGGTGCTGGAAGATCTCCAGAGGCGCAGCGGCGCGTCCGCCGCGCAGGCGTCGGCGCCGGAGGGCGTGGACGCGGCCGAGGCGTACGCGGCCGGTGACATCCTGCCGCCGCTGCCGCCGCTGCCCGCACTGCCAGGCGAACCGGGGGCACCGCCGTCCCTCGACACCGAGACGCCGCCCGCCTCCGGCCTCGACCCCGTCGCGCTGGAGTTTCTGGCCGCTCGGACGGCCGTACGGGCCCACGGCCTGCTCAGGGAGGCGCTTCGGGGTGGCTTCCCCGCGGAGCTGCCGCCGGCGCAGGACGCGGTACGGCTGGCCGCGGGCGATCCCGGGCGGGATGTGGCCGGCCGGCTCGCCGACGGGTCGGGGCGCGGCCGTGAGGGGCTGGCTACGGCCGTGCGCGCCTGGCGTCACGGCGGGACGGCCGCTCTGTCCGTCCTCGACGAGGAGTGGCGCGTGGAGGGCGAGACGCTCGCACGCGCGCGAGCCGCCCTGGACTCGGCCTGGGACCCCGGTGAACGACCGGAACTGCGGGCACGGGGCAACCGGTGGACGGTCGTCGGGGCGCCGGTCCAGCTCCGCCTGGGCCGGGACGGCCGCTGGTGGCCCTACCGCAAGGAAGGTGGCCGCTGGCAGCCCGCCGGAGGCGCCGCCCAGGATCCGGCGACGGCCCTGGCCTCGGTGACGGCCCCGGCTTCGGCGGAACTCGCGCCGAGAGAAGAAATCTCCCCGTAGGGGGTCGACCCGGAACAAGCACGCCCGGTCGAAACCTTCGAGGGGACAGGCTGGCGCAGATGTCAGGGCAGTAGCTCGCCGGGGTCCAGGGACGGGATCAGCGATTCGAGGCCGCTCGGCAGATCACTCGGCAGATCGCTCGGCAGCCGGGTCGGGAAACCCGACGGCAGCCTGGTCGGCAGCTCGCTCGGCAGTCTGGTGGGCAGCTCCGTGGGGAGGGTGTAGGACGGGGCGGGTGAGCGAGTCGTGCTCTCGCCGGACGGACCCTGGTCCGACGAGTCGCCCCGGCCCGAGGCCATGAGCACCACGAGAGACACGGCTGCCACGGCCACGAGCGCGGCGAGCAGGATGAACAGCGGATTCCGGCGCCGGGGAGGTCCGGGCGGGTGGGGCGGTACGGGCGGCAGGGCCATACCGACCAGCCTCGCCGCGCACCGCTCACGCCGGGAGGGGCGTACGGAAGCTGATACGGACTCATGGCGTGGATCGCACGATTCCGCGGTACGACCGGGCCCGTCGACCGGCCGGAGTGACCGGTCGACGGGCCCGCACGCGCGCGTGGCTCAGCCACGCGCCCCCAGCAGGTGATCCATCGCCAGCTGGTCCAGGTGCTCGAACGCCATGCCGCGCGCGGCAGCCGCTTCCACGTCGAACGCCTCGAACGCGGACCGGTCGGCGAGCAGCGCCTGGAGGCCGTCCGCGGCGGTGGGCTGGGCCAGCTCGTCCAGACGGGCCGCGCGCAGCGCCTCCTGAACCTCCGGGTCGGCACGGAAGGCGGCGGCGCGCTCCTTGAGGATGAGGTAGTTGCGCATGCAGCCGGCCGCCGACGCCCAGACGCCGTCGAGGTCCTCGGTGCGCGGCGGCTTGAAGTCGAAGTGGCGGGGTCCGGCGTAGCCCGCCGACTCCAGCAGGTCGACCAGCCAGAACGCGGCGCGCAGGTCGCCGGCGCCGAAGCGCAGGTCCTGGTCGTACTTGATGCCGGACTGGCCGTTGAGGTCGATGTGGAACAGCTTGCCCGCCCACAGTGCCTGCGCGATGCCGTGCGGGAAGTTCAGCCCGGCCATCTGCTCGTGCCCGACCTCGGGGTTCACGCCGTACAGCTCCGGGCGCTCCAGGCGCTCGATGAACGCCAGGGCGTGGCCGACGGTGGGCAGCAGGATGTCGCCGCGCGGCTCGTTCGGTTTGGGCTCGATCGCGAAGCGCAGGTCGTAGCCCTGGGAGGTGACGTACTCGCCGAGCAGGTCGAAGGCCTCCTTCATCCGGTCCAGGGCCGCGCGGACGTCCTTGGCGGCACCGGACTCGGCACCCTCACGGCCGCCCCAGGCCACGTACACCTGGGCGCCGAGCTCGACAGCGAGGTCGATGTTGCGGATGGTCTTGCGCAGGGCGTAGCGGCGCACGTCGCGATCGTTGGCGGTGAACGCGCCGTCCTTGAAGACGGGGTGCGTGAAGAGGTTGGTGGTCGCCATCGGGACCTTCATGCCCGTGGCGTCCAGCGCCTGCCGGAAGCGCTTGACGTGGTTCTCGCGCTCGGTGTCGCTCGAGCCGAACGGGATGAGGTCGTCGTCGTGGAAGGTGACGCCGTGGGCGCCCAGCTCGGCCAGGCGCTGCACCGTCTCGACCGGGTCGAGGGCACGCCGCGTGGCGTCGCCGAAGGGATCCCGTCCCTGCCAGCCGACGGTCCACAGGCCGAAGGTGAACCTGTCCTCGGGGGTGGGCTGGAAGCTCATTCCGCGGCTCCTTGCTCGCTGAGGCTATTTCGTCATGCCGATTTACAAATTAGTATGCGAGCACCTCTCTGGGAAGAGACGAGGTGCCTCCGAACGGAGACACCTGCCGCGCGCAGTAGGGAGAAGCCCGATGTCAGCAGCCGAGGGTCCGCTCGTCGTCGGTGTGGACTCGTCCACCCAGTCCACCAAGGCGCTGGTCGTCGACGCGTCCACCGGCCGGGTGGTCGCGAGCGGTCAGGCGCCGCACACGGTGTCCTCCGGAGCCGGGCGCGAGACCGATCCACGCCAGTGGTGGGACGCGCTGTGCGAGGCCCTGGGCCAGTGCGGGGAGGCGGCTCACGAGGCCGCCGCGGTGTCGGTGGGCGGGCAGCAGCACGGCCTCGTCACACTGGACGGCCATGGCGAGCCGGTGCGGCCCGCCCTGCTGTGGAACGACGTGCGTTCGGCCCCTCAGGCCCGGCGGCTGACGGAGGAGCTGGGTGGAGCGAAGTTCTGGGCCGAACGCACCGGAAGCGTCCCCGCGGCCTCCTTCACGGTCACCAAGTGGGCCTGGCTGGCCGAGCACGAGCCGGAGGCGGTACGCGCCACGAAGGCCGTGCGCCTCCCCCACGACTACCTCACCGAGCGGCTCACCGGGCAGGGCACGACCGACCGCGGCGATGTCTCCGGGACGGGCTGGTGGGCCTCCGGGACCGAGGCCTACGACGAGGAGATCCTGGCGCACGTGGGGCTCGACCCGGCTCTGCTGCCGCACGTGGTCCGGCCCGGCGAGATCGCGGGCACGGTGCGCGACAGCCACGACCTGCCGTTCTCCAAGGGCACGCTGGTCGCGCCCGGCACCGGCGACAACGCCGCCGCGGCGCTGGGCCTGGGGGTGCGTCCCGGTGTCGCGGTGATGAGCCTCGGCACCTCGGGCACGGTGTACGCGGTGTCGCAGCGGCGGCCCGCCGACCCGAGCGGCACGGTGGCGGGTTTCGCCGACGCCCGCGGCGACTGGCTGCCACTGGCCTGCACCCTCAACTGCACGCTTGCCGTCGACCGCGTGGCGGCGCTGCTGGGCCTGGACCGTGAAGCCGTCGAGCCCGGCACGGCCGTGACGCTCCTGCCCTACCTGGACGGTGAACGCACCCCGAACCTGCCGAACGCCTCCGGCCTGCTGCACGGCCTGCGTCACGACACGACCGCGGGCCAACTGCTCCAGGCCGCATACGACGGTGCCGTGCACTCCCTGCTCGGGGCGCTCGACCTGGTCCTCGACGAGGACGCGGACCCGTCGGAACCGTTGCTGCTGATCGGCGGCGGCGCCCGGGGCACCGCCTGGCAGCAGACCGTGCGGCGGCTGTCGGGGCGCCCGGTACAGGTGCCCGAGGCCAGGGAACTGGTCGCGCTCGGCGCCGCGGCTCAGGCGGCGGGACTGCTGACCGGGGAGGATCCGGCGGCGGTCGCGCGCCGCTGGGACACGGCGGCCGGGCCGGTGCTCGAGGCCGTCGAGCGGGACCAGGAGACGCTGGCCAGGATCGCCGGGGTACTCTCCGACGCGGCTCCGCTGCTGGAGCGGCCCACGGACACCCACTGAGGACTGGCGTCAGGCATGACCGCACCGCTGCACGAGGCCCGTCCCGCAGGGCCGGGACGCGCCCTGCCCGACACCCAGCAGGGCATGCGCCGCCGCAACCTCTCCCGCGTCCTGCACACCGTCCGCGCCGAGGGGCCGCTGTCCCGGGCCGCCGTCGCCTCGCGGATCGGCCTGACCCGGGCGGCGGTCTCGACGCTCGTCGACGAGCTCGTCCGCTCGGGGCTCCTCGAAGAGCTGGGGCCCGAGCGGCCCGGCCGGGTGGGACGGCCCGGTTCCGCGCTCGCCGTGAGCGGACGCGGTCCGGCCGGCATCGGCGCGGAGGTGGGCGTCGACCATCTCGCGGCCTGTGCCGTCGACCTGCGCGGCACGACCCGGTCGCGGGCGATACGGCAGGGAGCGAACCGCGGCCGCTCCCCTCAGCCCGTGCTCGCGGAGCTCACCGACCTGATCCGGCAGGTCGTCGACGAGGCGCAGGGCGAGGGCCTGTATCCGGCCGGACTCGCCGTGGCCGTGCCGGGTCTGGTGGCGCGCGACGCCCGGACCGTCGTGCGCGCCCCGAACCTCGGCTGGCTCGACACGGACCTCGGCCCGCTGCTGCCCGCGGACATCCCGCTGACCGTGGACAACGAGGCCAACTTCGGTGCCCTCGCCGAGCTCTGGCTGGGTGACGGCACCCCCGGCGACTTCCTGCACGTCTCGGCGGAGATCGGTATCGGCGCGGCGGTCGTGGTGGACGGCGGGCTGCTGCGCGGAACGCGTGGTTTCGCGGGCGAGTTGGGGCACGTGCCGGTCCAGCCGGACGGGCCGGAGTGCGCCTGCGGCGGGCGGGGCTGCCTGGAGCAGTACGCCGGTGAGGAGGCCGTGCTGCGTGCGGCCGGTCTGGAACCCGGCGAGGACAGGGTCGGGCTGCTCGCGGGGCGCGCCGCGCAGGGCGACGAGGAGGTACGGCGTGCCCTGCGCGACGCCGGTACGGCGCTGGGCGTGGCCCTGACCGGGGCGGTCAACCTGCTCGACCCGGAGAGCGTGGTCCTGGGCGGCGAACTGTCCGGGCTCGCGCCCTGGCTGCTGCCCTCGCTGCAGGACGAACTCGCACGCCGGACGGCAGGCCCCGCCTGCCCCGTGTCCGTGTCGCGGCTGGGCCCTCAGGGGCCACTGCTGGGAGCCGCCCATTCGGTGATCCGGGCGGTGCTGGACGACCCGGCGGCGTTCGCCGGACAGGCCTGAAGCCGCGCGTCGCCACCGGTCACGGGCAAGGCTCCTCCTGCCCTGACCACCCGGCCGGGTGAGGGAGTTGTCCACAACAGGGGGTCCGTCCACCGAATCTCGCCGCTCTCTCCGGGCCGGCCGCCAGGCGCCGTAACTTGATCACGCGGGCCGCGACCGCAACGGCCGCAGCTCCGCGCAGTTGCGCACCAGACACCCTCCTGTCGAGCCGGAAGGCACCCACCCATGCCACAGAGCACCCTTTTCCCCAGCAGGCGGCACATCCTCGCGGGCGCCGCCCTCACCGCCCTCCCCTCCGGCCTGCTCTCCGGCACCCGGGCCCACGCCCGGCCCCACGTCGTCGATCACCCCGGAGCGGCGTGGCAACCGGCGAGCCGCAGCAACTACACGCCGTCCAACCGCCCACGGGCCCATCCACTGCACTACGTGATCATCCACGTGGCGCAGACGACCTACGCCGGCGCCCTGTCCGTCTTCCGCAACCCGGGGAGGAGGGTGTCCGCGCACTACGTCGTGCGTTCCTCCGACGGGCGGGTCGCACAGTGCGTGCGGGAGTCCGACATCGCCTGGCACGCGGGAAACTGGGACTACAACACCCGCAGCATCGGCATCGAGCACGAAGGCTGGGTGAGCCGGCCCGGGTACTTCACCGACGTCATGTACGAGCGCTCGGCCCGGCTGACCGCGGCGATCTGCCGGAGGTACGGCATCCCGAGGAATCGCGAGCACATCATCGGCCATCACGAGGTCCCGGGCAGCGACCACACCGACCCGGGCCGGCACTGGGACTGGAAGCGCTACCTCAGACTCGTCAAGTCCGCCTGATTCCCCCTCGTCAAGTCCGCCCGGAATCCCGGCAGCTGCTCCGGCCATCCACCTCACGTCCCGGTTACAAATCGCTCAACCTCTGGTTGCGGACCGGTAAGCAGGCGACGATGGGGCCATGACTCTGGCCCAGCGCGCCATGGAGCGCCTGCAGGCCTGGCCCGACCTCAAGGCGGGCCCGGCGAGTTGCGGTACCGGAAGGGCTCTCCGTTCCGTCCGTGACGAGATAGTCCACTTCCACTCCTCACGGGACGTGGATCTTCACCTCACCCGCCGGGCCATACAACGCTTCCACTACGACCTCGCCGGTTCGAGCGCGATCCACCTGCTGCCCGGATCGTGCTGGGTGACGGTCCACCTCGACTGCGAGGCGGACGTCGATCTGCTGCTGAGTCTGACGAGCATCGCCCTCAAGGCTCACCAGACCCCGCCGGCCGACGACGACGGACCGCGGCTCGCCACGTGCAACTACCACCGGGTCACGGTGCTGCCGCGTGACGCCGTGGCGGGTGGCTGAGCCTTGGGGGAAGAACCGGAGGTGGTCAACGCCGAGGCGTGGGACGCGTACGGAGCTCACCATCTGCGACGGGGCACGGTGCCGCCCGAGGCGGCCCGGATCGACTGGGGGTTCGCGGGCGGCGGGCCCGGGAGCGAGGTTCTCGGGGAGCTGACGGGCCGGCGGGTGCTGGACCTCGGCTGCGGTCCGGCCCGGCACGCCGCCCATCTGGTGAGGGCCCACGGGGCGCTGGTGGACGCGGTCGACGCGTCGGCCGGGCAGTACGAGCGGGCCCGTGCCCGCTACGGCTCACTGCCCGGGCTGCGGCTGGTCCTCGCGGACGCGGTGGAACATCTGCTCACGGCCGAGCCGTACGACGTCGTCTATTCCGTCAACGCCGTCCCGTACATCGATCCGCACCGGCTGCTGCCCGTCCTGGCCGGAGCGCTCAAGCCGGGTGGCAGGTTCTGCTTCACGGTGCTGCACACCAACAGCCGGGGTGACGGGCCGTCGGACCGGGTCGCCGCCCGGCCGGAGATCCTGCGGCTGGCGGAGGGCGGGGAAGTCACCGTCCATATGTGGGTGCTCGCCCCGGAGCTCTGGACGGCGCTGCTGACCGAGTACGGGCTGCGTGTGGAGGGGATCGACGTCCTCGACACTCCGGAGGACGGCAACCGGGCCTCCTACCGGCTGTTCCGGGTGACCCGGCCGGTCCGGGTGTCCTCCCGGCCACGCGTCGACAAACCGCCGCCCGTGCACGCCGCGCTCGGCGTGGGTGCCGTCCTGTACGGGCCGCGCGGTCTGCTGCTGGGCAGGCACCGGCGCGGGACGTGGGAGCTGCCCGGCGGGACGGTGGAGCCCGGGGAGTCGTTGCAGGAGACGGTCGTGCGCGAGCTCGGCGAGGAGACGGGGCTCGTGGCGCGGCCCGGGGACGTCCGGCTGCTCGGGACGCTGCTGGACGACGCGGGAGGTGTCGTCCGTATGACCGTGGCCGCCCGGGTCACCGCCTGGCGGGGCGACCCGTCTGACCAGCCCGGGGAGAGCGTGGGCCGCTGGCGGTGGTTCGCCCTGGACCGGCTGCCGGAGCAGCTGTTCGTGTGCAGCGCGCAGGCCCTCACCCTGTGGCGGCCCGGGCTGCCGATCGACCACACGCCGGCGCATGTCACGCCGTTCGACACCGGAACGGGTGAGAGCTGAGGCACCCAGAGGGGTGCGTTTTTTCAGCCGTTCCCGCGTAGTGCGCGCTCAGCCGCCCTGCCGGACCGCGCCGTCTGGTGCACTGCCTCTGAGGGTCCCGACAGTTGACGAGGCATCAGGGGGCACGGTGGCAGGTCGTCGCAGGCGACGGGGAGCAGGCAGAGCGGTACTGGCGTTTGTCACGGCGTTCGGCGCACTGGTCGGTGCGGGACTGGCGGGGGCGGCTCCGGCCGGTGCCGTCCAGAAGGGCGGACGGGTCGCGCCGGGTGTGACGTACGAGGAGTTCGACATCGAGGCGGCGAGGGGGGTGACGCACGCACATGTGCTGAGGGTCGACCTGGGCAACCCCGGGGTAAGGGTCGATCTGCTGTACCCGGGGGCCGTGGCCGCCCGTGCGCGGGTCTCGGCGATGGCGGACACCCAGGGCGCGGTCGCCGGTGTGAACGGCGACTTCTTCAACATCACCGAGACGCAGCATCCAGGCGTGGAGGCGACCGGCGCGAGTGTGGGCCCGGCGATCGCGGCCGGGCGAACGCTGAAGGCGGCCGTGCCGAAGGGGCAGCGTTTTGGGCCGGAGCTGCCGCCCGGCACGACCACCGAGGACGTCTTCGGCGTCGGCGCCGACGGGCGGGCCCGGCTGGACCGGCTGGCGCTGGCCGGTTCGGTCCGTACGGCCGGGGCGCGACTGCCGCTCGGTGGGCTCAATCAGTACGCGCTGCCGGTGGGTTCGGTCGGTGCGTTCACCTCCGAGTGGGGCAGCGTGTCGCGGGTGCGCGCCACCTGCGGCACCGACACGGATCGTGCCGCCCCGTGCAGCACGGACACCTACGAGGTGACGGTCCGCGACGGCATGGTCGTCTCGGCCGCCGACACTCCGGGCAGCGGCCCGATCGCCGCGGGGACCACCGTGCTGGTCGGTCGGGAGGCGGGCGCCCAGCAGCTGCGCAAGTTCTCCACCGGCGAACCGGTCGAGGTCGAGCACAGCCTCGTGGCGGCGGACGGCGTCGCGTACCGGCTCGCCCTCGGCGGCTACCCGGTGCTCTCGGACGGACAGCCGTTGCCGGGGCTGGACGACACGGCCTCGGCCGTCCGTACGGCCGTGGGGATCGCCGACGACGGGCGCCGTGTACTGCTGCTCGCGCTGGACGGCGCCGCCGCCTACCGCAGCGGTCTGACGATCGCCGAAGTCGCCGCCACCATGCGGAAGCTGGGGGCACAGGACGCGTTCAGCCTGGACGGTGGCGGATCGTCAACGCTGGTCGCGCGGAAGCCGGGCGCGAGCGCGGTCTCCGTGCGCAATCACCCCAGCGGCGGCGCCGAACGCCTTGTCCCGAACGGCATCGGCGTGTTCTCGGGCTGAGCTCAGGGCCGCAGACCGCTGACGATCTCCGCCGTCGCCGTGATGCCGCTGTGGATGGTGGGGGCGATGCTGGTGCTGGCGAGATAGAAGCCGAGCAGCAGGCAGACCAGCGCGTGGGAGACCTTCAGCCCGCCGTTGCGCAGGAAGATCACCGCAAGGATCGCGAGCAGCAGCACCACAGAGATGGAAATGGCCATCGTCAACTCCTCCGCCACGCCGCCATGTCCGGTTCACGGCGTTCGGCCGCAAGTGTGGCGTAGCGGAGGGTTCGTTCGGGCGGCTGACCTGTCCGCCGAACGTGTGGTGTCCTGCTGTCGCTCCAAGAGGTCATCTCATGTGGTGTGTCTGCGGTAGCAGATGAGGGTGCAGGCGATGCCGGCGAAGGCCAGGAGGTGTTCGGCTTTGCGTTCGCAGCGGCGGAGGAGGCCGGCTGCATCCGGCGAGCCAGGGCATGGTGCGTTCGATCGTCCAGCGGTGGCTGCCCAGCCGCGTGGAGGACCGCCGCCCTGAGGAGGCGGCCGAGGCTGCGGCCGCAGCGCACGTGACTCTCTGTCTGGTTGCTCCTGCTCGAGAGCGTGAGGACATCTCAGGAGGCTGGACGGAGGATCCTGATTTCCATCAGGGCTGAAATAAGAGCCGTCTTCTCATCATCACTCAGGTCACCGGGCAGCTCTCTGACGTAGAAGGCGCCGGTATGGGCGATGAATGTCAGCGCATCCTCGGCAAGCCTGTTGACGGAAAACAGAGTTTCACCGCTCGGAGTCAGCAGGTCCACCATGTCCAAGTCTGCCCGGACTCTGACTGACCCAACACTGTCATTGATGACCCGCCGACGGATCGTGACAGTCTCTGCGTCCAGCCAGATGTTCGGCAACTGCAGACCGTAGAGCTCCTTGTAACGATCCGCGAAGAGCATGAATGATGTTGCGGTCGCCGGCTTCTCTCGGCCGTCCGTCGGAGAATTGCTCGGACTGTGAGGCATATACCTACCGAAATATTTATGACAAAACTCCATGTACTGCCGAGTGAAGAGGATGAATTGATGCCATGCTTCGTCGACGCGCAGGGAGTACATAGGCCACGGCGTTCCACCGCTCACGCTTACGAGTACGAGGTATCGTTTGACTTCTTCAAAAAGCGCTTGACCTTCCTCCGGCGTGTCTACGATATGATCTTTGACTAGCTTCTCGATAACAAATGGAGCCTCGTAGGACAGGGCGCCGAAAACCTGCCGTGAGTCCGATGCGACCTCAATCTGACGCGCATGCATAATCATCACCAATTTTCACGTACAGGCCAGTCTCCACCAGAGCGTCTGCAATGTGCAGGCGCTCTTCCGGAGATAGATTTCCCGGCATATCATCGATTGTGAACTTTTGCTCCTTGGAAACAAAGGCGATCGCCTCGCACCCGAGGCTGTCGACAGCTAGTTCCTCGAACGAGCCACTCGGAGTCTCCGCACAGAGAACCGCCATCCCGGCGTCGAGGCGGTAACTCAGCTCAAGGTCCGTGTGCACACGTTCCAGTGCAAACCCGTGTCGGGTCGGATTGCCAGACTCAGGCATCTCGGTCATGAAGCCACCGAGAGCGGCACATTTATCCGAAAGGGACGAGGCTTTCGCACTGTTCAGGGAAGGAAGCATATTGCCGATGGCGCGAAGGCGCCTTACCCGTCGCCGCGTTTCAATGACCTTTCGGTAGACGTGGTCGCTGTTCGTCCGGTCGAGTCCCGCCTTCCCCATGAGGCCGGGTAGGGGATCGCCGCATCCATCGCCCGGGTCCTCGCCGTCCCTCGGGCTGGTCATATGGAAAGAAAGCGACCAGCGCGACGAATTATTGATCGGAGCATGGATGCTTGGTTTGTAGATGTAGCCGACTTTCCCGGCGGAGGCGGGAAAGCGATTCTTGGGAACCAACTCTCGACGAGAATAAGATTCCTCGCGGTCGTAGGTCACCACCTCGAGTTGATTGCGGCAGACTGCAGTAATCGTCCAAGCTGTGTGCTCGTGTGGCCCTGGCGAGCCTCCCGGGGACCAGTACCCAAAAGCGAATCGAATCCCGAGCCCCGGCATTGTGAAGAACGGCACCAATCCCGGCCGCAAGTCATTTCTCTCGATCAGCTGCAATTCCAACTGAAGGCAGCTCGCGAGGAAGTCGTCATCGAGGACGGCATCCTGGATACTCGATCTCGCAGCGAGAACGGCTCGGAGTTCCGGGTGGTCCCGCTCGCCGTCCGAGGGGAACTCGAGTGCCTGCAGTGCTGTACACAGATCGTCGAATCTCACCGCAGCGGAACCCAGCAGGACGACGTGCACACATCGCAGGGCGGCGAATAGCAGGGCTCGCAATTCGAGGTGCATACATCGCGTTCTCGAACGTGCATGCGGAGTCTTCCCTTTCTGGATTCTCGCATCTCACCCTTCAGGGGACCGTTCGAGGGTTCTGATTCCTCGACTCGATTGATGAGGACTTCGGCATCCTTCTTGACCCAGAGAATCACGCCTCCGAAAGGGGAATGCGGCGCCTCGGCGTGGTGCAGGATGTCAGCCTCCGGGATCTCCACCTTGTCAGACAGGCGGTCGAGACGCTGGTAGATGACAACAGTGGCGTCATCGTCCGACGGGCCGACGAATCCCCGAATAATCCTTACATTGTTCCCCACGTCTTTCTCGATGAGCGTGGCCACCAATGGGTTCACTGGAATCTTGGAATGTGAGTAGCCTGTGCTGGCCATGCCGATCTCCCGGGAAGTCGAAGGTGGGGACGCTGCGATTGTGCAACGGATGCTCTGGGATTCAGAACCGCCGCGCCAGACAAGATCGGCCACATGGCCCTAACAGCTCATTTCAATTGCTGAGCGGAGGCTGAGAAGAGCGCTGGCCGGACAGTGTCCGCAATGGTTGAATGCCGCCGTGGAGAGCATCTGGACGCCAGCGCATCAAGCGGTGGAGGACGAGGACGCAGGGGCTTTGGCTCAGTTGCTGGCCAAGGGAGTCGACCCCGACGAGGTGTGCGGCAACATGACGCTCCTGATGCACGCCATTGACGTGGAAGGTGACGGTGCCTTGCAGTGCGGTGACCCGCTGACGGCGCATACCACCGCTGTGCTTTTGGCCTTCGGTGCCGACCCGCAACTGCCAGGACCTGACGGGCAAACGCCCATGGACCTCGCCGTTCACTACGGCCATGACCTTGCGGTCGAGTTGTTGCTCGGGCACATGCCGGATACCGCGCGCCGATAAGCATCGTCGCAGGTGGGCATGCAGACGCCGTCGGCACGGCGAGGGCCCCAGCCCCGGAGATTCCGACAGGAAGGGGCAGGCCGTTCCGGTCGGTGATCAGGTGGAACTGCGAGTCGTTTGTGCCCCGGTCGACAGGATTGGGACCTGTCAGGCCCCCCACAACTCGTCCGGCACAGCCGCTCAGCGATCCCCACGACAGGCCACAGGCCTATCCAGCCAGATGAGACGACTTCTGAGCCGCCCGCCGGGCGTCGAGGAACGCCTCCAGGCCGGCGAGGTCGTCGGTGTTGAGGTGGTCGACGCCGGCGGTGAGCAGTTCGCCCCACACCGCGTCGCGGGCGGGTCCGGGCAGGTCCGGGGTGGCCCAGAACCGCACCCGCTGACCGCGCTTGTGGGCGGCCTCGGTGATGCCCCGCAGCTTCTGGCGCTCGGCGTCGGGGAACGGACCCACGCCCTGCCAGGTGAAGTTCAGCGCCCAGTTGTCGCTGATCAGCGGGATGAAGGAAGCGGGCGCCGGGCTGCCCAGGTCGGCGAGGCGGCCGTCGTAGAAGGCGCGCCGGACGGTCTGGGCCTCCATGGGCGCCCGGGCGGCGCGGTCGCCGGAGATCACGGCGGTGACCGGACCGCGGTGGACCCGGCCGTGGGTGTACGTGGTGAACAGGTGCCGGTGGCGCCGGAGGCGGCGGTCGAGTGCGCGGTACGTCGAGGCGCCCTCGGTCTTGATGTCAATGAGCAGTTGCAGCGATCCGCGGTATCCCCGGTACACCGAGCCGTGGTGGGCCCGGACGCGGGCGGCGAGCGGGCCGAGGTAGAGGGACTCGAGGGTGCGCGACGGGTCGAGGTCATCCGGGTCGTGGGCGACGAGGAGCTGGTCGCCCACGAGGTAGATGTCGGCCTCGACGCTGCCGAAGCGGTGGTCGAGGGCGTCGAACAGCGGGCGGGGGTGCTCGTAGTCGTTGTGCGCGTGGGCGCGCCACAGCGGGCGGGGACGGTGCGTGCGTTCGTCCGCCGGTGCGGGGGCGGCGGGCAGTGCGATCGAGCCCGTGAGGGCTGCGCAGAGGGTGGTGAGGGCCGTGCGACGGGTGGTGAGGGCCATGCTCTGCCTCCCTGAAGATGCCGTACGGGGACCCTGCGAGTATGGGGTCCGCACAGCTCAAGGAGCAGGCCTGCGCACGGAGTTGGCCGGACTGCCGCCACGGGTTCACTTCCCCGGGCCGGCGTGCACGGACAGGCCCGCCCCTGGTGGGACGGGCCTGTCCGGATTCCCTCGGCAGTTCCCGAAGTTGGAAAGAGCAACGTCAGGGGGCCTGGAGGTCGACCAGTGCGGCGAGCGCCTCCCGGTGGGCACCCGGCGTGCCGTAGGCGATCGAGTCGGCCTTGGCGCGCTTGAGGTACAGGTGCACGGGGTGCTCCCACGTCATGCCGATCCCGCCGTGCAGTTGCAGGGCCTCCTCGGCGGCACGCACGGCCACGGGTGCCGCGTAGGCCTGGGCGACGGTGACGGCCACGTCGACGTCCTCGCCGTTCGCCAGGGCGTCGGCGGCGTTGCGGGCGGCCGCGCGGGTGTTGACGACCTCCAGCCACAGCTGGGCCAGCCGGTGCTTGACGGCCTGGAAGCCGCCGACGGGCCGGTTGAACTGCTTGCGTTCCTTGAGGTAGCGGACGGTCTCCGTCAGCGTCCACTCGGCCAGCCCGAACTGCTCGGAGGCGAGCAGCCCGGCGCCGGCGCGCAGGGCGCGGCGTACGGCGGGTTCGGCGTCGCCCAGCAGCCGGCCCGGCACTCCGTCGAGGGTGACGGTCGCGAGCGGCCGGGTCAGGTCCAGGGAGGTGTGGGGCGTGACGGTCGCGGCGGTGGCGTCGACCGCGTACAGACCGCCGTCGTCGGCCGGCACGAGCAGCACGTCCGCGACGGCGGCGTCCGCGATGCCGGTGAGTTCGCCCTGCAGCAGCCCGTCCTCGTGCCGGACGACCCGGTAGGCGGCGCCCGGCACGGCGTTCAGGGCGACCGCGAGGGCGCCGATCGTCGCCCCCGTCGCGAGGTCGCGGAGCAGGTCCTCGGTGCCGCAGGCCAGCAGGGCCTCGGTGGCGACGACCGCGCTCGTCAGGTACGGCACGGGCGCGACCGCGCGGCCCAGTTCCTCCAGCACCACGGCGGCCTCGCGGTGGGTGGCGCCCTGGCCGTCGAGCTCCTCGGGCACCAGCAGGCCGGCCAGGCCCATGCCGTCGGTGAGGGCCTTCCACAGGGCCAGGTGGTGGGGGGTGTCCGACTCGGTGCGGGCGATGACGCCCGGGGCGTCGCAGTGGTCGGTCAGCAGGTCGCGGACGGCGGCGCGCAGCGCCTCTTCCTCTTCCGAGTACAACAGGTCGCGCTCGTTCTTCACCGGGCCAGGTCCTTCCATGCGACGTCCTTGTCGGTGCGCGGCTCGGCGGGCAGGCCGAGGACCCGCTCGGCGACGATGTTCAGCAGGACCTCGCTGGTCCCGCCCTCGATGCTGTTGCCCTTGGAGCGCAGGTAGCGGTAGCCGGCGTCACGGCCGGTGAAGTCGACCAGCTCCGGGCGCCGCATGGTCCAGTCGTCGTAGAGCAGGCCCTCCTCGCCGAGGAGTTCCACCTCCAGGCCGCTGATCTCCTGGTTGAGGCGGGCGAAGGCCAGCTTCATGCCGGCGCCCTCGGGGCCGGGCTGGCCCGCGACGAGCTGCTGACGCAGCCGCTCCGCGGTGAGGCGGGAGACCTCGGATTCCACCCACAGCTTCAGCAGCCGCTGGTGCAGGTCGTGGGTGCGCAACTCGGGCCGCTCGCGCCAGGTCTTCGAGATCGGGCCGATCATGCCGCCCTCGCGGGGCAGCCGCATACCGCCGATGGCCACGCGCTCGTTGTTCAGGGTGGTCTGCGCGACTTTCCAGCCCTCGCCGACCGCGCCGAGGCGGCGCGTGTCCGGGATGCGGACGTCGGTGAGGAACACCTCGTTGAACTCGGCCTCGCCGGTGATCTGCCGCAGCGGCCGCACCTCGACACCCGGGTCCGTCATGTCGCACACGAAGTACGTGATGCCCCGGTGCTTGGGCACCTCCGGGTCGGTGCGCGCGATGAGGATCGCCCAGCGCGCCACATGGGCACTGGACGTCCATACCTTCTGCCCGTTGACGACCCAGGCTCCCCCACTCTCGGCTTCGTTCGAGCGGGAGGGGCCCCCGTCCTCCCGTACGGCCCGGGTGCCCAGCGCGGCCAGGTCGGACCCGGCCCCGGGCTCGCTGAAGAGCTGGCACCAGACCTCCTCACCCGTCCACAGGGGCCTGAGGAAGCGCCGCTTCTGCTCCTCGGTGCCGTACTGAAGGATCGTCGGCGCGGCCATGCCGAGGCCGATGCCGATGCGCCGGGGGTCGTTGTCGGGCGCCCCGGCCGCGGTCAGCTCGGCGTCCACGACGGCCTGCAGGGAGCGGGGAGCACCGAGCCCGCCGAGGCCCTCCGGGTAGTGAACCCAGGCGAGTCCCGCGTCGAAGCGGGCCCGCAGGAAGTCCAGGCGGTCGGTGGAGGCGGGCGGATGGGCGGCCAGCAACCCCCGGGTACGGGTGCGCAGTTCCTCGGCGTCGGTCATGCCGCCTCCTCCATGACGACCGCGATCCGGCCGGTGGTCACACCGTCCGCCACCTTCTGTACGGCGTCCGCCGCCCCAGCGAGCGGCACGCGTTCGCTCACCAACGGCTTGATCGCGCCGCGGGCGGCCAGCTCGGTGAGCTGCTCGTGGCAGTGCTGGACCAGCTTGGGGTTCTTGGTGTTGTACAGGCCCCAGTGCAGGCCGAGGATCGAGTAGTTCTTCACCAGGGCGTGGTTCAGGCCGGGGCTGGGGATCGTGCCGCTCGCGAAGCCGACGACGACGATCCGCCCCTCGAAGGCGACGACCTTGGCGGACTGCGCGTAGGCCTCGCCGCCGACCGGGTCGTAGATGACGTCGGCGCCCCGGCCGCCGGTGGCCTCCTTGACGGCGGCGACGACGTCCTCGGACCGCCGGTCGATCACGACGTCACAACCCAGCTCTCGGGCGACGGCCGCCTTCCCGGGGCCGCCGACGACACCGATGACGGTGGCGCCGGCGGCCTTCCCGAGCTGCACGGCCGCGCTGCCGACCCCTCCGGCGGCAGCGTGGACGAGCAGGGTCTCGCCGGCCTCCAGACCGGCCCGGCGGTGCAGACCGAACCAGCCGGTCTGGTAGCCGATGTGCAGGGCCGCGGCCTCGGCGTCGTCGAGGGCGTCGGGCGCGGGCAGGAGCGCGGCGGCGTCCGCGACTGCGTACTCGGCGAAACCGCCGTGGGGCAGCGCCGGGTTGGCGATGACGCGGCGGCCGTCCTCGGTCTCGCCGCAGATCTCCACGCCCGGAGTGAACGGCAGCGGCGGCCTGACCTGGTAGTGGCCGCGGCAGAGCAGGGCGTCCGGGAAGTTGATGTTGGCCGCGCGTACCTTCAGCAGGACCTGGCCGTCACCGGGGGTGGGCGGCTCCACGTCCTGGAGCCGCATCACCTCGCCCGGCTCGCCGTTCTCGTGCACTTGCCATGCCTGCATGCGGGGCCTCCACGGGGGACTGCTGTGTCTGACCGGGGTCGGTTCGCATACTAAGCGGTCGCTTGCCCATGAGGGAACAGGTGCCGGGCAAATCCCGCACGGAGCGCTTGGGCCACGTGTCCTTCTCCCGCCCGGAGGTTGCCCGTGTGTCACGCGCCCTTCGGCCGCGCCCGCACGTGCATCCGCTCACCCTGCGGCCCGAACAGGCTGAGGAACTCCACCGGCCCCTCCCCCGTCGACCCGAACCAGTGCGGCACCCGGGTGTCGAATTCGGCGGCCTCCCCCGCCGTGAGCACCACGTCGTGCTCGCCCAGCACCAGGCGCAGCCTCCCGGACAGCACGTACAGCCACTCGTAGCCCTCGTGCGTCCGGGGATCCGGCTCCTGCCTGCGCTTCGGTTCGAGGACCTTGTAGGCCTGCAGGCCACCGGGCTGGCGGGTGAGCGGCCAGTGGGTGCGGCCGCCCATCACGATCGGTTTGGAGCGCACCCGCGGGTCACCGGCCGGCGGGGCCCCGACCAGTTCGTCCAGCGCCACCTGATGGGCGCGCGCGATGGGCAGCAGTAGTTCCAAACTGGGCTTACGCAGGCCGGACTCCAGCCGCGAGAGGGTGCTGACGGAGATGCCGGTGGTCTCGGAGAGCGCCGCCAGGGTCACCTCCCGGTCCTTGCGCATCTGCCGCAGCCGGGGGCCCACTCCCGCGAGTACCTCATCCGTCGTCATGGACGTATTGCAGGTTCGGCAAAGAGGTTTGTCAATCCCGCAGGGCCGGGGCGACGCTCGGCAGCGGAGGTGGTCACATGACCGAGAAGTACGCAGTGGTGGTCATCGGCGGGGGTGCGGCGGGCCTGGCCGCGGCGCTGGTGCTGGGGCGGGCCCGGCACCGCACGCTGGTGGTCGACGCGGGCGAGCCGCGCAACGCGCCCGCCGCGCACATGCAGGGCTACCTGACGCGGGACGGCATGCCGCCCGCCGAGTTCCTGGCGCTCGGCCGGGAGGAGATCGCGCGCTACGGCGTGGAGCTGGTGCGGGACCGGGTGGTGGATGTGGCGCGAGGTGAGGACCTCACCGGGGTGGAGGGTGAGGGCTTCACCGTGGCACAGGGTGAGGACTTCACCGTGGTGCTGGCCGGCGGCCGGACCGTGCGGGCCCGGCGGCTGGTCGTCGCGACCGGGCTGAAGGACGAGCTGCCCCCGGTCGCCGGGGTGGCCGAGCGGTTCGGCCGGGACGTGCTGCACTGCCCGTTCTGCCACGGCTGGGAGGTGCGCGACCAGCCGTTCGGGGTGCTGGCCACCGGTCCGGCGAGTGTGCACCAGGTCCTGATCGTGTCCCAGTGGTCGAAGGACGTGCGGTTCTTCCTGCACACGGTCGCCGAGGAGGAACTGTCCGACGAGGATCTGCGCCGGCTTGCCGCGGCCGGGGTGGAGGTGGTGCCCGGGGAGGTGGCGGAGTTGGTGATCGAGGACGACCGGCTCACCGGCGTCCGGCTCGCGGACGGCACGACGCATCCTCGCTCGGTGCTCTTCCTCGCGCCACGGGCCGTTCCGCAGACCGGCCTGCTGGAGCGGCTGGGCGCCGAGCTGCACGAGACGCCGTTCGGCGCGTATCCGGTGGTCGATCCCACCGGGCTGACGACCGTGCCGGGCGTGTGGGCCGCGGGCAACGCGATCGGCTTCGCCGAGCAGGTCGTGCACGCGGCGAGCGGCGGATACCGGGCGGCGTCGGCGATCGTCGGGGACCTGCTGATGACCGACCTGGACGCGGTCGCCCGGGCATAGAGCCATCGGCACGTCGCCGGGGGCCCGTGCGGTCGCCCCGCAGAGACATCGGAACGCCGCCGGGGCCCCCGTAGAAACATCAGCACGCCGCCGGGCGCCCCGTAGGAACATCGGCACGCCGCCGGGGGCCCGTAGGAACATCGGCACGTCGCCGGAGGCCCGTGCGGTCGCCCCGTAGAGGCGTCGGTGCCCCGCCAAGGCCCCCACCATCGCCCCCGGCACGACCGCCCAGGTGTAGAGGCCCCGCCTCCGGTGCACCATGGCTGCATGCTGCTGCACCGGCTGGCCCGAGTGTCCCAGGAGGTCGCCGCCACCTCGGCGCGGTCCCGCAAGACGGCCCTGCTCGCGGAGCTCTTCCGGGACGCGGAGGCGGAGGACGTGCCGATCGTCATCCCGTACCTGGCGGGACGGCTGCCGCAGGGTCGGATCGGCGTCGGCTGGAAGGTGCTGAGCCGCCCGGTCGACCCGGCGGCCGAGCCGGGCCTGACCGTGCGGGAGGTCGACGCCCGGCTGGCGGAACTCGCCAAGGTGTCCGGCCCCGGCTCCCAGGCGGAACGGACCCGGCTGGTCGGGGAGTTGATGGGCGCCGCCACCGAGGACGAGCAGCGGTTCCTGCTCGGGTTGCTCACCGGGGAGGTCCGGCAGGGCGCCCTGGACGCGGTGGCGGTGGAGGGGCTGGCGCAGGCGACCGGGACGCCGTCCGCGGACGTGCGGCGAGCCGTGATGCTCGCGGGTTCCCTCCAAGCGGTGGCGCAGGCCCTGCTCGCGGACGGCCCCACCGCCCTCGACCGGTTCCGTCTCACCGTCGGCCGTCCGGTCTGGCCGATGCTCGCGCACAGCGCCTCCTCGGTGGCCGAGGCGGTGGACAAGCTCGGCGCCTGCGCGGTCGAGGAGAAGCTGGACGGCATCCGCGTCCAGGTGCACCGGGACGGCGACACCGTGCGGCTCTACACCCGCACCCTCGACGACATCACCGACCGCCTGCCCGAAGTGACGGCCGCCGCGCTGGAGTTGCGGGGCGAGCGGTTCATCCTGGACGGCGAGGTGATCTCCTTCGACGAGGACGGGCGCCCCCGCTCGTTCCAGGAGACCGCCGGCCGGGTCGGCTCCCGCACGGACGTGGCGACGGCCGCCCGCGCGGTGCCGGTCTCCCCCGTGTTCTTCGACGCGCTGTCCGTCGACGGCCACGACCTGCTGGACCTGCCCTTCGCCGAGCGGCACGCCGAGCTGGCCCGGCTGGTGCCCGAGCCGATGCGGGTGCGGCGCACGCTGGTGTCCGGCCCGGACGACACGACCGCGGCGGAGGAGTTCCTCGCCGAGACGCTGGAGCGCGGCCACGAGGGCGTCGTCGCCAAGGCGCTCGACGCCCCCTACAGCGCGGGGCGGCGCGGCGCGTCCTGGCTGAAGGTCAAGCCCGTCCACACCCTCGACCTGGTCGTCCTGGCCGCCGAGTGGGGCCACGGCCGCCGCACCGGCAAGCTCTCCAACCTCCACCTCGGCGCCCGCACCGCCGACGGCGGCCTCGCCATGCTCGGCAAGACCTTCAAGGGCATGACCGACGCGATGCTGACCTGGCAGACCGAGCGGCTCCAGCAGCTCGCCGTCGAGACCGACGACTACGTGGTGACCGTCCGCCCGGAACTCGTCGTCGAGATCGCCTACGACGGACTGCAGCGCTCCACCCGCTACCCGGCCGGCGTCACCCTCCGCTTCGCCCGCGTGATCCGCTACCGGGAGGACAAGCGCCCCGAGGACGCCGACACGGTCGAGTCGCTGCTCGCCGCGCACCCGGAGGTGAAGCCGTGAAGCGCAGTGCCGGTCTGCTGCTCTTCCACCCAGCCGACGACGGCGTCGAGGTGCTGCTCGGCCATATGGGCGGCCCGTTCTTCGCCCGGCGCGACGCCGGGGCCTGGACCGTGATCAAGGGCGAGTACGAGCCGGACGAGCCCGCCTGGGAGGCCGCCCGCCGCGAGTTCCAGGAGGAACTGGGGCTGCCCCCGCCCGACGGGGAGGCCATCGACCTCGGCGAGGTCCGGCAGACCAACGGCAAGGTCGTCACGGCCTGGGCGGTCCGGGCGGACCTCGACCCGGCGACGATCACGCCCGGCACCTTCCGGATGGAGTGGCCGCCGAGGTCCGGACGGCTGGAGGAGTTCCCCGAACTGGACCGGGTGGCCTGGTTCGGCCTGGAAAGAGCCCGTGCCGTGATCGTCAAGGCGCAGGCGGCGTTTCTCGACCGGCTGGCGGAGCACTCGCCCTGAGGAGACACTCCCGCGTTGCGGTCCCCTCCGCCGCGCGGGAAGGTCGAGACACAGCCCGCTCCGAGGGAGGTCGGTCATGCCCATCGCAACGGTGAACCCGGCGAACGGCGAGACGCTCAAGACGTACGAGGCCATGGACGAGCAGGAGATCGAGCGCCGGCTCCAGCTCGCGGAGGCCACGTTCCGCACGTACCGGACGACGACCTTCGACGAGCGCGCCCGGCTGCTGCACCGGGCCGCCGACCTCCTCGAAGAGGACCAGCAGGACATCGCCCGCGTGATGACCACCGAGATGGGCAAGCCGATCCAGCAGGCCCGCGCCGAGGCGGCGAAGTGCGCCAAGGCGATGCGCTGGTACGCCGACCACGCCGAGGAACTGCTCGCCGACGAGGAGCCCGCCGACTCCGACGTGAAGGACTCCGGCGCCTCACGCGTACGGGTGCGCTACCGGCCGCTCGGCCCGGTGCTGGCGGTGATGCCGTGGAACTTCCCGCTCTGGCAGGTGGTCCGGTTCGCCGCGCCCGCGCTGATGGCGGGCAACGTGGGACTGCTGAAGCACGCCTCGAACGTCCCGCAGACCGCCCTCTACCTGGAGGACCTCTTCCACCGTGCGGGCTTCACGGAGGGCACCTTCCAGACCCTGCTGATCGGCTCCGCAGCGGTCGACGAGATCCTGCGTGACGAGCGGGTCAAGGCCGCCACACTCACCGGCAGCGAGCCCGCGGGCCGAGCGGTCGCCTCCACCGCCGGAGAAATGATCAAGAAGACGGTGCTGGAGCTGGGCGGCAGCGATCCGTTCGTCGTCATGCCGTCCGCCGACGTCGACCGGGCCGCCGAGGTGGCGGTGACCGCGCGGGTGCAGAACACCGGGCAGTCCTGCATCGCCGCGAAGCGGTTCATCGTGCACACGGACGTCTACGACGCCTTCGCCGAGCGGTTCGCCGAGGGCATGAAGGCGCTGAAGGTCGGCGACCCCATGGCCGACGACACCCAGGTGGGCCCGCTCTCCAGCGAGCAGGGACTGCGCGATCTGGAAGAGCTGGTCGACGACGCGGTGCGCAGCGGGGCCCAGGTGCTGTGCGGTGGCGAACGGCCGGACGGGCCTGGCTGGTACTACACGCCGACGATCCTGGCTGGCATCACCCGCGAGATGCGGATCCACCGGGAAGAGGCGTTCGGGCCCGTGGCGACGCTGTACCGGGCGGCCGACCTGGACGAGGCCGTGCTGATCGCGAACGACTCCCCGTTCGGACTGAGTTCGAACGTGTGGACGCGGGACGAGGGAGAGGTGGACCGGTTCGTACGTGACCTGGAGGCCGGCGGGGTGTTCTTCAACGGCATGACCGCGTCGCATCCGGCGTTCCCGTTCGGCGGTGTGAAGCGGTCCGGGTACGGACGTGAGCTGTCCGGGCACGGAATCCGCGAGTTCTGCAACATCACCACTGTTTGGCATGGTGCGTGAGTGTTGCGGGGCTACGATCCCGTCTGTGAACCGCGAAGTGACTCTGCCTCTGATCGTCGACGACCGCGGGACCCTGCAGGTGGCTGCGGCGGATGTCAGCAAGCTCTTGCGGACGGTGGGGGGTCGGTGGGTGCGGCTCGTGGAGGGCGGGGAGTCGGGGCTGGACGAGGACACGGTCGCCGAGTTGGCCATCGAGCTGGCCAAGCTGGCCGACCGGATCGACGTGGCCTGTATCGCGCACAGCAGTGGGACCGCCACCTGAGGGGTGCGGGCGCGTGGGGTGCTCGTGCGGTTTCCCCGCGCCCTCAAGGCACCTGACTCGACCGGGTGCGGAACACGGCGTCCCCGGTACGGAGTAGCTCCGCGCGAAGTCGGCGGACCGGCGGGTGATCGTGAGTGGACCACCCTTGCGGTGAACCACCTTCTGACCGGGGGGCGAAGAGCCTTCCGGGCGGCGAAAGCAGGCGCGGCTCATGGCGACTTTGTGCAGACCCTCGGTGTCCGTTCCAGAGCACGTGATCACGATGGAGGAGACCCTGGAGCTGGCGCGTGAGCGCCACGCCGGGCACCCCCAACTGCCGCTGGCCCTCCGGCTGATAGAGAACACCGGGGTGCGCACCCGGCACATCGTGCAGCCCGTCGAGGAGACGCTGAAGCACCCCGGGTTCGAGGAGCGCAACAAGCTCTACGAGGCCGAGGCGAAGGCCCGGGTGCCCGCGGTCGTCCAGCGGGCGCTCGACGACGCCGAACTGCTCGCCTGTGAAGTGGACCTGATCGTCTACGTGTCGTGCACGGGCTTCATGATGCCCTCGCTCACGGCCTGGCTGATCAACGAGATGGGTTTCGAGCCGACGACCCGGCAGCTGCCGATAGCCCAGCTCGGCTGTGCGGGCGGCGGCGCGGCCATCAACCGGGCTCACGACTTCTGCACGGCCTACCCGGAGGCCAACGCGTTGATCGTGGCGTGCGAGTTCTGCTCGCTGTGCTACCAGCCCACCGACATCGGGGTCGGCTCGCTGCTGTCGAACGGCTTGTTCGGTGACGGCATCGCCGCCGCCGCGGTCCGCGGCCGGGGCGGCGAGGGCGTCCGGCTGGAGCGCAACGGCTCGTATCTGATCCCCAAGACCGAGGGCTGGATCACGTACGACGTGAAGGCGACCGGCTTCCACTTCCTGCTGGACAGGCGGGTCCCTGCGACGATGGAGCCGCTCGCACCGGTGCTGAAGGACCTCGCCGGGGACCACGGGTGGGACGCCTCCGACCTGGACTTCTACATCGTCCACGCGGGCGGCCCCCGCATCCTCGACGACCTCAGCACCTTCCTGCACGTCGACCCGCACGCCTTCCGGTTCAGCCGGGCCACGCTCACCGAGTACGGCAACATCGCCAGCGCCGTCGTCCTCGACGCCCTGCGCCGGCTGTTCGACGAGGGCGGCCCCGAGCACCGGGCGCGCGGACTGCTCGCCGGCTTCGGGCCCGGCATCACCGCCGAGATGGCCCTGGGCCGCTGGCACGGCGGGGACGACGGGCCGCCGGCACAGTGCGGACGAGACGAGGTGACATGAGCGAAGAGACGATCGCCGAGGACCTGATCCCGGTCCCGGACCGGCCCGCGCCCTGCCCGGACGACGCCGACTCCGACCCGGGTGGTGACGCCACTCGCCTCCTGGACCCGGCGGCCCACACCCGGTCGCGCCGCGCGGTCGCCGCCGCGTTCACGGCGCAGAGGGTGGAGCGGGTGCGTGAGCGGTGCCGGCGCATGCTGGCGGAACTGGTCGACGAGCTGCTGCAGGACGGCCCGCCCGCCGATCTGACGGAGGCCGTGCTCAGCCCCTTCCCCAGTGCGGTGATGTGCGAGCTGATGGGCGTCCCGCCCGCCGACCGGCAGGGCATGCACGCCTGGACCCGGTTGATCGTGTCCTGCTCGCACGGCGCCGAGGCCGGAGAGAAGGCCCAGAGGGAGTTGGGCTCCTACTTCTCCGATCTCATCGGCCTGCGCGAGGGCAGCACCGGCGAGGACGTCAGCTCCCTGCTCGGGGCCGCCGTGGGCCGGGAGGAGGTGAGCCCGGACGAGGCGGTCTCCCTCGCGGTCCTCCTCCAGATCGGCGGCGAGGCGGTCACCGACCAGAGTGTCCGATTGTTCTCCGTCCTGCTGACCCGGCCCGACCTCGCCCAACGGCTGCGCGCGGAACCGGAGATCCGTCCCCGGGCCCTCGCCGAACTGCTGCGCCGACTCCCCCACCGCGACGCGGACGTCTTCCCCGGCCCGGGGGCGAGCCGACTCGGTCGCGGCCCGGACCCGCGGGTCTCCTTCGGCTGCGGCCCCCACCATTGGCCCGGTGGCTTGCCGGGCCGGATGGTGTCGGAGCTCCTGGTCGATGCGCTCCTCGACGGCGTACCGGGCCTTCGGCTCTCCGTGCCCGCCGACGAGCTGCCCCTCAGGACGGGCACCCGGCTCCGCGGGCCCGAGTCCCTGCCCGTGACCTGGTGATCCGGCGATGACGGCGACGGAAGGGCTGCTCGTCCCACCCGGCCACGGCCGGATCATGGAGACCCCCGCCCAGCGCGTCACCTTCAAAGTGACCGGCGCGCACTCCCGCACGGCATCCACCTTCGAGGTGGTCGTGCCCCCGGGCTTCGACGTCGGCGCCCATGTGCACAGCCGCAGCGAGGAGCTGTTCTACGTGCTCGAGGGCGAGCTGGACGTCCTCGCCTTCGAGCCGCGGATCCGCACACCCGACAACTGGCGGACGTGGGAGTCCACCTCGGGCAACCGGGTGGTGCGAGCGACGCCCGGGACGGTGATCGCCGTGCCCCCGGGATGCCCGCACGCGTTCGCCAACCCGACCGACACACCGGCGAAGGTGTTCTTCCAGGCGAGCCCGCCGCCCGACCACGAGCGGTACTTCGAGGAACTGCTGGAGATCCTCGGCGGCGGGGGCCCGCCGGACCAGGCGGCGATCGCGGACCTACGGGCGCGCTACGACATCGAGCAGCTGACGCCGCTCCGGCACCGCTCGTGATCAATACAGCTAGCGGATGGGCACGCCGGCGAGGGTCCGGGCGATGACCAGCCGCTGGATCTCGCTCGTGCCCTCGAAGATGGTGTAGATGGCCGCGTCCCGGTGCATCCGCTCCACCGGGTACTCCCGGGTGTAGCCGTTGCCACCGAGGATCTGGATCGCCTGGGCCGTGACCTTCTTGGCCGTCTCGCTCGCGAAGAGCTTGGACATCGAACCCTCGGCCGCCGTGAACGGCTTGCCGTTGATCGCCATCCAGGACGCGCGCCACACGAGCAGCCGGGCCGCGTCGATGGACGTCCGCATGTCGGCGAGCTGGAAGGCGACGCCCTGGTTGTCGATGATCGGCCGGCCGAACTGCTCGCGCGTCTTCGCGTAGTCGAGGGCGACCTCGTAGGCGGCGCGGGCCGTGCCGACGGCCATGGCGCCGACCGCCGGGCGTGAG
This sequence comes from Streptomyces sp. NPDC013187, assembly GCF_042899705.1. Classification (NCBI taxonomy): domain Bacteria; kingdom Bacillati; phylum Actinomycetota; class Actinomycetes; order Kitasatosporales; family Streptomycetaceae; genus Streptomyces; species Streptomyces sp. NPDC013187. The sequence goes on along the minus strand of NZ_JBIBAF010000012.1, from coordinate 166,946 downwards.
GCCTCGAACGTGGCCATCGCCGCGTTCTTCACGCGCTCCCCGCCCTGCCGGGCCTTCTCCCGGGCGCGGGCGAGCCGCTCGTCGAGCTTCTCCTTGCCGCCGAGCAGGCAGGAGCCGGGAACGCGCACGTTGTCGAGGATGACCTCGGCGGTGTGCGAGGCGCGGATGCCGTGTTTCTTGAACTTCTGCCCCTGGGACAGACCCGGCGTCCCCGGCGGCACGATGAAGGAGGCGTGCCCCTTGGAGCCGAGCTCGGCGTCGACGACCGCGACGACGACATGGACGTTGGCGATGCCGCCGTTGGTCGCCCAGGTCTTGGTGCCGTTGAGCACCCACTCGTCCTTGGCCTCGTCGTACACGGCCCTGGTGCGCATGGAGGCCACGTCGGAACCGGCGTCGGGCTCGGAGGAGCAGAAGGCGGCGACCTTGACATCGTTGGCGTCGCCGTACATCTGCGGGATCCAGGTGCCGATCTGTTCCTCGGTGCCGTTGGCGAGGACGCCGACGGCGGCGAGGCCGGTGCCGACGATGGACAGGGCGATGCCCGCGTCGCCCCAGAACAGCTCCTCCATCGCCATGGGGATGCCGAGACCGGTCGGGTCGAAGTACTGCTGGGCGTAGAAGTCCAGGGAGTAGATGCCGACCTTGGCGGCCTCCTGGATGACCGGCCAGGGAGTCTCCTCACGCTCGTCCCATTCGGCGGCCGCGGGGCGGATCACATCGGCCGCGAAGCCGTGCAGCCAGTCCCGGACCTCCTTCTGTTCGTCGTTGAGCTCCATGGTGAACTCGGCCATGTCGTCCCCTCCAGCGGCACACGTGCATGTTACTTGCGGTAACACCAGTCTGTTACCGGCGGGTAGTCGAAGTCAACTCCTACCGACCGGTCGGCACCCGTTCGGTGTCGGGGGCACGCTTCAGTGTTAGTTTTCGCAGGCGTCATGGAAACAGCACGGGTGGGGAGAGACCATGGACACCACGCAGCGGACCGATCAGCAACGGTCCGCCGACCGCCGCCGGCGTGAGCTGCTGGAGGCCGCCGACCGGGTGGTGCTGCGCGACGGACCGCAGGCCTCGATGAACGCGATCGCGGCGGAGGCCGGCATCACCAAGCCGATTCTCTACCGGCACTTCGGCGACAAGGGCGGACTTTACGCGGCCCTTGCCATGCGGCACACGGACGCCCTGCTGGACTCGCTGCGGGCGGCGCTGGACGCGCCGGCGGACCGGCGGGAGCGGGTCGAGGCGACGCTGGACACGTACCTCACGGCGATCGAGGCGCGGCCCCAGGTGTACCGGTTCTTGATGCATCCGGCCGAGGGGAGCCAGCCGGGCGATTCGGGCTTCGACGTCGGCAAGCACAGTGCGCCGTTGCTGCGGCGGATGGGTGAGGAACTGGCGCAGGTCATCGAGGAGCGGCTGGATCTCGGGCCGGGCGGGCAGCAGCTGGCTCGCGTGTGGGGGCACGGGATCGTCGGCATGATGCATGCGGCCGGGGACTGGTGGCTGGGAGAACGGCCGTGTTCTCGTGCGGAGTTGGTGCGGAGTCTGGCTGATCTGTTGTGGGGGCGGCTCGCTGCTGCGGGGGATCGGGTGGGGGGTCCCGGGTTCTGACCCTCGCGAGTCGTGTGCGGGCCGGTGGGGGCTGGTCGCGCCCACGCGGCGGAGCCGCATATTGAACACAGCCCCGCGCCCCTCAGGAAGTCACACCACCCTGCGCCACGAAGACCTGGCCACCTGGCGCATCAGTCTGCGGTGGCGCCAGCCCGTGAGGTGGTCCGCATAGATGCGGCCCTCCAGGTGGTCGCACTCGTGTTGCAGGCAGCGGGCGAAGAAGCCCGTGCCGCGGACGGTGACGGGTTCTCCCGTCACCGTGAAGCCCTCGACGACCGCGTGGTCGTGGCGTTCCGTGCCCGCTTCCAGGCCCGGCAGGGACAGACAGCCCTCCGGGCCCCGGATCACCACGCCGTCCTTTTCGGTCAGGCGTGGATTGACCACATGGCCCACGTGACGGACGTCCTCGTCGTCCGGGCAGTCGTAGACGAAGACCCGCAGCGCCTCGCCGACCTGGTTGGCGGCGAGGCCGACGCCCTGGGCGGCGTACATCGTCGCGAACAAGTCCTCCACGAGGCGGGCCAGTTCGGGGCCGAAGTCGGTGACCTCCGCGCAGGGGGTGTGCAGCAGCGGATCGCCGTGCAGGGTGAGGGGTCTCACGCGGCCGTGGGCGCCGGGGATGGAGCTGGTTCGCATGACGGCCAGAGTAAGGTCCTGTCGGTCCGCGTCTCCCACACGAGTTCGCCACAGTGCCGCGGTTCGGGAGTGCGAAGGGATCTCGATAGGCTGAGGTCCACACCACGTGGCCGTCAGGCTTCAAGGCGCGGCGCGTACGCAAGGAGGATCGAGAACTGATGGCAGGCAACTCGGACCCGCTCTCGCCGCGGGCCAAGCTGGCCGTGACCGCGGGCAAGGCGGTCGCGGCGGCATCGCGCGCCGCAGGGCGCGGCAGCGGTTCGGTGATCGGCGGCCGGGTCGCGCTGAAACTCGACCCCGACCTCCTCGCCCGGCTCGCCCAGAACCTGGACGTGATCCTGGTCTCCGCGACGAACGGCAAGACCACCACCACCCGGCTCATCGCCGAGGCCCTGCGCGCGGCGGGACCGGTCGTCTCCAACGCGCTCGGCGCCAACATGCCGGCCGGCATCACCTCGGCCCTCGCCGGCAGCTCGGACGCCCGCTACGGCGTCATCGAGGTCGACGAGAAGTACCTCGCCGGCGTCGCCCGGGACACCGCCCCGAAGTGCATCGCCCTGCTCAACCTCTCGCGCGACCAGCTCGACCGTGCCGCCGAGACCCGCATGCTCGCCGAGAACTGGCGGGAGGGACTCGCGGGTTCCAAGGCCGTGGTCGTGGCCAACTGCGACGACCCGCTGGTGGTGTGGGCGGCGTCGTCCTCCCCCAACGTGATCTGGGTCGCCGCGGGGCAGATGTGGAAGGACGACGCCTGGTCCTGCCCGTCGTGCGGCGGCGTGATGCAGCGCCCCGGCGACGACTGGTTCTGCGGCGAGTGCGGCTTCCGCCGTCCGACGCCGAGCTGGGCGCTCTCCGGCGACCACGTGCTCGACCCGCACGGCTCGGCCTGGCCGATCCACCTCCAGCTGCCCGGCCGCGCCAACAAGGCCAACGCCGCCTCCTCAGCCGCCGTCGCCGCCGTGTTCGGGGTGCCGCCGCAGGTCGCACTGGAGCGCATGTACCAGGTGCAGGCGGTCGCCGGGCGCTACGACGTCGTCCAGTTCCAGGGCCGTGACCTGCGGCTGCTGCTCGCGAAGAACCCGGCCGGCTGGCTGGAGACGTTCTCCCTGATCGACCCGCCGCCCACCCCGGTCATCCTGTCGGTGAACGCGCGCTCCGCCGACGGCACCGACACCTCCTGGCTGTGGGACGTCGACTACTCGCGCCTGACCGGCCACCCGATCTGCGTCGTCGGCGACCGGCGGCTGGACCTGGCGGTGCGTCTGGAGGTCGCCGACCAGCACTTCCAGGTCTACGAGAACCTCGACCAGGCAGTGGCGGCGTGCCCACCGGGCCGGATCGAGGTCATCGCCAACTACACGGCGTTCCAGGACCTGCGCCGCCGCGTCGGCAACTGAGCACGAGACGTCAGGGGACTTTTGTGAGCGACAACCAACTGCGCATCGTCTGGATCTATCCCGACCTGCTCAGCACTTACGGCGACCAGGGCAACGTCCTCGTCGTGGAGCGCCGCGCCCAGCAGCGCCGCCTGGACGTGGCCCGGCTGGACGTGCGCAGCGACCAGCCGATCCCGACCTCCGGCGACATCTACCTGATCGGCGGCGGTGAGGACCGGCCGCAGCGGCTCGCCGCCGAGCGGCTGCGCCGGGACGGCGGCCTGACCCGGGCCGTGGAGAACGGCGCGATCGTGTTCTCCGTGTGCGCCGGCTACCAGATCCTCGGCCACGAGTTCATCAACGACCTCGGCCAGCGCGAGCCCGGCCTCGGGCTGCTGGACGTGGTGTCCACGCGCGGCGAGGGTGCCCGCTGTGTCGGTGACGTGCTGGGCGACGTCGACCAGCGTCTCGGCCTGCCCCCGCTGACCGGCTTCGAGAACCACCAGGGCGTCACCCACCTCGGCCCCACCGCCCGCCCCCTCGCCCAGGTGCGGTTCGGCAACGGCAACGGCACGGGCGACGGCACGGAGGGCGCGTACAACGACACCGTCTTCGGCACGTACATGCACGGGCCGGTGCTCGCGCGCAACCCGCTGATCGCGGACCTGCTGCTGAAGCTGGCCCTGGACGTCAACGCGCTGCCGCCGACCGACGACCGCTGGTACGAGGCGCTGCGCAACGAGCGGATCGCCGCTGCTCAGCAGCCCGCCTAGGCACAGCACCGCAGCGTGCCCGAGGTACGCGTCAACCTGCTGGTCAACAGCCCGTATGACGGCCCATCCGCACAGGTGAGCGGGGTCGTCCAGCAGGCGGACGCGTGCTTCGGTCCGGCCCTTCGATGCCGCTAGGGTGGCGGGGATTCCAGCCGGACAACGTGGTCCGGTCCCCGGCCCACGTTGAGAAGGTATTCGGGCTATGCGCATTGGTGTCCTCACGTCCGGCGGCGACTGCCCCGGCCTGAACGCCGTCATCCGGTCCGTCGTGCACCGCGCCGTCGTCGACCACGGCGACGAGGTCATCGGCTTCCGGGACGGCTGGAAGGGCCTCCTGGAGTGCGACTACCTCAAGCTCGACCTCGACGCGGTGGGTGGCATCCTCGCCCGCGGCGGCACCATTCTCGGGTCCTCCCGGGTCCAGCCCTCCCATCTGCGGGACGGTGTGGAGCGGGCCAGGGGCCATGTCGAGGAGCTCGGCCTCGACGCGATCATCCCCATCGGCGGTGAGGGCACGCTCAAGGCCGCGCGCCTGATGTCGGACAGCGGTCTGCCCGTCGTGGGTGTGCCGAAGACCATCGACAACGACATCGCGGTCACGGACGTCACCTTCGGCTTCGACACGGCCGTGGGCGTGGCGACCGAGGCCCTGGACCGGCTGAAGACCACCGCCGAGTCCCACCAGCGGGTCCTGGTGGTCGAGGTCATGGGCCGGCACACCGGCTGGATCGCGCTGCACTCCGGTATGGCGGCCGGTGCTCACGCCATCGTCGTGCCCGAGCGGCCCTTCGACATAGAGGAACTGACCAGGCGCGTCGGCGAGCGGTTCGAGGCGGGCAAGCGGTTCGCGATCGTCGTGGCGGCGGAAGGGGCGAAGCCCCGGGCCGGGAGCATGGAGTTCGACGAGGGCGGCAAGGACATCTACGGGCACGAGCGGTTCGCCGGGATCGCCCGGCAGCTGTCCGTGGAGCTGGAGGGGCGCCTCGGGAAGGAGGCCCGCCCGGTGATCCTCGGACACGTGCAGCGGGGCGGTACGCCGACCGCCTACGACCGGGTACTGGCCACGCGGTTCGGGTGGCATGCGGTGGAGGCGGTGCACCGGGGTGAGTTCGGGCAGATGACGGCGCTGCGGGGGACCGACATCGTGATGGTGTCGCTCGCGGAGGCCGTGGAGACGCTGAAGACCGTTCCCGACGACCGGTACGACGAGGCGGAGACCGTTCTCTGAGGTTGCTGTAGTCGGCCGGGTGCGGGCCGTTCGTGGCTTGTCGCGCAGTTCCCCGCGCCCCTGAGGCGTCGTACTGCCCCCGGTCGTAACGGTGACCGGGGGCGGTTCTACTCTTGTGGGCGGACAGATGGCTGCACACCCCCACGAAACAGGAGCCGGCGGAATGGATCACAGCGGGCACGGCATGACCATGGATCTGCCGCCGTTCACGCTGGGACGAGGGCTGGAGTGGTCGACTGACCCGTTCTTCCTCGTCGCCTGCCTGGCCGGGCTGGCCCTGTACGGGTGGGGTGTCGTGCGGCTGGTCCGGCGCGGGGACAAGTGGCCCGTGGGGCGGACCGTCGCCTTCACCCTCGGCGTGCTCAGCATCGTGCTCATGATGTGCACCGGGCTGAACGACTACGGCATGGTCATGTTCAGCGTGCACATGGTGCAGCACATGGTCATCAGCATGGTCTCGCCCATCCTCATCCTGCTCGGTGCGCCGATCACGCTGGCGCTGCGGGCGCTGCCCACGGCGGGGCGGGGCCGCAAGGGGCCGCGTGAGCTGCTGCTGATGTTCCTGCACAGCCGATACATGCGGATCATCACGCACCCGGCGTTCACGATCCCGCTGTTCATCGCGAGCCTGTACGGGCTGTACTTCACCCCGATCTTCGACACTCTGATGGGTTCCAAGGCGGGTCACATCGCGATGATGGTGCACTTCCTCGCCGTCGGCCTGGTGTTCTTCTGGCCGATCATGGGCGTGGACCCGGGCCCGCACCGCCCGGGGTACCTGATGCGGATGCTGGAGCTGTTCGCGGGCATGCCGTTCCACGCGTTCTTCGGGATCGCGTTGATGATGGCGTCCGAGCCGATGGTCGAGACGTTCAAGAACCCGCCCGCATCGCTCGGCATCGAGGCGCTGTCCGACCAGAACGCGGCGGGCGGCATCGCCTGGGCGTTCAGCGAGATCCCCTCCGTGCTGGTGCTGGTGGCCCTGCTGTTCCAGTGGTACGCCTCGGACCAGCGGCAGGCCAGGCGCACGGACCGGGCCGCAGAGCGCGACGGGGACAAGGAACTGGAGGCGTACAACGCCTATCTGGCCTCGCTGAACACGCAGGGGCGCTGAAGACCTCTTCGGTACGGGCCGTGCGCGCCGGGCGTCCGCCGGGCACCATGGAGGGACCGAACCATGAGGAGGGTGTTGCGATGCCCGGTTCCACGAACGGTTCCAACTCGACGAAGACCATGGGAGCGCTCACGCTGGGCGGGCTGGTCGTGGTGACGGCCTACACGGTGGCGCTCGGGAGCAACGGCTGGCTGTGGTTCGGCTGGGTCGTCCTGGGCCTGATCACGCTGGGACTGGTGGTCACCACGCGCAGCACCTGACGGCTCACCGCCCGGTCAGCCGCTGGGGCGGCTCCGTCCCCGCACAGCCGGTGGGGCGGCTCACTCCCGGGGCAACCGGCCCGCTGAGTGCACCCCCGGCTGGTACTTCGGGAGCCGGACGGTGATCTTCATGCCGGCTCCCGCGGCGGTTTCGATGACGAGCCCGTAGTCGTCGCCGTAGACCTGGCGGAGCCGGTCGTCAACGTTGGAGAGGCCGATGCCGCCCGAAGGGCTGACCTCGCGGGCGAGGATGCGGCGGAGCAGGCCGGGGTCCATGCCGGCCCCGTCGTCCTCGATGACCACGAGGGCCTCGGCGCTCGCGTCCTGTGCGGTGATCTGGATGTGGCACTTGCCCGAGGACGGGGCCTTGCCCTCCAGGCCGTGCTTGACGGCGTTCTCGACGAGCGGCTGAAGACAGAGGAACGGCAGGGTCACCGGCAGCACCTCCGGCGCTATCTGGAGGGTGACGGAGAGGCGTTCGCCGAAGCGTGCCCGCACCAGCGCCAGGTAGTGGTCGATGGCGTGGAGCTCCTCGGCGAGGGTGGTGAAATCGCCGTGCCTCCTGAACGAGTAGCGGGTGAAGTCGGCGAACTCGAGGAGCAGCTCACGGGCGCGCTCGGGGTCGGTGCGGACGAACGAGGCGATCACCGCGAGGGAGTTGAAGATGAAGTGCGGGGAGATCTGGGCCCGCAGCGCCTTGATCTCGGCCTCGATGAGGCGGGTGCGGGACTGGTCGAGATCGGCCAGTTCCAGCTGGACCGAGACCCAGCGGGCGACCTCGCCGGCGGCCCGGACGAGCACCGCCGACTCACGCGGCGCGCAGGCCACGAGGGCGCCGTGCACCCGGTCGTCGACGGTGAGCGGGGCGACGACCGCCCAGCGCACCGAGCAGTCGAGCCTGTCGCAGGTGAGCCGGAAGGCCTCGCCCCGGCCGGTTTCCAGGGCGCCCGCGAGACGCTCCATGATCTCGGTGCGGTGGTGGGAGCCGTCGCCGTCCCAGACCAGGACCTGCCCCCGGTCGGTGAGGCAGAGAGCGTCCGTACCCAGCAGCGAGCGGAGTTTGCGGGCGGACTTGCGGGCGGTCTCCTCCGTCAGGCCGGCCCGCAGCGGGGGCGCGGCGAGGGAGGCCGTGTGCAGGGTCTCGAAGGTGGCGTGCTCGACGGGGGTGCCGAGGCCGGCGAGGCTCTTGGCCCGTGCGGTGCGGCGGCCGAGCCAGACCCCGAGGGCCAGCACCGGGAGCACGGCGACGCACACACCGGCCAGGAACCCGCTCATGCCGTCGCCTCCGTGCGCAGTTCCTCGGGCAGGTGGAACCGGGCCAGGACCGCCGCCGTGCCGGGCGGGACCCGGCCGGGGGTGGCCAGGGACACCAGGATCATCGTGAGGAAGCCCAGGGGCACCGACCACAGCGCGGGCCAGGCCAGCAGGGCGTGCAGGGCGGCGCCCTCGCCCGGGTAGCCCGCCATGGTCGCGGCGACGGCGAGCAGGGCGGAACCGCCACCGACCAGCATCCCGGCGGCGGCTCCGGGCGGGGTGAGCCGCCGCCACCAGATGCCGAGGACGAGCAGCGGGCAGAACGAGGACGCCGAGACGGCGAAGGCCAGCCCGACGGCGTCGGCGACCGGCAACCCGCCGACCAGGACGCTTGCCGCGAGGGGCACGGCCATGGCGAGGACCGTCCCGAGGCGGAAGTGCCGTACGCCCCGGGACGGCAGGACGTCCTGGGTGAGGACGCCGGCGACCGCCATGGTCAGACCCGAGGCGGTGGAGAGGAACGCGGCGAAGGCGCCCCCGGCGACCAGCGCGCCCAGCAGGTCGCCGCCCACTCCCCCGATCATGCGGTCGGGCAGCAGGAGGACGGCGGCGTCCGGGTCGCCGCTGAGCGTGAGTTCGGGGGCGTATAGGCGGCCGAGGGCGCCGTAGACGGGGGGCAGGAGGTAGAAGGCGCCGATCAGGCCGAGGACGGCGACGGTGGTGCGGCGGGCGGCGACGCCGTGCGGGCTGGTGTAGAAGCGGACCACGACGTGCGGCAGGCCCATGGTGCCGAGGAACGTGGCGAGGATCAGTCCGTACGTGGCGTACAGCGGGCGTTCCTCTCGGCTCTCGGCCTGCGACGGGGACAGGTCGCCGCCGCCGCGCTCGGCCTCCGGGACGGGGGCGCCTCGGGCGAAGGTGAGCCGGGTGCCGCGCTCGATGTGGTGGCTGCCGGCGGCGAGTTCCAGGCGCGTGCCGGTGTGGGTACGGCCGTCGACGGTCCCGGTCACCGTGACACTCAGGGGCCGGTCCAGTCTCAGGTCGATCGAGTCGTCGACGCGCACGACGCGCTGCTCGCGGAAGGTGGCCGGTTCGTCGAAGGCGTGCCGGGGTGCTCCGTCGCTCTGCCAGGTGAGGACCAGGAACAGGGCGGGGACGAGCAGGGCGGTGAGTTTCAGCCAGTACTGGAAGGCCTGGACGAAGGTGATGCTGCGCATGCCGCCGGCGGCGACGGTGGCGGTCACGACGACGGCGACGATCACTCCGCCGAGCCAGTCGGGCGCCCCGGTCAGCACGGTCAGGGTCAGTCCGGCGCCCTGGAGCTGGGGCAGCAGGTACAGCCAGCCGACCCCGACGACGAAGGCGCCTGCGAGCCTCCGCACGGCCTGGGAGGCGAGGCGCGCCTCGGCGAAGTCGGGGAGGGTGTAGGCGCCGGAGCGGCGCAGCGGGGCGGCGACGAAGAGCAGCAGGACCAGGTAGCCGGCGGTGTAGCCGACCGGGTACCAGAGCATGTCGGGGCCCTGGACGAGGACGAGGCCCGCTATGCCGAGGAAGGAGGCGGCGGAGAGGTATTCGCCGCTGATGGCGGCGGCGTTGAGGCGGGGGCCGACGGTGCGGGAGGCGACGTAGAAGTCTGAGGTGGTGCGGGAGATGCGCAGGCCGAAGGCGCCGACGAGGACGGTCGCGACGACGACGAGGGCGACGGCGGGGACGGCGTAGCTGGAGTTCATCGGAGGCCGGAGTTCATCGGTGGGACTTCAGCGGTCTTCGACGAGGCGTACGAAGTCGCGTTCGTTGCGCTCGGCGCGGCTGACGTACCAGCGGGCGAGCAGCACCAGCGGGACGTAGAGCCCGAAGCCGAGGACGGCCCACTCCAGGCGGCGGGCGTCGGGCATCGCCGCGAAGAGCAGCGGCAGGGGGCCGACGAGCAGGCCGAGGACCGTGAACACGGCGAGGGCGGCGCGCAGTTGGGTGCGCATCAGGGAGCGGACGTAGGTGTGACCGAGGGTGGTCTGCTCGTCGATCTCGGTGCGCGGACGGTATCGGCCGGAGGAGGCCTGGGGGTACCGCCCGCGCGAGCGGAGCCGGGCGTGGGGAAGGGTCTGGCGCGGCGGGCCGGTCACGACGACGCGGCGTTCGGTGGGGTCCTGGGGCACCGTCACGGCCTCCGCATGAGCAGGTCGCGCAGTTCGCGCGTGTGGCGCCGGCTGACCTGGAGTTCCTCTGAGCCGACGAGGACGCTGACGGTGCCCGCGTCGAGGCGGAGTTCGCCGATGTGGCGCAGGGCGACGAGGTGGCGGCGGTGGATGCGGACGAAGCCGCGGGTGCGCCAGCGCTCCTCCAGGGTGGACAGCGGGATGCGCACCAGGTGGCTGCCCTTGTCGGTGTGCAGACGGGCGTAGTCGCCCTGGGCTTCGACGTGGGTGATGTCGTCGACGGCGACGAAGCGGGTCACGCCGCCGAGTTCGACGGATATGTGGTCCGGGTCGGGTTCGTGCACGGGGATGCGCGGGGCGGCACCGTGCAGTTCGGCGGCCCGGCGGACGGCCTCGGCGAGGCGTTCCTTGCGGACCGGTTTGAGGACGTAGTCGACGGCCTTGAGGTCGAAGGCCTGCACGGCGAAGTCCTCGTGGGCGGTGACGAACACGACCAGCGGCGGCCGGGCGAACCCGGTGAGCAGCCGGGCGAGGTCGAGACCGTCGAGGCCGGGCATCTGGATGTCGAGGAAGACTACGTCGATGGCCTCGGGCCCGTCCGGGCCGGACTCCAGGGCGCGGTTCATGCGGCGCAGCGCCTCGGTCGCGTCGCCGGCGCCCTCCGCGCTGCCGATGCGGGGGTCGGCGTGCAGGAGGTAGAGCAGCTCCTCCAGGGAGGGGCGTTCGTCGTCGACAGCCAGGGCGCGCAGCATGAACCCGGAGTGTAGGGGTGATCCCCGCTGTTCGGACACGTGGATACAGTGCCCGCATGAACAGCAGGTCGTCCACGCCGTTCGACGAACTCGACCGGAAGATCATCACCGCGTTGATGGCGAACGCGCGGACGTCGTTCGCCGAGATCGGCACGGCGATCGGGCTGTCGGCCACGGCGGTCAAGCGGCGGGTCGACCGGTTGCGCGAGACGGGTGTGATCACCGGGTTCTCGGCGACGGTGAAGCCGTCGGCGCTGGGCTGGCGCACGGAGGCCTACGTCGAGGTGTACTGCGAGGGCGCCGCCCCGCCGAGGCGGCTGGCCGAGGTGGTGCGCGACTATCCGGAGATCGCCGCGGCGATGACCGTGACCGGTGGCGCGGACGCGCTGCTGCACGTGCGGGCGCGGGACGTGGAGCACTTCGAGGAGGTGCTGGAACGGATCAGGCAGGAGCCGTTCATCCGGAAGACGATCAGCGTGATGGTGCTGTCCCATCTGCTGCCGGAGAGCCCGGAGGCGGGGGCGAGCCATCCGGCCCCGGAAGGGGTCTCCGGCGGCGCAGCAGACGTGCGCTGAGCGCCTGGAAGACGCAGCGTTCCTGCGCGAACGCGCAACCTTTGTTTCTTGTCGGGCACCGCCGCCGGTTCCTACCGTTGTGTCAACCACCAGTCACACACCGTGAGGAAGCGGAGGGACCCCTCTGTGCCCGACTCCCGTGTGCCGCGCCGGCGGCGCTACCTCGTCTGCGAACCCAGACACTTCGCCGTGCAGTACGCGATCAACCCGTGGATGCATCCCGACGAACCCGTCGACGTCATCCGCGCCCTGGACCAGTGGCAGGCGCTGGTCGACAGCTACCGCGCCCACGGCCATACCGTGGACAGTGTGAAACCCGTTCCCGGTCTGCCCGACATGGTGTTCGCGGCGAACGCGGCGGTCGTCGTCGACGGCCGCGTCTTCGGTTCGCTCTTCCACGCGCCCGAGCGCCGTCCGGAGTCCGTGCCGTACGAGGCGTGGTTCAAGACGGAGGGCTACGACGTCTACCACCCCGAGTCGGTGTGCGAGGGCGAGGGCGACCTGGTGCCGGCCGGCCGGTGGATCCTGGCCGGGACGGGCTTCCGGACGACCCGGGAGGCCCACAGCGAGGTGCAGGAGTACTTCGGGACGCCGGTGATCAGCCTGACGCTGGTGGATCCGTACTTCTACCACCTGGACACGGCGCTGTTCGTCCTCGACGACGGGCACGACGGGAACATCGTCTACTACCCCGAGGCGTTCTCGCCGGGCAGCCGTGAGGTGCTGGCCCGGCTGTACCCGGACGCGGTGCTCGCCACTCGCGAGGACGCGATGGCGTTCGGGCTCAACTCCGTCTCCGACGGGCGCCACGTGTTCATCTCACCGGGGGCGACGAGCCTGGCCGGGCAACTGGCCGACCGCGGTTACGTCCCCGTCCCCGTCGACCTGTCCGAGTTCCACAAGGCCGGTGGCGGCATCAAGTGCTGCACCCAGGAGATCCGGGAGATCCGCTCATGACCGCACCCGTCCGCACCGAGGACCCGCAGGGAGCCCGTGGCCCGCGGGAGTCCCGTGACGCGCAGGAAACGCGTGGCTCGCAGGAGACGCGTGGCTCGCAGGAGCTGATCCGCGCGGAGGAGCCGGTCCTCGCCCACAACTACCACCCGCTGCCGGTGGTCGTCGCCCGTGCCGAGGGCACCTGGGTGGAGGACGTGGAGGGGCGGCGCTACCTCGACATGCTGGCCGGCTACTCGGCCCTCAACTTCGGCCACCGGCACCCTGCGCTGATCGAGGCGGCCCACCGGCAGCTGGACCGGCTGACCCTCACCTCGCGCGCCTTCCACAACGACCGGCTCGCCGAGTTCGCGGAGCGGCTGGCGGCGCTGACCGGTATGGACATGGTGCTTCCCATGAACACCGGCGCGGAGGCGGTGGAGAGCGGCGTGAAGGTGGCCCGCAAGTGGGCCTACGACGTCAAGGGCGTCCCGGACGGCCGGGCGACGATCGTGGTCGCGGCGGACAACTTCCACGGCCGTACGACGACGATCGTCAGCTTCTCGACGGACGAGACGGCCCGGGCTGGCTTCGGGCCGTTCACGCCGGGTTTCCGGGTGGTGCCGTACAACGACCTGGCCGCGATGGAGGCGGCGGTCGACGAGACGACGGCGGCGGTCCTGATCGAGCCGATCCAGGGCGAGGCGGGGGTGATCATCCCGGACGAGGGCTATCTGGCCGGTGTGCGGGAACTGACCCGCCGCAAGGGCTGTCTGTTCATCGCCGACGAGATCCAGTCCGGACTCGGCCGCACGGGCCGCACGCTGGCGGTCGAGCACGAGCCGGTGGTGCCGGACGTGCTGCTGCTGGGCAAGGCGCTGGGCGGCGGCATCTTGCCGGTGTCGGCGGTGGTCGGGCGCCGGGACGTGCTCGGGGTGCTGCACCCGGGTGAGCACGGTTCGACGTTCGGCGGCAATCCGCTGGCGGCCGCCGTCGGTACGGCGGTGGTGGAGCTGCTGGAGACGGGCGAGTTCCAGCGCCGGGCGGCGGAGCTGGGCGTGATCCTGCGCGACGGTCTGACGGCTCTGGTCGGCAGGGGTGTCGTCGGCTTCCGCTCACGCGGGCTGTGGGCGGGCGTGGACATCGACCCCGCACTCGGCACCGGCCGCGAGATCAGCGAACGCCTGATGCGCGAGGGAGTCCTGGCGAAGGACACCCACGGCTCGACGATCCGCCTGGCCCCGCCGCTCACCATCACGGGCGAGGAGCTGACGGGGGCACTCGGGGCGCTGGAGAAGGCGCTGGGGTAAGGGGGCCGAGGTCACCGGGGCCGGGGGCGGCGACCCGAGCCGGGCCGACCGCTCCCTCCCCCCGAGGCGGCGCAAGGTTCCGCCCCGGCCCTCCCCGCGAGGCGGCGCAACGTTCCACCCCGGCCCTCCCCACGAGGCGGCGCAACGTTCCACCCCGGCCCTCCCCACGAGGCGGCGCAACGTTCCACCCCGGCCCTCCCCACGAGGCGGCGCAACGTTCCGCCCCGGCCCTCCCCACGAGGCGGCGCAACGTTCCACCCCGGCCCTCCCCACGAGGCGGCGCAGGGACGCGCCCGGCGTCGACCGGGCGGGTGCCGCACAGGCGTGCACACCGGCAGCCTGCCCGCCCCGCGTCGACCGGCTCTGTCGCGGCGCGGCCGACGGGGCCGGCGTGCTCGTCCCCGGGTCGGCCGCCGCCTTCCGCCCGGCATGCAGGGAGCCGCCCATCGCGTCCGGCCCGGGCTCCGACCGGCCCTGCACAAGCCGCCCCGCGTCGCCGGAAGGGTGAAGATTGAGGCAAGAGGTGGTAGACCACTCTCAGCGACAGAGAGGTCGGCCGTGGGCGCAGACGAGGTTTCCGGCGTTGCCCGGCAGCGGTTCGATGTGGCCGACGCGGCGCCCCTGTTGCTCGATCCACAGGGCGTGGTGACGGGCTGGACCGACGATGCCCGGCGGCTGCTGGCGTACCCGGCTGCCGAGGCGGTCGGCAGGAAGCTGGCCGAGCTGCTGGTCGCCGAGGACGCCGAGCGCGTACCCGACGTGGTCGAGCGGTGCCGCAGGGACGGCGGCTGGACGGGGCTGCTGACGGCCCGCCGCAGGGACGGGCAGCCGGTGAGGGTCGCGGCCCGGATCACCTCGGCCGAGGAGGCACAGGGCGGCGGGCGCTGGCTGTTGCTCCTGTCGGAGCTGGCCGACGCCCCCGGCTGGGACATGAGCCGCACGGTCCTGGAGCAGATGACGGCTAACGCCCCGGTCGGTATCGCGATCGTGGACACGAACCTGCGCTTCGTGTGGTCGAACGCCGCCCTCGAGCAGTTCGGCGGCGGTCCGGCGGCGCGCCGGATCGGGCTGCGCTTCGCGGACGTGCAGCCGGGCATGGACGCCCGGGCGGTCGAGGCGCAGATGCGGCACGTGCTGGAGACCGGCGAGCCGGTGGTCGGCTACGAGCACGTGGGCCACGTGCGCTCGGCTCCGCTGCGCGAGACGGCGCACATGCTGTCGTTCACCCGCCTCGAGGACGACCGGGGCCATCCGATCGGCGTGTATTACACAGTCGTGGACATGACCGAGCGGCACCGTGCGCGACAGCGGCTGGCGCTGCTCGACCGGGCGGGCGAGAGCATCGGCCGCAGCCTGGACCTCACGCGTACCGCGCAGGAACTGGCGGACGTGGCCGTGCCGGGGCTCGCCGACTTCGTCACCGTCGACCTGCTGGAGTCGGTGCTGCGGGGCGGCGAGCCGGTGCCCGGGCCGCTCGCGGACTCGGAGGAACCGGTCGAGCTGCGCCGCGCCGGCTACCGGTCCGCGCAGGACGATCTGGTGGAGGCCGTCATCGAGATCGGCGAGGGGGTGGCCTTCCGGGCCGGAACGCCGCCCTTCCGCTGTCTGGCCACGGGACGGTCCTGGCGCGCGGAGCGGCTCGACCCGCTGACCCGGGACTGGACCACGAGGACCCCGAGCGGTCGCCGGGCGACGTTCAGGGAGCTGGGCCTGCACAGCGTGATGACCGTGCCGATCCGCTCGCGCGGCATCACCCTGGGCATCACGACCTTCTACCGGCGCGACCACCGGGAGCACTTCGACGAGGAGGACCTGCGGCTGGCCGAGGACCTCGTCGCCCGCGCGGCCGTCTGCGTGGACAACGCCCGCCGCTACACCCGCGAGCGGGACGCCGCGCTCGTCCTGCAGCGCAGTCTGCTCCCCCACCGCCTGCCCGAGCAGGACGCCGTCGAGGTGGCCGCGTGCTACCGGCCGGCCGACGAGCTGACCGGTCTCGGCGGCGACTGGTACGACCTCATCCCGCTGTCCGGGGCGCGTGTGGCGCTGGTCGTGGGCGAGGTGCCGGGGCACGGCATCGACGCCGCCGCGGCCATGGGGCAGTTGCGGACGGCCGTGCGGACCCTGGCGGCTCTGGATCTGCCGCCCGCGGAGGTGCTGGCCCACCTCGACGACCTGGTGGCGCGTTCGGCGCGGGAGGAGGGCGCGGAGCCGGGGACGATGGGCTCCGCGGGCACGCAAGGCGTGGGCTCCGGTTGCCTGTACGTCGTCTACGACCCGGTCGACGGGGGGTGTGCGCTGGCCGCGGCGGGGCATCCCGCCCCGGCCGTGGTGCGGCCCGACGGCTCGGTCGTGTTCGTCGAACTGCCGCAGGGACCGCCGCTCGGCGTGGGCGGCCCGCCCTTCGAGGCGGTCGAGCTCTCGCTGGCGGAGGGCAGCACCCTGGCGCTGCACACCGACGGGCTGCTGGCCCGGGGCGAGACCTGGGCCGTCGACGCGGGCCGGGAGCGGCTGCGCCGGGCCCTGGAGCGGACGGGTCCGCTCGAGTCGTACTGCCGGTCCGTGGTCGACGCGCTGGTCCCGGCCCGCCCGTACGACGACGTGGCCCTGCTGATGGCCCGGACGAAACGTCTCGGCAGCGGGCAGGTCGCGGCCTGGGACCTGCCGTCGGATCCGGCCGTGGTCGCCGACGCCCGCCGCAGGGCCACCCGGCAGCTCGCACGCTGGGGCCTGGAGGAGCTGGCCTTCACCACGGAGCTGGTGGTGAGCGAGCTCGTCACCAACGCCATCCGCTACGCCACCGGGTCCATCCGGCTCCGGCTGATCAAGGAGCGCGCACTGGTGTGCGAGGTCCTCGACGGCGGCGCGACGGCGCCCCATCTGCGCCATCCCCGTACGACGGACGAGGGCGGGCGCGGGCTTCTGCTGGTCTCCCAGCTCACGCAGCGGTGGGGCACGCGTTTCGTCCCCGAGGGGAAGATCATCTGGGCCGAGCAGTCCCTGGCGGATCGTCCCGGGTGAAGATCCTCGATGTTCGCCCATACCGTGCGAAACTGGTGTGACCCCGGCGGCGATGAGGCGGCAGCCATGGCGGAGACGGCGATCGACTACGGTGCGGTTTTCAAGGCCCTGCCCGGCATGGTGGCGCTGCTGACGCCCGACCTCGTGTA
Organism: Streptomyces sp. NPDC013187; assembly: GCF_042899705.1. NCBI lineage: Bacteria > Bacillati > Actinomycetota > Actinomycetes > Kitasatosporales > Streptomycetaceae > Streptomyces > Streptomyces sp. NPDC013187. The sequence goes on along the minus strand of NZ_JBIBAF010000012.1, from coordinate 149,801 downwards.
CGCGGACGTCAACGAGGAGTTCGTCCGCGTCTCCGGCCGCTCGCGGGACCAGCTGATCGGCAAGTACCTGTTCGACGTGTTCCCGGACAACCCGAACGACCCGGCCGCGACGGGCATGCGCAACCTGGAGGCCTCGCTGTACCGCGTCCTGGCCACCGGGGAGCGCGACGCCATGGCCCTGCAGCGCTACGACGTCGAGGACCCCGAGCGGCCCGGCGAGTGGCAGAAGCGCTACTGGAGCCCGGTGAACGCGCCGCTGACGGGTTCGGACGGCGAGGTCGTGCTGATCCTGCACCGGGTGGAGGAGGTCACGGAGCTGATCCGGGCCCGGGGCGGCTCTGAGGGGAACCGGGGCAGCCGGGCGAGGACGCTGGAGGCCGAGCTGTACACCCGTGCTCGTGAGCTGCAGGAGCTCAATGAACGGCTGCGCCAGGCGCACTCCCGGGAGCGGGAGGTGGCGCTGGCACTCCAAGCGGCGATGCTCCCCGCGCCCCGGCAGGTCCGCAACCACCCGGCCGCCGTCCGGTACCGGCCCGCCGTGGGCGCGCTCAACGTGTGCGGTGACTGGTACGACCTGGTCGATCTGGTGGGCGGCGACCGGATCGGTGTGGCCGTGGGCGACGTGGTCGGGCACGGGCTGGAGGCCGCCGGCGTGATGGGACAGCTGCGCAGTGCGCTCAGCGCCGCCTCCCGGGTCGCCGACGGACCGGCCCAGGCCCTGGACGTGCTGGGCCGCTACGCCCACGTCATCGACGGGGCCGAGTCGGCGACCGCCGCCACGACCTTCATCGACTGCGACCGCCACCTCATCACGTACAGCAGCGCCGGCCATCCCCCGCCCCTGCTCGTCCACACCGACGGCCGCACCGAGTTTCTCGACCAGGCCACGGACACCCCGCTCGACGCCCGCCCGGACCCGATCCCGAGACCCCAGGCCGAGACCACGTACGCCCCGGGCGCCACGCTCGTGCTCTACACCGACGGCCTGATCGAACGGCGCCACGAGGACATCGACAAGGGCCTGGACCGGCTGGCCGACGCCCTGCGCGACCATCGGGGCCAGGACCCCGAAACGCTCGCAGACACCGTTCTCTCGGAGTTGCTGCCACCCGGTGGTGCCACCGACGACACGGCGCTGATCATCGTGCGGCTGTGAAGCGGGCGCCGGGGCATCGCGCGTCCGGGACCTGCGTGCCGGATCTACATGCGGGTCTTGCCGTGGTCGAGCAGCCGGACGCGGTCGACGTTCTGCCGGTCCTCGGCGTCCGCGCTGGGCTCACCGGCGAACCACGCGTCGAGGATCTCCGCCAGCAGCGGCTGCGACGTCAGCCGCAGGCTGAGGGCGAGCACATTGGCGTCGTTCCAGCGGCGCGCCCCGTCGGCCGTGTAGGCGTCCGTGCACAGGGCGGCCCTTACGCCGGGCACCTTGTTCGCCGCGATCGAGGCGCCCGTGCCGGTCCAGCAGCACACCACCGCCTGGTCCGCCGTACCGTCGCCGACCTCGCGGGCCGCCGCCTCGGAGCACACCGCCCACTGCGGGTCGTCCCCCGGGCGCAGCGCGCCGTGCGGGCGCACCTCATGACCCCTCTCGCGCAGGGCGGCCACGAGGGAGTGGGCGACGGGTTCGTCCATGTCCGAGGAAACAGCGATCCGCATGCCTGGCAGGTTACCCGCCGGGGCGGAAGAGGCCACCGGCACACAGCGGACGTCCCGCCCGCAAGAGCCACCGGCAGGTCACGCACCCCCGCTATCGCGCCACCCCACCCGTTCGGCTTGCCCGTCACCCGGCCGGCGCAGCACGCTGATCCCGCGACCCTCCCCAGCCGCAGGAGCACCACCGGACCCTGGCGCCTGACTGACCATCAGTCAATTGGCGAAGGATCTGTGCCCTCCGCCCGCACGAGGTGCCCGGTGACCGCGCCTACACCTACACTGGCACCCCACGACATGCCGGTTGACCTGCTGGAACGCGGCGGTTGAGGCCACCGCGAGAGTCGAGGAGCGCCCGCTTTGTTCTACTACCTGCTGAAATACGTGCTGCTGGGCCCGCTGCTGCGACTGGTCTTCCGGCCTCGAATAGAGGGTCTGGAGCACGTCCCCGCGGAGGGCGCCGCCATCATCGCCGGCAACCATCTGTCGTTCTCGGACCACTTCCTGATGCCCGCCATCCTCAAACGGCGCATCACCTTCCTCGCGAAGGCCGAGTACTTCACGGGTCCCGGGCTCAAGGGCCGCCTGACGGCCTTCTTCTTCCGCAGCGCGGGGCAGATCCCGGTCGACCGCTCCGGCAAGGACGCGGGCCAGGCCGCGATCCGCGAGGGACTCGGCGTGCTGAGCAAGGACGAGCTGCTGGGCATCTACCCGGAGGGCACCCGCTCGCACGACGGCCGGCTCTACAAGGGCAAGGTCGGGGTCGCGGTGATGGCGCTCAGGGCCGGCGTTCCGGTGATCCCCTGCGCGATGATCGGCACCTTCGAGGCCCAGCCGCCCGGAAAGGTCATCCCCAACATCCACCCCGTGGTGATCCGCTTCGGCGAGCCCCTCGACTTCTCCCGCTACGAGGGCATGGAGAACGAGAAGGCCGTCCTGCGCGCCATCACCGACGAGATCATGTACGCGATCCTCTCGCTGTCCGAGCAGGAGTACGTCGACCGCTACGCGGCGGTGGTGAAGGCCGAGGAGGCAGCCGCAGCCAAGGAGCGGAAGTTCCGGCGCATGCCCCTCAGTTGAGCTCTGCTGTCGGCAGAAGCCCGTTCCCCGGCCGGCCTTCGGCGATCTACGGTCGCGGTATGAGACGCGCTGTGGTGATCGGGGCGGGCGGGCAGATCGGCAGACCGACGGTGGAGGCCCTGGCGACGGACGGCTGGGAGGTGACGGCCGTCTCGCGTGGCGGCGGCCCGGACGAGGGTCGGTCCGGCGGGGTGCGGACGCGGCGGCTGGACCGCGAGGACGACGCGGCCCTCGCCGGGCTGATCGGCGAGGGCTGCGACCTCGTGGTGGACCTGGTCGCCTACGGGGCCCGGCACGCACGGCAGCTCACGGGCCTGGCCGACCGGATCGGCGCGGCCGTGGTGGTGTCGACGGTGTCGGTGTACGAGGACGGCACGGGCCGCGGCTTCGACACCATGGGGGAGCCGGACGGGCTGCCGAAGTACCCCGTGCCGATCACGGAGGACCAGGCGACGGTCCCGCCGGGGGACGCCACGTACAGCACCGGCAAGGCGGCCCTGGAGCGTGAACTCCTCGCGGCGGCGGACCGGTTGCCCGCGACCGTGCTGCGCCCGGCCGCGGTCCACGGGCCGTACAGCCCGCTCCCCCGCGAGCTGTACTTCGTCAAGCGGAACCTCGACGGCAGGCGCAGGCGGGTCCTCGCCTTCCGCGGTGAGAGCCTCTTCCACACCTCGGCGGCGCGCAACATCGCCGAACTGATCCGGCTGGCGGCGGCCCGGCCGGGCTCGCGAGTGCTCAACGCCTGTGATCCGCGGCCGCCGACCGTGGCGGAGATCGGGGCCGCCGTGGACGCGGTCATGGGGGTGGAGACGGAGACCGTCCTGCTGGGCGGGCCGGCGCAGGCGTCGGTGGGCAGCTCGCCCTGGTCGGTGGAGCTGCCGGTGCTGTGCGACATGTCCGCCGCGGAACGGGAGCTGGGCTACCGGCCGGTCGTGACCTACCCGGACAGCCTGCCGGAGACCGTCGAGTGGCTCACCCGCCGGCTGTCCGGGCGGGACTGGCGGGAGGCGTTCCCCACCCTCGCCCGTGCCTACCCCGACCTCTTCGACTACGCGGCGGAGGACGCCTGGTTCGCGGCCCGGCAGGCATGAGGAAGGGGCGGCCGGTGTCCCGGCCGCCCCTCACCACCGTCGGACGACGGCTACGGCTTCGGCGTGGCGTGCGGCGCGCAGGTCACATCGGCGCCGTCCAGCTCGCCGGTGAGCAGGTAGCTGTCCACCCGGGGGTTGATGCAGGGGTTCACCAGGCTCGTGACGCCGTGGGAGCCCGCGTCCTTCTCCGTGATCAGACGGGAACCCTTGAACCGCTTGTGCAGCTCCACGGCACCCTCGTACGGAGTCGCCGCGTCCCGCTCGGACTGGACGATGAGCACGCCGGGCAGGCCCTTGCCGGTCTTGACGTTCAGCGGCGTCTGCTGCTTGGCCGGCCAGGTGGCACACGGCAGGTTCATCCAGGCGTTGGCCCAGGTCATGAACGGGTGGTCCTTGTGGAGCCGCGTGTTGTCACGGTCCCACGTGCGCCAGTTGGTGGGCCACTTGGCGTCGGCGCACTCCACGGCGGTGTAGACGGCGTTGCCGTTCTCCGAGGACGCGTTGCCGGCCGTGTCCGACAGATCCGGGGCGGCGGCGTCGACGAGCGCCTGGGTGTCGCCGGCGACGTACTTGCTGAAGACCGACGCGGTCGGCGCCCAGGCGGAGTCGTAGTACGGGGCGCTCTGGAAGAAGGAGATGAGTTCGGCCGGGCCGACGACCCCGCCGATGGGGTTCTTCTTCGCGGTGGCGCGCAGCTGAAGCCACTTCGCCTGGACGGCGGCGCGGGTGGTGCCGAGGTGGTAGGTCGCGTCGTTCGCGGCGACCCAGTCCTGCCAGTCCTTCCAGCGGCCCTCGAAGGCGACGTCCTGGTCCAGGTTGGCCTGGTACCAGATCTTGTCCCGCGAGGGGTTGACCACGCTGTCGACGACCATGCGGCGCACGTGGCCCGGGAAGAGGGTGCCGTAGACGGCGCCCAGGTAGGTGCCGTAGGAGACGCCGAGGAAGTTGAGCTTCTTCTCGCCGAGGGCGGCGCGGATGACGTCGAGGTCACGCGCGGTGTTCGGCGTGGTCATGTGCGGCAGCATCGCGCCGCTGCGCTCCTGGCAGCCTTCGGCGTACTCACGGGCCAGCTTGCGCTGGGCGAGCTTGTCGGCCTCGGAGTCGGGCACCGGGTCGGCCTTGGGCGCCTTGACGAACTCCTGGGGGTCGACGCAGGAGATGGGCGCGGACTTGCCGACACCGCGCGGGTCGAAGCCCACGAAGTCGTAGGCCTTGGCCACGTTGGCCCAGACGGCGTTCTTGTTGGTGACCCGGGTCGGGAACCGCAGCCCGGAGCCGCCGGGGCCGCCCGGGTTGTAGAGGAGCGCGCCCTGCCGCTCGGCCTTCGTGCCGGTGTTGCCGATGCGGTCGACGGCGAGCTTGATCTGCTTGCCGTGGGGCTTGGCGTAGTCGAGCGGCACGGTGACGTACCCGCACTGGATCGGCTTGGCCAGGTTCCAGTCGGCAGGGCAGTCCTGCCAGTCGATGCCGGCCTTCGCGGCCCGGGCGGCGGCGATCGCGGCGCCCTTGGCCTCCCGGTCCCGGCCGTGGCCGCTGCCCGCGTTCGCGTTCGCCGTGGGCGCCGCGACGGCGCCGGCTATCAGCGTGGCCGTGACGAGCGCGCCGGCCGAACCGAGCGCCGCCACCCGCCTCTTCGGTCTCGAACCCCTCAAGGGGGACCTCCCCGTACCTCGTTGAGATCAGTACGGGGATCCTCCCGGTTGTGGGGTCCCTGACAACAGGGTCGGACGCCCTTCTTTGCCAATCCGATAAACGGAGAAGGTGTACTTCTCTGCGGACGCCCGGTCCGCGAGGGCGAACGCCTGGCCCCTCGGGGGCGGACGTGCGGCCCTGTGAGGGCGGACGTGCGGCGCTGCGAGGGCGGACGTGCGGCCCCCTGGGCGGGCCGGGTGCCTAGGCCTGCCCCAGTGACGACAGGGCCTCGTCGAGCAGCCGCCTGAGCTTGAGGGCGTCCGGCGCCACCGCGGTCACCAGCGCGGCGGGCCCGGCGAGTGGCACCATCGAGGCTCCCTCCCCCAGTACCCCGGCCGTCACCGGGTCGGTGACGAACTCCGGCAGTACCACGATCAGTTGGCCGACGGCACGATGTCCTGCCAGCACGGCGGGCCCGTCCCAGCCGCCCGGCGCGCCGGGCCCGCAGGACAGTTCCTGGTCGAGCACGACCTGTCCTGCGACCCGCACGGTCAGACGGCTCGTGAGCCGCCCCGGTTCCTCACCGACGCGACCCAGCACCTGCTCCTCGCGCAGCACGAGCCGGGCGGTGGGTGCGAGTTCGACGCGGGTGGTGACGTGCAGATCACTGCCCTGGGCGGAGATCAACTGCTCGGGAAGCCAGTGCAGTTCGCCGTGGTCGGCGACAACGAGCCGGACGTCGTACCGGGCGTCGCCCTTGGCCTGTCCGGGCAGTGCGATGGTGGCGGCGGCCGATCCGACGGACAGTCGCGCGCCCTCCTCCACCCGGCCCTCCACGGTGAAGTGGTCACCGCCGAGCGGGCCGCTCATCGCGCCGACCAGCATGACCCGCGCCCCGGCGCCGGTGGCCCGGGTGCGCCGCAGCGCCAGGGGCCCGTCGCTCTCCAGCACGGGCAGCGAGGTGCCGCCGCGCCCGTCGTCACGGGCGACGATCCGCGCCAGGGATCGCACCCCGGCACCGGCGCGCACGCTCATGCCCGCCACGCGGCGAGCTGCGCCCGCACCCACGCGGCGACGTCCGCCACCCCCGCCTCGCTGCGCAGCGACTGGAAGACCACCGGCAGTTCGGCGCGCTGCGCCTTGGCGTCGGCGGCCATCCGGGCGAGGTCGGAGCCGACGTACGGGGCGAGGTCGGTCTTGTTCACGACGAGGAGGTCGGCGGTCGTCACCCCCGGCCCGCCCTTGCGCGGGATGTCGTCGCCGCCGGCGACGTCGATCACGAAGATCTGCGCGTCGACGAGCCCCTTGGAGAAGGTCGCGGTGAGGTTGTCCCCGCCGGACTCCACCAGCACCAGGTCCAGCGGCCCGACCGCGTCCTCCAGATCCTCCACCGCCTCCAGGTTCGCGGAGATGTCGTCCCGGATCGCGGTGTGGGGGCAGGCGCCCGTCTCCACGGCGGTGATCCGCTCGGGCGGCAGTACGGCCTCGCGGAGCAGGAACTCGGCGTCCTCGCGCGTGTAGATGTCGTTGGTGACGACGGCGAGCGCCAGTTCGTCCCTGAGCGCCCGGCAGAGGGCGGCGACGGTGGCGGTCTTCCCGGACCCCACGGGGCCGCCGAGCCCGATGCGGAGCGCTCTGCGGGTGCCGTCGGGGCGGTGGGCGTCCGCGCTCACGGTGGTGGGGCCGTCGTGGCTGTGGTCGAGGTGCATGTGCGGCTCCTGCTGGGTGGTGGTGGGCGCTGGTGTCGGGGTGCGGGTGGGTGGGGGCTGGTCGCGCAGTTCCCCGCGCCCCTGAGGGGGTGGGTCTGCACTGCGTTCGGAGGGCGGCTATGAGGCGAACAGCCGTACAGGCCACCCCGCGTGCGCCTCCGCCCCGATCTCCAGCAGGGGCGCCGACGCGGCGGGCAGGGCGTCGACCCCGCCGTCGGCGGTATGTCGTGCCGCCTCCACCGCCCGGTCCGCGACCCGGTCCACCTCCGGGGCCAGCCGGGCCAGCACCCGCGTCGCGTCGAACGGGTCCAGGCTCAGCAGCCGCACGGTCGCCGACGCGGGCCCGCTCATGTTCTCGTACGCCGCGCAGTACGCCGCGTCCACCGGCCCCAGCCCCGCCGCCCGGGCCGCCAGTCCGAGGACCACCGGCTGATGAGCTCCCTTGGGGAACTCGCGCCCCAGAGCGTCCAGTTCGGCGGACGGCCAGGTCGCCCGGGCGGCCCGCAGCAGCTGCCGACCCAGCTTGCGCGCGGCGACCCGCAGCGCGGGGGACGGCGTACGGGCGTCCGCGGCACGGTCGAGCGCGACGGGGTCGATCCCGAGCGCGGCAGCCGCCGCCAGACCTGCCGCGACCAGCCCAGCCGTGTGCAACCGCCCCCGGCAGAACTCCTCCAGGCTCGCCGCCCCACTGATCCGTCCGGCCTTGACGGCCGCCTCCGCCCCGCCCGAGTGGGCGTGTCCACCGGCGGGAAAGCGGCCGTCGGCCAGGACGAGCAGCGCCGCACGTGACATCAGAACACCCTCAGAACAGGAAGTACCGCTGGGCCATGGGCAGTTCGGCAGCCGGGGCCGCCTCGACGAGCTCTCCGTCGATGTGCACGGCGAAGCTGTCGGGGTCGATCCGCACCTCGGGCCGCGCGTCGTTCTCCCGCATGTCGGCCTTGGTGACACCCCGCGTCGACTCGATCGCCGCGAACCGCTTCCCGAGCCCCAGCCTCTCCGGCAGCCCTGCCTCGACGGCCAGGGGAGCGACGAAGTTGAGGGAGTTGGAGGCAGGTGCCCGTCCGATCGCCCCGTACATCGGCCGCGGCAGGATCGGCTGCGGGGTGGGGATCGAGGCGTTCGCGTCGCCCATCTGCGCGTACGCGATCTGCCCGCCCTTGATGACGAGCTGCGGCTTGACGCCGAAGAACGCCGGCTCCCACAGCACCAGGTCGGCCAGCTTGCCGCTCTCCACCGATCCGACCTCCCGGGCCAGACCCTGTGCGAGCGCGGGATTGATCGTGTACTTGGCGACATAGCGACGGACGCGACGGTTGTCGGCCCGTCCGTCCCCGGGCAGCGCGCCCCGCCGACGCTTCATCACGTGCGCGGTCTGCCAGGTCCGCATGACGACCTCGCCGACGCGCCCCATGGCCTGGGAGTCGGAGGAGATGATCGAGATCGCGCCCAGGTCGTGCAGCACGTCCTCCGCCCCGATCGTGGACGGCCGGATCCGGGACTCGGCGAAGGCCAGGTCCTCCGGCACCGCGGGGTTGAGGTGGTGGCACACCATCAGCATGTCGAGGTGTTCCTCGGCGGTGTTGACGGTGAACGGCCGGGTCGGGTTCGTGGAGCTGGGCAGCACGTACGACTCGGACACCACGGTCATGATGTCCGGCGCGTGCCCGCCGCCCGCGCCCTCGGTGTGGTACGCGTGGATGCCCCGGCCGCCGATCGCGGCGAGGGTGTCGCCGACGAACCCGGCCTCGTTGAGGGTGTCGGTGTGGATGGCGACCTGGATGCCCGTCTGCTCGGCGACGGTCAGCGAGGCGTCGATGACGGCCGGGGTGGAGCCCCAGTCCTCGTGCAGCTTCAGGCCGAGCGCGCCGCCCCGGATCTGCGACAGCATCGCCTCGTGGGAGACGGTGTTGCCCTTGCCGAGGAGGCCGATGTTGAGCGGATGGGCCTCCATGGCCTCCAGCATCCGCGCCAGATGCCAGGGCCCGGGCGTCACGGTGGTGGCCTTGGAGCCCTCGGCCGGGCCGGTGCCGCCGCCGACCAGGGTCGTGATGCCGGAGGACAGCGCCTCGTCGGCGATCTGCGGGCAGATGAAGTGCACGTGTGCGTCGATCGCGCCGGCCGTGAGGATCCGCCCGTTGCCCGCGATGATCTCGGTCTCCGGGCCGATGACCAGCTCCGGGTGGACGCCGTCCATGGTGTCGGGGTTGCCGGCCTTGCCGATGCCGGTGATCCGGCCGTCGCGGATGCCGACGTCGGCCTTGACGATCCCCCAGTGGTCGATGATCACCGCGCCGGTGATCACCGTGTCCGGGGTGCCTTCCGCGCGCGTGGCCCGCGCCTGGCCCATGGACTCGCGGATGACCTTTCCGCCGCCGAACACCGCCTCGTCACCGGCGAGTCCGGGGCCGCCGGAACGGTCCTCCTCGATCTCGACCAGCAGGTCGGTGTCGGCGAGACGGATCCGGTCACCGGTCGTCGGGCCGAACAGGTCGGCGTACGCGGCACGCGAGATCTCAGGCATCGAGGGCACCTCCGGTCTCCCCGCGCAGACCGGGCACCACACGGGAACCGGCCAGCGGAACGAGTTCGACGTCGACGGGGATCCCGGGCTCGAAGCGCACGGCCGTGCCGGCGGCGACGTTCAGCCGCTTGCCGCGCGCGGCGGCGCGGTCGAACTCCAGGCCGGGGTTGGCCTCGGCGAAGTGGTAGTGGGAGCCGACCTGCACGGGCCGGTCGGCGGCGTTCAGGACGGTGAGCCGGGTGACCTCGCGCCCCTCGTTGTAGGCAATCGGGTCGTCGGCGAACAGGAACTCTCCGGGAATCACGGCGCTCTCCCCGTCAGACGATCGGCTCGTGGACGGTGACGAGCTTGGTGCCGTCCGGGAAGGTGGCCTCGACCTGGACGTCGTGGATCATCTCCGGGATGCCCTCCATGACGTCGTCCCTGGTCAGGAGTTTGCGCCCGGAGGACATGAGCTCCGCGACGGTCCGGCCGTCCCGCGCGCCTTCGAGGATGTGCGAGGTGATGAGCGCGACCGCCTCGGGGTGGTTGAGCTTCAGCCCACGGGCCCGGCGCTTCTCGGCCACGTCCGCCGCCACGTGGATCAGCAGTCGTTCTTGCTCGTGCGGGGTCAGCTGCACGTCCCACCTCACAGTCGTCGCTCCGGACCGTGCAGGCCCGGTTGCCGCGGCCACGGGGCAAAGTGCCAGGTGGCGTGGAGCGGCAGGCTAGTTGGACCGCGTTTCGGGCACGTTAACCGAGCTGTGATCCACCGGTCGGCGTGTCCCCGTCCCGCATGCCGGTCAGCGCCCGCAGACCGTCTCGGAGGACCTCGATCGGCGCCGGTCCGAAGAGGGACTGCTGGGCGATGAACCCGAGCACCGCGGCGATCATCGTGCGGGCCACATGGTCCGGCGCCACGTCCGCCCGCATCATTCCGGCCTCCTGGTAGCCCTCGACGATCCTCCCCCAGGCCGCACGGACCGAGCCGTAGCCGTCCCTGAGCAGGAGTGCGAGCTCTTCGTTGCGCAGGGTCTCCGTCCACACCTGGATGACGAGCCGCGGAAAGGCGGGCCGGCCGTCGACGACCAGGGACTCACGGGCGGCGAGCGTCCTGCCGAGGACCGAGGCGACGAGTTCGTCCGGCGGCGGGGGCGGGCCCTGCCGCGCCACCTCCTCGAAGGCGTCGCGGACGGAACCGAGCGTCTCGGCGACGATCGCGCCGATCAGCTCCTCCTTTCCGCTGAAGTAGCGGTACACCGCACCGGCCGAGAGGTCGACCTCCTTCAGCACGTCCTGCATGGACGTGGCGTGGAAGCCGTTGCGGGCGAAGCAGAGCGCGGCGCCGTCGAGGATCTGGCGGCGGCGGGCGTCGAGATGTTCCTGGGACACGCGAGCCATGGTCCACAAAGTAAAACGAATATTCATTCTTGACAAGGCGCAACGAGCGGAGCACGGTGGAGGCAGCGCAAAACGAACGATCCTTCTTTTTAGCGCTCCGGTCCGCTCACCCCAGGAGACCCTCATGCCTTCCCGCAACCGCCATGTGATCGCGGTCGTCGTCCTCGTGCCCGTCCTGGCCGCCCTGGCCCTGTGGGCGTTCGCCTGGCCGGCCTCCCGTATCGCGCCCCGCGACCTGCCGCTCGGCGTGGCCGGACCGCCGGCAGCGGCGGCCCAGGTCGAGAAGCAGCTGGAGCGCCACCAGGGCGCCTTCGAGATCCACCGCTACGCCGACGAGGCCGCCGCCCGGGACGCCATCGAGGACCGGAGCGTATACGGCGCGGTCGTGGTCACCCAGCAGGGGCCCGAACTGCTCACCGCCTCCGCGGCCGGACCGGTCGTCGCGCAGTTCCTCCAGCAGGCCGTGGGGCAGCAGGCCGCCGCCGGGGGCGCGCAGGTCAAGACGGTCGATGTCGTGCCCGCTCCGGCCGGTGATCCGCGCGGCGCGGTGCTGAACGCCGCCGCACTGCCGCTCGCCCTGGCCGGCATCGCGGCGGGCGCGCTGGTCACCCTGCTGGGACTGCGCGGCACCCGGGCCGGGCTCACGCTGCTCGGCGCATCCGCCCTGGTGGGCGTGGTCGCGGCCGGAATCGCGCACAGCTGGCTCGGCGCACTCGGGGGCGACTGGTGGGCGGAAGCGGGTGTGTTCGGTCTGTGCACGCTGGCCATCGGCAGCGCCGTCGCCGGACTCGCCGCCCTGCTCGGCACCGCCGGCATCGGCATCGGTGCCGCCACGGTGATGCTGCTGGGCAACCCCTTCTCCGGCGCCACCTCGGCCCCGCAGATGCTGCCGGAGCCGGCCGGCGCGATCGGACAGTGGCTGCCGCCCGGCGCGGGCACGACGCTGCTGCGCTCGGTGTCCTTCTTCGACGGCGCGGCGGCGACCGGACCCGCCCTGACCCTGGCCTGGTGGGCGGCGCTGGGCCTGGGTGCCGTACTGCTCGGCAGCTCGCTCAAGGCACGGAAGGCGGGCGCCGAGCCCGCGGCCGACCACCGGGAGCTCTCGGCCGTCGGCTGACCGGCGCCCCACTGAAACGACCGTGCGTCCCCGTTGCAGCGGACGGGGACGCACGGTCCTTCGTCTGTCCGGGCCGGCTCTAGTGGCCGCCCCGCCGGTGCTCCGCCGCGATGCCGAACCGCTGGGGTTCGCCGGGAGCGGATGCGACCTCGCGGACCGTGGAGAGGGCGCTGATCACCTGCCCCTCCGCGGACTCCGGGAGTTCCTGGGTCTCTTCGAGTCGCCGCAGGTCATCGGCCGAGACGAGGGCGACGAGGGGCTTGCCGTGCCGGGTGACGACGACGCGTTCACCGGCGTACACCACGCGGTTGATCAGGTCGGCGAGCTCAGCCCTGGCTTGCGTCACCGGAATCTCGTAGGCCATGTCCCCATCATAACGTGACGTACGTCCTGTACATTTTTTACAGACACGACTGTCGCCGGAGACAGCTCTGCCCGCGAGGAGGGGTTCGCCATGACCCGACCGTCCGCCCGCTACGTGCTGCCCGAGTTCACCGAACGCACGTCGTCCGGGCAACGGACGATGGATCCGTACGCGAAGCTCCTGGAGGAGCGCATCGTCTTCCTCGGGGCGCCGGTGGACGAGACCTCGGCGAACGACGTCATGGCCCAGTTCATGCATCTGGAGCACCAGGCCCCGGAGCGCGACATCTCGCTCTACATCAACTCTCCCGGCGGCAGCTTCCATGCGATGACGGCGGTCTACGACACGATGCAGTACGTCTCCTGCGACGTGGAGACGATTCTCCTGGGCCAGGCCGGTGCCGCCTCCTCGGTGCTGCTGGCGGCGGGCACACCCGGCAAGCGATTCGCGCTGCCCGACGCGCGCCTGGTGATCCATCAGCCGGCGCTGCCCGAGCCGATCCACGGTCAGGCGAGCGATCTGGCCATCCAGGCGGATGAGTTGACGCGCATCCGGAACCGGATGGAGGAGATGCTCGCGCTGCACACGGGCCGCACCCGGGAGCAGGTGAGCGCGGACATCGAGCGGGACAAGGTCCTCACCGCGCAGGAAGCGGTGGAGTACGGCCTGGTGGACGGGATCATCCCCAGCCGCAAGGCCACCCTCGCCCCGCCGACCGGACGGTGAGGCCCCGATGCTCCCGCCCGAGCTGCCGCCGCTGCCCGCCCTGACCCGCGCCGAAGCGGAACTGATCGACCGCTACCTCGACGTGGTCGATCTGCTCGGCCGCATCAACCCGGCCCGGGACGGTGACACGTATCGCGGGCTGCGTGCCGCCCAGGCCCTCGTCGGCAAGGCGACCGCACTGCGTGACGCGCTGGCCCTGATGCACCAGCGGGGCGAGACGGAACTGCACGCCGGCACCCTGGCCCGGGCGCTGCGGGTGCTGGACGGCGAGCGGCGCACGGCGCGGCTCACCCTGCCCCCGGAACCCGTCAGTTGACGCGAGCCGTCGACCCGGACGCCCGACGCGACGGCGGAGCCTCCGGGGCTGAGTTGAAACGGACCAAAAGACGTACCCCTGTTCGGAGTAGGCGGGAGACCGATTTTGGGGCCCTTCCGGTTGCGCAACGCGCGTAGCCCCGGGGCGGAATGGGACATTCCATGCCTGGTCCGACGGTCCGCGAACGCGTGGACAGTGGCGCGAACGCACACGTGTCCACCCGAACGGGTGAGTGGTGAGTAACAACACAAATCCCCGGTTCCGTTGGGAAATCCGGACAGGCATGCGCCAAGATCCCTGCTTGACGACAAGCCCCCGCCGCTGTGGCGGGGCGATCCGGGCGGACGCCGAGTCCTGCCGCCGCCCGGATGACCGGTCGACAGGAGTGGATCGGCAGGAGTGGAGGACCCAAGCACGACGGGTCGCCGGGACGGTCACGCCATGACCGGCTCCGAGCAGCCCTTGGGGTGAAGCCGCGTCAGCGGCCGGGCAACTTTGTCAGCCCGAATCCGACAGGTCATCCTTCACAGGCGGCTGACGAAGGGTTGCGCATGACTGCGCTCAATCGTGTCCCGTCGCTCATGGCCCGAGCCGGTACGGCCTCGGCGCTCACCATCGCCGCGGTGGGCGGCTCGATCGTGGCCCCCGGCTTCACCTCCGAGGCCGCGGCAGCCACACCGGCGACCAAGGCACTCCAGATCGCGGCATCCAAGAAGGGTTCGCCCTACAAGTACGGGGCGATAGGGCCGCACCGGTTCGACTGCTCCGGGCTCACGCTCTACTCGTTCAAGAAGGCCGGCAAGAAGCTCCCCCGCACGGCTGCCCAGCAGTACAACAAGACGCGCCACATCTCCGCCAAGAACCGCAAGGCGGGAGACCTGGTGTTCTTCCACTCGGGCAGCAACGTGTACCACGTCGGTATCTACGCGGGTAAGAACAAGCTCTGGCACTCCCCGAAGAGCGGGGACGTGGTGCGGCTGCAGAAGATCTGGACCAAGAGCGTCTGGTACGGGCGCGTGAAGTGATCCGCCCGGCGTGCGGCGGCGTTGATGACGCGCCGCCGCACGCCGGAGCGTGACACGGGCGCAAGTGGATACCCGTGACGTCATGGCCGAGCACCGTCCCTGCACCGCGCGCAACGAGACTCCGCTGCAACGCGCCGACCGCAACTTCGTCGAGCTGCTCCAGGAACTCCGCGTCACCCAGACGGGTGTGCAGATCCTCTTCGCCTTCCTGCTGTCGCTGGCCTTCACCTCGCGCTTCGGGGACCTCGACACGGTCCAGCGCGTCACCTACGTCATCACGCTGCTGCTGGCGGTCCTGGCCGCCGCGCTCTTCACCGCGCCGGCCGCTCTGCACCGTTCCCTCTTCCAGCAGGGCGCCAAGCCCCGCATAGTGCAGGTCTCCTCGCGCCTGGCCACGACCGGTCTGAGCGTGCTGGTGTTCGCGTTCAGCGGTTCGGTGCTGCTGGTGGTCGACGTGACCACGGGCCGTGCCGGTGGCATCGCCGCGGGCGCCGCGACCTTCCTGGTCTGCGTCGGACTGTGGGGTGTACTCCCCCGGCTGGTGCGACGAGCGGGGCTGCACGGGGAACGGGACGGCGCCGAGGAAACCACCGAGGAGGAGCCGGAGGGGGCCGAGATCAGGGTCCCCGCACCGCTGCGGCGCACTGTCGGGCAGCCGTCGGGGCTTCGAGGGGCGGCAGCACACCGGGAGGCGTCGGCTCGGCACCGGTGACGGCCGCGGGCTCCGGCGGGTCGCAGGGCCCGGAGTGGGCGGCGTAGAGCCGCGGGAATGGCCCGGATGCGGGTCGCGCGGGCCGGGGTGCATCGAGAGCACCAGGGGGAAGGTCCTCCGGGTCTGTCAGGTCCGTCAGATCTTTCAGGTCGGCCGGGTCCTTCAGGTTCTGCTGTGACCGGCTACGGCTCCTGCTGGCCCGCCGTCGTCACCGGCCGGACCGGAACGGCCCACGGGAGTTCGATCGAGATGGTCTTGCCGCCCTCGCGGGTCGGGCGGATGCGCAGTCTGCCGCCGCACTCGGCGGTCAGCCAGCGGATGATGACCAGGCCGCGGCCGTTGTCCTGCTGGACGGCTGCGGGCAGGCGTCTGGGGAAGCGCGGATGACTGTCCGTGACACCGATGCGCAGCCGTTCGTCGCGGTCCAGCTCGACGTCCACGGTGAAGGTGGGCGACTGGCCGAAGGTGTGCTGGACGGCGTTGGTGGCGAGTTCCGAGATGATGAGCCGGACGGTGTCGGACACGTCCGTGTCCGCCGGCAGGCCCCACTCCGCCAGCGTGCTCACCACATAGGCACGCGCTGCGGAGACCGAGGCGGGATCGCTCGGCAGAGTGACGGATGCTTCCAGATGGTCTGCCATGGCGACGTCGTCCCTTTCCCACGGGACCGTAGCCCGACACGGAGCGGATGGTTCGAGTACGGTCCCGGACTGGTGCTTCGTCGTCAGACTGCCACCAGAACACCCGTGAAGGTCGGCGATCCACCAAGATATGCATATATCTGTCGCTCAAAGCGGTGAACTCTGCGACGCGAGACCGTATTTGGGTGGCTCCGAAGGAGTAAGGAGGAGCCCATGCAGCACGGTCCCGCGGTGCGCCGCCGGAAACTGGGCGCCGAACTGCGTGCGCTGCGCTCCTCGGCGGGGCTCACGAGCGGTGAGGCGGCCCGGCTGGTGGGCTGGCACCAGTCCAAGGTCAGCCGGATCGAGACGGGTACGAGCGGGGTGAAACCGGCCGATGTGCGGTTACTTCTGGATGCCTACGGTGTGACGGACTCCCAACTTCGGGAAGTCCTCATGGCGTTGGCGGGGGCCGAGGACAGCGGTGGCCGGCACCACTGGTGGCACGCATACCGCGGGGTGCTGCCGCCGACCTACCGGGACTTCATCAGCCTGGAGTCCCAGGCCGGCGCGATGCGCACGCTGGAGACCACCGTCGTCCCGGGCCTGCTCCAGACGCCCGAGTACGCGCGTGCGGTGACCAGCGCCGCGGTGGAGGGACTTCCGGAGGACCGGCTCGACACGCTGGTCGAGGTGCGGCTGGCCCGGCAGGACGTGCTGCGCGCCGATCCCCCGCTGGAGCTGAGCGCCGTGCTGGACGAGGCGGTGCTGCGGCGGGAAGTGGGCGGGCCCGGGGTCATGGCCCGCCAGCTGGAACGACTGGTCGAGGCGGCCCGGCTGCCCCAAGTGCGCCTGCAGGTGCTGCCGTTCGCCGCCGGGGCGCACATCGGCGTCACCGGCCCTTTCGTTATCTTCTCATTTTCGAGCACTTCTGATCTGGATGTGGTTGTTCTCGACCACTTGACGAGTAGCCTCTACCTCGAACGGAAAGAAGACCTCCAGGCCTACACGGAGGCCTTCAACGCCCTTCAGATCCACGCCCTTTCGCCCGAGGACTCGTTGGATTTCATCGCCGGGACAGCCGCCGGCGCGTAAGGAGGCACCATGCGTGCACTGCCTCGTCACGTCCCCTCAAGCATCGAACTGCACGGTGTGCGGTGGTTGCGCAGCAGCTACAGCACCGGCGCGAACAACTGCGTCGAGACCGGGTGTCCGGATGCCCCGCCCTGGGCCGGACTGCTCGCCGTGCGCGACTCCAAGGACCCGGCCGGACCCGCGCTGCTCTTCTCCGCGGAGAGCTGGGCGGCCTTCGCGGCCGGGGTGGACCGTATGTAGGAGCACTTGCGGACGCGTTCGATCAGACCGTCATCGTGCGACGCACGGCCGTGTCACGCCGACTCATGGCCGCGTCTCGCCGATCAGCCGTACAGCGCGTTCGATCTGCTGACCGGTCAGGTCCGCGCGCGCGGTCAGCCTGAGCCGTGAGATGCCGTCCGGGACGGAAGGGGGCCGGAAGCACCCCACGGCCAGGCCCGCCGCGCGGCACTGTGCCGCCCAGCGCACGGCGTCCTCGGGAGAGGCCGCCCGCACCGAGACCACCGCGGCGTCCGGACGGACCGCTTCCAGACCCGCGGCGGTCAGGCGTGCGTGCAGTTCGCCCGCGACCGCGCGGGCCCGTGCCGCCCGCTGCGGCTCGCGGCGCAGCAGCCGCAGTGCCGCCAGGGCGGCCCCCGCCGCCGCGGGGGCGAGTCCGGTGTCGAAGATGAACGTCCGGGCCGCGTTGACCAGGTGGTCGACGACCCGCGCGGGGCCGAGGACGGCTCCGCCCTGGCTGCCCAGCGACTTGGAGAGGGTGACCGTCGCGACGACGTCGCCGGCGCCCGCGAGGCCCACCGCGTGCGGAGCGCCGCGGCCGCCGTCACCGAGAACGCCCAGTCCGTGGGCGTCGTCGACGACCAGCCCGGCGCCGTGCTCCCGGCAGGCTTCGGCGAGCGCGGCGAGGGGGGCCGCGTCGCCGTCGACCGAGAAGACCGTGTCGGACACGGCGATCGCCGTGCCCTCGTGGGTCGCCAGCGCCTTGCGCACGGCGTCCGGCTCGGCGTGCGCCACGACCTGGGTGGTGCCGCGGGCGAGCCGGCAGCCGTCGATGAGCGAGGCGTGGTTGCCCGCGTCGGAGACGATCAGGGAGCCGTGGGGGCCCAGCGCGGTGACGGCGGCGAGGTTGGCGGCGTAGCCGGAGGAGAAGACGAGGGCCGCCTCGAAACCGCAGAAATCGGCCAGGTCCCGCTCGAGTTCGGCGTGCAGTTCGGTGGTGCCGGTGACGAGCCGGGAGCCGGTCGAGCCGCCGCCCCAGTCCCGCGCGGCCCGGGCGGCGCCCTCCGTGACCTCGGGGTGACGGGCCAGCCCGAGGTAGTCGTTGCTCGCCAGGTCGAGGAGCGGCGAATCGGCCGGACGGGGGCGCAGAGTCCGTACGAGTCCGGCGCGGGCGCGCAGCTCCGCCTGCTCGTCGATCCAGCCGAACGCCATGGGTGGTCCTCCGGGGAATTTGTAGGCAGTGCACAGACACTAGCGGGACCACCAGCAGGTCACTGTGTGGCAATACCCACACCTCGAAGCGACTCTGTTGTGCGAACTCTCCTTTGCCCCGGGCGCCTCCTTAGGACAGGATCGGCTCCCATGGACCTGCTGAACACGCTGGTGGACAAGGGGCTTCGGCGCGAGCTGCCGACCCGCGACGAGGCACTGGCCGTCCTCGCGACGTCCGACGACGACCTGCTCGATGTGGTGGCCGCGGCCGGAAAGGTGCGTCGGCACTGGTTCGGCCGACGGGTGAAACTGAACTATCTCGTCAACCTCAAGTCCGGCCTGTGCCCCGAGGACTGCTCCTACTGTTCGCAGCGGCTCGGCTCGACGGCCGGGATCCTGAAGTACACCTGGCTGAAGCCCGACCAGGCGTCCGACGCCGCGGCGGCCGGGGTGGCCGGTGGGGCCAAGCGGGTGTGCCTGGTGGCCAGCGGGCGCGGCCCGACCGACCGGGACGTGGACCGGGTCTCCGAGACGATCAAGGCGATCAAGGACAACAACGAGGGCGTCGAGGTGTGCGCCTGCCTCGGGCTGCTCTCCGACGGCCAGGCGGAGCGGCTGCGCGAGGCCGGCGCCGACGCCTACAACCACAACCTCAACACGTCCGAGGCGACGTACGGGGAGATCACCACCACACACACCTACGAGGACCGCGTCGACACCGTGCAGAAGGCGCACGCGGCCGGTCTCTCCGCCTGCTCCGGGCTGATCGCCGGCATGGGCGAGACGGACGAGGACCTGGTGGACGTCGTCTACTCGCTGCGTGAGCTGGACCCGGACTCGGTTCCGGTCAACTTCCTCATCCCGTTCGAGGGCACCCCGCTCGGCAAGGAGTGGAACCTGACCCCGCAGCGGTGCCTCAGGATCCTGGCGATGACGCGGTTCGTCTGCCCGGACGTCGAGGTGCGGATCGCGGGCGGGCGCGAGGTCCATCTGCGCACGATGCAGCCGCTCGCGCTGCACCTGGCCAACTCGATCTTCCTCGGCGACTACCTCACCAGTGAGGGCCAGGCCGGAAAGGCCGACCTGGAGATGATCGCGGACGCCGGCTTCGAGGTGGAGGGCACCGACCAGGTGACGCTGCCCGAGCACCGGGCCGCCGGCGGCTGCCACGACGGGGGCGGGGTGTGCGGCTCCGGCGGCGGGGCGTGCGGCTCCGGTGAGGAACCGCAGGTCGCCGACTCCTCCACGGGGGCCGAGCCGCGGACCGACCTGGTCGCCGTGCGCCGCCGGGGCGCCGGGACGGACCTCGCGCCCAATGCCTGAGCCGACCGTCCCCGAACTGCTGGAACTCGACCGGCGGCACGTGTGGCATCCCTACGGCCCGATGCCCGGGCGGCACCAACCGCTGGTCGTGGAGTCGGCGAGCGGGGTGCGGTTGCGGCTCGCCGACGGCTCGGAAGTGCCGAGCGGTCCGGGAGCGCCCAGCGGCCCAGGAGAGGCCGGCGGCTCGAGAGCGCCGAGCGGCTCAGGAGAGCCCGGCGGCTCGGGAGCGCTGAGCCGCTCGCGAGAGCTGGACGGTCCGCGGGAGCTGGTCGACGGGATGTCGTCCTGGTGGTCGGCGATCCACGGGTACAACCACCCGGTGCTCAACGAGGCCGCCCGCGAGCAGCTCGGGCGGATGAGCCACGTGATGTTCGGCGGGCTCACGCACGAGCCCGCCGTGCGGCTGGCGAAGCTCCTTGTCGACCTGTCACCCGAGGGTCTCGAGCATGTCTTCCTGGCCGACTCCGGGTCGGTGTCGGTCGAGGTCGCGGTCAAGATGTGCCTGCAGTACTGGCGTTCGCTGGGCCGCCCCGGCAAGCAGCGGCTGCTGACCTGGCGCGGCGGCTACCACGGCGACACCTGGCAGCCGATGTCGGTGTGCGATCCCGAGGGCGGGATGCACGGCCTGTGGACCGGGGTGCTGCAGCGTCAGGTGTTCGCCGACCCGCCCCCTGCGCAGTTCGAGGAGGCGTACGCCGAGCATCTGCGGTCGCTGATCGAACAGCACGCAGGTGAACTGGCGGCGGTGATCGTCGAGCCGGTGGTGCAGGGCGCGGGCGGGATGCGGTTCCACTCCCCCGCCTACCTGCGGGTGCTGCGTGAGGCGTGCGACGCGCACGACGTGCTGCTGGTGTTCGACGAGATCGCGACCGGGTTCGGCCGTACGGGTGCGATGTTCGCGGCGGAGCACGCGGCCGTCACGCCGGACGTGATGTGCGTGGGCAAGGCGCTGACCGGCGGCTACATGACCATGGCGGCGACCCTGTGCACCAGCCGGGTGGCCGACGGCATCTCGCGGGGTGAGGTGCCGGTGCTCGCACACGGGCCGACGTTCATGGGCAACCCGCTGGCGGCGGCGGTGGCCTGCGCCTCGATCGAGCTGCTGCTCGGCCAGGACTGGCTCACGGAGGTCAAGCGGATCGAGACGGGGTTGCGGGACGGGCTCTCGGCCGCCGCGGACCTGCCCGGCGTGAAGGACGTACGCGCCCTCGGCGCCATCGGCGTGGTCCAGCTGGACCACGCCGTGGACATGGAGGCGGCGACGCGGGCGGCCGTGCGCGAGGGCGTGTGGCTGCGGCCGTTCCGCGATCTGATCTACACCATGCCGCCGTACGTGACGGGCGACGCGGACCTGGCGCGGATCGCGCGCGCCGTGTGCGCGGCGGCGCGGGAGGGATGACATGCCGGTACTGGTGATCACGGGCACGGGCACGGAAGTCGGCAAGACGATCGTGACCGCCGCCGTCGCGGCGACGGCACGGGCGGCGGGCCGTTCGGTGGCCGTGCTGAAGGCCGCGCAGACGGGGGTACGGCCGGACGAGCCCGGGGACGCCGCCGAGGTGGCCCGCCTGGCGGGCCCGGTGACGACGGCCGAACTGGCCCGGTATCCCGAGCCGCTGGCCCCGGCCACGGCGGCGCGCCGGGCCGGCCGGGCGCCGGTCCATCCGCAGGAGGTCGCGGAGGCCGCCGCCAAACTGGCCACCGAGCACGACCTGGTGCTGGTCGAAGGGGCGGGCGGACTGCTCGTACGGTTCGACGCGGCCGGCGGCACCCTCGCGGACGCGGCACGGCTGCTGTCGGCGCCGGTGCTGGTCGTGGCCCCCGCGGGGCTCGGCACCCTGAACACGACGGAGCTGACGGCGCGTGAACTGCGCTCCCGGGGGCTGGACCTGGCCGGGATCGTGATCGGGAGCTGGCCGGAAGCCCCGGATCTCGCCGCGCGCTGCAATCTGGCGGACCTGCCGGACGTGGCCGGAGCCCCGCTGCTGGGTTCCGTTCCGGCGGGGTCGGGCGCCCTCTCCCCCACCTCCTTCCGGGCCGCCGCGCCGCACTGGCTGGCGCCCCGGCTGGACGGTTCCTGGGACGCGGAGGCCTTCCGGGTACGGGAGGCGCCCGGGGCGTTCTGAGGGGCCCGGCGGACGCGTGGTGGAACCGAAGCGGATGTGATCGCGTGTTGAACCATGTACGTGATCGCCTTCGAAGGGACCACCTTGCAGACGAACGGATTACGCCCGTCCCGCCGTACGGCTCTCGCGCTGGGCACGGCCGCCGCTCTCTCGCTGGGCGGCGGCACTGCCCAGGCGTCGACCGGCGCCTCCGGTGTCACCACGCGACTGCGGGAACTGGAGCAGGAGCACACCGCGCGGCTGGGCGTGTACGCCCGCAACATGCGCACGGGCCGGACGGTGGCCTACCGGGCCGACGAGCGCTTCCCGATGGCCTCGCTGTTCAAGACACTGGCCGCCGCGGCCGTGCTGCGCGACCTCGACCGCGACGGCGAGTTCCTGGCCCGGCGCATCCACTACACCGAGGCCTATGTCGTGGCGTCGGAGTACTCCCCCGTCACCAAGGAGCACGTGGCGACCGGGATGACCGTCGGCGAACTGTGCGACGCCGCCATCCGCTTCAGCGACAACACCGCCGGCAACCTGCTGCTGAAGGAGCTGGGCGGACCGACCGCGATCACGCGCTTCGCCCGCTCGACGGGTGACCGCGTCACCCGGCTGGACCGCTGGGAGCCCAAGCTCAACTCCGCGGAGCCGTGGCGCGTGACCGACACGACCTCCCCGCGCGCCATCGGCCTGACCTACGCCCGGCTGGTGCTCGGCGACGTGCTTGAGCCCCGGGACAGGGCCCGGCTCACGGACTGGCTGCTGCGCAACACCACGAGCCCGGAGAGGTTCCGCAAGGGTCTGCCGGCCGACTGGCTGCTCGCCGACAAGACGGGTGGCGGGCAGTACGGCAGCAACAACGACGTGGGCATCACCTGGCCGCCGGACGGTCCGCCGATCGTGATGTCGGTGCTGACCACGCAGCCGGAGGAGGACGCCGAGGCCGACAACCCGCTGGTGGCCCGGACGGCGGCGGTGCTGGCGGCGGAACTCGCCTAGCGTGACCGTCGGGGCGCCAGGTCGTCGTGGGACGCCTGGCTGGTGAGCGGTACGGCCGGTGTCCGGCGGGACCGGACGGCCGGGAGTCTCCGCCGGGGATGTTCCTGCCGTGGCTGGGGGCGGCCGTGCTCGTGCTCGGCCGCCCCGCCTGCCCGGCGGTCGCGGCAGGGGCTTTCGCCTGCCCGGCAGCCCGGGTGTGAGTAGTTGGGGTACAGGAAATCCCGGTGAGAACGATCATGGGCTTGGCCAGCGGCTTCGCCACATCTCGAACGTGAGCTGCCCGGAGGCTTCGAGGGCGGTGCGGCGGGCTTCGGCCCGGGTGCGGGCGTGGTGGTCCTGGTCGTAGTGCAGGTGGCAGCCCTGGCACATCGCGCGGAGATTCTCGGGCTCGCGGTGTTCCGGGCGTGTGGTCGAGGTGAGCGGTCGTCAGGACGATGCGGGAGCCGGTGCCGTACGCGGGCTGTCCGTGCGGTTGGGGCACCGGCCGGTGTGGCTGCCGCGTCCGCACTCGCCTTCGCACTCGGAGTTCGGCGACCATGTTGGTGAGGTCCTGGAGGCTGCGGCCGTAGCGGTCGAGCGAGGGGACCACGAGGGTGTCGCCTGCGTCGAGGAAGGCGTGGCACGCCTACAGCTCCGGGCGCAGGTCGGTCTTGCCGGACCTCTTGTCGGCGAAGATCTTGCGGCACCCTGCGTCGGTGCGGGCGCCGATCTGCTGTTCGAGCCTCTGCCCTCCGGTCGACACCCGGGCGTACCCGATTTTGATCTCCGTGCGCACCAGCGGCTCGGCGACGAGGAGTTCGGTTTTTGAACGGGTTTCTGAAGGCCGTGCGGGGGTGCGCGGGCCCCCGCACGGTGATCTTCAGAAGACGAAGGTTTCTTGAAGATCACCAGCGTTTGCATTGTCAGCCCAGGAAAGTCATCAGCCGGTCGTTCAGCTGCTTCGGCTCGGTGAGCGGCAGAGAGTGATGGGTGGCTCCGGGGAGCACTGCCACCTCACCCTGCGAGAGCATCCGGCGGGCTCGGTCGGCGACCTTGACAGCGTTGTGGGCGCGGCTGTGTTCCGCGAGCAGGACCATGACCGGCATGAGGAGGTCGGCGGTCCGAGGGCGGACGCCGGTGACCAGCTTCCGGCCGGGAACGGTGGTGCCCAGCGCGTAGAGGCGCTGCCAGGTCTCGTCCGGGTGTGTGCCTGCCGTTTCCCAGGCCAGGAAAGCGCGAGCGCGGGCCTCGCTCGGACGGATCAGGGTGGGGAGCGCGCGCAGCAGGTAGCCGAGGCGGAACCCGGCGAAAACCTGGGTGGGGTCCACGAGGGCGAGGTGGTCCACACGCCGCGGTGCGTGCAGTGCGTACCTGGCGGCCAGCCAGGCGCCGTACGAGTGGCCGCACAGGTGCGTGCGGGCGAGCCCAAGGCCGTCCAGCAGTGCGTCCAGCCAGGCCGTCAGATCGTCGGCATTCCTCAAGGGAGTGCCCCGGCGTTCGGTGCGGCCGGCGTCGCCCAGCAGATCTACCGCATGGACCCGGTATCGCTCACCGAAGGCCGGCGCGTTGGCGAACCAGGCGAGGCCGGTGGCAGAGCCGCCGGGCAGCAGCACCAGTGGGCTGCCGTCCGCCGAGCCGTACACATGGACCCGGGTGCGCCCGTACGGCGTGGCGACATCGCGCTCCTCTGTGGATTCGGGCCAGCGGGCGCGCAGCTCGTCGTAGGCGAGGTCGAAGGCGGACAGGGACACGAGCATTCCTCTCGCCAGGCGATAATCTCGTTCAGCGAGATATTACGGGACTTCGAGGAGTGTGCATGGACGATCAGAGCCCGGTGATGGGACTGGTTCACTTGCTGCGCGCGGTCACCGTGGAGTTCGACCTGCTCGGCGCCGAGTTCGCCGCGCGCCACGGGCTGCATCCCACCGATGTGCGCGCGCTGATCCACCTGCTGGACGCGGCACGCGCCGGTAAGCGGGCCACGCCCGGGTGGCTCGGCGAGCAACTGCGACTGAACTCTGCTGGGACCACTGCCCTGGTGGATCGGCTGGAGCGGCTCGGACTGGTCCAGCGCAGCAGGGACACGGCAGACCGGCGACGCGTGCTGCTGGAGGTGGAGGAGAAGGCCATGGAACTGGGGTGGGCCTTCTTCGGGCCAGTGATCGGCGAGGTGATGGTCGCCGCGGAAGGTTTCGAGGCGGGCGAGTTGGAGACGGTGCGTCGTTTTCTGACTTCGGTACTGGAGTCCGCCGGGCGGGCGGGTTCAGGCTGAAGGGTTTCGGCGCGGCGGCTTGGTGGTTCCGGTGATGTGGGGCGGGGCGGCATCACCCCGTCTGTTCCTCGCCTCCGTCGTCGTTGTCCGGGGCGTCCGGGTCGCGCAGCGGGCGTAGGCCCTGGTCGGGGCAGCTGGCCTGGATGTTGAACAGATAGCGGCCCAGGGAGATGACGTGCCGGTCCTTGAGCGGGGAAAGCCGGGCGGCGTTCTCGTCCGTAATGTCGTGGCCCTCGGCGCGGAGCTGGGTCATGGCGGCGTCCAGGTAGCGGGTGTTCCACAGGACCACGGCGTTGAGGACCAGGCCGAGGGCGGCGAGTTGGTCCTCCTGGCCTACTCACACCCGCAGCCGTGGCCGGGGCTTTCGCCTGCCCGGCGCGATGTGGTTCTCCCCGTCCCCTCGGGCTCTTACGACTCTGATGCCGGTCCGGCACGACGGGGCCGACGGCGCCCCCTCCGGCCCCGCAGGGGCCCTGCTCGGCACCGTCCCGTGCCGGGCCGCGTACGCCTTCGGCGGCGGCAGGGATGCGCCGGGCTCATTGCGGGGAGAATCGCGGTAAGGCCGGCCTCGTCAGGGAGGTTCCCATGCCGCTCCGCTCCGGGAAGGTGCCACGGGACGCCGTGCACCATCCGCTGTTCGCCCGCTGCTACGCCCGGATCAGCGTGGCCGCCGAGACCCGGATGGGCGTGGGCCCGATACGCGGGAGACTGCTCGGCGGGCTGTCGGGGCGGGTGATCGAGATCGGGGCGGGCAACGGGCTGAACTTCGCGCACTACCCGGGCACCGTCGCGGAGGTCGTCGCCATCGAACCGGAGCGGCGGCTGCGGCAGCTGGCCGTGGAGGCCGCTCTGCGAGCCGAGGTGCCTGTGGACGTGGTGCCGGGTGCGGCAGAGGCGCTGCCGGTCAAGAGCGAGGGCTTCGACGCCGCCGTGGTGTCGCTGGTGCTGTGCAGCGTGCGGGACGTGCCCCGGACGCTCGCGGAGCTGCGGCGGGTGCTGCGGCCGGGCGGCGAGGTGCGGTTCTTCGAGCACGGCCGGGGCGGCGGCCGGGCGATGGGCTTCACGCAGCAGGCGCTGGACCGGACGGTGTGGCCGCTGCTGAGCGGGGGCTGCCATGTGGCGCGGGAACCGGTGCGGGCGCTGCGGGACGCCGGGTTCGAACTCGGCCCCTACCGGCGGGTTCTGATGCCGGCGGAGGGACCGAAGCTGCCCACCTCGTACTGCGTGCTCGGGACCGCGTGGCGCCCGGTCAACGGGTGATCACAGACTCCACCGACGCAGTTCCTGCTCGATCTCCCGTACGGAGGCCTCGCCGCTCTTGACCAGCCGGGCGAGGTCGCGGACCTGCTCGGGCGAGGTGATGACCTTGACGCCGCCGGCGACGAGATACGCGTAGGCGACAGCGGAGGCGAACAGGGCGTTGGAGCGTTCCAGCGCGGGGACGTGGATCAGGAGCTGAAGCAGGGCGGCGGCGCGTGCGTACGGGCTGTCGTATACGGGGACGTCGAACACGGTGGCCCGGTGGCGGGCGACGGCGGCGACGAGGGCTCCCCAGTCGGTGACCTGGGGGTCCCCGGGGGTCTTGTGCTCGGCGAGCATCAGCAGCCAGGCGAGGTCGATCTCCAGATTGTTCAACGGTTCAGCGGCGACCTTCGCGCGTGCCCTCGCAGCCCTCCCCCACTCTCGGCTTCGCGCGAGCGGGGGCACCCCCATCGAACTCCTCGGCGAAGACGGCCTCGTACTGCTTCATGAAGTCCGCGGCGGCCTCCACGAAGGTGTGGCCCACCTCGCCGGTGTCCTGTCTGACCAGCTCCTCGATGTAGCGGTTGACGCTCATCCCGCGGGCCAGGGCGCGTTCACGGGCAGCGCGGGCGGTGCCCTCGTCGACGCGCACGTTCAGCTGGGTCTTCGCCATACCTCGAAGCTAGCGCGGAGGCGCTAGCACCGGCAAGGGCGGTGTCCGACCTGCGGAGGATACCGAGTGTGGGCCGGGTCACATTACTCTCGGGCAGGGCGGGGGTCCCGCACGTCCACCCAGAGGAGGCGGCCTTGTCCACACCTGCTGCGGAGCACGCTCCCGGCCTCGCGCCGGCCGACGGGATCGCGGCCCGCGCCCGCGGTCTGACCAAGGCGTACGGCGCGGGCGAGACGGCCGTGCTCGCGCTCGACTCGGTGGATGTGGACGTCGCCCGGGGCCGGTTCACCGCGGTGATGGGCCCGTCGGGTTCCGGGAAGTCCACGCTGATGCACTGTCTGGCCGGGCTCGACACCGTCTCGGCCGGCCAGGTGTGGCTGGGCGACACGGAGATCACCGGGCTGAGGGAGCGCGAGCTGACGCGGCTGCGCCGGGACCGGGTCGGGTTCATGTTCCAGTCGTTCAACCTGATCCCGACCCTGAACGCGCTGGAGAACATCACCCTGCCCATGGACATCGCGGGCCGCGAGCCCGACGGGGCGTGGCTGGACCAGGTGGTCGACACCCTGGGCCTGCGGGACCGCCTGGGGCACCGGCCCTCGCAGCTCTCCGGCGGGCAGCAGCAGCGCGTGGCCTGCGCGCGGGCGCTGGCCTCCCGGCCCGAGCTGATCTTCGCGGACGAGCCGACCGGCAACCTCGACTCGCGCGCCGGGCTGGAGGTGCTCGGCTTCCTGCGCGAGGCGGTGGACCAGCTCGGACAGACGGTCGTCATGGTCACCCACGACCCGGGCGCCGCCGCCCACTCGGACCTGGTGCTCTTCCTCGGGGACGGCCGGATCGTCGACGAGATGCGGCGCCCGACGGCGGAGGCGGTCCTGGAGCGGATGAAGAGGTTCGACGTGATCCGCACCCGCTCCGAGGACGCCGGCGCCCCGGCGTCGCCCGAGGAGAACTGAGCCCGTGCTCAAGGCGACCCTGCGGAGCTTCCTGGCGCACAAGGGGCGGCTGCTGCTCTCCGCGCTCGCCGTCCTGTTGTCCGTCGCGTTCGTCACGGGGAGCCTGATCTTCTCGGACACCGTCAGCCGCACGTTCGACCGGCTGTTCGCCTCCACCGCGGCCGATGTCACCGTCAGCCCGAAGAAGGACCTCGACGAGGCGCTGCCGTCGGGCCGGACGGCCACCCTGCCGGCCGCGCTCGCCGAACGGGTCCGGCGGGTCGACGGGGTCGCAGCGGCCCGCGCCGACGTGAAGGTGAACGGCCTCACGGTCGTGAACGAGGAGAACGAACCGGTGGGCCCGACCACCGGGGCCCCGACGCTCGGCTACGCCTGGAACACGAACGAGCGCAGCCCCGTGCGACTGACCTCGGGCCATGCCCCGCGCGGACCCGCGCAGGCGCTGCTCGACTCCGAGACCGCCGGCCGCGAGAACGTGCATGTCGGCGACGCCCTCACGGTCATCGCACCCCCCGGGTCGTTCCGGGTCCGGGTGGCCGGAATCGTCACGTTCACGACCACGAACCCCGGCTCCGCGCTGCTCTACTTCGACACCTCCACCGCCCAGACGAAGCTGCTGGGCCGGCCGGGTACGGCCACGAGCATCTCGGTCGACGCGGCCCGGGGCGTCGGCGACGACCGGCTCAAACAGCGCGTGGCCGACGCGCTCGGCGCGCACACCTACGACTTCAGGACGGCCGGCGAGCAGGCCGAGTCGGACGTCGAGCAGCTGGGCGGGTTCCTCGACGTCATCAAGTACGTGATGCTTGGCTTCGCCGGGATCGCCGTCCTGGTCGGCGTGTTCCTGATCGTCAACACCTTCTCCATGCTCATCGCCCAGCGCACGCGTGAGCTGGGCCTGCTGCGGGCACTGGGCGCCGACCGGCGCCAGGTCCGCGCCTCGGTGCTCACCGAGGCGCTGCTGCTCGGGCTGGTCGGCTCCACGCTGGGACTCGCCGCGGGCATCGGGCTGGCGGCCGGGCTGATCGGGCTGATGGGCCTGCTCGGCATGAACATCGACGCCGACGAGATGCAGATCGGCTGGGTGACCCCGGTGGCGGCGTACGTCGTCGGGCTCGGCGTCACCTTCGTCGCCGCGTACCTCCCGGCACGGCGGGCCGCGGGCGTCTCGCCGATGGCCGCGCTCTCGGACGCCGAGGTGGCCGGGGTGGGCCGACCGCTGCGGGTGCGTGCTGTGGCGGGCGCGATCGTCGGGGCGGCCGGTGCGGCGGCCCTCGCGGGCTGCGCGGTGTCCCGGCAGACGTCGTCGGCGGCGTCCCTGCTCGGGCTCGGCGTGGTGCTCACCCTGATCGCGACGGTGATCGCCGGGCCCCTGCTGGTGCGCCCGGTGATCCGGGTGCTCGGCGCGGCCTTCCCCGCCGTGTTCGGTCCGATCGGCCGGATGAGCCAGCGCAACGCCCTGCGCAACCCCCGTCGCACCGGAGCCACCGCGGCGGCTTTGATGGTGGGAATCGCCCTGGTCGGCGGGATGTCGGTGGCGAGCGAGTCGATGACCGCGTCCTTCGACCGGCAGATCGACACGACGCTCGGCGCCGACTTCGTCGTGCAGAACACCAACTTCCAGCCGTTCCCGCAGGAGGTCACCGACAAGGTGCGCCGCACCCACGGAGTGGGCCTGGTCGTGCGCGGGAGGTTCACACCGGTGGCGGTGCGCCTCCCGGACGGCGACCGTGTGGAGACCACGGCGGCCGGTTACGATCCGCGGCTCGACGAGGTCGCCAACATCACCTACGCGCGAGGGGACTCGGCGGCCGCGCTGGCAGGCGGGCACCTTGCCATGGACCGGGACTTCGCACGCGACCACGGTGTACGCGTGGGCAGCGTCCTCCCGGTGGAGTTCCCGGGCGGACGCCCGGCCGAGCTGACGGTCGGCGCGCTCACCGATCAGGACGCCGCCGAGGGGTTCGGCACCCAGGGCGGTCTGTTCTTCGGGCTGGGCACCCTGGAGCAGTACGCGCCGGGCGGGCGGGACTCCGCGCTGTACGTCAACGCCGCCGCAGGCACGAGTGACGACGATCTGCGCGCGCACCTGGAGGAGACCCTGGATCCGTACCCGCAGGTGCAGGTGCGGGACCTGGCCGACTACAAACAGCTGGTCCGTGACCAGATCGCCGTCCTGCTGTACCTCGTGTACGCGCTGCTCGGGCTGGCGATCATCATCGCGGTACTGGGCGTGGTCAACACCCTCGCGCTGTCGGTCGTCGAACGTACCCGGGAGATCGGCCTGTTGCGGGCGATCGGGCTGGCCCGGCGTCAGCTGCGACGGATGATCCGGCTGGAGTCGGTGGTGATCGCGGTGTTCGGCGCGGTCCTCGGGCTCGCGCTGGGGCTGGTGTGGGGTGTGTGCATGCATCAGGTGCTGGCACTGCAGGGCATGACGGCCCTGGCGATCCCGTGGGTCACGATCGTGCTGGTGGTGGCCGGCTCGGCGGTGGTCGGGGTCGTGGCGGCGCTGCTGCCGGCGTTGCGCGCCTCCCGCATGAACGTCCTGGCGGCCATCGCGCACGAGTGACGTCCGGATGGTGAAACGTCCTGACGCGGTCCGGCGTGAGTGATGTGATCTTGGGATGACCGACTTGCACATCCGGGCCGCGACGCCCGAGGACCTCGACGCCGTGCTGGCCTTCTGGAAGGTGGCCGCCGAGGGCACGAGCATCAGCGACGACCGCGGCGGGGTGGAGCGGCTCGTCGCGCGGGACCCCGAGGCGCTGATCCTCGCCATGCGCGGCAGCGAACTGGCCGGCACGGTGATCGCCGGGTTCGACGGCTGGCGCTGCCATCTGTACCGGCTGGCCGTACACCCGGACCACCGCCGCCGGGGCGTCGCGACCGCGCTGCTCGCCGCCGCGGAGGAGCGGTTCGTGCGGCTCGGCGGGCGCCGCGCGGACGCGATGGTGCTCACGCGCAACGAGACCGCGCACCGGACGTGGGGAGCGGCCGGATACGGGGCAGAGGAGCAGTGGCGACGCTGGGTGAAGCCGCTCACCGAGTAGTCACGGCCGCGAGGCCGCGATCACCACCGCAGGCGGACTTTGCCCATCCTTTACTCTTGATTGGCCACTCGGTCCTGCATGAAAGGTTGTGAGCCTCGGCCCATGGGCGAGCCTCCCCATGCGCGACACCGCGCGTTCCGCCCCGTCCTGGAGAACCATGGGACGGGGGTGAACCGATGACCGAAGTGCTCCTCCTTCTGGCGGCGATCGCGCTCTCGCTCGCCTGCGGCGCCTTCGTGGCGGCCGAGTTCTCCCTCACGACGGTCGAGCGGGCCGAGCTGGAGCAGGCCGCGGAGCGCGGCGAGCGGGGCGCGCAGGGCGCGCTGAAGGCCGTACGGAACCTGACGTTCCAGCTCTCCGGGGCGCAGCTCGGCATCACCGTCACGAACCTGGTGGTCGGCATGCTCGCCGAGCCGTCGATCGCCGCCCTGATCGCCGGGCCGCTGGAGGGCCTCGGCGTCTCACGCTCGGCGTCGCACAGCATCGCGCTGGTGATCGGCACCGCCTTGTCCACGGTGTTCCTGATGGTCGTCGGCGAGCTGGTGCCCAAGAACTGGGCGATCTCCTCGCCGCTGACCGTCGCCAAGACCGTGGGCAACGCCCAGCGCTGGTTCAGTGCCGCGTTCCGGCCGTTCATCACGCACCTGAACAACACGGCCAACCGGGTCGTACGGCGGATCGGTGTCGAGCCGGCCGAGGAGCTGGCCTCGGCGCGCGGGCCGCAGGAGCTGGCGGCCCTCGCCCGGCACTCCGCCAAGGAGGGCGCCCTGGAGGCGGACACCGCCGAGCTGTTCGTGCGCACGCTGAACCTCGCCGACCTGACCGCGGAGAACGTCATGACGCCCCGGGTGCAGGTCGTCGCGCTGGAGGTGCAGGCGACCCTGGAGGACGTGGCGAACGCGACCCGGGCGACGGGCCTGTCCCGGTTCCCCGTCTACCGCGGGAGCCTCGACTCGGTCGTCGGGACGGCCCACGTCAAGGACGTGCTGGCGGTACCGGCCGAGCGCCGGACCCGGATCTACGTCTCCGAGCTGATGCGCGAACCCCTGCTGGTCCCGGAGACGCTCACCGTCGACCGGCTCTTGGACCGGCTCTCGGGCAAGCGCACGATGGCCGTCGTGATCGACGAGTACGGCGGCACGGCGGGCGTGGCCACGCTGGAGGACATCGTCGAGGAGGTCGTCGGCGAGGTGCGCGACGAGCACGACCCGCACGAGACACCCGACCTGGTCGCCGCCGGCACCGACGAGTCCGGGCACGCGCTGTACTCGGCCGACGGCTCCGCACGCGTGGACCACCTGGAACGGGCCGGGCTGCGCGCGCCGGAGGGGCCCTACGAGACGCTCGCCGGACTGGTGGCCACGGTGCTCGGCCGGATACCGGCCGCGGGTGACACCCTCGAGGTCGCCGGCTGGCACCTGGAGGTCCTGGACGCCACGGGGCGCCGGGCGGCCCGCGTGCGGCTGCGCGCCCCCCTCGACGACCGGCAGCCCGACGAGAAGGGGGTGGAGCTGTGACCGCCGTCCAGCTGCTGATCGGACTGGCGACACTCGTCGTCAACGCCTTCTTCGTCGGCGCCGAGTTCGCGCTGATCTCCGTGCGCCGCAGCCAGATCGAGCCCTACGCCGACCAGGGCGACCGGCGCGCGAAGAGCGTGCTGTGGGGCCTGGAGCACGTGTCCGCGCTGATGGCGGCCGCCCAGCTCGGCATCACGCTGTGCACGCTGGTGCTGGGCGTGGTGGCCGAGCCCGCGATCGCGCATCTGCTGGAGCCGGTGTTCCACGCGGTGGGCGTGCCCGAGAGCGCGGGGCACGCGGTGTCCTTCGTGATCGCGCTGTCCCTCGCGACCTATCTGCACATGCTGCTCGGCGAGATGGTGCCGAAGAACATCGCCCTCGCCGAGCCGGTGCGCAGCGCCCTGGCGCTCGGACCGCCCCTGGTGGCACTCTCCCGCGCCCTGCGTCCGGTGATCTTCACGGTGAACGCGTTCGCCAACACCCTGCTGAAGCTGCTGCGGGTGGAGGCCCGGGAGGAGGTCGCCGCCTCCTACTCGGACGCGGAGATCGCGCAGATCGTGAAGGACTCCAGCGAGGCCGGCCTGATCGACGAACGCGCCCAGGAGCGGCTGCGCGACGCGCTGGAGCTGGGCCGCCGCCCGGTTCGGGACGTGGTGCTGCCGCTGGAACGCGTGGTGTACGCGAGTGTGGGTGTCACCCCGGAGGAGCTGGAGCGGCTGTCGGCGGAGTCCGGCTTCTCCCGCTTCCCGGTGGTGGACGAAGGGCGGCGGATCGTCGGCTATCTGCATGTGAAGGACGCGCTGGACGCCGCCGGGCGTGACGTGCCGTTCCGGCTGCGGGACATGCGCCCCATCGCCCGGGTGCGGGAACACACGCCACTGGACGACGTCCTCACGGCGATGCGGGGCAGCCGCACCCACCTCGCGGCGGCCCTCGGGGCGGACGGGCGGCTGGCCGGTCTCGTGACCATGGAGGACGTCCTGCGGGAGCTGTTCGGTCAGCGGGCGTGAGGAACCGGACCCGGCAGTCGGGCGGAGCCGTTCGGTCAGCGGGCTTGAGGAACCCGGTCCGGCAGGCGGGCGGAGCCGTCCGGTCAGCGGGCGTGAGGAACCGGACCCGGCAGTCGGGCGGAGCCGTCCGGTGAGCGGGCGTGAGGAACCCGGTCCGGCAGGCTGTGGGAGCTGTTCGGTCAGGGGTCCGAGCCCCGGTCCTGCGGACCGACCGACTGGCGGGTATGTGCACGGGATACCATTTCCGTCGCCATGCAGACGAACACCACCTACAGCAGCCTGGTCGCGGTCGGCGACTCCTTCACCGAGGGCATGTCGGACCTGATGCCCGACGGCTCCTACCGCGGCTGGGCCGACCTGCTCGCCGCCCGGATGGCGGCGCGTACGCCCGGCTTCCGGTACGCCAACCTCGCGGTGCGCGGCAAGCTGATCCAGCAGATCGTCGACGAACAGGTCGACGTCGCGGCGGCCATGGGGGCCGACGTGATCACCCTGGTCGGCGGGCTCAACGACACGCTGCGGCCCAAGTGCGACATGGGCCGGGTCCGCGGGCTCCTGGAGGAGGCCGTGGAGAAGCTGGCCCCCGCGTGCCGGCAGCTCGTCCTGATGCGCAGCCCGGCACGGCAGGGCCCGGTCCAGGCGCGGTTCCGGCCGCGCATGGAGGAGCTGTTCGCCTGCGTCGACGAGCTGGCCGCCCGGCACGGCGCGATCGTCGTCGACCTGTACGGCGCGCCCTCCCTGAGCGATCCGCGGATGTGGGACGTGGACCGGCTGCACCTGACGGCCGAGGGCCACCGCCGGGTCGCGGAGGCGGTGTGGCAGACGCTGGGCCACGACCCCGAGGACGCCGAGTGGCATACGCCGATGCCCGCGACGCTGCCGCCGGGCTGGGTCGTGCGGCGCGTGGCGGACGCGCGATTCGCCCGGCAGCACCTGCTCCCGTGGATAGGCCGCCGCCTGACGGGCCGCTCGTCGGGCGACGGACTGCCCCCCAAGCGGCCGGAGCTGCTGCCGTACGAGGACCTGGCGTAGCCGCAGGTGGACGCGCCCGGGACGCTCTCGTAGGTTCCGACAAAGACACCCGCGGCGCTGGCCTGCAGGAATCGCCAGTAGAATCCGTACACGTGACTTCTGCGCCCGCCAAGCCCCGCATCCCGAACGTCCTCGCCGGACGCTACGCCTCCGCCGAGCTCGCCACGCTCTGGTCTCCCGAGCAGAAGGTGAAGCTGGAGCGGCAGCTCTGGCTCGCCGTGCTCCGGGCCCAGAAGGACCTCGGCATCGAGGTGCCGGACGCGGCGCTCGCCGACTACGAGCGCGTCCTCGACACCGTCGACCTGGCCTCCATCGCCGAGCGCGAGAAGGTCACGCGGCACGACGTGAAGGCGCGGATCGAGGAGTTCAACGACCTCGCCGGGCACGAGCACGTGCACAAGGGCATGACGTCCCGCGACCTCACCGAGAACGTCGAGCAGCTTCAGATCCGCCTCTCGCTGGAGCTGGTGCGCGACCGCACGGTCGCCGTCCTGGCCCGGCTCGGCAAGCTGTCCGGCGAGTACGGCGAGCTCGTCATGGCCGGCCGCTCGCACAACGTCGCCGCGCAGGCCACCACCCTCGGCAAGCGCTTCGCCACCGCCACCGACGAGCTGCTCGTCGCCCACGGCCGCGTCGAGGAGCTGCTGGGCCGCTACCCGCTGCGCGGCATCAAGGGCCCCGTCGGCACCGCGCAGGACATGCTGGACCTGCTGGGTGGTGACGCCGCGAAGCTCGCGGACCTGGAGCAGCGGATCGCCACGCACCTGGGCTTCTCTCAGGCCTTCACCTCCGTCGGCCAGGTCTACCCCCGCTCGCTGGACTACGAGGTCGTGACGGCGCTGGTGCAGCTGGCGGCGGCCCCGTCGTCGCTGGCGAAGACGATCCGGCTGATGGCCGGGCACGAGCTGGTCACCGAGGGCTTCAAGCCCGGCCAGGTCGGGTCCTCGGCGATGCCGCACAAGATGAACACCCGCTCCTGCGAGCGCGTCAACGGCCTGATGGTGATCCTGCGCGGGTACGCCTCGATGACCGGCGAGCTGGCGGGCGACCAGTGGAACGAGGGCGACGTGTCGTGCTCGGTGGTGCGCCGGGTCGCGCTGCCGGACGCGTTCTTCGCGCTGGACGGTCTGCTGGAGACGTTCCTGACGGTGCTCGACGAGTTCGGCGCGTTCCCGGCGGTCGTCGCCCGTGAGCTGGACCGCTACCTGCCGTTCCTCGCCACCACCAAGGTCCTCATGGGCGCCGTGCGCGCGGGCGTCGGCCGGGAGCTCGCGCACGAGGCGATCAAGGAGAATGCCGTCGCGTCCGCGCTCGCCATGCGCGAGCAGGGCGCCGAGCGCAACGAGCTGCTGGACAAGCTGGCCGCCGACGCGCGCATCCCGCTGGACCGGGAACAGCTGGACGCGCTGATGGCCGACAAGCTGTCCTTCACCGGTGCCGCGGGCGACCAGGTCGCCGCCCTCGTCGCCCGGGTCGAGGAGATCGTCAAGCAGCACCCCGAGGCCGCGGGCTACACGCCCGGCGCGATCCTCTGACGCGCCGCCCGCGATGGCGCGTTTCACGCCCGAGGAGCTGGAGGCCGCCCGCGACCGCGTCGTGCCCGACGTGGTCGCGGAGGGTCTGCACGTCCTCTTCTGCGGTATCAACCCCGGCCTGATGACGGCCGCGACGGGCCATCACTTCGCCCGGCCGGGCAACCGCTTCTGGCCGGTGCTGCACCGGTCCGGGTTCACACCACGGCTGCTG
Organism: Streptomyces sp. NPDC013187; assembly: GCF_042899705.1. Lineage (NCBI taxonomy): Bacteria > Bacillati > Actinomycetota > Actinomycetes > Kitasatosporales > Streptomycetaceae > Streptomyces > Streptomyces sp. NPDC013187. Next base: position 113,416 of record NZ_JBIBAF010000012.1, on the reverse strand, counting down.
AAGCCGTCCGAGCAGCAGGAGTTGCTGTCGTACGGGCTCGGCATCACCAACGTCGTGGCCCGGGCCTCCGCCCGGGCCGACGAGCTGAGCGCCGAGGAGTACCGGGAGGGCGGACGGCTGCTCGCGGCGAAGGTGGAACGGCTGCGGCCGCGCTGGCTGGCCGTGGTCGGCGTGACCGCGTACCGCGCCGCGTTCGACGACCGCAAGGCGCGGGTGGGGCCCCAGGCGCGGACGATCGGTGCCACGCGCGTGTGGGTGCTGCCCAATCCGAGCGGGCTGAACGCGCACTGGACGGTCGGCACCATGGCGGAGGAGTTCGCGCGGCTGCGGGAGGCCGCCGGGGACTGAAGCGCTACGGCGGGTCCGTCTCCGTGACCAGGGCCAGCAGCTGGACCTCCCGCGAGGCGTCCCGGTCCGCGACCGCCACGGCGACCCAGCGGCCCGTGCCCTCCACCTCCCACAGGTGGGCGACGCCGGCCCGCGCGCTCAACTCGGCCCACGGCCGGGGTATGTCCTCCCGCTCGGTGCGCAGCAGCACGGTCTGCAGGTTGTACGGGTCCGTGTCGCCCCAGCGGGAGGCGAGGAGTTCGTAGACGGCGTCCCGGTCCTTCTCGAACTGGTCGATCGTCACCGCCCGGGCCCCGGGATCGCCGCCGGTCCCGGCCTGTAACACCGCGAGGTGGTGACCTGGCCCCGACACACCCACGTCCGACGGGCCGTGCTCCGCCGGAAAGGGGCGGTAGCACAGCTCGTCGATGAGGGCGATGTGCTGTGCGATGTTCATGGGTCCAGTAAACCCGCCGCCACTGACACTTGGCGGGGCATCAACCGGCTCGCCGTCAGGCATCCCTGCGGCGTACGCTCCGGGCTCCCGCCAGCAGGGCGGCGGCCGTCCACAGCGCGGTCACCGCGAGCCCCGACCAGGGGCCGAGGGTGCCGTCGTACGTCTCCCGGAGGACCAACTGCCCGGCCTTGTCGGGCAGGAAGTCGGCGACGGTGCCCGTCGCGTCGCCGATCACGAACGACACGACGAGGATGAACGGCACCAGCAGGGAGAGGGTGGCCACGCCACTGCGGAGCAGGGCGGCGATCCCCGCGGCGAACAGGGCCATCAGCATCAGGTAGACGCCGCAGCCCACCACCCCGCGCACCTGCTCGCCGGTACTGAGCCCGCCGGCCGCCGCGCCGAGCCCGGCCCGCCCCACGAGGAGGGCGGCGAGGGCGGTGACCAGCCCCACGACGAGCACCGGCAGGGCGACGACCGCCGCCTTGGCCGCGAACCACCGTCCACGCTGCGGCACCGCCGCCAGCGAGAGCCGCAGCGCGCCCCGGTGGAACTCCGACGACACGGCCATGGCCCCGAAGGTGACGGCCGCGATCTGGCCCGGTATGACGCCGGACAGGGCCGTGAACAGCGCATCGAACCCCGGGTCCGAGGCATCGGAGACTCCGGCGATCGCGGAGAACGCCGTGGTCACGGTGAGCAGGGCCAGCAGTGCTCCCGGGAGCGAGCGCAGTGTGCGGACCTTCAGCCACTCGGAGCGCAGTACGGGCGTGCATTCCATGGTCAGGCCTCCTGGGGCTGTGCGGTGAACTCGGTCTCGGTTCCGGTGAGGTCGAAGTAGGCCTGCTCCAAGGTGCCCTCTTCGGCGGCCAGTTCCAGGACCGGCACACCCGAGGCCGAGGCGATGCGGCCGATGTCGTCCACGCGCGCGTCGTGCACGGTCCAGTGCCCGTCCGGGTGTTCCTCGGCGGCGCGGCCGTGCCGGGCGAGGGCCGATGCGAGGGCACCGGGGTCGGTCGTACGGATGCGGACGCGGGGTTGCACGCGCGCGTGGATGAAGTCCCGCATCGGGGTGTCGGCGAGGAGCCGGCCCCGGCCGAGGACGACCAGGTGGTCGGCGAAGGACGCGGTCTCGTTCATCAGGTGGCTGGAGACCAGGACCGTGCGGCCTTCTCCCGCGAGGCGGCGGAGCAGCCGGCGGATCCACACGATGCCTTCGGGATCGAGGCCGTTGGACGGCTCGTCCAGCATGACGACCTCCGGATCGCCCAGCAGGGCGGCGGCGATGCCGAGCCGCTGGCGCATGCCCAGGGAGTACGTCCGTACCCGGCGCCGGGCCACCGACGCCAGGCCCGTCTCCTCCAGGACCTCGTCGACCCGCCGGTCCGGGATGCGGTTGCTCGCCGCCAGGACGCGGAGATGGTCGCGGGCGGTGCGGGAGCCGTGCGCGGCCTGCGCGTCGAGCAGGGCGCCCACGTGGCGCAGGGGTTCGCGGAGCGCCGGGTAGGGCCGGCCGCCGATCGTGGCGGAACCGGCGGTCGGCCGGTCGAGGCCGAGCACCAGCCGCATGGTGGTGGATTTCCCGGCGCCGTTCGGGCCGAGGAAGCCGGTGACACGGCCGGGCAGTACGCGGAAGGTGAGCCGGTCCACGGCTCGCCGGTCGCCGAACTCCTTGGTGAGGTCCTGGACGTCGATGCTGGTCATGGCAGCAGCGTCGCGGTCGGGCCGGGCTGCGGTCCTCCCCCGGCGGTGGAGATCGTCTCCCCCGTGCGGGGGAGGCCCGTTGCCGGTGGCCGCTGGCACGATGGCGTGATGGTCCTGGTCCGCATGCTGCGCCCGTTCACCCGGGCGGTGACGTACACACGGTGGCTTCATCTCTGCGTGGCCATCGTGTGGCCGTCCCTCTGGCTGTTCATCGACGAGGCGTGGTGGACCGTGGGCACGGCGACCGTGCTGCTCGGCCTCGCGGGCCTGGTCCCGGCCATGCGGGTCGTGGAGGGGTTCCAGGCCAGGCTGCTGCTGACCGGCCTTCGGGGCGGGGGCGAGAGCGCGGAGATCGTCGTCACCCCCTCGGCAACGTGGAGCGACCGTGGGCGGATGGTGGTCTGGCTGCAGGCGCGGTTGTTCCTCGGGGTCCTGGTGACCCATCTCTGCGTCCAGCTCCTCTTCCTCACGCTGGACCTGATGTCCACGTCGCGCAGCGGTGAGCGCGCGGGCGGCGCCTGGCTGGTCGTCGAAGGGCCTCACTGGTGGCACGGCCCGCTCGCGCCCCTGCCCTTGGTCGTGGCAGCAGCGGTCGTGGTCGGTTCGGGGCACCTCATCACCCGCATCGCCCTGCGGCTGCTCGGCCCGTCCCCCGCCGAGCGGATGGCGGCACTGGAGGAGCGCACCGAACACCTGCTGGAACGCACGCGGATCGCCCGCGAGTTGCACGACTCCATCGGGCACGCGCTCACGGTCGCCGTCGTGCAGGCGGGCGCCGCCCGGGCGGCAGGTGATCCGGCCTTCACCGACCGGGCGCTGGTCGCCATCGAGGAGACCGGCCGGGCCGCGCTGGAGGACCTGGAGCGAGTGCTGGGCGTCCTGCGCGAGTCGCAGAAGCCCGTGAGCGGCAGACCGACCCTGGCGGACGCGGACCGGCTGCTGGAGTCCGCGCGGGCCTCCGGAGCGAAGGTCGAGGCCGAGGTCACCGGGCCCGTGGACACCGTGCCGGGTCCGGTGTCGCGGGAGGGCTACCGGATCCTCCAGGAGGCACTGACCAATGTGCTGCGGCACGCGGGGGCGGTCCCGGCACAGGTACGCGTCGAGGTCACCGGCGGCACCCTCGTCCTCGCGATACGCAACCCGCTGACCGCGCCGGTGTCCGGCCCCGGACGCGGCAGTGGCCTGCGCGGCATACGCGAGCGCGCCGCCCTGCTCGGCGGACGCGCCCGGACCGGCCCCGACCGAGGTGACTGGCAGGTCCATGTCGAACTGCCGCTGAGTTGATCTAGGCTGACCGGATGCCGGTCACCGTTCTCCTCGTCGACGACGAACCCCTCGTGCGCGCGGGTCTGCGGGCCGTGCTGGAGGCACAGCCCGACATCGAGGTCGTCGGGGAGGCCGCCGACGGGGCGGCGGTGATTCCGCTCGTGCGGCGGCTGCGGCCGGACGTGGTCGCCATGGACGTGCGGATGCCGCTGCTGGACGGCATCGAGGCCACGCGGGCGCTGCTGCGGACGGTCGACGACCCGCCCCGGATCCTTGTGGTGACGACCTTCGAGAACGACGAGTACGTGTACGAGGCGCTGCGGGCGGGCGCCGACGGGTTCCTGCTGAAGCGGGCCCGGCCCGCCGAGATCGTGCACGCGGTGCGGCTGATCGCCGAGGGCGAGTCGCTGCTGTTCCCGGCCTCGGTGCGGCAGCTCGCCGCCGAGTACGGCGACAGCGGCGGGAATCGTGCGGCCCGGGCCGTGCTGGAGCGGGCCCAGCTGACCGAGCGGGAATCCGAGGTGCTGCGGCTGATGGCGCGGGGCCTGTCGAACGCGGAGATCGCCGCCCGGCTGGTCGTGGGGACCGAGACCGTGAAGTCGCATGTCAGCTCGGTGCTGGCGAAGTTGGGGGCGCGGGACCGCACCCAGGCGGTGATCGCGGCGTACGAGTCGGGGTTCGTGGCGCCGGGCTGACCGCGGGGGCGGGCGTCTGCCCCTCGCCGGGGTGTGCCGTACCGAAGTACGATCCGGCCAACACGCGCACGACCTGGGAGGACGGACGGTGGGGCGGCTGACCGGCGGGGATCCCTCGCTGCTGCGAAGGATCAACTCCGCGGTGGTGCTGCACGCGCTGCGTGCCACGGACTGCGCGACGCTGACCGAGATCACCCGGGTGACGGGGCTGTCCCGGCCGACCGTCGAGGGCGTCGTCGAGGGGCTCATCGAGGCCGGGCTCGTCGTCGAGAAGGCGGCCGAGGAGGGTGCTGCCCGGCGACAGGGGCGTCCGGCGCGGCGGTTCCGGTTCCGGGCGGAGGCCGGGCATCTGATGGGGCTGGAGATCGGGGCGCACCGGGTGGCGGCGCTGCTGTCCGACCTGGACGGCCGGGTGATCGGCGCCCAGGCGAAGGACGTGCCCGAGACGGCGGGGGCCGACGAGCGGCTGGAGCGGCTGCGCGGGGCGGTCGCCGAGCTGCTGCGGCGGGCCGGGGTCGCCCGCGGCTCGCTGCGGGCCGTGGGCGTGGCGACGCCCGGGATCGTGGAGGCCGACGGCACGGTGCGGCTGGGCACGGCGCTGCCGGGCTGGACGGGGCTGCGGCTGGGCGAGCGGCTCGGCCGGTCGTTCAAGTGCCCGGTGCTGGTCGAGAACGACGCCAACGCCGCTGCCGTGGCCGAGCACTGGAAGGGCGCGGCCACCGAGTCGGACGACGTGGTCTTCGTGCTGGCGGGGCTCAGCCCGGGCGCCGGTTCGCTGATCGGGGGGCGGCTGCACCGCGGCTACGGCGGGGCGGCCGGTGAGATCGGGGCGCTGCATCTGCTGGGCCGGGGGGTGACGCCCGAGACGCTCCTCTCGACCACGGACGAGCCCCTGCACCCCCTCGACGAGCAGGCGGTCGCCGCGGTCTTCGCGCAGGCCCGCGAGGGCGACCAGCGGGCCCGCGCGGCGGTCGACCGCTTCATTCAGCGCCTGGTCCACGACGTGGCTGCCCTCGTCCTGGCCCTGGACCCGGAGCTGGTCGTGATCGGCGGGTGGGCGGCGGGCCTGGACGGCGTCCTGACCCCCCTGCGCGAGGAACTCGCCCGCTACTGCCTGCGGCCCCCACAGGTCAGCCTCTCGGCCCTGGGAGACGCGGCAGTGGCGACCGGCGCCCTGCGCCTGGCCCTCGACCGTGTGGAGGAGCAACTCTTCACAGTGGAACGCCTCTGAGCGGCAGCGCCCTTCGAGGGCGCGCGGAACAGCGTGACGAGCCACAACGAACCCGCAGCCCCACGCACACCGCACGCCCCCGGTCGGAACGGTCAGGAAGCCTGCCGCTGCATCCCGGCGTGGATCTCCACACCCCCCGAGTCCCCGAAGGTCAACCGGCACGTGTCAGCCCGGTACGTGGCCACCGACAACGCGGACGTACGCCCCCCGGCCACGAAGCGAGTGGTCACCACCAGCACGGGCGCTCCCGGCAGCCGGTCCAGCTCCTTCGCCTCCTCGGCCCCGGCGGAGCCGAGCTCCACCGCGTTCTCCTGTCGCTCCAGCTCCAGCCGCTGCAACTCCCGCAGCACCGCACGCGCGCGTGCCGCTCCGGACGGCGCGTCGATGCCGGAGAGCTCCGGCACCGAGGGCTGCGGGATGTACAGCAGCTCCGCGGCCACCGGCCGGCCGTGCGAGACGCGGGAGCGCCGCACGATGTGCACGGGCTCGTCCCGGCCGGTCTCCAGCGCGTCGGCGACGGCCGGGGGCGGCACGGCCGCCGTGCAGTCGACAGGCTGCCAGGCGTCCTCCGAACCGCCCGGCCAGGTGTGCGGGCCGGTGCCGAGGGAGACGCCCACGCGGGGCGGCGCGACGGTCGTACCGACACCGCGGCGCCGCTGCAGCCTGCCTTCGAGTTCGAGTTGCTCCAGGGCCTGGCGGAGCGTGGCGCGGGCGACGCCGAAGCGGGCCGCGAGGTCGCGCTCGTTGGGCAGGATCTCGCCCACCGAGAACTCCGAGTCGAGCGCCTGACTGAGCACCGTCTTGAGATGCCAGTACTTCGGTTCCTGCACCGATTCCAGCTGCGTGGTCCCCACCCTGTCCTCCGCATTCGCCGTGGTCGGCAGCGTTTTAGCGCCCTTGTTTATTAAAGGTTGTTGCACTTCTCTGCGACCATAGGGCGGCCCTGATTCTTGGTCAAGACCAATGGCCGGGAACGTTCACGGCGCGTTCACGCAGGGCCGTGGTCCGGCCCCCCGGCGCGTCTAACCGGCGGCCAGGGAGCGCAACTTGTCGGGGTTGCGGATGATGTAGACGGACTGAACGCGGCCGTCGGCGACGTCGAGCTGGAAGACGGAGTCGGGCCTGCCGCCGGAGAGGACCAGCGCGGCCGGGCCGCCGTTGAGCTCCAGGAAGCGCACGGACAGGCCGGGCAGGCTCTTCCGCGCGGCGCCGACGAGGAAGCGGCCCACCTTGTCGGCGGTCCGCAGGACCCGCAGCGGCGCCCGGGACTTGCCGCCGCTGTCACCGACGAGCCGGACCTCCGGGGCGAGCAGCGCCATCAGGCCTTCGAGGTCGCCGTCGGCCGCGGCGGCGAGGAACCGCTCGGTGAGGTCGCGGCGCTCGGCGGGGTCGACCGCGTAGCGCGGGCGTCGCTCGTCGACGTGCTTGCGGGCCCGCCCGGCCAGCTGGCGCACCGCCGGTTCGCCGCGGTCGAGCATGGTGGCGATGTCGGCGTAGGGGAAGCCGAAGGCCTCGCGCAGCACGAACACGGCCCGCTCCAGCGGTGACAGCGACTCCAGCACGACGAGCACGGCGAGCGAGACGGAGTCGGCGAGCACGGCACGCTCGGCGGTGTCCGGCACGGTGCGGCCGAAGTCGGTGACGTACGGCTCGGGCAGCCAGGGGCCGACGTACGTCTCGCCGCGGGTCTTGATCTGGCGGAGCCGGTCGATGGCGAGGCGGGTCGTGATCCGCACGAGGTAGCCGCGCGGCTCGCGCACGTCGCCGCGGTCGCTGCCGGACCAGCGCAGCCAGGCCTCCTGGACCACGTCCTCCGCGTCGGCCACCCGCCCCAGCATCCGGTAGGCGACGCCCAGCAGGACGGGGCGGTGCGCTTCGAAGACGTCGGTCGCGGTCTCGGTGGTCACGGCTCCATCCCAGCCCACCCTTGCGGCCCTGTCCAGGCGGGATCGCCGCTTCCCGGACAGAATGGCCGACAGGACGCCGGTGATCGGCGCTACGGCTGCGGAGGTGGCGATGCGGTACGGGGTGCTGGGCACGGGACAGGTCGGGCGCACGCTCGGCGGACGACTGGTGGAGCTGGGGCACGAGGTGCGGCTCGGCTCGCGCACGCCGGACAACACGGCCGCCGTGCAGTGGGCCGCCGCGGCGGGACCCCGGGCGGGCGCGGGGACGTTCGCGCAGGCGGCGGAGTTCGGGGAGGTCGTGGTCAACGCGGTCGGCGGGCGGGTGGCACTGGCCGCGCTGGAGGCGGCGGGCGCGGAGCACATCGACGGCAAGGTCGTCGTGGACGTGTCCAATCCGCTGGCCTTCGAGGAGGGGGAGCTGCGGCTGTCCCCCGTCGAGTCGGACAGCGTGGGTGAGCAGATCCAGCGGGCCTTTCCGCACGCGCGCGTGGTGAAGTCGCTCAACACGGTCAACTGCCGGGTGATGGTGGATCCGGGCAGCGTGCCGGGTGAGCACAACGTCTTCGTCTGTGGGGACGACCCGGCTGCCAGGGAGCAGGTGACGGCGCTGCTCGGGGAGTTCGGCTGGCCGGCGGAGCGGGTGCTGGACCTCGGCGGCATCCGGGCGGCCCGCGCCGTGGAGATGTGGCTGCCCCTGTGGGTCGGGCTGTTCCAGAAGTTCGGGCACGGCGAGTTCAACCTGGAGGTGCGACGGTCGCGTTGAACGGGCCGACGCGGCGAAGGTGGCGTGCCCATGGGGCTACCGGCGGGTAGCAATTGCTGACAAGCTGTCTACGGCGTCCGTCAGCGAGTACAGCCGAGGAGCACCCCATGTCCGCCACCGTCTCCTTCGAAGTCGCCTCCGCGCAGGGCGAGCAGAGCGTGACCCTGTCCTACACGCGCCGGGGCAGCGGCGAACCGCTGCTCCTGCTGCACGGCATCGGCCATCACCGGCAGGTGTGGGACCCGGTGATCCCGGCGCTGGCGGCCGAACGCGACGTGATCGCCGTGGACCTGCCGGGCTGCGGCGAGTCACCGGCGCTCCCGGACGGCATGGCGCACGACCTGCCCACCATGAGCACGGTCCTGACGGCTCTCTTCGGGGCCCTGGAGATCGACCGGCCGCACGTGGCGGGCAACTCGCTGGGCGGTCTGCTGGCACTGGACCTGGCCCGGGCGCAGCTCGTCCGCTCCGTCACCGCCCTGTCCCCCGCCGGGTTCTGGAACGAGGCCGAGCGCCACTACGCCTTCACCGTGCTGACGGCGATGCGGCAGATCGCCCGGCGGATGCCCCCGCCCCTGGTGGAGCGGCTGGCCCGCCCGGCCCTCGGCCGCACCCTGCTGACGAGCACCATCTACGCACGGCCCGGCCGCCGCTCCCCCGAGGCCGTGGTCGCCGAGACACTCGCCCTGGCCCGCGCCCAGGGGTTCTCCGAGACGCTGCGCTCCGGCCGGACGGTGCAGTTCACCGACGACATCGTGGGGACACCGGTCACCGTGGCATGGGGCAACCGGGACCGGTTGCTCATCCCCCGCCAGGGCGTGCGCGCCAAGCGCGTCATCCCCGGGGCCCGGCTGGTGCGGCTGCCCGGTTGCGGGCACGTCCCGATGAACGACGACCCGGCGCTGGTGGCCAGGGTGGTCCTCGACGGCAGCCGCTGACCCCGCGGGGAGGGCCGCAGAGCCTCTAAGGTCTCCCCTCATGAGGCCGACGCGGAGGAACGAGGGCGGAACTGCGGCGTCCGCAGCCTGGGAGCTGCTGCTCCCGGCCGCTTCGGCCCCGGCACGCACACGTGGCCGTTCCCTGCAGGCGGCGTTGCGCGAGGCGGTCCGCTCGGGCCGCCTCGCGCCGGGCACCCGGCTGCCGTCGAGCCGGGACCTCGCGGCGGACCTGGGGGTGTCGCGCGGGCTGGTCACGGAGGCGTACGAGCAGCTGACGGCCGAGGGGTATCTGCGCAGCGGCCGGGGCGCCGGAACGTGGGTGGGGGCGGCCGTACGGGGCGCGCGGCCGCGGGCGCACGACCTGGCTCCGCGCTCGCCCGGCACCCGGGCGGACTTCGTGCCCGGGACACCGGACCTCGCCCTGTTCCCACGCGCGGCCTGGGCCGCCGCGCAGCGCGCTGTGCTCGCGGAACTTCCGCACCAGGAGCTGGGCTACCCCGATCCGCGGGGGCTGCCGAGGCTGCGTACCGCGCTGGCCGAACTGCTCGCCAGGCGACGGGGCGTGGTGGCCGACCCCGAGCGGATCGTGGTCGTCTCGGGCGTGGCCCAGGCGACGGCCCTGCTCGGCTTCGCACTGCACGCGCGCGGGATGCGCACCGTCGGCGTGGAGGACCCGGGCAGTCCCCAGCACGACGCGCTGTACGCCTCGGCCGGGGTCGCCGCCGTGCCGCTGCCGTTGGACGACGAGGGCGTCGGCCTGGAGCCGCTGCGGGCGTCCGGTGTACGGGCCGTGGTGACGACACCGGCCCACCAGTTCCCCACCGGCATCGCCTGTTCGGCCCGGCGGCGCGCCGAACTGCTGGACTGGGCACGGTCCGTGGACGGCATCGTCCTGGAGGACGACTACGACGGCGACTTCCGTTACGACCGTGCCCCCGTCGGGGCGCTCCAGGGCCTCGACCCGGACCACGTGGCCTACACCGGCTCGGTCAGCAAGTCCCTCGCGCCGGGGCTGCGACTGGGCTGGCTGCTGGTACCGGAGTCCTGGACGGAGGAGATCGTCGAACGCAAGCGCACGATGGATCTCGGCCACCCGGCCCTCGACCAGGCCGTGTTCGCACGTTTCCTGGAGCGCGGCGACTACGACCGCCAGCTGCGCCGCTGCCAGCGCGCCTACCGCGACCGGCGCGACGCGCTCGTCGCGGCGCTGGACGCGCGCTTCCCCGGAGCGGAGGTGTCCGGTATCGCCGCGGGCCTGCACGTGATCGCCACGCTGCCGCAGCGGTACGGGCCCGAGGAGCGGTTCCTCGCGCGTGTTGCGGAGGCGGGGGTGGCGGTGCGCCCGCTCTCGGCCTACGTCCATACGCCGACCGGGCCCGAGGCGACCGGGGAGGTTCGGCTGGTCCTGGGCTACGCCCATGTGCCGCCCGCGAGGATCACCGAGGGCGTGCGGCTGATGGCGCAGGCCGCATCCGGGTGAGCCGACCGGTTCGCGCGTTCCCTCACCCTGCGGTCAGTTGTTCACTTGGGGTTCGTGTGTGCGCTGCGGCGTGCCAGTAGTTGTGGCTCTGCACACTTGGCCGGATCCCGTCCCTGGAGGCGCATCCATGTCACACCGTCCGTTGCCCGGGCGCCGTAGCGTCCTGCGTGGCTCCCTCGCCGCGTCGGCGGCCCTGTCCCTGCCCACCGCTCTCGGCGCGGCGCCCGCCTTCGCCCGCTCCGGGCGCCCGACGGCGGGGTGGGGGGTGCAGGCGGGCGACGTGACCTCCGACTCCGGGCTGGTGTGGGCGCGCTCCGACCGGCCGGCCCGGATGATCGTCGAGACGTCGGCGACCGAGTCGTTCCGCAACACCCGCAGATGGCACGGGCCGCTGCTGGGCCCTGGCACCGACTTCACCGGCACGACCCGGCTGCGCGGCCTGCCGTCCGGCGAGCAGATCCACTACCGCGTGCTGCTCGCCGACCCGGACGACCCGCGCCGCGCCGGTGAGCCGGTCACCGGCACGTTCCGCACGGTGTCCGCCAAACGCCGCGACGGCGTGCGGTTCGTCTGGTCCGGCGACCTGGCCGGGCAGGGCTGGGGCATCAACCCGGAGCACGGCGGCTACCGCATCTACGAGGCGATGGGCGCCCTCGACCCGGACTTCTTCCTCTGCAGCGGCGACAACATCTACGCCGACGGCCCGATCACCGAGACCGTGGCCCTGCCCGACGGCCGGACCTGGCGCAACGTCACGACCGAGGAGAAGGCCAAGGTCGCCGAGACGCTGGCGGAGTTCCGCGGCAACTTCCGTTACAACCTGCTGGACGAGAACCTGCGGGCCTTCAACGCCCGGGTGCCGTCCATCGTCCAGTGGGACGACCACGAGGTCGTCAACAACTGGTACCCGGGCGAGATCCTCACCGACACGCGGTACACCGAGAAGCGCGTCGACGTGCTCGCCGCACGTGCCCGCCAGGCCTTCTCCGAGTACTTCCCGATCTCCACGCTGCGCCGCCCCGACGGCCGGGTCTACCGCGTGCAGCACCACGGCCCGCTGCTGGACGTGTTCGTCCTGGACATGCGCACCTACCGCAACGCGAACTCGCCCGACGACCAGACCACCGACGAGCAGGGCATCCTCGGCCGGGAGCAACTGGAGTGGCTCAAGCGCGAGCTGTCCCGCTCGCGGGCGGTGTGGAAGGTGATCGCCTCCGACATGCCGATCGGGCTGGTCGTCCCGGACGGTCAGAACATCGAGGCCGTCGCGCAGGGCGACCCCGGCAAGCCCCTGGGGCGTGAGCTGCAGATCGCCGAACTGCTGCGGTTCGTCAAGCACCGGCGGATCACGGGCACGGTGTGGCTGACGGCCGATGTGCACCACACCTCGGCGCAGCACTACCTGCCGTCCAAGGCCGCCTTCACCGACTTCGAGCCGTTCTGGGAGTTCGTGTCGGGCCCGCTCAACGCCGGCGCCTTCCCGGCGAACGCGCTCGACGGCACCTTCGGCCCGGACCGCGTGTTCGTGAAGGCGCCGACCACCGCCAACGTCTCCCCCGCCGGTGGCTACCAGTTCTTCGGCGAGGTCGACATCGATGGCCACAACGGCGAGCTGACGGTGCGTCTGCGGGAGCAGGACGGCACCGTACTGTTCACCCAGACCCTCCAGCCGCGCCTGGTCGGCCAGTAGGTACGGAACTCAACGTTTGAGGCGTCGACGAAGGGGGCAAACTGCCCCCTTTACCCATCGGTCACAATGCGTTCGCGATCACGCAACACCGTTCCGTCACAGTGGGTGCATGACGCGAGAAGTGACTCAAGTGACGCACGCAGACGACAACTGCCGCCCCGCCACCTCGTGGCAGCGGGCCACGGCGGCGTTCCACGCCTGGCGGACACGGCGCCAGGAACACGCGCCACCCACGAGTGATACCGGGTCCCCGGCACCGGAGCCGGTGCCGGGGGCGAACACCCTGTGGCGGATGCGGACCACGGTTCGGGAGGAACCGGGGTCACTGGCGGCGCTGTGCAGCGCCCTGGCCGGGCGACGCGTCGACATCCTCAGCCTGCAGACGCACCCGCTGGCCGAGGGCACGGTCGACGAGTTCCTGCTGCGGGGCCCGGACGGCCTGCCGGCGTCCGCGATCACCACGGCCGTCGAGTCGGCCGGTGGCGCCGACACCTGGATCGAGCGGGCCGACGCCCACGACCTGGTGGACGCGCCGACCCGGGTCCTCGGGCTGGCCGCCCGCACGGCCCTGGACTCGGCGGAACTGCCGCTGGCCCTGCGTCAGTTGCTGGGCCGGTGCACGATCCGGTCCCTGCCCGCGCCGGCCGGTGAGGGCCGGGCACCGGAGAGCCTCGCCGTCGAGGGGGCCCTCGACGACACGGTGCTGCGGCTGCGCGCCCCCGAAGGCGGAGTGATCATCGTGGAACGGCCGTATCTGCCGTTCACACCGACCGAGTTCGCCCGGGCGAGGGCTCTGGTGGAGCTGGACGCCAGGCTCGGACCGCGCCTGCCGCACGGACGGGACGTGTTCACACTCGCCGAGGGCAGCGACATCACCGTGCGGCGGGCCGACACACGCGACCTCGAAGCGGCCCGGGCGATGCACGAGCGGTGCTCGCCGCGCACGCTGAAGCTGCGCTATCACGGGCCCGTCGGTGACGCCGACCGGTACCTCACCCACCTGCTCAGTCCCCGGTACGGCCGCACGCTCGCCGTGCAGACGGCATCCGGGCGGATCGTCGGGCTCGGTCACCTCCTGTGGGACGGGGACGAGACGGAGGTCGCGCTGCTCGTCGAGGACGCGTGGCAGCGGCGGGGTGTCGGGGCGGAGTTGCTGTCGCGGCTGGTGGCCCTGGCCGTCGAGGCGGGGTGCTCCAGCGTGTACGCCGTGACGCAGGCGTCCAACACGGGCATGGTCGCCGCCATGCGGGGGCTGGGGCTTCCTCTCGACTACCAGGTCGAGGAGGGGACGCTGGTCATCACGGCGCGGCTGGGTGAGGCGGTCGTGACGAGTGCGGAGGAGCTGGGGAGCGCCTCCGCGTCGTAGGGGTGTACGTCAGTTGGCGAGTGCGGGTGCTGCGTGGTTGTCCGCGCCGTTCCCCGCGCCCCTTTCTGGGCGTCGTCCCAGGGCTGAGTCCAGATCCGCCCAGAGGTCATGCACGTCCTCCAGGCCCACCGACATGCGCAGGAGCTGGTCGCTCACCCCGGCTCCCCTGCGGTCGTCGGCGTCGACGATGCGGTGGCTGATGGAGGCCGGGTGCTGGATGAGGGTGTCGACGCTGCCGAGGCTCACCGCCGGGGTGATCAGGCGGACCGCGCCGATCACCTCGTGCGGGTCGCCGTGCACCTCCAAGGCGACCATCGCGCCGCCGATGCGCGGGTAGTGCACGCGGGCGACGCGCGGGTCGGCGGCGAGGCGGCGGACGAGTTCGGCCGCCGTGGCGGAGGCCGCCCGGACCCGGACGGGAAGGGTGGACAGGCCGCGCAGCAGCAGGTAGCCGGCCAGCGGGTGCAGGACTCCGCCGGTGGCGAACCGCACTTGGCGCAGCCGTCCCGCGAACTCCTCGTCGCAGGCGACCACACCCGCCAGGACGTCGCCGTGCCCGCCGAGGTACTTGGTGGCGCTGTGCAGGACCAGCCGGGCACCGTGCTCGGCTGGGCGCTGGAGGACCGGCGTGGCGAAAGTGTTGTCCACCAGCAGCGGCACCGAGCCGCAGGCGTGCGCGACGGCCCGCAGGTCGACCTCGGCGAGTGTGGGGTTGGCCGGGGACTCGACCAGGACCAGTCCGGTGTCCGGGCGCAGGGCGTCGGCGACGCCGGCCGGGTCGGTCCAGGTCACCTCCGTGCCCAGGAGCCCGGCGGTCAGCAGGTGGTCGCTGCAGCCGTAGAGGGGGCGTACGGCGACGACGTGCCGCAGGCCCATGGAGCCGCGGACGAGCAGGACGGCGCTGAGCGCGGCCATGCCGCTCGCGAACGCCACTGCCGCCTCGGTGCCCTCAAGGCGGGCCAGGGCGGTCTCGAAGCGGGCGACGGTCGGGTTGCCGAGCCGCCCGTAGACGGGCGGGCCGTCCGGCTCGGCGCCGGTGGTGGCGAAGGCGTCGATGCGGGCCGCCTCGCCACGGCTGTCGTACGACGGGTAGGTGGTGGACAGGTCGATCGGCGGGGCGTGCAGCCCCTGCCGGGCGAGGTCGTCCCGCCCGGCGTGCACGGCCTCGGTGGCGAGGGCTCGCGGTGCGGTGCGTATGGCGTCGTGGGCGCGCGTGCTCGTTGTGTCCATGTCCATGGGGGGAAGGGTGAACATCGGCCGGGCTCTCGGGGGCGTCTCCCGTGCTACGTTCGGCCGATGGCTGAATCTGTCGTACTTGATCCGGTGGATCTCCATCTGCTGCGGCTGTTGCAGAACGACGCCCGGGCGACCTACCGGGATCTCGCCGCGCAGGTCGGGGTGGCGCCGTCGACCTGTCTGGACCGGGTGACGCGGCTGCGCCGCTCGGGCGTGATCCTCGGGCACCGGCTCGAGCTGGATCCGGCCAAACTCGGGCGAGGGCTGGAAGCACTGCTGTCGGTGCAGGTCAGGCCGCACCGCCGGGAGCTGGTGGGACCCTTCGTGGAGCGGATCCGGGTCCTGCCGGAGTCGCGGACGGTGTACCACCTGACCGGTCCCGACGACTATCTGGTCCATGTCGCGGTCGCCGACATGGCCGACCTGCAGCGGCTGGTGCTGGACGAGTTCACGTCGCAGCGGGAGGTGGCGCGGGTGGAGACCCGGCTGATCTTCCAGCAGTGGGAGTGCGGGCCGCTGCTGCCGCCTTCGCCCTCGGCTCAATCCGCGTGACGTGTGCGGTCCGTCGTACGAGGATGGCCGCATGTCTGAGATCAAGAGCCCGCTGCCCCGAGAGGTCGCCGACGCGTACGTCGACGAGCTCGTCGCCCTCGACCCGATCACCGGCACGTTCCTCGGCGACAAGGAGAGTTCGAGCAGGCTGCCCGACACCTCGCCCGCGGGGCAGGAGGCGCTCGCGGAGCTGGCGCGGCGGACGCTGGCCCGGCTGGACGAGGCCGAGCGGCTGCCCGGCGCGGACAGTGACATCGAGCGCCGGTGCGCGCGGCTGCTGCGCGAGCGACTGGGCGCCGAACTCGCGGTGCACGAGGCCGACGAGAGCCTGCGCTCCGTGAGCAACCTGAGTTCCATCGCCCATGCGGTGCGGCAGGTGTTCACCGTGACTCCGGCGCAGACGGAGCAGGACTGGACGGCGATCGCCGAGCGGCTGCGCGGTGTCCCGGCCGCGCTGGAGGGCTACCGGGAGTCCCTGGCGCTCGGCCTGGAGCGGAAGCTGTACGCCGGCCCACGCGCCACCGCCACCTTCGTGACGCAGCTCGGTGAGTGGGCCGACGCGGACGGCGAGGGGCACGGCTGGTTCGAGCAGTACGCGGCCGCCGGACCCGAGGCCCTGCGGTCCGAGCTGGACGCCGCCGCCCGCTCGGCCACCGAGGCGGTCGTGCGGCTGCGCGACTGGATGCGGGACGTGTACGCGCCGACGATCGAGGGCGCGCCGGACGTGGTGGGCCGGGAGCGGTACGCGCGCTGGGTGCGCTACTTCAACGGCACGGACCTCGACCTGGACGAGGCGTACGCCTACGGCTGGTCCGAGTACCACCGGCTGCTCGGCGAGATGAAGAGCGAGGCCGAGAAGATCCTGCCGGGCGCCGGTACGCCGTGGGAGGCGCTGGCCCACCTCGACGAGCGGGGCACGCACATCGAAGGCGTCGACGAGGTCCGCGACTGGCTGCAGAGCCTCATGGACGAGGCGATGGACGCGCTCGACGGCACCCACTTCGACCTGGCCGAGCGGGTGCGCCGGGTGGAGTCTCGCATCGCCCCTCCGGGCAGCGCCGCGGCCCCCTACTACACGCCGCCTTCGGACGACTTCTCGCGCCCGGGCTGCACCTGGCTGCCCACCATGGGCGAGACGCGCTTCCCGGTCTACGACCTGGTGTCGACCTGGTACCACGAGGGCGTGCCCGGCCACCACCTCCAGCTGGCCCAGTGGAAGCACGTGGCGGAGAACCTCTCCCGCTACCAGGCGAGCGTCGGCATGGTGAGCGCCAACGCCGAGGGCTGGGCGCTGTACGCGGAGCGGCTGATGGACGAACTGGGCTTCCTGACGGACCCGGAGCGCCGCCTCGGCTACCTGGACGCGCAGATGATGCGGGCCGTGCGCGTCATCATCGACATCGGCATGCACCTGGAGCTGACGATCCCGGACGACTCGCCCTTCCACCCGGGCGAGCGCTGGACGGCCGAGCTGGCGCAGGAGTTCTTCGGCTCGCACAGCAGCCGGCCGGCCGACTTCGTGGAGAGCGAGCTGACCCGCTACCTGTCCATGCCGGGCCAGGCCATCGGCTACAAGCTCGGCGAGCGGGCCTGGCTGCTGGGTCGCGAGAACGCCCGCAAGCGGCACGGCGACGCCTTCGACCCGAAGGCCTGGCACATGGCGGCGCTGTCGCAGGGGTCGCTGGGTCTGGACGATCTGGTGGACGAACTGTCGCAGCTGTAGGTCGCACACCCGGGGGATGCCCCGTCGTCGGGCGGGTGCGGGTCCGTCGTGGCCGGTCGCGCGGTTCCCCGTGCCCTTGGAGGGCGTCCGTCAGCGCGGCGTTCGCAGGTGGAGCCTGATGAGGTCCAGCCAGGTCTCCGGGCCCGGCTGGACCCGTGCGGTGCGGATGGTGTAGGTGGCGGGTTCCAGGGCCACCCGGACCTGGTCGGTGTCCGCGAGGCCCGTCCCGGGCCAGGCCGCGTCGAAGAGGCGGACGGGCCCGGGTACCTTCCAGGTCGTCTCCGGTCCCCACTCCGCCGTGGCGGTCGCCGGGGGGACGCTCGCCAGCAGTTCCTCCTCGGAGTCGCCCGCGCGCCACCGCACGAACATGCCGTGGTCGGGCAGATAGGCGGTCGCGGCGGGCTCGTCGCCCAGGACCAGCGCGGTGCAGTCGCCGACCGGGAGGAGGCCGACGTGGCCGTCCACCTCACAGGCCCGGTCGTAGTCCGAGGCCGTCTCCTCGCCGTCGGCGCCCGCCCAGAACGGCAGGACGGTTTCCGGTACCGCTATCAGCGGCCCCCCGCCCGACTCCACCCACTCCACAGCGCCCGGCTCCGCGTATCGCACCATGGCGCAAGAACCTACAGGGCTGATTCGCGGCAGCGGATCAGGGGTCAGCAGCCGCAGTCGTCCGCGCCCACGGGAGCCGTCAGGGGGTCCGGGGCCCGGCGCTCGCGCCCCTGCCAGGTCTCGAACGCCAGGCCCTCGCGCACCCAGTACTCGAAGCCGCCGAGCATCTCCTTGACCTGGTAGCCGAGTTCGGCGAGGGCCAGGGCGGCACGGGCGGCACCGTTGCAGCCGGGGCCCCAGCAGTACGTCACGACCGGCACCGTCCGGTCGAGGAGCTGCCCGGCCCGCTCGGGGACGAGCGCGGTCGGCAGGTGGAGCGCGCCGGGGATGTGTCCCTGGTCCCACGCCTCGGTGGAGCGCGTGTCGACGAGGACGAAGCCGGGGTCGCCGCCGGGGTCGAGTGCGGCGGCGACGTCGGACACGTCGGTGTGGAAGGCGAGACCGGCGCGGAAGTGGGCGGCGGCCTCGGCCGGAGCGGCGGGGGCGACGCGCAGGACGGGATTCACGGTGGTGGTCATGCGGAAAAGCTACGGCCGTCCGTCCCGCCCCTGAAGTGGCGATCCCCGGCACTTCGCTTGATCCGCCGGGGATTCCCCTGCTATGCCTCCGGCATGACCGAGTATTCCCCGGACGCCACCGACTGGCGCATCCTGGACGTCCTCCAGCGGGAGGGCCGGGCCAGTTTCGCCGAGCTGGCCCGTGCCGTGTCCATGTCGGCCAGCGCGGTGACCGAGCGGGTGCGTCGCCTGGAGGAGGCCGGGGTCATCCAGGGCTACGCGGCGGTGGTGGATCCGGAGCGGCTGGGCCTGCCGATCCTGGCGTTCGTGCGCCTGCGCTATCCGAACGGCAACTACAAGCCCTTCCACGACCTCGTCGCCGTCACGCCCGAGATCCTGGAGGCGCACCACGTCACGGGCGACGACTGTTTCGTCATCAAGGTGACGGCCCGCTCGATGCGCCACCTCGAGGAGGTGTCGGGGAAGATCGGGGCGCTGGGCTCGGTGACCACGAGCGTGGTGTACTCCTCGCCCCTCCCCCGGCGTCCCCTGGGTCGCTGAGGGTCGCTGACCTCAGCCGGCGCCGCGCTGCCGCAGTGTCGACCCGGAGCGGCCCTTGACCACTTCGAGCTGGGCGTGGACCCGGCGCCGCAGGTCGGCGACATGGCTGACGATGCCTACGCTGCGGTCGCGTTCGCGCAGGGAGTCGAGCACGTCGAGGACCTCGTCCAGGGTCTGGTCGTCGAGGCTGCCGAAGCCCTCGTCGATGAACAGCGTGTCCAGCCGCACCCCGCCCGCCTCGTCCGTGACGACGTCCGCGAGGCCGAGGGCCAGGGCGAGCGAGGCGAAGAACGTCTCGCCGCCCGAGAGCGTCGCCGTGTCGCGTTCGCGGCCGGTCCAGGCGTCGACGACGTGCAGTCCGAGTCCGCTGCGGCCGCGTCCGGTGCGGTCGTCGGAGTGGACGAGGGTGTAGCGGCCGGACGACATGCGGCGCAGCCGTACGGTCGCGGCGGCGGCGACCTGTTCCAGCCGGGCCGCCAGGACGTACGACTCCAGGCGCATCCGGCGTTCGTTGTCCGCCGAGGTGCCGGCGGCGAGGCCGGCCATCCGGGCGACGCGGTCGTACTCCTCACGCAGTGGCGCCAGCCGGCGTACGGAGGCGGTCGCCCGGGCGGAGAGGCGGTCGAGGTCGGCGCAGCGCCGCTCGGCGGCGTCGTGGGCGGAGGCGGCATCGCGCAGCCGCCGGACCGCTGCGTCGGCGGCCCGCTGCGCCGCGTCCGGGTCGGCCCGCGGCTCCCGGGCCGCAGCGGCCGTGTCGGCCTCGGCGAGGACGGCCCGTACGGCGGCCTCCTCGTGCTGCCAGGCGTCCAGGCGGCGTTGCAGTTCGCGGTGGGCGGCGCGGTCGAGGAGGGCGTCGGCCGCGGCCTGAGGGGTCTCGAAACCCGCCCGGAAGGCGGCGTCGGCCAGCCGGGCGTCGGCGTCCTTCAGCCGCCGGGCGGTGTCCTCGGCCACGCGGGCGGCATCGGCGGCGTCCGTGAGCAGCGCGGTCCGCCGCTCCAGCTGCGCCGCCCGCGCGGCGACACTGTCAGAGGAGCCGCGGGCCCGGTCCAGTTCCTCCTCCAGCGCGGCCCGTTCGCGGTCCAGGCGCTCCCGGTGACCGACCCGGGAGGCGGTCCGCACGGCGGTCTCCTGCCGGGCGGCGAGGCGCCGTTCGTGCTCCTGCCCGGCCTGCCGGAGCCGCTCCTGCGCGTCGTGCAGCTCGGCGGCGGCACTGCGGGCCTGCGCGTACCGCTCTTCCAAGTCCGCGCACTCGTCGTCGAGTTGCGCGGTCGGCGTGTCACCGGCCTCCGCGGTGGCGGCGGCGAGCGCCTCCCGTACCTCGCCGAGGCGCCGTTCGTCCTCGGCGCGCCGCTCGTCGGCGCGCTGGTAGGCGGTGAGGGCGTGCTCCTCCGCCTCGCGGTCCACGTGCCCGGCGACCTTGCGGGCGGGGGCGGGGTGTTCGGTGGCTCCGCAGACGGCGCAGGGTTCACCGTCGGTGAGGTTCGCGGCCAGTTCGGCGGCGATGCCGTTCAGGCGCTGCTCCTTGAGGTCGAGCCAGTGCTGCTTGGCCCGAAGCGTCTCGTCCCGCGCCGTGCGGACCCGGTCGACCGCCCGGTCCGTGTCCTGGGCGAGCTGGTCGCGCGTGCGGGCCGCCCGCAACCGCTGCTGCGCGGGCTCACGCCGTGCGCCGAGCTGCTCGGCGAGGGCGGCGGCCTGCTGCGCGGAGTCGACGCGGGTCTGGAGTGCGGTGCGCCGCTCCTCCCAGCCGTCGAGCCAGGCCTCCGCCTCCTGCAGGAGGTCGGCGTCGGCGCGTTCCTGGCGGTCCAGGCCGGCCCGCTCCTGCAGGAGTTCGGTCAGTCGTCGCTCGGCGCGGCGGGCCGAGTCGAGCCCGCCCAGTTCCTCGGCGGCGCGGCGTGCGGCGGCGGCGAGTCCGGCCGCGCCCGCGTCGGCGAAGGTCTCCGGCAGCAGGGCACGCGCGCGTGCCTCGGCGGCGGCTGCCCGGCGGTGTTCTGCTTCGGAGGCTTCCCGCAGGTCGAGGGCGGGCGCGACGGCTTCGGCCTTGCGGGCCCGCTCCATGAGGGCCTGGGCCTCCCGGTAGGCCTCGGCTCCCTGCTCCAGGCGCGCCGCCCGTTCTTGTGCCTCGTCGAACCGCCTCTGCAGCCGGGCCAGTTCGCGTACCCCGTCCAGGGCGCGGGCGGCGGCGGCCTGCCGGGATTCGGCCGCGGTGAGCGTGCACGCGGCGACGGTGAGCTGCTCGCGGGCGGTGCTGCGGGTCACGGCGGCGGCACTCAGCACGGCCTCGGCGAGTCCCGGTTCGCCCGGGGCGAGTTCCGGCAGCTCCATGGCGTCGTCCGCGGCCTGCTGCATGCGGTGGGCGTCGGCCAGCAGTTCCGCGTCCCCGTCCCGCACCCGGGCCTCGGTGGTGCGGCGCCGCTCGGCGAGGCGCTTCTCGACGTCGGCGAAGCGGCGGGTGTCGAACAGACGGCCCAGCAGTTTGCCGCGCGCCTCCGCGTCGGCGCGCAGGAACCGGGCGAAGTCGCCCTGCGGCAGCAGTACGACCTGGCAGAACTGTTCCCGGCTCATGCCGAGCAGCTGGGTGATCTCCTCGCCGATCTCCTGGTGGGAGCGGCTGAGGTCCTTCCAGGCTCCGGCGGTCGGGTCGTACTCGCGCAGCCAGGTCTGGGCCTTGTCCAGGGTCGTGCCGGTGCCGCGTTTCTTGGGGCGTTCCCAGGGCGGCTGACGGGTGACCTCCAGGCGGCGCCCGGCGACGGTGAGGTCGAGGGTGACCTCGGTGCGGGTCGCGGGCGCGGCGTGGTCGCTGCGCAGGGCCGTGCCCTGGCCGCCGCCCTGCCGGGCTCCCGGCACCGAACCGTAGAGGGCGTAGCAGACGGCGTCCAGGACGGATGTCTTGCCCGCGCCGGTGGGTCCGTGCAGCAGGAACAGTCCTGCCGCCGAGAGCTCGTCGAAGTCGACGGTCTGGGTGCCCCCGAAGGGTCCGAAGGCGGTGACCGTGAGCCGGTGGAGCCTCACCGGGCCACCTCCCGTACGGTCTCGTCCGCCCGTACCGCGTCGAAAGCGTCCCGCAGCACGCCCTGTTCGTGCGGGTCGGGTCCGGCGCCGCGCACATGGGCGACGAAGTCCTCGGCGATCTGCTGGTCGCTGCGGCCGGCCAGGCGCCGGGCGTACGACACCTCGGACTCGTTCTCGTCGCGGTCGGGGTCGAAGACCAGGCTGAGGGTGTGCGGGAAACGTGCGGCGAGCCGGGCCATCGGGTCGGCGGGGCGGACGGGGTCGGTGAGGGTCGCCTCGACCCAGGCCTCCTCGTACCGTGTCAGGTCCGCATCGGCGAGCAGGTCCTCGAGCGTGCCCCGGATCCGCGCGAGGGAGCGGGGCACCGGGCAGTCGACGCGCTCGGCGTCGACGGAGCCGTCCGCGGCCAGGTCGACCAGCCACATGCTCTTGCGGTGGGCGGCCTCGGAGAAGGAGTAGGGCAGGGGTGAACCGGAGTAGCGGACGCGGTCGGTGAGGGTCTGGCAGCCGTGCAGATGCCCGAGCGCCACGTAGTCGACGCCGTCGAACACCCCGGCCGGCACGGCGGCGACGCCACCGACGGTGATGTCCCGCTCGCTGTCGCTGGGTTCGCCACCCGTGACGAAGGCGTGGGCGAGGACGACGGAGCGGGTGCCGGGCGGGCGGGCGGCGAGGTCGGCGCGGACCCGGTCCATCGCGGCGGTGAGAACGGCCTCGTGCCCGGCCTTGTCCACCCCGAACTCGTCCCTGACCAGGGCCGGTTCGAGATAGGGCAGCCCGTAGAAGGCGACGTCGCCGTGGGCGTCGGCCAGCATGACCGGAGTGCCGGCCGCCGCGGGTTCTGTCCGGAGATGGATGCCGGCCCGCC
Organism: Streptomyces sp. NPDC013187; assembly: GCF_042899705.1. NCBI lineage: Bacteria > Bacillati > Actinomycetota > Actinomycetes > Kitasatosporales > Streptomycetaceae > Streptomyces > Streptomyces sp. NPDC013187. Next base: position 90,537 of record NZ_JBIBAF010000012.1, on the reverse strand, counting down.
CGATGAGCCCCGCCCCGACGCCCAGCCGGCGGGCCGAGTCGTGGTTGCCGGAGATCATCACCGTCGGCACGCCGAGGCCTGCGAGGCGGTGCAGGGCGTCGTCGAACAGCTCGACCGCGGCGAGCGGCGGCACCGCCCGGTCGTAGACGTCCCCCGACACGACCACCGCGTCCACGGCGTGCTCCCGCACGGTCGTGACGAGGTGGCTGATGAACTCGGCTTGGGCGCCGAGCATGTTCACCCGGTGGAAGGCCCGGCCGAGATGCCAGTCGGAGGTGTGCAGCAGCCTCAAGACGCCGCTCCGACCCGCATGTCTCCCCCTGCTGTCCGTTCGTCGGCGACGCGAGCCGGTCCGGCTCGCTGTCGGCCCACCACGCTAACGCCTGTGGGCACCCGGTCCACCACGAACCCCGGACTGTCACCCCTGTCCGGTAGTAATTCAGGGGTTATGTCCACAACTGGGCTGTGAAGCAGGTCATTGCCGTGCTCGCGCAGCCGTCGGGGCTCGAGGTGCGCCTCCCTCAGGCGTCCCCGTACGCCTCCCCGCCCGTTTCGAAACCGGCCGTGCCGGCGGTGGCGTCGGCCAGCCAGGAGCGGAAGGTGTCCACGTCGGAGTCCGGGAGGGCGATCTCGATGGTGACCACCTCGCCGTAGTGCACGTCCCGGACTTCGCGGCCGGTGGTGCGCAGGTCGTTCTCCAGCTTGCCGGCCCGCTGGTGGTCGACGGTGACCGTGGCCAGCCGGAACCTGCGGCGGGTACGGGTACCGAGGGCGTCCAGGGCCTCGCCGACCGCTCCGCCGTACGCCCGGATGAGCCCGCCCGCTCCGAGCTTGACCCCGCCGAAGTAGCGGGTGACGACGGCGACGACGTACCGCATGTCGCGGCGCAGCAGCATCTGGAGCATGGGGACGCCCGCCGTGCCGCCGGGTTCGCCGTCGTCGCTCGCCTTCTGGACGGAGGCGTCGGCGCCGATGACGTAGGCCCAGCAGTTGTGGGAGGCGTCGGCGTGTTCCTTGCGGACCGAGGCGATGAAGTCCTGAGCCTCCTGCTCGGTGGCCGCCGGGGCGAGAGCGCACAGGAAGCGGGAGCGGCTGACCTCGGTCTCGTGCACGCCGGCACCGGCGACCGTGCGGTATTCGTCCTCCATCCGGCCAGCCTAATCCCCTGGTCGGGAGCGTCCCGACGGGGCGGCTGCCTCTCCGGGGACGCGGAAGGACGGCCCTCGACACCTCAGGTCGGCCGGTACCGCCGAGACCTCCGCTACGAGTGGGCCACGACCTCACCGGCCGTGACCTGGGGCGGGTGGGGCAGCAGTTCGGCGAGCCGGTCCCGGACGAAGTCCCCGGCCCTCCGGGTCGACTCCTCGGCGCCGCCCCGGTCCTGGAAGACACCGGTCGACACCATCACCCCGCCGCCGGCGTCGACCCAGTAGTAGGCCACGAACCCCGGGACCTCGCGGACGATCGGCAGGAACTCCTCGTTCACCCGGCGACCCGCCTCAGCCGGGTCGGTCACCCCTTCGTACCGCCGGATCACTGCGTGCATGACTGGTCTCCTCATGGGTCGGCAAGGCGTTCGCTCAGACGCCATACCCGCCGCGGGACGTGTGCGCAGCGCAAGCCCGGCACACATCACCGGAAAGGCCCCATGCCCGTGCGGACACGACCTAGTGCTTCGCGCCCCGGGGCACCGTGACGGACGTGAGCAGCGCGGCGCCGGGGGCCAGCGCCTGCCAGGTCGTGCCGTGCCAGGACAGGACGGCGATCGCGGAGGTGGGGAATTTCGTGCGAACCTGTTCCAGGGTGTCGTCGAGGCCGTCACCGGCGAGGGCCAGGACCAGTTCCTCGAGCCCGGGGTTGTGCCCGATCAGCAGCAGCGTCTCCACCTCGGCGGGCACCTCGTGCACCACGGCCAGCAGGCCGGACGGGCCGGCGGCGTACAGGCGCCGGTCGTGCCGGACCGGCGGGGGCGAGCCCCACTCGGCCGCGGCCAGGTCCCAGGTCCGGCGGGCACGGACGGCGGTGGAGCTCAGTGCGAGGTCCGGCAGGAGGTCGGCGTCGGCCAGGGCCCGTCCCGCCGCGGGGGCATCCCGGCGGCCGCGCGGGGCGAGGGGGCGTTCGTGGTCGGCGACGTCCAGCGGCCAGGCGGACTTGGCGTGCCGCAGCACGATCAGACGGCGCAGCGGGCCGGCGCCGCTGCGGGCGATCATGACGGCGATCCCAGGTCGCCTGCGAGGTCGAGGCCGAGGAGCCGGTCGGCGTAGGCGTATGTCTCGAAGCGGGCGCCGTCCGCGAGCTCCGGCTCGGTCTCGACCTGACGCAGGACCTCCAGCACCCGCGGCACGTCCAGGTCGTCGTCCCAGGCTTCGCGCAGCCGCTCCCGTACGCGGTCGGGGACGGGCCGCGAGGGCTGTCGCGCCCAGCCGGCGACGGCGGCGCGCCAGCGGGCGAGGGTGGCCCCGGCCTCGTCGAGTCCGGCGGGCTCCAGCCGGACGGGGGCGCTGTGGTGCCGGGTGAGCAGGGCGAGGCGCAAGGCGGCCGGGTCGCTGTGGCCCGGCGGGCCCGGTTCGACCGGGGCGACGGCGATGCGCACCCCGTCGGGTACCGTCTCGCCCTCGGCGGCGACATGGACGGCCTGGGACTCGCCCAGACCGGCGCCGACGTCGGGGCTGTCCTCGAAGGGGCGGATGCCGAGTGTCGTGGCCTCCGCGCGCAGCTCCGCCTGCCGGTTGCCACCGGTCAGCAGTGCCCAGACGGGTGTGCCGCCGAGTTCCAGGGTCCGCACGAGCAGGTCCCCGACGAGCAGCACCCGCAGGTTCGTCGCGCCGGAGTCCGACGCGTGCACCTGGACGCGGGTCAGGCCCCGGCGGGCCGGGGCGGCGTCGACCGGCTCACGGGTTCGGGCGTCGATGATGCGCAGCACGAGGCGAGCGTAGGCGGGCGGACGGGCCCGCGCAGGCAGGCCGGGCGTTTTCCGGCCACCGTGGCGCGATCGGCTCAGCCTCGGCGTGGGAGACCGCTCCTCTCAGTTCAGTGTGCCGAGGAACCGCACATGAGGCCGCCCTTCGGGCCCCTCCCGGCTGACGGCGGCCCGCACCCCGTACACCTCGGCGATGAGTTCCGCCGTGAGGACGTCTCCCGCAGGGCCCGCCGCCACCACCCTCCCCGCGCACAGCACGACGACCCGATCGCAGTACATCGCCGCGAGGTTGAGGTCGTGCAGGGCGACGACGGTGGTGACGGGAAGGGCCGTCACCAGGGCGAGCAGGTCGAGCTGGTGGTGGATGTCGAGGTGGTTGGTGGGCTCGTCGAGGAGGAGTTCGCGGGGTTCCTGGGCGAGTGCGCGGGCGATCTGCACCCGCTGGCGTTCGCCGCCCGAGAGGGTGTGCCAGAGCCGGCCGGCCCGGTCGGCGAGACCCGCGCGCTGCAGGGCGGCGCGCACCGCCCGCTCGTCGTCGGCCGAGGAGGGCGTCCAGGCGCGGCGGTGCGGGACGCGGCCCAGCCGTACGACGTCCTCGACCGTCAGCTCGACCTGGGTGTCCGACTGTTGCTCGACGACCGCGAGGCGGCGCGCGACCGTGCGGCGGGGCAGGTCGGCCAGGGGCGTGCCGTCGAGGGTGACGACTCCGGAGGTCGGCGCGAGCAGTCCGGCCAGCAGCCGCAGCAGCGTGGATTTGCCGGAGCCGTTGGGGCCGAGCACACCGACCGTGGAGCCGGTCTCCGGCGCGAGGGCGACGCCGTCCAGGATGAGGCGCCCGTCGGCACGGCGGCTGACCCGGTCGGCCCGCAGCCCCGGTCCCGCCGACGCCCCTGCGCCGCTCACCGCACCCTCCGCGTCCGGTACAGCACCGCCACGAACGCCGGCACCCCGATCAGCGACGTCACGACTCCCACCGGGACCTCCTGCGGATCGAGGACGGTACGGGCCAGGGTGTCCACCCACACCAGGAAGACCGCTCCCGCGAGGGCGGTGACCGGCAGCAGCCGTGCGTGCCCGGGACCGGTCAGGGCCCGGGCGGCGTGCGGCAGGACCAGTCCGACGAAGCCGATCGCCCCGGCCGAGCTGACCAGAGCCGCCGTGAGCAGGGCCGTGACGCACAGCAGGACCAGGCGGGTGCGGGCGACGGACACCCCGAGCGCGGCGGCGGCGTCCTGCCCGAAGGCGAAGGCGTCGAGGGTTCGGGCGTACGACAGGCACACCACCAGCGCCACCGCCAGCGCGGCCAGGCACAGCCACACGTCGGTCCAGCCGGCGCCGCCGAGCGAGCCGAGGAGCCAGAACAGCACGCCGCGGGTCGTCTCGGCATCTGCGGAGGTCATCACGACGAAGGAGGTGAGCGCGGAGAAGAGCTGCATGGCGGCGACGCCCGCGAGGACGACCCGGTCGGTGGTGCCGCCGAGGGTGTGACTGAGCAGGAGCACCAGCGCGAAGGACACCAGGGCGCCGAGGAACGCCCCCGCGGACACCGGGAGGGCGCCGCCGCCCACGCCGAGCACGACGACGAGGACCGCTCCGGTGGAGGCGCCCGAGGACACCCCGAGCACGAACGGGTCGGCGAGCGGGTTGCGCAGCAGGGACTGCATCACCGCCCCGCACACGGCCAGTCCGGCCCCGCACACGGCGGCGAGCAGAGTGCGGGGCAGTCGCAGCTGCCAGACGATGCCGTCCCGGATCGGCGTCAGTCCGGAGCCGCCGAGGCCGAGATGGGCGGCCACGACGGACCACACGTCGGCGACGCCGAGGTCGGCGGGGCCGATGGTGATGGCCACGGCGACGGACGCCACGAGCGCGACGGCCCCGGCCAAGCCCAGTGCGAGCCCGGCCCGGCGCCCGGGCCCGGCGGCCGGCAGCTCCCGCTCCCGGGCGGTCACTTCACCAACCCGAACCGGCGCAGCCCGGCGGCCACCTGCTCCACGCCCTCGACGGTGCGGATGGTCGGGTTCATGGCCTGCCCGCTGAGCAGCACGTACCGCTTGTGCCGGACGGCGTCCATGTTCCTGGTGACCGGATTGGACTCCAGGAAGGCGATCTTCTTCGCGGCCGACTCGGCGGTCTGGGACTTGCGGGTCAGGTCGCCGATGACGAGGACGTCGGGGTCGCGGTCGGCGACCGTCTCCCAGTTGACCTGTGGCCACTCCTCGTGCGTGTCGTCGAAGACGTTCTTCGCGCCTAGGGCCCGGGTGATGATGCCGGGTGCTCCGCAACAGCCCGCCATGTAGGGCGACTCGGAGTTCGCGAACCAGTACAGGAGGGTGACTTTGGAGGCGTCGATGCCCGCGGTGGCCTTCTTCATGCGCTGCTGGAGTGAGGCCACGAGGGCGTCGCCGCGCTTCTTCACCCCGAACACGGTCGCGAGGTCCCGGACTTCGCCGTAGACGGTGTCGATGTCCAGGGCCTTGTCGCGGGTGCCGTCGCCACCCCCCGAGTTGTCCTTGCCGACGCAGTCGGACGGGGAGACGTAGGTGGGGACGCCGAGCTTCTCGAACTGCTCGCGGGTGGCGACGCCGCCCTTGCCGAGGGTGGAGACGAAGGACGCGGCGACGAAGTCGGGCTCGGTGTCCAGGACGCGTTCGAAGGACGGATTGTCGTCGGCGAGGCGCGGCACCGTCGCGTCGGCCTTCTCCAGCCCCTTCATCACGGGGTCGGTCCAGGTGGCCGTGCCCGCGAGGCGGTCGGCGAGGCCCAGGGAGAGCAGAATCTCGGTAGTGCCCTGGTTGAGGGACACCGCGTGCTGCGGCGGGGCGGCGACGCGGACCTCGTGCCCGCAGTCGGTGAGGGTGACGGCGGCCTTGGCGTCGGTGGACGCGGTGCCGCCGCAGCCGGTCAGGAGCAGGGAGCCGGCCGCGAGCAGGGCGGCGGCACGGGCGGGTCGGGCGAGGGACACGGGAACCAGTCCTCAGGCGTCGAGGGCTCATTCGCGGAGCCCGGTCGTACGGTGCTCCCCCGCCGCGCGCGGCCGCGGGGGCCGCCAGCAGGTCTTCGGACTCGGGTTCGTCCGGATCGGGGCGCCTTCCCGGACGTCCGCGAGGGAGTCCAGTGGCCGAGGCCCCGCCCGTCCCCCTCACCGCTGCGCGTCAGTTCCGGATTCGCACCGGATTCCCTGACCCACGTACATGGGTTCGACTGGCCTCGGCAAGCTATCACGGGGGCCGTCCGGGGAATCACCGCGCACCCGGCACCGTTGAACGGAGAACAGCCCGTCCACGACTTCCGAGGAGGCCGCCGGTGTACGGCGACGAGGCAACGGTCCGCAGGATTCTCACCGAGCTCGGCGACACCTGGGCCGTGGTGGGCCTGTCGTCGAACCAGCGGCGCGCGGCGTACGGCGTCGCCGCCGTGCTCCAGCGCTTCGGCAAGCGCGTCGTGCCGGTGCACCCGAAGGCGGAGACGGTGCACGGGGAGAAGGGGTACGCGAGCCTGGCGGACATCCCCTTCGACGTGGACGTCGTCGACGTGTTCGTGAACAGCGACCTCGCCGGGGCCGTCGCGGACGAGGCGGTCGCCAAGGGCGCGAAGGGCGTTTGGTTCCAGCTCGACGTCGTGGACGAGGCGGCGTACGACCGGGCCCGCGCGGCGGGCCTGGAGATGGTGATGGACCGCTGTCCGGCCATCGAAATCCCACGGCTGCCTCATCACCGCGTACAGGAATCCTGAAGCGTTCCCCACGAAATGCCCGCAGCCGGTCAAGGGTGCACAACTCGCCTTCTGCGGTCGGCCGGCCGATTCCTAACCTGAGGCCTCTTGCTCCCCGAACTCCCCGAGTTCATCTTCGAGAGGCCCTGAATTCATGGAAAGAGACGGCCTGCGCCGGGATGTCGGGCTGATCGGGCTCATGTGGGCGTCGGTCGGCTCCATCATCGGTTCGGGCTGGCTGTACGGCGCCGAGAAGGCCGTCGTGGCGGCCGGACCCGCGGCGATCCTGTCCTGGCTCATCGGCGCGGTGGCGATCGTGCTGCTGGCGCTGGTGCACGCGGAACTGGGCGGCATGTTCCCGGTCGCGGGCGGCACCGCCCGCTATCCGCACTACGCGTTCGGCGGACTGGCCGGCATGTCCTTCGGCTGGTTCGCCTGGCTCCAGGCGGCGACCGTGGCACCGATCGAGGTCGAGGCCATGATCGGCTACGCCGGGCACTGGCACTGGGCGCAGGGCTTCCAGCACGCGAAGGACGGGACGCTGACGACGAGCGGCTTCGTGGTCGCGGTCGTCCTGATGGCCGTGTTCGTCGTGGTCAACTTTCTCGGGGTGCGGATCCTGGCGCACACCAACAGCGCCGCCACCTGGTGGAAGGTGGCCGTGCCGCTGGCGGCGATCTTCATCATCGCGGCGGGCAACTTCCACCCGGGCAACTTCACCGAGCACGGCTTCGCACCCTTCGGCGCCCATGGCGTGCTGAGTGCCGTGAGTTCCAGCGGCATCATCTTCGCCCTGCTGGGTTTCGAGCAGGCGATCCAGCTGGCGGGCGAGAGCCGCGACCCGCAGCGGGACCTGCCGCGCGCGACCATCGGTTCGGTCGCCATCGGAGCGGCCATCTACGTCCTGCTCCAGGTCGTTTTCATCGCCGCCCTGCCGCTGGGCTCCTTCGCACACGGCTGGACCAAGCTCGACTACCCCGGCATCAGCGGCCCGTGGGCGGGGCTCGCGACTCTGCTGGGCCTCGGCTGGCTGAGCGTGGTGCTGTACCTGGACGCGGTGGTCTCCCCGGGCGGCACCGGCCTGATCTACACGACGGCCACGTCCCGGGTCTCCTACGGACTGGCCCGCAACGGCTACGCGCCGAAGCTGTTCGTCCGCACCGATACGCGCGGGGTGCCGTGGTTCGGGCTGATCGTGTCCTTCGTTACGGGCGTGGTCTGCTTCCTGCCGTTCCCGAGCTGGCAGCAGCTGGTCAGCTTCATCACCTCGGCGAGCGTGCTGATGTACGCGGGTGCCCCGCTGGCCTACGGCGTCTTCGCGGACCGGCTGCCGCACCGGGAACGCCCCTACCGCCTGCCCGGCGGGAAGGTCGTCTCACCGCTGTCGTTCGTGGTGGCCAACCTCATCATCTACTGGTCCACCTGGGACACCCTGTGGCGGCTCGGCGTGGCCATCGTCCTCGGCTACGTCCTGCTCGGCGGGTACGCCTGGTACGCCACGCGCAAGGGCCTGCCCGACGCTCCCCGGCTCGACTGGAAGGCCGCCCAGTGGCTGCCCGCCTACCTTCTGGGCATGGGCGTCATCTCCTGGCAGGGCGGCTTCGGCGGCCAGGGGCACCTCGCACTGTGGTGGGACATCCTGGTCATCGCGGTGTTCTCGCTGGCCGTCTACTACTGGGCCCGGGCCTCGGCCTCCCTGTCCGGCGAGATCGAGCGGAGCATCGAGGAGGTGGCCGTCACGGAGGTGCCGGTCCACTGAGACCGGCCTCCATAATGTGCGCATGACCCACGCCTCTCCGCCCGCCGACTCCGGCGCCCCGCGACGCTTCCCAGTCGTTGTCGTGGGCGCCGGTCCGGCAGGTCTGACCGTCGGGAACATCCTGCGGGCCGCGTCCGTGGACTGTCTGGTGCTGGAGGCGGAGACCCGCGAGTTCATCGAACAGCGGCCCCGCGCCGGGGTCATCGAGGAATGGGCCGTACGGGGCCTGGAGAAGCGAGGCCTCGCCCGGAACCTCCTGGACCGCGCGGAACTGCACAGCGCGTGCGAGTTCCGCTTCGGCGGGGAGCGCTACCGGTTCCCCTACGGCGAACTGACGAGCAGTCACCACTTCGTCTATCCACAGCCGTTGCTGGTGACGGACCTGGTGCGCGAGTACGCCGACGTCCGCGGCGGCGAGATCCGCTTCGGCGTCCGGGACGTGGAGCTGCACGACGTCGACAGCGACCGGCCGTCGGTCTCGTACACCTGCTTCGAGACGGGTGAACGCCGGGTGGTGCACTGCGACTTCGTCGCCGGATGCGACGGGGCACGGGGAGCGACCCGGGCCTCGCTCCCCGTCGAGCGGGTCCGGATCGCGCGGCACGACTACGGTGTCGGCTGGCTCGCCCTGCTCGCCGAGGCGCCGCCGTCCGCCGACTGCGTGCTGTTCGGCTGCCACCCGCGCGGGTTCGCCGGCCAGATGCCCCGCAGTCGGGACGTGACCCGCTACTACCTCCAGTGCCCGCCGGGCGACGACCCGGACGACTGGCCGGAGGAGCGCGTCTGGTCCGAGCTCCGGCAGCGGCTCGGAGCGACCGGCGTGCCTCCGCTGACCGAGGGGCGGCTGATCGAGAAGCGCGTGCTGGACATGCACGACTACGTGGTCGAGCCGATGGTGCACGGCCGGCTCCACCTCGCCGGTGACGCGGCCCATCTGGTCGCCCCCATCGCCGCCAAGGGCATGAACCTCGCCCTGCACGACGCCTTCCTGCTGGGCGACGCCCTGGTAGCCCGGCTGACGACGGATGACGACAGCGGTCTGGCCGGTTACGAGCAGGCGTGCCTGCGGCGCGTCTGGGACTACCAGGAGTTCTCGCAGTGGCTGTCCGAGGTGTTTCACGGCACGGCGGCGGGCGATCCGTTCCGCGCGGGCACCGCGCTCGCCCGGCTGCGCCGCCTGTTCACCTCGCCCGCCGCGGCGGCCGCCTTCGCCGAGCAGTACCTCGGGACGGCGGCGCGTCATTGAGCGAGCCGTGCTCAGTCGTGCAAGGGGCGGTCGCTGAGGCGGTGGTCGGCCACGTTCAGTGCCTCGTCGACCAAGCGGCGCAGATGGCCGTCGCGCAGTGAGTAGATCACCCGGCGGCCCTCCTTGCGCGTGTTCACCAGGCCCGCCAGGCGCAGCCGGGCCAGGTGCTGGCTGACGGCCGGCCTGGCCGCGCCGCACGCCTCCGTGAGCGTCGTGACGTCGGCCTCTCCCCCGGTCAGCGCGTGCAGCAGGGCGAGCCGGGTCCGGTCCCCCAGCAGGGCGAGGACTTCCGCGGCGAGTGCGAACTGCTCCTCGCCCGGGCTGCGCGGATGCGCATCGTGCGCAGATGACAGGTGCATGCGTGCGCTCATACGCACATAATGGCGGCACGACACGGGTACGTCCACTCCCACGCGCACCGGAAGGGGATCCACGTGAGCGAACGGCACGGGCACGCCCACCCGCATGACCACTCGCATGGGCACGACCACGGAAACACCCACGGCCACGGGAACGGCCACGCCCATGCCCACAGCCACAGCCACAGCCACAGCCACAGCCACAGCCACAGCCACCGGCACTCGCTGCGCCACCGGATGGCTCACCTCCTCGCCCCGCACTCCCACGAGACCGCGGACAAGGTCGACTCCGCCCTGGAGTCCTCGGCACGCGGGATGCGGGCACTGTGGGTCTCGCTCGCCGTGCTGGGTGTGACGGCGCTGGCCCAGGCGGTCGTCGTGGCCGTCTCGGGGTCGGTGGCGCTGCTCGGGGACACGGTGCACAACACCGCGGACGCGCTGACCGCCGTCCCGCTCGGCATCGCCTTCGTGCTGGGCCGGCGCGCGGCCACACGTCGTTTCACCTACGGCTACGGACGCGCCGAGGACCTGGCCGGGCTCGTGATCGTGCTGACGATCGCGGCGTCCGCGGCCTTCGCGGGCTGGACGGCCATCGACCGGCTGCTCGATCCGCGCCCGGTCGAGCACGTCCCTGCGGTCGCCGTGGCCGCCGTCGTCGGCTTCGCCGGGAACGAGTGGGTGGCCCGCTACCGCATCCGCGTCGGCCGCTCGATCGGCTCGGCCGCACTGGTCGCCGACGGTCTGCACGCCCGCACCGACGGCTTCACGTCACTGGCGGTGCTGCTGGGCGCCGGCGGCTCGGCCCTGGGGTGGGAACTGGCGGATCCGATCGTCGGGCTGGCGATCACGGCGGCGATCACCCTGGTGCTGCGGGACGCGGCCCGGGAGGTGTTCCGCCGGGTGATGGACGCCGTCGACCCGGCCCTGGTGGACCGGGCCGAGCGGGCCCTGACCGAGGTGCCCGGGGTGCGGGGGGTGGGTGAACTGCGGCTGCGCTGGATCGGCCACCGGCTGCGCGCCGAGGTGGCGGTCGTGGTGGACGGCGACGTGACGGTGCGCGAGGCCCACCGCATCGCCGTGGACGCCGAGCACGCGCTGCTGCACGCCGTACCGCGTCTGACCGCGGCCCTGGTGCACGCGGACCCGGAACCGGCCCCGGGCGAGAGCGACCCCCATCTCCCACTGGCCCACCACATGGCGGCGTAGGTCAGGGGCTCAGGCCAGGGGCTCCCAGGGGCTCAGGCCACGGGTGGCACCGAGACGGCCATGACCATCTCCATGGGGGCGTCGCCGGTGTTGCCGTAGGTGTGCGGGACGTTCGCCTCGAAGTGCACGCTGGCGCCCGCGGGCACGCGGTGCTCGACGCCGTCGACGGTGAGGGTCAGTTCGCCCGCCGTGACGTGGAGCAGTTCGGTCGTGCCGGCGGGGTGCGGGTCCGACGGGCTGCTCTCGCCCGGCATGAGCCGCCAGTCCCACATCTCCAGCGGGCCGGGCGCCTCGGTGCCCGCGAGAAGCCGGTTGTAGCTGCCGGCATCGGTGTGCCACAGCCGTACGGCCTGTTCTGCCGGGACGACGCGGACGTTCGGGCCCTGCTCGTAGTCGAGCAGGGTGGTGATGCTGACGCCGAGCGCGTCGCCGATCTTGACGACGGTGCCGAGGCTGGGATTGGTGCGGGCCTGCTCGATCTGGATGAGCATGCCGCGGCTGACACCGGCCCGGGCGGCGAGCACGTCCAGGGTGAAGCCGCGCACCGCGCGCCAGTGCTTGACGCTCCGCGCCAGGGACTGGGTCAGCAGGTCGAGGTCCGACACGTTCCGTCCAATATTCTGTATGACACAGTGCAGTAGGCTGCACTATGGTGTGGTTGACCTGATCGTTCACTGCACTGTACTGCGAGGTATCCGTCCCATGACAGCGCTCTTCGCCCTGGCCACCAGCCTGTTGTGGGGACTGGCCGACTTCGGCGGCGGTCTGCTGACCCGGCGCACGCCCGCCCTCACGGTGGTCGTGGTCTCGCAGTCGATCGCGGTGGTGGTGCTCGGCGCTGTCGTGGTCGCGACCGGCGGCTGGAGCGAGGCGGGGCCGCAGCTGTGGTTCGCCGTGGCGGCCGGGCTCGTCGGGCCGGTGGCGATGCTCGCCTTCTACAAGGCGCTCGCGCTCGGCCCGATGGGCGTGGTCTCGCCGCTGGGCTCCATCGGTGTGGCGGTACCGGTCGGGGTCGGCCTGATGCTGGGCGAGCGCCCCGGACTGCTGCAGTTCGTCGGCATCCTGGTGGCCGTCGCCGGTGTGTGCCTGGCGGGCGGTCCGCAGTTCCGTGGCGCCCCGGTCCACCGCCAGGCCATCGGCCTGACCCTGCTCGCGGCGTTCGGTTTCGGCGCGGTGATGGCGCTGATCGCCGAGGCGTCGACGACCCTGACCGGCCTGTTCCTCGCCCTGTTCGTCCAGCGGGTCACGAACGTCGCCGCAGGCGGACTGGCCCTCTGTGTCTCGGTGCGGCGCGGGTCGCCCGCGCTCCCGGCGGACGGCTTCCCCTGGCGCTCCCTTCCCGCCCTCGCCTTCGTCGGCCTCGCGGACGTCGCCGCGAACGGCACGTACTCGATCGCCGCGCAGCACGGCCCGGTGACGGTCGCCGCCGTGCTGGCCTCCCTGTACCCCGTGGTGACGGCCGTGGCAGCGCGGGGCGTCCTCCGGGAACGACTGCGGGCGGTGCAGGCCGCCGGAGCGGGACTCGCCCTGGTCGGGACGGTACTGCTGGCGTCGGGCTGAGCCCGACGGTTCAGGAACCCGGCTCCAGCTTCGCGAGATCGGCCGCCGTCTCCTCGTCCAGTTCGGCCAGCCGGGCCGCCGTCTCCTCGTCCAGGTCCGACAGCGCGCGGAGCTGCTCGGGGGTGACGCCCTCCGGTATCGGCACCGGCGCGGGGGTGCGCAGCGGTGGCTGCCAGCCGTCCGCGGAGGTCCAGCGGCGTACGACCCGGGCGGGCGCGCCGGCCACCACGGCGTGGTCGGGCACCGTGCCCCGCACGACCGCGCCCGCGGCCACCACGACGTTCCGTCCGATGCGGGCGCCCGGCAGGATCACAGCACCCGTGCCGATCCAGCAGCCGGGCCCGATCTCCACCGGTTCCATCCGCGGCCACTGCTTGCCGATCGGCTGGTGCGGGTCGTCGTACGAGTGGTTCGTGGACGTGACGTAGACGTACGGACCGAAGTAGCAGTCGCTGCCGATCGTGACCGTCGTGTCCGCGATGACGTGGCTGCCGCGGCCCAGGACGACCCCGTCGCCGATGCGCAGGATCGGGTCGGGGCCGAGGTCGAGGTCGGGCATCAGGCCCGCGGTGAGGGTGACTCGCTCGCCGATGATGCAGTGGGAGCCGAGGTGGATCCAGGGTTCGCCGAAAACCGTGCCGAGCGGGAAGGCAAGTCTGGTACTCGTTCCCATCGCGCCGAAGCGGTAGCGGCCAGGGTGCTCGGCAGTGACGGAGCCCGTGCGCTGCAGCCAGGCCCAGCCCGCGTGGACGGCGCGCTGTGTGAGGCCCCGCCGCCAGGATGAGAACGTGTTCTTGCGCTTCGGCACGACCTCACGGTACTCAGCGGTAGCTCCGCCCGCGGCGTCGGAGGCCTGTGATCTTCGCCCCACCGGGTGGCGTACGGTTTGCGCGTTGTCTACGACGTTCCTGGAGGCGGACATGGCGCAGCGGGCGATGATCACGGGGATCGGCGGCAGGGAGCCGGAGATCCATGAGACGGCGTTCGTGGCGCCCACGGCGTCGGTGATCGGGGGCGTGACGCTGGGGCCGGGGGCGAGCGTCTGGTACGGAGCCGTGGTGCGCGGCGACGTCGAGGCGATCTCCGTCGGGGCGGACAGCAACGTCCAGGACAACTGCACCCTCCACGCCGACCCGGGGTTCCCGGTGAGCGTCGGTGAGCGGGTGAGCATCGGGCACAACGCGGTGGTGCACGGGGCGACGGTCGAGGACGACTGTCTGGTCGGCATGGGGGCGACGGTCCTGAACGGCGCCGTGATCGGGGCCGGTTCGCTCGTCGCGGCGCAGGCGCTGGTGCCGCAGGGGATGGTGGTGCCGCCCGGGTCACTGGTGGCGGGGGTTCCCGCGAAGGTCCGGCGGGAGCTGTCGGAGGAGGAGCGGCAGGGCGTCACCCTCAACGGCACGATGTACGCCGAGCTGGCGAAGGCGCATCGGGAGGTGCATGCGTAGGCGGTTCGGCGGGTGCGGGTGGGTTGTGGCTGGTCACGCAGTTCACCGCGCCCCTTTGGGGCGAGCTACTCCGCCGCCGCCGCAGGTGCTGCCTTCTTCGCCTTGCGCTTGATCACCAGCATGGACGTGAGGCCCACCAGGACCGCCGCCACCAGGCCCAGCCACGAGAAGCGCTTCAGCCAGGATTCCGCGACGATGCCGACGTAGTAGATGACCGCCGTAGTGCCGCCGGCCCAGAGGATGCCCCCGAGGACGTTGGCGATGGCGAACTTCCAGTACGGCATGCGGAGAACACCGGCGAGGGGGCCGGCGAAGATGCGGAGCAGGGCGACGAAGCGGCCGAAGAAGACGGCCCACATGCCCCACTTCTCGAAGGAGCGCTCGGCGGTGGCGATGTGCCCCTCGCTGAAGTGCTTGGGGAACTTGTTGCCCAGCCAGGCCAGCAGGGGCCGCCCGCCCTTGCGGCCGATGGCGTAGCCGATCGAGTCGCCGATGATCGCACCGGCCGTGGCGCTGGCGCCGAGGACGACGGGGTCGATCTCGCCGTGCTGGGACGCGAGCAGCGCCGAGGAGACGAGGATGATCTCGCCGGGCAGCGGGATGCCCAGGCTCTCCAGGCCGATGACCAGCCCCACCAGCGCGTAGACGGCGACCGCGGGTACGGTTTCGAGCCACTCCTGGACGTGCAACGCCGGTTCCTTTCCCTGAGCTTCCCTGCGACCCCGGGAAGCCTACCGGCTTCTAGGACGTCCCTCGGGGCTCAGGCGTTCCAGCTCCACTCGGCGACCTCGGGCAGGTCGGTGCCGTGCTCACGGATCCAGGCGTGGTGGCGGCTGCGGGCGTCGGCCATCCGCTGGCGCACGGCCGTGGCGCGGACCGCGAGGCCGGGAACACGGTCGATGACGTCCATGACCAGGCGGTAGCGGTCGAGGTCGTTGCGGACGACCATGTCGAACGGCGTGGTCGTGGTGCCGGCCTCCTTGTAGCCGCGCACGTGCAGCTGCCCGTGGCCCGTGCGGCGGTACGCGAGCCGGTGGATGAGCCACGGATAGCCGTGGTAGGCGAAGATCACCGGCTTGGTCGTGGTGAACAGGCCGTCGTACTCGAAGTCGCTCATGCCGTGCGGGTGTTCCCCCTGGGGCAGCAGCCGGGCGAGGTCGACGACGTTGACGACCCGGACGGACAGCTCGGGCAGGTACCGGCGCAGCAGATGGGCGGCGGCGAGGGTCTCCTGGGTCGGGACGTCACCGGCGCAGGCCAGGACGACATCGGGCTCGGTGCCGTCCTCCGTGCCCGCCCACTCCCAGATGCCCGCCCCGCGGGCGCAGTGGACCCGGGCCTCGTCCATCGACAGCCAGTCGAAGCAGGGCTGCTTGCCGGCCACGACGACGTTGACGTAGTCGCGGCTGCGCAGGGCGTGGTCCGCCACCGACAGCAGGGTGTTGGCGTCCGGCGGGAGGTAGACCCGGACGACCTCGGGGCTCTTGTTGAGGACGTGGTCGACGAAGCCGGGGTCCTGGTGGGAGAAGCCGTTGTGGTCCTGCCGCCACACGTGGGAGGTCAGCAGGTAGTTGAGGGAGGCGATGGGGGCCCGCCAGGGCAGCCCGCGCGAGGTGCGCAACCACTTGATGTGCTGGTTGACCATGGAGTCGACGATGTGCACGAACGCCTCGTAGCAGGAGAACAGCCCGTGCCGGCCGGTGAGCAGGTAGCCCTCCAGCCAGCCCTGGCAGAGGTGTTCGGAGAGCACCTCCATCACCCGTCCGTGCCGGTCGAGGTGCTCATCCACGGGCAGGGTCCCGGCCTGCCAGGTCTTGCCGCTGGCGTCGTAGACGGCCTGGAGCCGGTTGGAGGCGGTCTCGTCCGGGCCGACCAGGCGGAAGTCGCGCCGGTCGGCGGTGTCGCGCATGATCCGGGCGAGGAGGTCGCCGAGGACCCGGGTCGGCTCGTGCATCGTCATGCCGGGCTTGTCGACGGGCACGGCGAAGTCGTCCAGGGACGGGATGGGCAGGTCGCGGACGAGCAGGCCGCCGTTGGCGTACGGGGTGGCACCGAGGCGCCTGGTGCCCTCGGGGACGCAGGCGAGGACGTCCGCGACCGGGCGGCCCTCCGCGTCGAACAGCTCCTCGGGCCGGTACGAGCGCAGCCAGGACTCCAGCTGCCGCAGGTGCTCCGGGTTGTCGCGGACGCCGGACAGCGGCACCTGGTGGGCGCGCCATGTGCCCTCGACCGGCTCGCCGTCGACCTCGGCCGGGCCGGTCCAGCCCTTGGGGGTGCGCAGCACGATCACCGGCCAGCGCGGGCGCTCGGTCGCACTCTCCTCGCGGGCGGCGCGCTGTGCGGCGGTGATGCGGTCGAGCGCGGTGTCCATGGCCTCGGCCATGGCGCGGTGGACGGTGGCCGGGTCGTCGCCGGTGACGTGGATCGGCTCGTGGCCGTAGCCACGCAACAGCGCGTCGAGTTCCTCCTGGGGGAGGCGGGACAGCACGGTCGGGTTGGCGATCTTGTAGCCGTTGAGGTGCAGGATCGGCAGGACGGCACCGTCGTGGACGGGGTCGAGGAACTTGTTGGCGTGCCAGGACCCGGCGAGCGGCCCCGTCTCCGCCTCGCCGTCGCCGATCACGCAGGCCACGAGCAGGTCCGGGTTGTCGAGGGCGGCGCCGTAGGCGTGGGCGAGGGAGTAGCCGAGTTCGCCGCCCTCGTGGATCGAGCCGGGCACCTCCGGGGCGACGTGGCTGGGCACGCCGCCGGGGAAGGAGAACTGCCGCATCAGCAGCTCCATGCCCTGTGCGTCCCGGGACGCGTCCGGGTACTTCTCGCTGTAGCTGCCCTCCAGCCAGGAGTTGGCGAGGACCGACGGCCCGCCGTGGCCCGGGCCCCAGACGCACAGGGCGTCCAGCCCGCGGTTCTTGATCACGCGGTTGAGGTGCGTGTGGACGAGGTTCAGCCCGGGTGAGGTGCCCCAGTGGCCGAGCAGCCGCGGCTTGATGTGCTCGGGCCGCAACGGCTCGGTGAGCAGCGGGTTCGCCAGCAGGTAGATCTGACCGGCCGCCAGGTAGTTGGCTGCCCGCCAGTGGGCGTCCAGCGTGCGCAGTTCCTCGTCGGTCGGCGCGCTGCTGCCGGCCTGGCGCGGGGCCTCGGGCATGGATGACTCCCTGGGTTCTGCGGGCGGACTCAGGAGGAGTACCAGTCTGTTCCGGTTCGATGCCAGGCGCCTGTCGGCCATCCGGCACTCCCCGCGGGTTGCCGGCCACCCGCCCCGCGGGTTCGGCCGCGGCCGAACCCGCGGGGACGGCGACGATGCCCTGATCCGCGCCGCCGGGCGGCCCCTGGGCGTCACCCCGAGTGGGCGGCCCCTGGGCGTCACCCCGAGTGGGCGGCCCCTGGGCGTCACCCCGAGTGGGCGACCCTTGGCGGACTTGGACGGCCGGGCGGCCTCGGATGCCCCTGGGCGGGCTCGGACGGCCTCGGGCAGGCTCGGACGGCCCCGGGCAGGCTCGGACGGCCCCGGGCAGGCTCGGACGGCCTCGGGCTGCCGCCCCGTACCGCTGCTACGGCAAGCGCACCGCGGAGTGCAGCGTCGTCACGGCGTCCGCGACGGTGTCCGGCGCGCCTCCGAGAACTCGCGAGCCGGCCTGCGCGGGCCCACCGGCCCCATCACCCCCGGCCCCGTCCGCCCCACCGGCGCCTGCCCCGGCTTGCCCGCAGCAGTCCACCTGCGCGAACCGCGTCTCGTACCGCTGCTGCGGCAGTTCCCCGGGCTGGGTGCGTGGCGGTGCGGGCCGCTGTACGGGCGGGGCGTCGTCGTACGGCCGCTGCTCGCGCTCCCGGCGGCTCTCCCCCGGGGCGTCCTGCGCCCTCTTCTCCCGTGACTCCCCCGGCCCTCGGGGAACGGCGGCCGGTTCCAGTGCCCAGCGCTGCGCCTCGGATCCGTCGCGGTCGGTGACGATCACGCTCCGGCGTTTTCCTGGGGCGAGGGCCAGCCCCTTGCCGCCGCCGCGCGGCAGGAGTTCACCGCGCACGGTCAGGTCGTAGCGGACGATTCCCGCGTGGACGAGGCAGCCGGCCAAGGCGACCGAGCCCTTGGCGATGTCGGAGCCGAGGCACAGGGTGGGGTCGGCGGCGCTGGCCAGGACGCCGTCGTCCCGGTACGACCACTGCTGGGACCCACCCGCGGAGCAGGCGGTCAGCACGATGCGGGCGTCGGCCCGGACGCGGCCGCCCAGGACGTCGACGCACAGACCCTCGCCGAGGTTGCGCAGCCGTCCCCGGGCCACTTCGGCGGCGGCACCGGCGGAGGCGGCCGACGGGTAAGCGGCGGCCGAGGGTGCGACGGAGTCCGGTCCGACGGACGAGGGTCCCGCGCGGTCCGGGTCGAGGGAGTGGCCGCTGACCACGCCCCAGGTGGCCTGCGGGTCGGCGGTGCCGCCCTCCTCGGTCCAGCCCCGGGCGGCGAGCAGGGTCGCCAGCAGCACGAGGGAGGTCACCCCGACGGCGGCGGCCAGCGCCTTCGCGTGCCTCCTCGGCGCCCCGGACCGGCCGGCCGCCGGCAGGGCACGGGGCCGGAGGCGGTGGCGTCCGCCGGCCGACAGGGCACCCTGGCCCTCGACGCGGCCCGGCCGTGATTCCAGGTAGCGGCGGGCGCCCCAGCCGAGCACCGTCTCGGTGAGCAGGTCTTCCAGACCGCCCTCGAAATGGCTGAGCTGTTCGGCGGCGTGGCGGCAGTAGCGGCAGGCCATGAGATGCCGCTGCACATCGGGAAGCAGCGCCCCGCCGCGACGCATGGGAACGTCCAGCAGGCGGTTGTAGTAGCGGCATTCCTGCGTCGGGGCGAGTTCCCGGTGGGCGCGTACGCATCCCGACCTGAATTGCTCGCGCGCCTGTTCCAGGGCGGCCGACGCGGTGGTGGCGTCCACTCCCAGCAGACCGGCCGGTACGGATATGGGTTCGGCCTCGACGTCGGTGTGCCAGAGCAGGCATTGGGAAGCCCCCGGGAGGCTGCGGAAAGCGCGCTCCGCGAGGCGTCGCCTTTCGGGTGTGCCGGGCCGGGCGGCGCGCAGGCCGCGGGCGCCGACGGTTTTGCGGAGTTCCGGCAGTACTTCGGAAATGCCGTCGTCGGCGGCCCACTCCCGGACCGTCTCCCGGACGGCGGTGAGCAGCCGCGGACGCAGGGCTCCGCCGCCCGGCCGGGCCAGTTCCCTGCGGAAGGCGGCAGCGGCCGCCATCGATGCGGAATCCTGGGAGGACGCCAGGCAGATCACGGCGTATTCATAGACCGCGCGCCAGTGCCGGGCCAGCAACAGCGCGACGGCGCGCGGCCCTTCGGTGGGTTCGCCGACCCGGGCGAGGAGATTGCGGTCGGACTGTGCGGGTCCCGCTCCGGGTCGTGGCGCGTACGGCGGGCGTGGGGGCGTGGGGGATTGCACGGAACCATTTCCTTCCACCGCGAAACGGCAGGCGAATTGCGCGTCCGTCGGAAAGCAGGTGCGTGATTGGTGCATACCTGTGCCGCGTCAGCTACGGACTCGGCCTGTGAGCCGGCTCACTTTCGCACATGCGACTGACAGGTAACAAGGAGTTCGGATGACCCAAGTTCAAAACGGAAGGAATTCAGATACGTTACCGGCGGTATCCGCACCGGCTTTCGAAAACACGGGCGCCGAGACCCGCAAGTTGTGCGCATCGAAAGGCGGTCGGTCCACACAATCTCCAACTCCACAGCGCGCGCCCATGTGGCTCTCGGCGCGCTCTCAGCTCTCCGCGCCAGCATGAGCCGCATGACCGCCCCCGCTCTTCCGCCCCCGTAGCCCCCGCAGTCCCCGCCCGCACCGTCCGCACCGCCGGCACCGTCCGCAAGGCGGTCGTCCCGGCCGCCGGCCTCGGCACCCGCTTCCTGCCCGCCACGAAGGCGACGCCCAAGGAGATGCTGCCGGTCGTCGACAAGCCCGCCATCCAGTACGTCGTCGAGGAGGCGGCAGCGGCGGGACTCGACGACGTCCTGATGGTCACCGGCCGTCACAAGCGGAACATCGAGGACCATTTCGACCACGCCCTGGAACTGGAGCAGGCCCTCACGGCCAAGGGCGACACCGTGCGGCTGGACGCGGTGCGCGATCCGGCGCGGCCGGCGAGCATCCACCACATCCGCCAGGGCGACCCGCTCGGCCTCGGCCACGCCGTGCTGTGCGCCCGCCGCCATGTCGGCGACCAGCCCTTCGCGGTGCCCCTCGGCGACGACCTGATCGACCCGCGCGAGACGCTGCTGAGCCGGATGCTCGACGTCCGCGACCGCAGTCTCGGCAGCGTGGTCGCCCTGATGGAGGTCCCGCCGGAGCAGATCCACCGGTACGGCTGATGGCCGCGGACGGCACGGTGCACGGAGTGGTCTTCAAGGGCCTGCGCCATGACACCGGCGACAAGGCCGACAATCTGCGCACGGTGGTCAGGATGGCGTGCGAACGACCCGACCTGGGGCCGGAGTTCGTGGCGTGGCTCCGGGTCTTCCTCGGGGAGCTGGACGGCGTGCTCCCCGAACACCGGGACGCGGCGGCCTGACCCGCGAAGGCGTCGGCACCGGGCCGGGACCGACGCGCGCGCGACTGCGGGGTCAGCCGTTGGGCCGCAGGGTCCACACCACGGTCATCTCACCGGTTACGGCACCGTCGGCCCGCTGGATGGCGATGGCCACCGGGAACTCGGGACGCTCACCGGCGTCCAGCTCCGCGACGACCTCGGCGGCCGGGCGGCCCAGGGTGGCCGTGGCCGTGACGGCGCCCATCGCCAGCTTCTTGTACGAGATCTCGGCGCTGACGGCGAGCGGCACGGCGCGCGAGAGCTGGTCCCCGAACGCGGCCAGCACGATCGCCCCGCTCGCGGACTCGCCGAGCGTGAACATCGCACCGGCGTGCGGGCCGCCCACGTGGTTGTGGTACTCGCCCTGGTCCGGCAGCGACACCACCGCCCGGTCCGGCGAGGTCTCCAGGAACTCGAGGTTCAGGGTCCGTGCCATGGGCACCGTGGCGGCGAGCATCTCGCCGATGGACATCTGGTCTGCGCTCATGGCCGAATGTTACTCACGAGTAGAGACGCCTGGCCAGGCGGTGTGACGACCGCCGCATCCCTGGGCACGACATCCCGCACCGGGCTGTCTCCGGGTTGCTACGTCTCCGTCCACGGCCGGTGACCGAATCGTGTCCGTGGCGCGGCTAGGGTGGCTGCCCATGTGGCCAGGACAGCAGCCGCCCGGGGGCGAGCAGAACCCGCAAGCGAACAACCCGTACCAGCAGCCGGGGTACCAGCAGCCGAATCCCTATCAGCAGCCGGGATACCAGCAGCAGCCCAACCCCTATGGGCAGCAGCCGCAGTGGGGCGCCCCCGGGCCGGCCGGCGTGCCGCAGCCGCCGCAGCCGCCGCAGGGTGGTGGCGGCAGCCGGACCAAGCTGGTCGCGATCATCGCGGCCACCGCGGTGGTCGTGGCGGCGGGTGTCACGGGCTTCCTGGTGCTCGGCGGCGACAAGGACGACACGGCCGACGGCGGCAAGAAGGGCAAGGACGACAAGGTCGCGACGAGCCCGACGGCCGAGGAGCCGAGCGCTCCCGCCTCGGACGACAATCCCCGCGGCGGGGAGGCGGCGCAGCCCACCGTCAAGGGGTGGAAGGTCGTCATCAACCCCAAGTGGGGCACGGCCTTCGACGTCCCCGCGGACTGGGAGGTGGCCTCCCCGACCTCGTCCGTCTTCTTCGAGGACGAGAAGTCCGACGACGGCAAGCCGCTGATCACCATGTCGGCACCGGCGTTCTACAAGTCCAAGTGGTGCACGAGCGACGACGACAAGGACGGCAGGACCGAGACCGAGTCCCTGGGCGGGGCGGGCACCAAGGGCGCCGACGGCGCCAAGGACACGGACGAGGTCGCGGTCAACCAGGTGGCCTGGTGGGTGTACGGCGGCTACACGCAGCCGGACAAGAAGAGCGTCAAGACCGATGACAAGGCCAAGCCCTACACCACCGCCTCGGGCGTGAAGGGCAGCGTCGCCTGGGCGCACTCGGAGAACACGCCCGACACGGGCAAGTGCGCGAGTGACGGCAAGGCGGTCACGTTCGGCTTCAAGAACTCCGCCGGCGACTTCGTCGCCTGGAGCTTCTTCGGTGCCAAGGGCGTCAAGGGCGAGGTGCCCGAGAAGACCATCATGAAGATCCTCAGCACCGTCCGACTGCACGGCGAGCCGACCGGCGGCTGACCCGGAGAAGCGGGAACGGGCCCGCCCCCTGCGACAGGACAGGGGGCGGGCCCGACTCACCGGAGCACCGGAGCACCGGAACACCTGAAAGAAACGGTTTGGCGGGAGGGGCCCCGGGCGGTGATGTTCGGCCGGTGACGTCCCCCGCCGTGTCGGACCGGCTGCCCCGGGCGGCACGTGATTCGAGGTGTTCGGCGTCTCCTGGATGACGGCACCGCACCAGGAGATCCCCGAGCACAAGCTCTCCCGCGTCGCGGCGTACGACTGGTTCGACTCCGTCGCCCTGGTCTCTCCCGCCACGGCCGCGGCCGGACCGGCGGAGGACGCCTTCGGCCGCACCGCTGCCCTGTGGGGCTGCGCCGGCCTGGTCGTCCCGGTCACGGCGGCCGTGCTGTGCGTTCCGGACGTCCGCGATCTGCGCCGCCGGACCCCACCGGGCGGCACGGAGCCCGCGTCAGCCGATGCCGAACGCCCCGTCGGGGGGCTCGGGTGACGGCACGGCGTCCTCGTCCCCGACGGGCCGCGCTCCGCCGATGAACTTCCGCAGGGCCACGCCGTGTTCGACCCGGGCGGGGAAGGCGTCGGCGGCGGTGAGACGGGTCAGGGCGGCGATGTCGACCGGCTGGTGCCCGGCGACGAGTACGGCGTTCCCGAACCGCCGCCCGCGCAGCACACCCGGCTCGGCGATCAGCACGAGCTGCTCGAAGCAGTCCGCCAGCGTGGCGAGTTGCGACCGCAGGAAGCCGAAGGGCGCGGCGTCGGGGAGGTTGGCGAGGTAGACCCCGCTCCCCCGCAGCACCCGCGCGGCCTCGCGGACATAGGAGACGGAGGTGAGGTGCGCCGGCACCCGCGAGCCGCTGAAGACGTCCGCGAGGAGAACGTCCGCCGAGTCCGCGGGGGCGTTCTCCAGCCAGGCCCGGGCGTCCGCCGAGTGGAGGGCGACGGCCGCACCTTCCGGCAGCGGCAGATGCTCCGCCACCAGTTCCAGCAGCCCCCGGTCCGCCTCGACGACGTCCTGCCGCGAGCCCGGCCGGGTCACGGCCACGTACCGCGGCAGCGTGAGCGCACCGCCCCCGAGATGCACCACGTCCAGCGCCCTTCCCGGCTCGGCCACGACATCCAGCACGTGCCCGAGCCGCCGCGTGTACTCGAACTCCAGGTGCGCGGGTTCGTCGAGATCGACGTAGGACTGCGGCGCCCCGTCCACCGTCAGCAGCCAGGCACGCTCCCGGTCGACGTCGGGCATCAGCTTGGCAAACCCGTGGTCGACAGACCGGGCTACGGGTACAGGCTCGTTCACCCCCTCATTGTGCCTGTGCGGCCACGCCCCCAAGGGGCGAGGGGAACCGCGCGACCAGCGCAACACGGCCCGCAGTCCCCCACAGCCTCACCCCACCGCGGTCACGGTCCCCGCCCCCACGGTCCTGCCCCCCTCACGGATGGCAAACCCGAGCCCCGCCTCCAACGGCACGTCCCGCCCCAGCTCCACGGTCATGGCAACGGTGTCGCCGGGCCGGGCCACCGCCACCTCACCGAGGTCGACCACCCCCACCACGTCCGCGGTCCGGATGTAGAACTGCGGCCGGTACCCGGAGGAGACAGGCGTCGTCCGCCCGCCCTCCCGTGCCGACAGGACGTACACCTGTGCCGAGAACCGCCGACGTGGCTTCACACTCCCCGGCGCGGCCACGACGTGACCCCGCCGCACGGCGTCCCGCGGAACTCCCCGCAACAGCAACGCCACGTTGTCCCCGGCCTGTGCCTCCTCCATCGGCTTGCCGAAGGTCTCCAGCCCCGTGACCACCGTCTCGACGGACGCCCCGAGCACCTCGACCCGGTCGCCGACGCGCACCAGGCCCCGCTCGACCGCCCCGGTCACCACGGTCCCCCGCCCGGTGATGGTCAGCACGTTCTCCACCGACATCAGGAACGGCGCGTCCAGATACCGCTCCGGCATCGGCACATACGTGTCCACCGCGTCGAGCAGCGCCTCGATCGACGCGGTCCAACGGGGGTCCCCCTCCAGCGCCTTGAGCCCCGAGACGCGTACGACGGGCACGGAGTCACCGCCGTAGCCGTGCGCGGTGAGCAGGTCCCGGACCTCCAGCTCGACGAGGTCGGTCAGCTCTTCGTCCCCCGCGTCTGCCTTGTTGAGGGCGACCACGATGTGGTCGACGCCCACCTGCCGGGCGAGCAGGACGTGTTCGGCGGTCTGCGGCATGATCCCGTCGAGCGCGGAGACGACGAGGATCGCCCCGTCGAGCTGGGCGGCACCGGTGACCATGTTCTTGACGTAGTCGGCGTGGCCCGGCATGTCGATGTGCGCGTAGTGCCGGGTGTCGGTCTCGTACTCCACGTGCGCGATGTTGATGGTGATGCCGCGCGCCGCCTCCTCGGGCGCCCGGTCGATCCGGTCGAACGGCACGAACGCGCCACTGCCTCGGTCGGCGAGGACCTTGGTGATGGCGGCGGTCAAGGTGGTCTTGCCGTGGTCGACATGACCCATGGTGCCGATGTTGAGATGCGGTTTCGTGCGGACATAAGCCGTTTTGGACATGGGTGCACCTCGAAGCGTGTGATCAGCGAAGAAGAAGTGGGACCCCGAGGACCTGCCCGACCCTCCCCTTGCGGGGTCCGCCGGACGAACCGGAGAGGGTCAGCTTCGGGCGCCGTCCATGACGGCCGTGAGATCGAGGACGGCAGCCTTCGGGGCATCCGTGACCACGGATGCTGCGAGGGCGAAGGCGTGCCGGAACATGCCGTCGATCATTGCCGACGCTTTACCGCACGTCGAATGGTTTTCGTCCGCCCAGCGCACAGGCGCGCGGGCCGAGGCTGTGACGCTCGTGAGACGAACCATACGGCGATCACACACATTTGTCGGTTAGTGTCACCGGATGCTCGATGCCACCACCCGCTCTGGGGGCACCGCCACGGCCTCTCCCCGGGCCACCGCCGCGGAGCTCGCCGTCGCCGTTCCCCCGGCAACGACCGTCTCACCCGCCGTACCCGCCCGTTTCGCCGCCCGCTGCACGAGAGTTCTGCTCTCCCCGTATTCACGGCTGTCCCTGCTCGTCGTGCTGCTCGCCGCGGGCGCGTGCGGGGTGCTCCTGTTCGAACCGCAGCGGCTGCTGACGGAGGGCTGGCCGCCGCAGCTCTCAGGTGCCGCGGCGGCGGCGGTGTTCACGGTGGCGTACGGCGTGTGCACCGTGGCGTTCGTGCCGAGGCCGCTGCTCAACCTCGGGGCGGGCGCCCTGTTCGGCTCACAGCTCGGCCTCGGCGTGGCACTGGCGGGCACCGTGCTCGGCGCCGGCATCGCCTTCTGCCTGGGCCGGGCGCTGGGCCAGGACGCCCTGCGGCCGCTGTTGCGGGGGCGCTGGCTGAAGGCCGCGGACGGCCAGCTCAGCCGGCACGGCTTCCGTTCGATGCTGGCGGTGCGGCTGTTCCCGGGCGTGCCGTTCTGGGCCGCGAACTACTGCGCGTCCGTCTCCCGCATGGGCCTGCTGCCGTTCCTGCTGGCCACGGGCCTCGGCTCGATCCCGAACACCGCCGCCTACGCCGTCGCGGGAGCCCGGGCCTCCACCCCGACCTCCCCCGCCTTCCTGATCGCCATGGCGTGCATCGCGCTGCCCGCGCTGGCGGGCGTGGTGGTGGCCTGGCGCAAGCGGCACCAGCTGCGCCGTCTCTGACGCCCCGTCACGCCCGGCTCAGACCCGTTCCAGCACCATGGCGTTGGCGAGTCCGCCCGCCTCGCACATGGTCTGGAGCGCGTACCGGGCACCTCGTTGCCGCATCGCGTGCACCAGTGTCGTCGTCAGCCGGGTTCCGCTCGCGCCGAGGGGATGCCCGAGCGCGATGGCCCCGCCGTTCACGTTGACCCGGGCGAGGTCGGCGCCGGTCTCCTGCTGCCAGGCCAGTACGACACTGGAGAACGCCTCGTTGACCTCGAACAGGTCGATGTCGTCGAGGGTCAATGAGGCCCTGCGCAGCACCTTCTCGGTCGCCGGGATCACGCCCGTCAGCATCAGGAGCGGGTCGGAGCCGGTGACCGCGAAGCTGTGCAAACGGGCCAGCGGACGCAGGCCGAGCCGGGCCGCCGTCTCGCTCGACGTGATGAGCACCGCCGAGGCGCCGTCGTTGATCGGGCTCGCGTTGCCCGCCGTGACGTTCCACTCGATCTGCGGGAAGCGCTCGGTGAAGCCGGGGTCCTGGTAGGCGGGCTTGAGGCCGGAGAGGATCTCGGTGGTACTGCCGGGGCGTACGCACTCGTCGCGCGTGACCCCCTCCAGGGGTGCGACCTCGGCGTCGAAGAGCCCGCTCTCCCAGGCCTCGGCGGCCTTGTGGTGCGAGGAGACGGCAAAGGCGTCCATCCGTTCGCGGCCGATCGACCACTTGGCGGCGATCAGCTCGGCACTGATCCCCTGCGGCACGAGCCCCTCGGGGAAGCGCTTGGCGACTCCCGGGCCGAAGGGGTCCTTGCCCTCGGGCACGTTCGACCACATCGGCACCCGGCTCATCGACTCCACGCCACAGGCCACGACCATGTCGTACGCACCCGAGAGCACACCCTGCGCCGCGAAGTGCACGGCCTGCTGCGAGGAGCCGCACTGGCGGTCCACGGTGGTCGCGGGCACCGACTCCGGGAACCCGGCGGAGAGCACGGCGTAGCGGGTGGTGTTCATGGCCTGCTCGCCGACCTGGTCGACGGTTCCGCCGATGACGTCGTCGATCAGCCCCGGGTCGATCCCGGACCGCTCGACGAGGGTGCGCAGGGTGTGGGCGAGGAGCTCCACGGGGTGGACGTGTGCCAGGGCGCCGTTCGGTCTGCCCTTGCCGATCGGGGTGCGTACGGCTTCGACGATCACTGCGTCACGCATGTGCGGGCCTCCACGGCTACCAGTGAGTAGGAAATCCGAACTCACCGTAGCCCGCAGGGTTGGAAAATCCAACCCTCTCTTAGACTGATCCTCATGGCCGACCGCAAAGACCCGCGCCCCTGCTCCATCGCCGACACCCTCGCGCTCGTCGGCGAGAAGTACTCCCTGCTCGTGCTGCGGGAGGTGTGCCTGGGCAACGGCCGGTTCGACCAGCTGGTGCGCAACACCGGCGCCCCGCGCGACATCCTGGCCACCCGGCTGCGCCGGCTCGTCGACGCCGGGATCCTGGCCAAGCACCTCTACAGCGAGCGCCCGCAGCGCTTCGAGTACCGGCCGACACCGGCGGGGCTGGAGCTGGAGCCGGCGCTGCTGACCCTGATGGCGTGGGGCGACCGCCACCTCCGGCCGGACGGCGACCGCCCGATGGTCGTGGAACACTCCTGCGGGCGCCCCCTCGCCCCGGCCGTCACCTGCCGCGCCTGCGGCGACGAGGTGCGCCACGAGGACCTCACGGCCCGACCCCAGACCCCCGGCTGGACGGTGACCGGACCGACCGCGGCCTGATCGCCGCTGGTCGGGAGCGCTTCCAAACCCCTGTGTCCGGTGGGCCTTCCGGGGGCGCTACGCTTCCCCCTCGGCACACCTGATCCCCCGTTCATCGCAACGGCGGGCCGGTGCGCCCCTCGTCCGTCCCACGATCGGCACTTGGACTCCGCTACCTCATGTCTTGGTTCGAATCACTCATCCTCGGACTCGTCCAGGGGCTGACCGAGTTCCTCCCCGTCTCCTCCAGCGCCCACCTGCGCCTGACGGCGGCCTTCGCGGACTGGAAGGACCCGGGCGCCGCCTTCACGGCGATCACACAGATCGGCACCGAGGCGGCCGTGCTGATCTACTTCCGCAAGGACATCGGGCGGATCATCTCGGCATGGGCGCGCTCGCTCACCGACAAGTCGCTGCGCAGCGATCCCGACGCCCGGATGGGCTGGCTGGTGATCGTCGGCTCGATCCCGATCGGCGTGCTCGGCGTGACGCTGAAGGACCAGATCGAGGGACCGTTCCGCGATCTGCGGATCACCGCGACGATGCTGATCGTCATGGGCGTCGTCCTGGGCGTCGCCGACCGGCTCGCGGCCCGCGACGAGAGCGGCGGCAAGCACCGCGCCCCCAAGCAGCGCAAGGCCCTCGAGGACCTGGGCGTGCGGGACGGCCTGATCTACGGCGTCTGCCAGGCCATGGCGCTCGTCCCGGGCGTCTCCCGCTCCGGCGCCACCATCAGCGGCGGTCTGTTCATGGGCTACAAGCGCGAGGCCGCGGCCCGCTACTCCTTCCTGCTCGCCATCCCCGCGGTGCTCGCGTCGGGCCTGTTCGAGCTGAAGGACGCGACGGAGGGCGGCCACATCTCCTGGGGACCGACGATCTTCGCGACGATCATCGCCTTCGTCGTCGGGTACGCGGTGATCGCCTGGTTCATGAAGTTCATCTCGACCAAGAGCTTCATGCCGTTCGTCTACTACCGCATCGCGCTCGGCATCGTCATCATCGCCCTGGTCAGCACGGGCGCCCTGAGCCCCCACGCCGCCGAGTCGGCGGGCTGAGCCCGGGGGCCTGTGACCCCGGTCTCGTGACCAACCGCATAGCCATCGGGTAGCCGTCCGGTAGCGGGCTGTCAGTGGCTGCCCCTAGGCTTGTCCGCATGTCCCCCGATTTCGTGACCCCTGGTTCCGTGCGGTCCGCCGCCGAGGTCAACGAGGAGATCCGTGCGCTGTGGCAGCGCACGGGCGGCACCCTGTCGGCCGAGGAGCGCGCGGAGTACGAGCTTCTCGTCGTCGAATGGGCCGCCGCGCTCCGAGGCGGCGTCGCCAAGGCGGCCTGAGCGGGCTCCCGCAGTCCCTTGTCCGACGCGTACCGCGCCCTCTGGTCGTACCGCACCCTCTAGGCGCGCAGCCGCGCCAGCACCTCGTCGTCGACGGCGAAGGGCCGCTCCTCGGGCAACAGCCGCGCAGCCGACGCCAGTTGCCCGGCCCGCACCAGCCCGTGGATCTCGGTGGCGAGCGGCGTGACGTCCTCGATCCCCCTGATCCAGTCGTCCGCGTAGCGGGCGGCCGCCTCCCCCGCGAGTCCCAGCTGAAGCGATCGGTGCGGCAGCGGGTTGAGGTGCAGATCCCGTTCCGGATCCCACTGCACCCGCGCGGGCGCCTGCCTCAACTGCCGCTTCCAGGAGGCCTGGTCGCCGTGCAGAGCGGCGACGTGGTGGGACAGGCAGGCGTTGCGCAGCGCCCAGAGGAAACCCTCACGGTCGATCTCGATCGCCAGGACGGTCTCCTGACCCTCCTTGGTGCCCCAGCCGCAGCGGTACATCATCCACAGGAACGAGGGCTTGATCCAGGTCATGCGTTCCCGCTTCCAGGAGGCCGGGAAGCGGCCGTGGCGGGCGGCGGGGCCGCCGATCTCCGGGCGGTAGGCCTGGTAGACGGTGATCGTGGACCCGGTGTGGCGGGCCCTCACCCGGTACTTCGGTTCGTGTCGTTCGTTCACGAGGGACAGGCTGGGCCCCGGCGCCCCTCGGCGGCCACCGAATATCGCGCACGCACGGCTCTTGGCCCGGTCCCCGCCATGGCCAACACTGAGCCGATGACGCAGCGCGTGGAACTCGCCACCGTGAGAGACCGGCTGGCCGTCGACGGACTGATCACCGACTACGCGGTGGCGGTCGACGACGGTGACTGGGAGGCGTACCGAGGGCTGTTCGCCCCTCGTGGGCGGGCGGACTACCGCTCGGCCGGCGGCATCGAGGGAGAGGCCCGGGCGGTCGCCGCCTGGCTCGCGGAGAGCCTGGGGCTGTTCCCGATGCGGCAGCATCTGATCGTCAACCGGCGGGTGCGCTTCGGGATCTGGGAACAGGACACCGGCGACACGGCCGAGGTCCAGGCCGACTACGTCAATCCCATGGCCACCGCCGGACCCGCTCCCGACTTCGTGTGCGGCGGCCGGTACGCCTTCGCCGTGCTGCGCACGGCCGACGGCTGGCGGCTGAGCGAGGTGGTCGTACGGGAGAAGTGGCGGCGCCTTCCCGAGCCGCGAACGGCACCTGTGGTCAACTGACCCGGCGTCCTGTGTCCTAGATCGTCCGCAGGGCGCACACTGGAGGCAACCGCGGGTAGGAGGCGCCTATGAAGACGCTCGGCCACTGGCTCGCCTCCCCCTGGCGCCGCTCGGCCGCCGCGGCGGTCGCGGGCGCCCTCCCCGTCCTCGCCTTCCCCGCGCCGTCCCTGTGGTGGTGCGCCTACGTCGCCCTCGTGCCCTGGCTCCTGCTGCTGCGCACCGCGCCGACCGGGAGGCGGGCCGCGTACGACGGCTGGTGCGGCGGCTTCGGCTTCATGCTGGCCATGCACCACTGGCTGCTGCCGAGTCTGAACGTGTTCACCTTCCTCATCGCCGCCCTCCTCGGTGCCCTGTGGGCCCCGTGGGGCCGGCTGGTGCGCCGCCTCCTGGGCGGCCTCCCCTCGAGCAGCCGGACCGCGCTGGCCCTGCTGGTGCTGCCGTCGGGCTGGTTGGCCATCGAGCTGATCCGCTCCTGGCAGGGGCTCGGCGGCCCCTGGGGCATGCTCGGCAGCAGTCAGTGGCAGGCCGAACCCGCGCTGCGGCTCGCCTCGGTCGGCGGGGTGTGGCTGCTCAGTTATCTGCTCGTGGC
Organism: Streptomyces sp. NPDC013187; assembly: GCF_042899705.1. NCBI lineage: Bacteria > Bacillati > Actinomycetota > Actinomycetes > Kitasatosporales > Streptomycetaceae > Streptomyces > Streptomyces sp. NPDC013187. The sequence continues at coordinate 59,514 of NZ_JBIBAF010000012.1, read as the reverse complement.
CGTCAACGTCGCGGTCGCCGTCCTCGTCGCGGTCCCCCGAGCCCGGGTGCCCGCCGTGGCCGGTCTCGTCGCGACGGCCGCCGCCACCTCCGCCGCCTGGGCGTTCTCGCCCCGCCCCGCCGTCGACGGCCAGGTCAGGATCGCCGTCGTGCAGCCGGGCGTCATCGCCGGCCCGGACGGCCGGTTCGACCGCGAGGAGCAGCTCACCCGCCGGCTCGCCGGCCAGGACGTCGACCTGATCGTCTGGGGCGAGAGCAGCGTCGGATTCGACCTCGACGACCGGCCCCACCTCGCCCGGCGGCTCGCGGACCTCTCCCGCGCGACGGGCGCCGACATCCTGGTCAACGTGGACGCCCGGCGCTCCGACAAGCCCGGCATCTACAAGAGTTCGGTCCTGATCGGGCCCGACGGCCTGACCGGCGAGCGCTACGACAAGATGCGGCTCGTGCCGTTCGGCGAGTACATCCCGGCCCGCTCCCTGCTCGGCTGGGCCACCTCGGTCGGCAAGGCCGCGGGCGAGGACCGCAGGCGCGGCTCGCAGCCGATCGTGATGAACGTCGGCGACGATCTGCGCGTGGGCCCGCTGGTGTGCTTCGAGACCGCCTTCCCGGACATGACCCGCCACCTCACCCGGGAGGGCGTCGACGTGCTGATCGGCCAGTCGTCGACGTCCACGTTCCAGCACAGCTGGGCACCCGCGCAGCACGCTTCGCTGGCCGCGCTGCGGGCCGCCGAGACCGGGCGCCCCATGGTGCACGCGACCCTGACGGGCGTCTCCGCCGTCTACGGCCCGGACGGACAGCGCGTCGGATCATGGCTCGGCACGGACGCCTCCGCCGCACGGGTCTACGACATCCCCCTCGCCCACGGCACCACGCCCTACGTGCGCCACGGCGACTGGACGGTGCACGCGGCGATGCTGGTCCTCGCCCTGTGGGCCGCCGGCGAGGGCGCACGGGCCCTGCGGATCAGGCGGTCCGCTCCTGAACCGCGCGTACCACCCGCTCGCACAGTTCATGGGTCTCCAGCGCGTCCCGGGCGCTGAGCACCTTGCCCGCGCGGACCGCGTCGAGGAACGCGTGCACCGCCTGCTCGATCCCGCGCTGCCGGGCCACCGGCACCCAGTCACCGCGCCGCCGCACGGTCGGCTGCCCCTTGTGGTCGACGACCTCGGCGAGATTGACCACCTGCCGCTTGGTGTCCTGCCCGGACACCTCGAGGACCTCCTCGGCGGAACCGCTGAGCCGGTTCATCACGCCGAGCGCGGTGAAACCGTCCCCGGCGAGCTGGAGCACCAGGTGGTGCAGCAGCCCGTCCCGGACCCGGGCGCGCACGGTCACGTCGTCGATCTCGCCGGGCGCGAGGAAGCGCAGGGTGTCGACGACGTGGATGAAGTCGTCGAGGATCATCGCGCGGGGCTCCTCCGGCAGCCCGATGCGGTTCTTCTGCATGAGGATCAGCTCGCGCGGATGGTCCGCGCACTGGGTGTAGCCGGGGGCGTGGCGCCGGTTGAAGCCGACGGCGAGGCTCACGCCCCGCTCCTCGGCGAGCGCCACCAGCCGCGCGGAGTCCTCGAGTTCGTAGGCGAGCGGCTTGTCGACGTAGGTCGGTACGCCCGCCTCGAGAAGCCGCGTCACGATGTCCGGGTGCACGAGCGTGGGTGCGTGCACGAAGGCCGCGTCGAGGTCCGCCGCGAGGAGCGAGTCGAGGGTGGGGTGCCTGCGCTCCGGCGGGATGTGCAGGCCCTCGGCGACAAGGTCGAGCGTGGCGGGCGTGCGGGTCTGCAGGTGCAGTTCGACGCCGGGCTGGAAGGCGAGGACCGGGAGGTAGGCCTTCTGCGCGATGTCACCGAGTCCGATGCAGCCGACCTTCACGGGGTCATCTCCTCCAACGGTTGCCTGCCGGGGTCTGCCCGGAAGCATACGGCCGCTGCGGGGGCGCCCAGTCGGCGATGCCGTCGAAGCTGCGCAGGAAGAGGGCGGGCCCGGCCTTCGACAGTGCGGATACGGCCGTGTCGCGCACGGCGATGCCGGCCCGGCTGCTCATGAGGCTGAGCCGGGACGCCCGCACGGCCTGGCGCGCGATGGCGGTCGTACGCGGCAGCCGGGCGGCGGTGTAGGCGGCGAGGTCGTCGCAGTGGTGGGCGAGCACGACGGCGTCCTCGATCGCCTGGTTGCCGCCCTGGCCGAGGCTCGGGGGCATGGCGTGTGCGGCGTCGCCGAGCAGGGCGGCCCGGCCGTGGTGGTAGGCGGGCAGGGGTTCGGCGATGTGGTGGACGTCGTGACGCAGGACGTCTGTGGGCCGGGCGGCGGCGAGCACGGCGGGGATCGGGTCGTGCCAGTCGCCGAAGCGGCGCAGCAGCTCGGACTTCTCGTCGTCGGGCGCCCGGCCGCCGGCGGGGGTCCGGGCGGCGCCGTAGGCGTAGACGCGTCCGTCCTTCAGCGGGTGGGTGCCCCAGAGGCGGCCCGGGCCCCAGGTCTCGTGCGAGGCGAACCGGGCGCCGGGGACGGGGATCATGACCCGCCAGGTGGTGAAGCCGGAGTAGACGGGCCCCGGGTGGCCGGGGAAGAGCACTCCGCGCACGGCGGACCGGACGCCGTCCGCGCCGACCACCAGATCGGCTTCGAGTTCGCCGTCCGAGGTCGTGACGCGGGCCGCCCGGCCGGGTCCTCCGCTGTCGGCGAGTACCGCGGCGGCGTCCGTGCGGACGGCGTCCGCGGGGAGCAAGGCGGCGAGACGCTCGATCAGAGTGGCGCGGGGCAGCAGTACGAGCGGGCCGCCGAAGCGCTCGGCGGCGGCCTCGGCGGAGGAGCGGGCCAGCCACCGCCCGCTCGGAGCGCGCAAGCCTCCGTCCCCCGACCAGGCGGCGAGGTCGCGGATCTCGTCGCCGAGGCCGAGGACGTCCAGCGCGCGCAGGGAGTTGGGTGCGAGGGAGATCGCCGCGCCGACCGGATCCAGCGCGGGGGCCCGCTCCAGCACGGTGACCCGCAGGCCGCGCCGGTGCAGGGCGACCGCGGCCGTCAGGCCTCCGATACCGCCGCCGATCACAACGGCATGCCCGGGCTGTGCCATGGCTCCTCCTCCAAGGTGACGACTCAAGGTGACTACAGCTGTAGTGACGCCGTCGACGTTACTACAGCTGTAGTCAGAGGGGTAGCGTTGACCCCATGCCCGTACGCACCGAAGGCCCCGCACGCTCCGACCTCGTCGCCGACACCGCCCTCGCCCTGCTCGCCGAGCGCGGAATGCGCGGCCTGACCCACCGGGCGGTCGACGAGCTGGCCGGGCTCCCCCAGGGCTCCACGTCGAACGTCGCGCGGACCCGGCAGGCCCTGCTGGAGCTGGCGGTTCAGCGCCTGGCCGAACGTGAGGCCCGGGTGCTGGCCCTGCACGAGATGCCGGACCCCGAGGCCGGTGCCGGCTCCCTGGCGGACGCGCTGGCCCTGGCCACCCACCGGGCCCTCACGCAGCAGCGCGCGCTCACCCTCGCCCGCTACGAACTGGCCCTGGAGGCGACGCGCCGCCCCGAGCTGCGGGCCTTCTTCGACGCCACGGGCGCCCGCTTCCGGGACCAGCTCACCACCCTGGTCACCGGAATGGGTTCGACGGATCCGGCCCGGCACACCCTCTCGCTGATCGCCTGGGCGGACGGGCTGATGTTCAGCTGCGTGGCGGGGTCGTTCGGTGCCGACGTGCCGAGCCTGGAGGAGGTGCGGGCCGGGCTGCGGGAACTGCTGGAGGGGATGCTCGGGGGCTGAAAAAATCTTGTGGTGCGGCAGGGACGGCTCGGGAAGGATGCGTCCATGACGAACGAACGCACCATGCCCGCCACCACGGCCGACGAGCGCACGATGCTGGAAGGCTGGCTGGACTTCCACCGCCGGACCCTCGCCTGGAAGTGCGAGGGCCTGAGCGACGAGCAGCTCAGGTCCGCGGCCGTCGAGCCGTCCGACCTGTCCCTGATGGGGCTGGTCCGGCACATGGCGGACGTGGAGCGGAGCTGGTTCCGCCGGGTGCTGCTGGGTGAGGACGTGCAGCCGATCTACTGGAGCGACGAGGACCGGGACGGCGAGTTCCGCCTCACCGAGGCGGACACCTGGCAGGAGGCCCACGCCACCTGGCAGGCCGAGATCGAGACGGCCCGGCGCAACGCGGCCCGCTTCGCCCTGGACGACATCACCGAGGGCAAGCACCGGCGCACCGGCGAGCGGTTCAACCTGCGGTGGCTCTACACCCACATGATCGAGGAGTACGCGCGGCACAACGGCCACGCCGACCTGATCCGCGAGCGCATCGACGGCACGACCGGCGATTGACGCACCGCCGTCACACACTGCCCGGGACGACAGCTGATCCACCATCGTGTTCAGGGTCCACCGTCACACACTTCACCGGCGTCACGGCATCACTGCACGTCACCCCCGTCACACGAGACCCCTCCGAACGGGGCGCGAGATCACCCGTGCGGGGCAACCTCCGCCTGTCCGTCGCCCCAACGTGGGCCGGACGCACCAGAGTTGCGCGGGTGCATCGAACGACGACCACAGCGACGCTCCTGGTGACCGTGGCGGTCTCGGCCCTCTCCGGCTGTACGACGGTTCCGCATCCCGCCACGCCGGGGCCCACGGTGGCACCGTCCCGGCCGTCGGCGCCGGAGCCGGAGGGGGCGGCCGAGACCCCGATCGTGCAGGCACCGGCCCGCGAGGCCCTGCTGCTCATCGACGAGGCGTCCCGCCGCCCCGAGCCGGCCGTGCCGGCGACCCGCCCGCCCGCTGACCAGGCTTCGTCGCGGCAACCCGGGGCGCCGCAGCCCGGGCACCGCGACGTCCGTCCGCGCCCCGCCCGTCCGGAACGCCCCGAGCCCGCACCCCGGCGCCCCCAGCGGTCGCACACCGACCTCCGCGACGTGCCGGAGTCGGTGCGCCGGGACGTCGAGAAGAGCGTCCCGAGCAACAACGCGGACGTGTGCGCGCTGGGCAGACGCTACGGCGGATGGCGGGCGGACAGCCCGGAGGCGACGATCTGCCGCGACACCTACGGGCGTTGACTGCCGCGTCAGGGCCGCTGACGAGGCGGCGTCCACGTCCCCGGGCCGCCGCCCTCTCCCAACCGGGACTCCAGCCGTCCGATGGCCGCCCACACGCCCTCGGCGTAGCCGTCGTCGGTGAGGGCGGTGGCGGCTTCCCGGGCCCACCGCAGATGTGTGCGGGCGGCGTCGCCGCGCCCCAGTCTGACGTAGTCGTCGGCCAGGTTCAGGTGCAGGGAGGGGGAGAGCGCGGCTACCGCCGTCGCCGCGAGGGCCTCGCCCCTGGCCTCCTCGGCGGCCGTCAACGCCCGTAGGTCCCAGGCCAGTTCGTCCGCCGGGTCGTCCTGGGTGTCGGCCAGGTAGTGGGCGAGAGTGCAGCGGTGCAGTGGGTCGCCGTGCTCACCGATCTCCGCCCACAGGCCGAGGAACCGGTGCCGCGCCTCCTCCCGGTCCCCCGCGTGGTGCAGCATGACCACCTGCCCGATCCGCGTCAGCACGGCATCCGGCACCGTCTGTTCTTGTCGCTCCGCCACGACGCCCTCCGCGCACTCGCCGGCTGTTCCCGCCGACGCTAACCGCAGGCGGGGGCGATCCGGCTCAGGCGGCTCCGGACACCCCCGGGCCCGTCACGGCACGGCCCCTGACTCCGGACACCCCCGGGCCCGTCACGGCACGGCCCCTGACTCCGGACACCCCCGGGCCCGTCACGGCACGGTCCGCGACCGGTGGGACTCAGCCCAGGTTCGGGATCGTCCAGTCGATCGGCGTGTGTCCCTGCGCCGCCACCGCCTCGTTGATCTGCGTGAAGGGTCGCGAGCCGAAGAACTTCTTCGCCGACAGGGGCGAGGGATGCGCGCCCTTGACCACGATGTGCCGGGACTCGTCGATCAGCGGGAGCTTCTTCTGCGCGTAGTTACCCCACAGCACGAAGACCGCCGGGTCGGGGCGCTCGGCCACGGCCCGGATCACGGCGTCGGTGAACTTCTCCCAGCCCCTGCCCTTGTGCGAGTTGGCCTCGCCGCCGCGGACCGTGAGGACCGCGTTGAGCAGCAGCACGCCCTGCTCGGCCCACGGCATCAGATAGCCGTTGTCCGGGATCGGCGTGCCCAGCTCCTGGTGCATCTCCTTGTAGATGTTGCGCAGGGACGGCGGGATCCGCACGCCCGGCCGGACCGAGAAGCACAGCCCGTGCCCCTGTCCCTCGCCGTGGTAGGGGTCCTGACCGAGGATCAGGACCTTGACCCGCTCGTACGGCGTGGCGTCCAGCGCCGCGAAGACCTCCTCGCGCGGCGGGTAGACGGGACCCTTCGCCCGCTCCTCCTCGACGAACTCCGTCAGCTCCTTGAACCAGGGCTGCTGCAGCTCGTCGCCCAGAACCCCGCGCCAGGACTCGGGCAGCATGGCGGTGTCGGTCACGTCAACGTCCTCACGATGTGCGGTCACTTCCAGGCCTCAGAACCTACCGGCGACCACTGACAACGCGCCCGGGAAGCCGGGTGCCGGACCGCTTACCAGGCGGTCTTGCGGTGCAGCTCCCACATCATCATGATCGTCGACGGGTCGAGGGCCCGCTCCGCGCCCGAGACGTCCCGGCTGGCGGCCACGTACTGCCGGCCCTGCCACAGCGGCAGCAGCCGCGCGTCGTCCACGAGGATCCGCTGGGCCTCCTCGAACTCCTTCTCCACGTTCGCGCGGTCGCTCTCGCGGCGCGAGCGGGGCAGCAGGTCGCCGGTGATCTCGGGCGCCGGGTACGGCGTGCCGAGGGCGTTCTGGTCGCCGACGAACGGCGCGATGAAGTTCTCGGCGTCCGGGAAGTCGGGGAACCAGCCGCGCCCGAACACCGGGTACTCACCCTTCTGGTAGCCCTCGACGTAGGTTTTCCAGGGGCGGCTCTTCAGGCTGATCGTGAACAGGCCCGAGGCCTCGAGCTGGCGCTCCAGCTCCTTGAACTCCCCGGCGGTCTCGGAGCCGTAGCGGTCGCTGGTGTACCAGAAGGTGAGCGGGACGCGCTGGTTGATGCCCGCCTTGGTGAGGATCTTGCGGGCCTTGGCGACGTCGGGGTCGCCGTAGTCGTCGAAGAAGCCCGTGGTGTGGCCCGTGAGGCCCTTGGGGACCATGGAGTACAGCGGGTCGACGGTGTCCTTGTAGACCTTGTGGGCGATCGCCGCCCGGTCGACGACCTGCGCGACCGCCTGGCGCACGGCCTTCTTGTCCGCCCAGGCGTCCTTCGGGTTGAACACCAGGTAGTTGATGTCGGTGCCGGTGCCCTCGACGAGCTGGATCTCCTCGTCCTTGGAGGACTTGCTCTGGAGCTCGACCACGTCACCGGCCGCAAGGCCGCGGTAGGTCACGTCGATCTTCTTGTCCCGCAGCGCCGTCACCATGGCGTCGGAGTCCTGGAAGTAGCGGACGGTCACCGCGTCGTTCCGGCGCTCCGCGTAGCCCTTGTAGGAGTCGTTGCGGACGAGGACGGCCTCTTTGCCGTCGGAGTACGAGTCGAGGGTGTACGGCCCCGACCCGACCACGTCGTCGCCCTTGCGCAGGCTGTCGTCCGGGTAGGCGTCCGGGGACACGATCGACATGGCGGGGGTGGCGAGCACGAACGGGAAGGTCGCGTCGGGCTTGTTGAGGTGGAAGATCACCTCACGCTCGTTCGGCGCCTGGACCCGCTCGAGACTGCCCAGGAGACCGGCGGGGCCGCCGTTGACGTTGATCTTGCGGATCCGGTCGAACGAGTACTTCACCGCCTGGGCGTCGAGCGCGTCGCCGTTGGAGAAATTCAGGCCCTCACGCAGCTCACAGCGGTAGACCTGGTTCGAGGAGTCGCTGAAGCCGCAGCTCTCGGCGGCGTCCGGCTGTGGCGTGCTCGCGCCCGTCGGATAGCTCAGGAGCGTCTGGTAGATGTTGCGGAACAGCTCCCAGGAGCTGTCCCACGACGCGGCAGGGTCGAGCGTGCTGGGCGCACTGGTGGTGCCCACGACGATCGGTCCTTCGTCCTCCGGGGTGTCGGACGACAGCACGCCACACCCGGCGAGCAGGGCCGATATGGACGCGATGGCCGCCACCCGCCGCAGGCATCGGTTCCGCTTGAACACGCGCACGCTCCTCGATCTGCCATACCAAGGGTCGGCAGACCATACCGCAGTGCCGCGCCCCCTGACCCTCCCCGTCCATGACCTCTTGATCGATAAACCTTTGACGACGTTGTCATCGCACTTTGCGGTTTCTTTACGCCGGCACGGGCGCCGTCCGAGTGGACGGGCGCCCGTGCCGAGCCGCGTGCGCGGTCCCCGTCAGCCGGTCCCGGCGTTGAGGAAGATGCCGCCGTCGACGACGAGCGTCTGGCCGGTGACCCAGTCGGACTGCCCGGAGGTGAGGAACGCGGCCGCGCCCCCGATGTCGGAGGGCACTCCGAGCCGGCCGAGCGGGTAGGCCGCCGCGGCCTCCTCCTCCCGGCCCTCGTACAGGGCCTGGGCGAACTTGGTCTTCACGACGGCCGGGGCGATCGCGTTGACCCGCACCTTGGGCGCGAACTCGTGCGCGAGCTGCACGGTCAGGTTGATCATGGCGGCCTTGCTGACCCCGTAGGCGCCGATGAACGGCGAGGGCGAGAGGCCCGCGACGGAGGCGATGTTGACGATCGCGCCGCCGTTGTCCTTCTGCCAGGCGTGCCAGGTCCGCTGGGCGAAGCCGAGCGCCGAGACGACGTTGGTCTCGAACACCTTGCGGGCGACGTTCAGGTCCAGGTCGGCGATCGGCCCGAACACCGGGTTGGTGCCGGCGTTGTTGACCAGGTAGTCGACGCGGCCGAAGGCCTCCATCGTGCGCTCGACGGCGACGGCCTGGTGGGCCTCGTCGTGCGCCTTGCCCGCCACGTAGACGGCGCGGTCGGCGCCGAGCTGCTCGACGGCCTCCTTGAGGGCGTCCTCGTTGCGGCCGGTGATGCACACGCGGTCGCCGCGCGCGACGAGGGCCTCGGCCACGCCGTAGCCGATGCCGCGGCTGGCGCCCGTGACGAGGGCGACCTTGCCGGAGAGTTCCACGGAAGTCATGTTCTTCGTCCTCTAGTCGAGCGGTCCGCCGGCCACGTACAGCACCTGGCCGGACACGAATCCGGCCGCCTCGCCGGTGAAGAAGGCGATGGCGTTGGCGATGTCCTCCGGCTCACCGACCCGGGCCACCGGGATCTGGGTGGCGGCGGCGGCCTTGAAGTCCTCGAAGCCCATGCCGACGCGGTCGGCGGTGGCCTTGGTCATCTCGGTGGCGATGAAGCCGGGGGCGACGGAGTTGGCGGTGACGCCGAACTTGCCGAGCTCCTTGGCGAGGGTCTTGGTGAAGCCCTGCAAACCCGCCTTCGCGGCCGAGTAGTTCACCTGGCCGCGGTTGCCGAGCGCGGACGACGACGACAGGTTGACGATCCGGCCGAAGCCCGCGTCCACCATGTGCTTCTGACAGGCCTTGGACATCAGGAAGGCGCCGCGCAGGTGCACGTTCATGACGGTGTCCCAGTCGGAGACGCTCATCTTGAACAGCAGGTTGTCGCGCAGCACGCCCGCGTTGTTGACCAGGATCGTCGGGGCGCCGAGCTCCTCGGCGATCCGGGCGACGGCGGCCTCGACCTGCGCCTCGTCGGAGACGTCGCAGCCGACGGCGATGGCCTTGCCACCGGCGGCGGTGATCTTCTCGACGGTGTCCTTGCAGGCCGCCTCGTCGAGGTCGAGCACGGCGACCGCGCGGCCCTCGGCGGCCAGTCGTACGGCGGTGGCGGCACCGATGCCGCGCGCGGCACCGGTGACGACGGCAACCCGCTGCTCAGTGGTGGACATGACTGCTACTCCTCAGGTGAGCGACCGCTTAGTACCTTCAGTGGGTGTGACGCTAGAAGCCCTGGCACGCGGTGTCAACGGCCGGGGTCGGCATGTGATCCATCACCCGGCGTCCGCCCGGCCCGGAGACGTCCCCGAGGACACCCGATCGGCCCATGGCGGCGCGCCGCCGCACCCCTCGGCGCCTAGCGTCGGAGCGCGAGCCACCCATGACCGGAAGGGAGGCGCTCCATGCGCCGTCGCACCGGTGTCATGGGCGCGCTGTTCGCGATCGTCGCGATCGTGCCCATGGCCGACCCCGCTCACGCCCGGCAGGACCTGGACTGCCGCGACTTCGCCTTCCAGGAGGACGCGCAGGCCGTCTTCGACGCGGACCCGAGCGATCCCAACAGGCTGGACGAGGACCAGGGCCCCGACGACGGCGTCGCGTGCGAGGCGCTGGCCCGCCGAGGGATCATCGACCCCACGACGTCGCCCACTTCGCCCAGCCCCTCCGCCAGTCCGTCCATGAGTCCCTCGATCAGACCCTCCGCTCCCGTCACCACCACTCCCACCAGCGCTCCGAGCCAGGGGGTGCGAGGCGGGCTCGGGGGTGCGGCGGCCTCGGGGCCGAGCGACTGGGACATCGCGATCGGACTGACCTTCGCTGTGGGTGCCGCTCTCGCCGCCGGTTACGTGGTGAGGCGCCGCCGGCGCTGACGGAGGGGTCTCCATCACCTCACCAGCAGGTCCAGCAACCGCTCGGTCTCCGCCGCCGGGTCGGTGGTCAGGCCGGTGTGCACCGGGCCGGGCTGGACGATCGTGGAGCGGGGCGCGACCAGCCAGCGGAAGCGGCGGCCCGGATCGTCGGAGGCCGCCTGCCCGGCCGCGCTCCCACCCGCGCACAGGTCCTCCACGGCCCCCAGGGCGGCTCGGACCCCCTCCACGTCGGCCAGGGGGTCGAGCGCCAGCAGGCGGTTCTCGTCGAGGTGGGTGCGGACACCGACGTAGGACTCGGCGCGGCAGTAGACCAGGACCCCGGCGTTGACGCATTCGCCGCGTTCCACGCGCGGGACGACGCGCAGGACGGCGTACTCGTAGACGTGGCGGTCCCGTGGCCCGCCCTTGATGATGTGCCGGTCGTTCACTTCAGCCCCTGGATGCGGTCGTGGATGACGGCGGCCCGTGCCAGCAGCGGGCGCGCGTAGGCATGCCTCAGATCGTCCGGCGCGGCGAAGCCCGGTTCGTCCGTGAGCCAGGTGTCCGGGATCTGAGCGGTGACGTCGGCGAGCAGTTCCTCGGTGACCAGGGGCGCCAACTCGGCGGCGGCGGAGGCGACATCGGGCGCGAAGGACGCCAGCGCGTGGTCGGAGGCGTCGTACGGGCGGGCGGCGGAGGCCTCCACGCCGGGCCAGTTGTGGTGCCAGATCATCGTCGCGCCGTGGTCGACGAGCCACAGCTCGCCGCGCCACCTCAGCAGGTTGGGGTTGCGCCAGGACCGGTCGACGTTGTTGATCAGCGCGTCGAACCAGACCACGCGGCCGGCCTCCTCGGGGCTCACCGGGAACGCGAGCGGATCGAAGCCGAGCGCGCCGGAGAGGAAGTCCATGCCGAGGTTGGTGCCGCCGCTGGACCGGAGCAGGCTCTGCACCTGCTCCTCCGGTTCGCCCAGCCCCAGCTCGGGGTCGAGCTCGACGGTGACGAGGCGCGGCATCCGCAGCCCCAGCCGCCGGGCGAGTTCCCCGCAGACCACTTCGGCGACGAGTGTCTTGCGGCCCTGCCCCGCGCCGGTGAACTTCAGGACGTAGGTGCCGAAGTCGTCCGCCTCGACCAGACCCGGCAGCGAACCGCCCTCACGCAGGGGCGCGATGAAACGGGTCGCGATCACTTCCTTGAGCATCGCCCCAGGTTACTGACGTACCCGGCGACCGTGGTGACGGCCTCGCGGGGGCGGCCCGGAACCCGACAGCAAGCCGACAGCTCCGCTTTACCCGTGTCCTTCCCCGAACGGGTCAGGATTTCGGCAGGGTCTGAACAGCCGGTCCCCAGGGGCCGTACCTCTCGGCAGATCACGAATTCCCCCGGAAGGAACGTCAGCATGACCAGCGAATCAGTTCAGCCGATGTCAGGACCGAGCCGCCGCACCGTCGTGGCGGCGGTCGGCGCGGCGGGGCTCACCGTGGCGCTGACGGCGTGCGGTTCGGAGGACAAGGCGTCCGACCCCTCCACCGAACAGGGTGCCGCCGGTGGCGGCGGGACGAACGAGGGGGGCGGCTCGTCCGCCGGAGCGGGAGCCGGTGGTGCGGCGCTCGCGAAGACCGCCGACATCCCCGAGGGCAGCGGCAAGATCTTCAAGGACGAAAAGGTCGTGGTCTCGCAACCGGCCGCGGGCGACTACAAGGCCTTCTCGACGCTCTGCACCCACCGGGACTGCCCGATGGTGGACCTCAAGGACGACATCATCTCCTGCACCTGCCACGGCAGTCAGTTCTCCGTCCTCGACGGCAGCGTGAAGAAGGGGCCGGCGGTCGAACCGCTGGAGGCGAAGCAGATCAGCGTGAAAGGTGACTCCATCACGCTCGCCTGACGCCACGCGCACGCTCCAGGCACGCCAGCACCTCGTCCGTGGTCGTCACCGTGGCGACCAACGCGAGGGTGTGGCGGATCATCGCGGGAGTGTAGTCGGCGGGCACTCCCGCGATGGCGTCCGCCGGGACGACGACGGTGTAGCCGCGGTTCACGGCGTCGAACACGGCGTTGGGCACGGCTACGTTGGCCGAGACGCCGGTGACGATCAGGGTGCGGCAGCCGAGGTTGCGCAGCAGTGGATCGACGTCGGTGCCCTGCAGGGGGGGACAGCCCGTGCAGACGCCGTACGACGAGATCCTCCTCGGCGACCTCGATCGGAGCGGCCACCCGCACCGCCGGCGTGCCGGTCAGCTGCTGGACGGGCAGCCGTGCGGCGGCACGGAAGAGCCGGGCGTTGCGGCTGGCGCCGCGGCCGTCGGGGCGGCGCTCGGCGATGGCGTGGACGACCTGGACCCCTCCGTGGTGGGCGGCCGCCACCAGACGGGCGACGTTGGCGAGGGCGCCGCCGACGCGTGCCTGTTCGGCGAGTTCGGGCAGCGCGCTGTCCGCCCCGACGACGCCTTCCTGGCACTCGACGGTGAGCAGCACGGTGGTGAGCGGTTCGAGGAGTTCGCTGAGCGCTGTGCACGAGGGCACGATTTTCCCCCTGTCACCAGCGGCCGGGCGGGCGAGCGTAGCGACCATTGCGCACGGACGGAAGAGCACTCATCCTTTTCTGACGTGATGTCAGAGGATCTCCTCTGGCACGACGTGGGAGAAAGAGGGGGAGCATGACCGTCACGCAGCAGCGCAGGGGCCGGAAGATCATGATGACGCCGGGCGAGCTGGACGAGTTCCTGACCACCCAGCGCACCTGCCGGGTCGCCACGGTGTCGGCCGGCGGGGCGCCGCACGTGAGCACGCTGTGGTTCGCCTGGGACGGCACCTCGATGTGGCTGTACTCGGTCGTACGCAGCAAGCGGTGGACCGACCTGCGGCGCGATCCGCGGGTGGCGATCGTGGTCGACACCGGCGAGGAGTACGACGAGCTGCGCGGCGCCGAGCTGTCGGGCACCGTCGAGTTCGTGGGCGAGATACCTCGCACGGGCGAGCTGCGCGCCGAACTCGACGTCCCCGAGGTGCTGTTCGCGCGGAAGAACTTCGGCCTGGAGGAGATGCCGCACGACGGCCGGCACGCCTGGATCCGACTGAGGCCCGAGAAGATCGTCTCCTGGGACTTCCGCAAACTGTCCGGGCAGTAGCCTCCGCCCGGAACGTCAGCCGACCCTCTCCCCCGCCGCCCGCAGGGCCTTCACCGCCGCACGGATCGACGGACGGCGGTCCGCGTCCGCGCGCCAGACGACGTACACGTGCCGTCGGACCCGCTGACGGAGGGGGACGGTCACGACACCGGCGGGCACCGGGTGGCGGCCGAGCAGCGGGGCGATGCACACCCCGAGGCCGGCGGCGACCAGGGCGAGCTGCGTGTGTGTCTCGGCGGCGCGATGGCCGACGATCGGCTCGACGCCCTTGGAGCGGAGCGTGAACATGAGCCACTCGTGGCAGAACTCGCCGTCGCCCCAGGTGATCCACTCGTCGTCGGCGAACTCACCGAGGTCGACCTCCTCGCGCTCCGCGAGCCGGTGGTCCACCCGCAGGGCGACCTCGGCCGGGTCGTCCAGGATCGACGCCTTGACCAGGCCCTCGGGCAGCGCCATCGGCTTGTTGTACCAGTCGAGCACGACGGCGAGGTCGAGGTCGCCGCGCACGACTCCGGCGATGCCGTGCTCCGGCTCCAGCTCGCAGGAGCGCAGCCGGAGCGCGGGGTGCTGCTCGCGCAGTGCGGCCAGCGCGTGCGGGAACAGCCCCCGCGCGGCCGTCGGGAACGCCGACAGCCGGAGCTCGCCGACGACCTGCCCGCGCTGCGCCTCCAGATCGGACTGGGCGAGTTCCACCTGGGACAGGATGCGCGCGGCGTGCTCGGCGAGCAGCCGGCCCGCGTCGGTGAGCCGCACGCCTCGGCCGTTCTTGGCGAGGAGCTGCTGACCGACCTCCCGCTCCAGCTTCGACAGCTGCTGGGAGACGGCGGACGTCGTGATGTGCAGGCCCTCGGCCGCGCCGCTCACCGAGCCGTGCCGGGCGAGGGCGTCGAGGGTGCGCAGGCGCTCCAGGTTCAACATGTAAGCAATGCTACGCAATACCGGGTGCGAAATCTCGATTGTGCTACGAGGTTCCGTTGGCGCATCGTGGCTGCCATGAGCACCGTGACCACGCCGGCCGACCGGGCCGCCACCGCCCCGCCCGCCCCGCCCCGCCGTCTCCTCGACTGGCGCCTGAGGTTCGCCGCCCTCTCTCTGATCTGGGGCTTCAGCTTCCTCCTCATCAAGGTGGGCACCGAGACCTACGCGCCGTTCCAGGTGACGCTCGGCCGGCTGGCGTTCGGCACCGCGGTGCTGGCCGCCGCGATGGCGGTACGACGCGAGCGGCTGCCGCGCGGGGCGCGAGTCTGGGGGCATCTGACGGTCGCCGCGTTCCTGCTGAACGCCCTGCCGTTCTCGCTCTTCGCGTACGCCGAGCTGACCATCCCGTCCGCCCTCGCGGGCATCTGCAACGCGACCTCGCCGCTGTGGGGCATGGCGCTGTCGCTGGTCGCCCTGTCGGAGGACCGCCCGACCCGGGTGCGGGTGGCGGGGCTCGGGCTGGGGTTCCTCGGGGTGCTCACGGTGCTGGGGGTCTGGCAGGGCTTCCACGGGCTGGACGCCACCGGCACGGCACTGGCCCTGCTGGGCTCCCTCAGCTACCCGATCGGCTGGATCTACGTGCGCCGCACCCTCGCCGGCACCGGCCACTCGCACCTGTCGATGACCGGTGCGCAACTGCTGCTGGCGACGGTGCAGCTGGCCGTCGTCACCCCGCTGTTCACGACCCTGCCGACCCGCGTGTCCGTCGTGCCGCTGCTGGCGATCGCCGCCCTGGGCGCGCTGGGCACGGGCCTCGCGGTGCTCCTCCAGTACGGCTTGGTCGCCGAGGTCGGTCCGACGACCGCCCAGATGGTCACGTACTTCATCCCGGTCATCGCCACGGCCGCGGGCGTCGCCCTTCTCGGCGAGGGGCTCACCTGGTCGACGCCGGTCGGGGCGGTGATCGTGCTGACGGGAGCGGCACTCACCCAAGTCAGGCCGAAGCCCCGATTGGCGTCTCGCCTCTAGGTGATCGATCCCAAGGGGTCACCGATCGTAGGCGGCCAGTGAGCGTAGGAGGGCTGTCCGGTGTGGTCGTCGTGCCAGATGGCGGCGGTCAGGGCGAGGATCCGCTGCAGGACGTGGGCGACGACGCCGCCGGGCGTGTGCTCAGTCACCTGAAGAAGCGGCTGTGGCTGGCGATCGAGCGGACATTGGTGGAAGGGCTCACGCGGGCTTTCGCCCTTGCTGACCTCCGCCCGGATCTGATGCGTTGCGATCCGCACGCACAGGAGCCCAGTGGCATCAAGGACCCAACCGGGTCCGGCTACGTTGCTGGTCCCGCCGGTTGGCGGGCAACGCCGGCACCGCGCCGCTGCAACCGCCTCTGGAGCCGCTCAAAAGCCAGGTGTCTGCCGTCTTTCGACCCAGTTCTCCGTCGAGGGCGGTCGCGTCCGGCAGCTGCGCGATGCCGGACCGCACCTCGGGAAACAAGGGCGCCCGGGCTGTGCCCTGGCGCGCACGCAGCTCCAGGCGCCCCTCATCCAGGCAGAGCAGCGCCCTCCAGCCATCCCCATTCCCCTCGACGGCCCGCCCCGAATGAGGTCGGGATCGGCAAGGGGGGCGAGCATCGGGCTCGAGTAGCGTCCGCATGCGACATGCCCTGACTCCGGTCCGTTCTTCCCCGGACCCCATCGGCCTTCGGCGAACCGCTCCGCACTCACCGGCGAATGCCTCGCGGGGTACGGGCGGCCGCCGGTACCCCGCGGCGGTTCGTCCGAGGCCGTGTCGAGGACTCAGGGCATCATCTCGTACGCCCCCGACAGCGCCTCGACGCGCTGCCAGACGCGCTCTGAACGCGCCTCGTCCACCGCCGGGCGCCGGACGGCGCCGAGTGCCCAGAGCTGCTGCTCCTCGGTTGCGGAGTCCTTGCCGTGCAGCTCGACGGCGTGCGCGGAGAAGTCACGCACGAGGACGGCGAACAGTTCGTCGAGGACGTCCTCCTCCACGCGGGCCAGGGCCGCCTGCTCCAGGACCAGCTGCCCGTGGACGACGAGCGCGAAGAGCTGCCCGACGGCGAGGAGGAGGTCGAGGTCCCTGCTCTGCTCCTCGTCGGGAGCGGCCGTGCGTACGAACTCGCACAGCGCGTCGGCCTGTTCACGGAACCGGACGACGTTGGGCAGGTGGGCGTAGGTGTCGAAGGCCGGCCGCCAGTCGTGGAATCGCACCGAGCCGAGGCCGCGGGCCGGGCCCTGGCGGAAGAGGAAGTCGTCGTCGGCCGCGTCGAGGCGGGTCGGGACGGGCTCGTAGGCGACCGGGTCGAGGAGGTGGTTCCGCATGAACTTGAGGATCAGCGCCAGGTTGACGTGGACGGTGCCCTCGAGCTTCGGCAGGCCGCGGATCTCGACGGCGGCCTGGGCGAAGTAGTTGTCCTTCTCGAAGCCCTTGGCGGCGATGACGTCCCACATCAGGTCGATGACCTTCTCGCCCTCGGTGGTCACCTTCATCTTCGTCATCGGGTTGAAGAGGAGGTAGCGGCGGTCGTCGGGGCCCGCGGTGCGGAAGTAGTCGACGGCGCGGTCGCTGAACAGCTTCATGCCGACGAGCCGGACGTACGCGTCGGCCAGCTCGCGCCGCACGTGCGGGAAGGCGGTGACGGGGCGGCCGTAGAGGATGCGGTTCTGCGCGTGGGTGACGGCCTCGTACATCGCGTGCTCGCAGATGCCGATCGAGGCGGTGCACAGGTTGAACTTGCCCACATTGACGGTGTTCAGGGCGGCGTCGAAGGCTGCTCGGCCGGTGTGCAGGATGTCTTCCGGAGCTACGGGGTAGTCCTCAAGGTGGAACTCGCTGACGTACTTCGAGGAATCGACGACGTTCTTGACCAGGTGGTATGCCGGGTGGCGGCTGTCGGCGGCGAAGAAGACGTAGCCGTTGGGGCCCTCGACGTCGGTGCGGCGGCCGAAGACGGACACGAGCCCGGCGGCGTTGCCGTTGCCGATGTAGTACTTGGAGCCGGTCGCCCGGAAGCCGCCCGTTCCGTCGGGCTCCAGGAGCATGTCGGTGGAGTAGATGTCGGCGCCGTGGGCCTTCTCGGACAGGCCGAAGGCGAACACCTCGCCCTGGGAGAGCAGTTCGGCGGCGCGGGCACGGGCGGCGGGGTTGTCGCTCTGCCAGACCGGGCCGAGTCCGAGGATGGTGACCTGCCAGGCGTACCAGTAGTCGAGGCCGTAGAAGCCGAGTATCTCGTTGAGGGCGGCAATGCGGGCGGTGTCCCAGCGCTTGTCGCCCTCGCCCTCTGCGGAGGCGGAGGCGGGGGTGAGGAAGGTCGCGAAGAGCCCTTCCTTGGCGGCGAAGGCGAGGAAGTCGCCGAGCCAGGCGCGGGTCCGGTAGTCCTCGATCAGCCGGCGCTTGCCGCGCTCTTCGAACCAGTCGACGGTGGCGCGCAGCAGCCTGCGGGTCTCCGGGTCGAAGTGCGCGGGGTCGTATGTGCGCGGGTTGAAGAGCAGCGCGTCGGTCACGGGTGCCGCCTTTCGGCTGGGATGGATGAGGGTGGGTCCGGGCACGGTCCCGGTGAGGGCCCGCTCGGCAGGTCAGTGTTCGGCGTCGAAGCGGGCGAGTGTGGCGAGGACGTCGTCGAGCCAGGCGATCATCATGCGTTCGTACGCGATGCCGCCGCGCAGCACGACGTGCTGGAGTTCCTGTTCGGCGTCGAGCGGACCGTCCGCCGGTGGCTCCCCGAAGTCACGGGCCTCGCCCGCGAGGTAGTGAGCGAGACGGCTGGTGTGGGCCTGCCGGTGCCGCTCGACCTCACTGATCAGAGCTGCCGGATCGTCGAAGGCGGCACCCCGGATCTTGACTGCCAGGTCGTGCCGTACGCTCTCCGGCTCGGTCGGTTCGCTCAACCATGCGGAAAGCGCTTCCCGTCCAGGCTGGGCGACGGAGTACTCCTTCTTGTCCGGACGCCCGTACTGCGGGACGTCCCGGGCGTCGACCCAGCCGTCGCTCTCCATCCGCTTGAGCACGCGGTAGATCTGCTGGTGGGTGGCGGTCCAGAAGTATCCGATGGATCGCTCGAACCGCCGGGCCAGCTCGTAGCCGGAGCCCGGCTTTTCGAGCAGGGAAACGAGGATCGCGTGCTCGAGCGCCATGGAGCGATCCTCCTATGCACCTCGTTGCATAGCAAGCTTCCGTCGTGAGACACGGCTCACCCGGGGCAGGTCGCGCAGATCATTGCCGACGGCAGCGTGCCCGGGGCGGGGAAGCCGGGCGGGGCGTGCTGGGCGGCACTCAAGCCGGCCGAACTCGCCGCACAGCGGCTGACCTTCGACCAGGCCGTGGACGAGGCCGCGCTGATCGAAGCCGTCGCCGATCGCGCGCCACGGCCGCCCCGTGGCCCGGGACACGGCCACCTCGCAAGCGACCGAGGTGCCCGTTCCCGCAGGGAGTTGCGGCCTCGCTCTCAGCGGCGACGGCCGGACCGCCGCCGTGAGCACGAAGGACGGCGGCGTGCAGGTGTGGCGCGGCACGGCCCACTGCACACGTTTCCGCCCGGGCGTGTACGGCTCCGGGTCTGCGCCCTCAACCTCGGCGCGGCCGGGACATCGCTCGCCCCGACGCTGACGACGGCCGGCTCCGCGTCGCGCGGATCTCGCAGCACCCGACGGGCCGTTCCCCGATCCGGCCGTGCTGGGGACCCGCACCCACGAGGGTCGCGCCATCACCCTGTCGCCCGAGGCGCGACTCTCGCGAGCGGGGCAACAACCAACGGGGGCGGTTGTGGGACCTGCGGCCCGACCGGACACCGCACCGCGCGTGCCGCGCGGTCACCAGGCGGCCGTCGGCACGGTCGCCTTCTCCCCTCGGGCCCGGGGCTCCTCCACCACGTCAACCCGCGGATCGAAAGAACGCGTCAGCTGACCCGAAGGCCGACCGCCAGCGTCAGTTCGAGGACTCGGTGCGGCGATGCGAGATCCGGAAAAAGCTCCCGCAGTTGGGACATCCGGTACCGGACGGTCTGGGGGTGGATGAACAACGCCGCCGCCACCTCTTCCCGCCTGCCCTGGTGCAGCAGCCAGGCCCGCAACGTCTCCTCCAGCCGCCGGGCCGTTGCGACAGGCAAGGTCCGCAACGGTGTGAGGGCTCGGGCACGCAGGTCTGCGAACGCGTCCGCGTCGGCGCTCAGCACCAGCTCGGGCAGGTGGTCCTCGGTGTCGCGAATATCAGAGGAGAGGGAGCGCGCGCGTACGGCTCGGGCGTATGACGTGGACGCACGAGTCCATGGCCGGGCCGGGCCGACCACGGCGGTGCGGTCGGTCAGCTGCCGCAAGAGATGTGATCGGTCCGCATCGGGAACGAGCAGCACACCGGTGGCGTCCGGCAGATCGTCGAGGACGAGGGTGCTCGGGTCGAGCGCGCGGTAGACAGGTCGGGCCTGGGCGGCGGGCAGCAGGACCACGGTCAACGAAACCGGAGGCTGCCATCCGGCCCGTTGAGCAGAGGCCAGCAGCACGTCCGGGCTCGCGCCGGCGAGGAGGTCGCGGGCCAGGTGTTCCAGGTGGCGCTCCTGGGCCCGGCCCTGGGCGGCCAGTTCGTCGGCGTGACCCGCGGCGCTCGCGGCGGAGAGCTCGTCGATGTAGGCGAAGGTAAGTTCGGCGAACTTGGCGACCTCTGCGGCGGGCAGACCTGCGGGCACGGCACCCGCTGCCAGGCATCGCCAGGCCACGCGGGCGCCGACGCGGTAGGCGCTGAGGAGGGCATCCATCGAACGGCCGTCCCGGACCTCGCCGCGGCCCAGCTCGTAGGCGGCGTCACCGGCGTCACCGCCTGTGGCGTTCCCGCTCGCGAGGTCCAGGTAGTGCCCCAGGGCGGTGCGGACGGCTCGGCGGATGGTGGCGCCCATGTGGCCCGACAGGGCGTTGGCGTAGGGAGGGACCTCGTCGATGATCGCCTGGACGACCTCGTCGGCGGTGGTCTTCAGCGTGGCCCGAAGTGCGGTGACCGTCGTCTCATCCAGGGTCAGTTCGCTGGCCCTCCGGATTGCATGGTTCACGTTTCTATTCCCTGCGAACAAGTCAGTCGACCAGATTCACGTCCTGCGGTCAGGACTTTACGCCCTGAGGCGCAGCAAGCTGGAGTCATGATGAGTACAGCCCTCCGCAGCAGGGCGTGGAAACTGCTGGAGATGGTCACGACGCCGCTGCTGCCGTCGGACTACCTCGACCTGGTCAGCCCGCTGCGCGCGGGCGCTGACCTGCGTGGGCGCATCGAGGCGGTGCACCCCGAGACGGGTGACGCCGCGACCCTTGTGATCAGGCCGGGACGGGGCTGGCGGGGCCACACGGCCGGTCAGTACGTGCGGATCGGTGTCGACGTCGACGGGGTGCGCCTGTGGCGCGCTTACTCGGTCACCTCACCGGCAAACCGCCGGGACGGCCGCGTCACGATCACCGTGAAGGCGATCCCGGACGGCAAGGTCAGCAACCACCTGGTCCGCCGGGCGAAACCGGGCACGCTGATCCAGCTCGATCAGGCGACCGGTGACTTCGTGCTGCCGCAGGCCGAGCCCGCCAAGGTGCTCTACCTGACGGCCGGCAGCGGCATCACGCCGGTGATGGGCATGCTGCGCGACACCGAGCTCAACGACGTCGTCATGGTCCACTGCGCGCCACAGCCGCAAGACGTGATCTTCCGCAGCGAACTGCACGACTTGGTTGCGGACAAGAAGCTGCAGCTCACCGAGGTGCACACCGACATAGACGGCATGCTCGACATCGCCCGTCTCGACGAACTCGTGCCCGACTGGGCCGAGCGCGAGACCTGGGCTTGCGGGCCCGCGGGCCTGCTCGACGCCGCCGAAGAGCACTGGAGCGAGCACGGCGTCCCGGAGCGCCTGCACACCGAACGCTTCCGCCCCAGCGTCGTCGTCGCCGGTGACGGCGGCGAGGTCACTTTCAGCGCTGCCGGCAAGACCGTCAACGCGGACGGCGCCACGCCGTTGCTGGACGTCGGCGAGGAGGCCGGCGTGCTCATGCCCTCCGGGTGCCGCATGGGCATCTGCTTCGGCTGCGTCACGCCGCTCAAGGCGGGCGCCGTCCGCGACCTGCGTTCCGGCGAGATCACCGAGGCCGAGCCGGGCGTCCTCATCCAGACCTGTGTGTCCGCCGCGGCGGGCCCTTGCAGCATCGAACGGTAGGAGCACCTTGACCGCCATCGACCCCACCGCACACCTGACCGCGGAGCAGATCGAGGAGCTCGGCCGCGAGCTGGACGCGATCCGCGACGAGGTGATCGCCGGCCGCGGCGAGAAGGACGCCGCCTACATCCGCAAGGTCATCTCGGCGCAGCGCACGCTCGAGCTGGTCAGCAGGGGCGTGCTGCTGTTCTCGATCTTCCCGCCCGCGTGGCTGATCGGCACCGCCGGTCTGTCCGTGGCGAAGATCATGGACAACATGGAGATCGGCCACAACATCCTGCACGGCCAGTGGGACTGGATGCGGGACCCGAAGATCCACTCCACCACCTGGGAGTGGGATCACGTCTCGCCGGCCGATCAGTGGAAGCACTCGCACAACGAGCTGCACCACACGTACACCAACGTGATCGGCAAGGACAACGACCTCGGCTACGGCATCATGCGCGTCGACGAGGACCAGAAGTGGCACCCGTTCCACCTCGGCCAGCCGCTGTGGAACTTCATCAACGCCTGCTTCTTCGAGTACGGCATCGCAGCGTACGACCTGGAGCTCGGCAAGAACCTGCACAAGCGCCGCCGCAAGAACCCGGAGTTCCGCGCGCGGGCCAAGGCCGTGGGGCGCAAGATCCGCAAGCAGGTGCTCAAGGACTACGTGATCCACCCGCTGCTGTCGGGCCCGTCGTTCCTCCCGACGCTCGCCGCCACGTTCACCGCGAACCTGGTCCGCAACATCTGGTCCCACTCGGTGATCATGTGCGGGCACTTCCCCGAGGGCGTGCAGGTTTTTGAGCGCCGGTCGATCAAGGGGGAGACGCGCGGCCAGTGGTACCTGCGTCAGATGATGGGCTCGGCGAACATCAGCGGCAGCAAGGCCATGCACTTCATGACCGGCAACCTGTCGCATCAGATCGAGCATCACCTGTTCCCTGACCTGCCGAGCAACCGGTACGCCGAGGTCGCGGTGAAGGTGCGCGCCTTGTTCGAAAAGTACGAGCTGGAGTACGTCACCGGGCCGCTGCCCAAGCAGGTGTTCTCCGCATGGCGCAAGGTCTTCCGGCTCTCGCTGCCGAACAAGAAGCCCAAGATCAAAACGCCGGCCCGCGAGCAGGAGCTCGTCTCGGCCTGATTCCCGGTATCGGTTCAGATCCTTCGGCCGCACCAGCCCTAGGGCGGTATCCGAACGGGAATCAGCGGGGTAGACGCTGGCCACCGAGGGGTCCTGCCCCTTGCGCTTGCCCGGTGTCCAGCGTCTCCTCGGTGATGACCGGCGGGCGGCCGCCGTGCTTGCCCTTGCGGGATGCCATGTCGAGCCAGTGCTGCGGCGCCGTGCGAACGGCGAGCCAGCCGGAGTGGGCACGTGCTCTCCCCACCATCGAGCGAGCAGGACCCGTCAGGCTGGCCCCGGCTAGAACTCAAAAGCCCCGTGCCTTCATTCATGCGCGTAGCGCTGGAAGGTGCCCGCCCAACCGATACCGGACCTGCGCAGGATTTCGGAGACGCCTAATCACTGCCGCGGTCGTGAGGCTCAGGCACAGCAAGGTGAGGGCCGCTGTTCCGTACGCCGGCAGATTCGCCGGCGGGTCCTCCACCCAACCGCGGGAGAGGACCCGCGAAGGCTGTTGAGGGTCGTACGTGACGAGCATGGCCTCATCACGGTGGACGTCGGGATACATCCCGGCGTAGTCCGAGATCTTGACCTCGTCTCCAGCCAGAGGACCGCTTGCGAGGCGCACCTTGACGTACTGGGGCTTGGAGTCGACACCGACGACGGTGGCAGCGGAAGTGACACCCCTGGAGCGCAGGTCCTCTGCCAAGGAGTGTGACGGGAACCAGAAGAGGGCGGTCATCCCGAGGCACAGGAGAGACATGCCGAACATAGTCAGGATCACGCGGCGTTGTGGGGGCTTCGGATCTGGCTTCCACCCCGCTGCCCTGCCGGCCGCCTGGCGTGCCGTTTTCACGTGCGGTGGAAGCTGATGCTCATTGGCCGGACGCCTGTTCTTCTTCTCAGCCACAGCTGGATACCTCGTCTAGTCGCGCGGGGCCCGCGGCCCGGTCGTTGTCACGCGCGGGTTCGGTCGCACAGGCCCCGCGGCTCAGTCGTAGCTGCGCGCCGGGGCCGGGCCGAGGGCCGAGGCGATCGCGTCGGCCAGCCTCTCGATCTCGCCGTCGACGAGCGTCGAGACGGTGACCCGGACTCCGGGCGGCGCGCTCAGCCGGAAGCGGGCACCGGGGGCCACGGCCCATCCGGCGTGCAGCAGCCGGGCGACGGCGCCGGTCTCGTCCGGCACCGGCACCCAGACGTTCATGCCGCTGTGCCCGCAGGCCGCGACACCGCGCCGTTCGAGTGCCTTGATCAACGCGCCCCGTCGCCGCCCGTACGACGCCGCCACTGCGGCGGTGTCCACCGCCCCGTCGGTCCACAGCCTGACCAGGGCCCGCTGCATCAGCCGGCTCACCCAGCCCGGACCGAGACGGTGCCGCCCGCGGACCCGGTCGACGGTGACGGTGTCCCCGGTGAGCAGGGCGAGACGCAGGTCCGGGCCGTACGCCTTGGCGGCCGAGCGCACGAACGCCCAGTGCCGGGTGACTCCGGCCAGGGGATGGAGGGGCACGTCGACGATGCCGTGGCCGTGGTCGTCCTCGATCAGCAGGGTCTCCGGATACTCCCGGAGCACGCCCCGCAGCGCACGCGCGCGTGCGCTGCTCACCGCCGCGCCGGTCGGGTTCTGCGCCCGGTCCGTGACGATCAGGGCCCGCGCCCCGGCCTCCAGCGCCCGGCGCACGTCCTGGGTGCACGGCCCCTCGTCGTCGACGCCGACGGGGACGGTCCGCAGCCCGAGCGCGGGCACCAGGTCGAGGGTGCGACCCCAGCCCGGGTCCTCGACGGCGACGGTGTCACCGGGCTTGAGGTGGGCCGCCAGCACCCGTTCGACGCCGTCCAGGGCCCCTGAGACCACGGCGAGCGGCCCGTCCGGCACCCCGTCGGCGTCGAGTCCGGCACGTGCGATCCGGGCCAGCTCCGGTTCGACGGGGGTGTCGCCGTAGAGGACGGGCGCCCGGTCGCCCTCGGCGGCGGCCGCCGCGAACGCGCCCGCGAGCGTCGGCAGCAGCGCGGGGTCGGGATTGCCCTGCGCGAGGTCCCGCACCCCCTCGGGGACGTCCACCCGGAAGTGCTCCCGCCCGGTCGTCGCCGGTGCGGGCCGCACCCGGCTGCCGCGCCGCCCCGCCGTCTCGATGACCCCACGCTCACGCAGGGTCCGGTACGCGGCCGCGACCGTGTTGGGATTCACCCCCAACCGCTCCGCCAACTCCCGCATGGGAGGGAGCATTTGGCCCGGCTGCAGCTCACCGGCTCCCACCGCGCGCTCGATGCTCGCGGAAATGTCCGCTGCGCGACGCCCACTGATCCGATACTCTCCTAGCACAAAGCCAATTATGCACTAGTGCAATGGAGAGCGCCATGCAGGGGACCGCGCAGACGCCGTCGCAGCCCGACACCGCCTACACGCCGACCGACCGCACCGTCCCCACCCGCTCCCCGGACCGGGCCGCGTACGACAAGGACCTGGTGCACTCGATACTCGACGAGGCCTACGTCTGCCACCTCGGGTTCGTCCGCGACGGGGCGCCCGTCGTGCTGCCCACGCTCTACGCCCGGGTCGGAGAGCGGCTGTACGTGCACGGCTCGACGGGCTCGCGTCCGCTGCGGGCGGCCGGTCAGGCCGATCCCGGCCTGCCGGTCTGCCTGACGGTCACCCACGTCGACGGTCTGGTCCTGGCCCGCTCGGCTTTCCACCACTCGATCAACTACCGCTCCGTGGTGGTGCACGGCGTCGCCCACGACGTGACGGACCCCGAGGAGAAGCGGCAGGCCCTGGACGCGCTGGTCGACCACGTCGTGCCCGGCCGCTCCGCGGACTCGCGCCCCGCCAACAAGAAGGAGCTGGCCGCCACGGCCGTCATCCGCCTGGATCTGGACGAGGTCTCCGCGAAGCTGCGCACCGGCGGCGTGAACGACGAACCGGAGGACCTCGCCCTCCCCCACTGGGCCGGCGTCGTCCCGGTGCGGCGCACCTACGGCACCCCGCTCTCCGACTCCGCCCTGGCCCCCGGCACCGAGCTGCCCGACTACCTCCTGCGCAGACAGGAGGCGTAGGCCGCGGTTCCCCGCCTCACATGGCCATCACCGGCTCCTCCCTCTTCCGCGCGCCCCAGGCCTCCCCCACCGCCAGGCCCGCCACCGAGCCCAGCATCAGCAGGGTCCCGGCCAGCGTCGCCGCCGTGAGGTGCTCGCCGAGCAGGACGACGGCGAGCCCCGCCGCGCTCACCGGTTCGAGCAGCATGATCACGGAGACGGTGGCGGACCGGACGACGGCCGCGCCCGCGAAGTAGAGGCCGTAGGCGAGCGCCGTGGGGACGGCGGCGACGTAGAGCAGCAGGAGCACGAGCCGGCCGGGCTCCTCGGTGTGCGGCAGCAGTCCCTCCGCCAGGGCGAACGGCAGCAGGCACAGGCTCGTGACGGCGAAGGCCCCGGTTGTCGTCCGGGTGGCGTCACCTTCGCCGTCGCGCCCCCATCGGCGGGTGAGCAGCGTCATCGCGCAGTATCCGGCGGCGGACAGCAACGCGAGCAGCACACCCACCGGGCGAACGGTCGTGCCGCCGCCTCCGAGGACGAGGACCGTGAGCCCGGTGAGGGCGCCCAGGACGGCTACGGCGCCGCCCCGGCCCAGTCGCTCGGCCAGGGTCAGCCGGGCGCCGAGCGCGATGAGGACGGGCCCCGCGCCCAGCGTGACGACGGTGGCCACGGCCAGGCCGGTGGCGGAGACGGCCGCGAAGTACGCCGTCTGGAAGACGGCCAGCCCGAGCCCGGTGACCCCGGCCCGCAACGCCCGGACGCCGAGCGGCTGTTGGACGGGGCCCTGGGCGCTCGGGCGCAGCAGCCGCACGGCGAGCAGCAGCACGAGGCCGGCGGCGCAGCGCCAGAAGGAGAGGGTGACGGGCCCCATGTCGCTGGCCCGGTAGACCAGGGAGGCGGCGGCGCCCGCGGTGCCCCAGGCGACACCGGCGACGATCAGATAGAGGAGGCCTCGCCCGATGGGCAGGCCGGAGACAGTGTTCGACACGTGTTCTCTCCGCAGACGCGCACGGCATACCGCGCCCGCGTCGGGCGGCGGCAGGGTGCGCGGAAGTTCGGGAAGGGCCCCGGATCAGCCGGGATCAGGGGTCCACGGACTTCGTCTGCGGGCAGCACCGTTCCGCGCGTCGGCGCATCGCCGGGCGCGGTTTCCGGAGGGCCCGCCTCAGGCGGCCGGAGGCGGAAGAACGCGTGCGGAAGGCATGATCGGCACCTTAGGCGCTGGTCCCGCGCCGGGACAATTCCCTTTCCGGGCCGCCGCTCGCCACCGGCTGCCCGGACCCCTTCGAGGGCGTCGAGGACTGCGCGATGAACGCGCCCACCAGCACGATCGCGCCGCCGGCGATCTGTGGCGCCGAGAGGTGCTCGCCGAGCAGGACCCAGGCCAGGACGGTGGCGATGACCGCTTCGAGACAGGCCACGACCCCGGCGACCTGCGGAGAGAGCCGGCGCACGGAGACCACACCGGTGACGTAGGCGACCACCGTGGCGACCAGGACGATCCACGCCAGCAGCACGACGGCGGCGACAGGCCTGCCGTCCATGCTGGCGGTGCCCCCGAGCACCGACCAGTTCATGGTCCAGGGCCGGGCGACGACGGTCAGCACGGCCGCGCCGACCAGCAGCCCGTAGGCGATGACGCCGAGCGGGTCGGGTGCCTCGTCCCCGGCGTCGCTGCCCTGGTCGGACAGGACGAAGTAGCCGACCTGGCAGCAGGCCGCGCCGAGCGCGAGCAGCAGCCCCAGGGCGTCGAACCCGAGGCCGGACCACACCTCCACGACACAGGCGAGTCCGCCGACGGCGAGCACGACCCCGACGGCCGCGGCGCGCGTGACGGGCCGCTTCTGCACGAACCGCACCCACCCCAGCACCAGCGCGGGCGCCAGGTACTCGATGAGCAGCGCCACCCCGACGGGGATCCGGGAGAGCGCCGCGAAGTAGCAGGCCTGGACACCGGCGACGGCCAGCAGCCCGAACCCGGCGAGCAGTCCGGGGCGCCTGCGCACCAGCGCGCGGTGACGCACGGCCAGCGGCAGCATGACCAGGGCCGCCCCGGCCACCCGCAGCCACACCACGTGCAACGGGTCCAGACCCGCCTCGATCAGCGGCTTCGCCGCGACACCGGATCCGCCGAAGGCCACAGCGGACAGGAGGGCGAGTCCGAGCCCCACGCCCCTGCCGCGCCCGCTCACGCTGCTGTCAGTGGTACGCACCGCCACATGATGACAGGCCATGACAGGAGCGTCATCCCCTATGACACCTGTCTCACGGCCTGGACGGACGACCGGCCCGACGCCGTACCGCTCAGTGGGCGGCGGCTTCGCCGCATTCCCGGGCGCTGCCGGACCGGCCGTCGAGCCGCGTGAGCACCTCGCGCGGATCGATGCCGGCCCGTCCGAGCACCTCGACGGCGCGCGCCTGCGGGTCGACGACGATCGCCGCGAGCAGATCGGTGCCACGAGCCGGTCCGCCACGCTCGGCGGCACGCTCGCGGGCGTACTCCATGCACGCGGCGGCGAGCGGAGAGAAACCCGCCGTCTCCGTCACCACGGGGACCGCGCCGGAGTCCTCGACTCCGCTCTGCCAGCGCAAGCCGTATCCGATGCTGCGCTGGACGAGATAGCCGAGCAGGCGCGCGATCTGCGGCCCTTCGACGAAGGCGGCACGCGCCTCGGGATCGGACTCCAGCAGCGAGTGGAGCAGATGGGCGGTGTCGATCTGCCGGTCGCCGTCCCGGACGGCCCGGCGTCGGGCACCACCGACCACCGACGCCAGCTCGTCACTGAGCCTGGCATCGTTGTCCACGCGCTGGATGCCGTGTTCATGGGCCGACTGCCGGGGGGTACGGGGTTGCACCTTGCCCACCCCATCAGTCACGCAGGGCCGCGTCATCCACGGTACGAAGCATTTCCACGTCCCACGAGAAGTGGACTCCGCCGGCCGGAATCTCCTCCTTGCGGAGGAGATCAGGCAGATTCGGGTGGAGACAGCGGTCGGTCTGACAGTCCGTCAGTATTGAACATTGCGGCCGCCGCGGCTACGTTCCGCGGCACCCGGCCCGACACGGAGAGGTGGTCGCATGGCCGAAGTCAGCGCGGAAGCCCGCATCGGGGCGCCGGCCGGCACGGTGTGGGCGAAGCTCACCGACTGGTCCGCGTACGGCGAATGGAACGCGACCCACACGAGCTTCCCGGCGGGCGGCCCGGAACCCCTGCACGTGGGCGCGACGTTCCAGGAGAACAT
Source organism: Streptomyces sp. NPDC013187 (assembly GCF_042899705.1). NCBI lineage: Bacteria > Bacillati > Actinomycetota > Actinomycetes > Kitasatosporales > Streptomycetaceae > Streptomyces > Streptomyces sp. NPDC013187. Next base: position 30,359 of record NZ_JBIBAF010000012.1, on the reverse strand, counting down.
GCGGCTGATGAACTTCCCGGCCGAGGTGGCGTGGACCGTTGAGGAACTGGAACCGGCGCGGGTGCTCGCCATCCGCGGCAAGGGCCCGATGGCGGTGACCGTCGCGACGCGCTACACCCTGACGCCCGACGGCGATGCGACGACGGTCCGCATCGACGGCGAGTTCACGGGTGCGACGGTGTCCCTGATGGCGGGCAAGCTCAAGGACTCGGCGACGGCCGCCCTGCACGAGTCGCTGCGCAGGCTGGACCGGCTGGTGACCTGAGACCCCGGCACGCCGAGGCACCCCCGGACCACTCCGGGGGCGCCTCTTGTCCTACGCGGTTCAGTCCCCGTCTGTCCTACCCGGTTCAGCCGACGTCTGTCCTACGCGGTTCAGTCCTCGTCTGTCCTACCCGGTTCAGCCGACGTCTGCCCTGCGCAGTTCAGCCGACGTCTGTCCTACGCGGTTCAGTCCCCGTCTGTCCTACCCGGTTCAGCCGACGTCTGCCCTGCGCAGTTCAGCCGACGTCTGCCCTGCGCAGTTCAGCCGACGTCTGCCCTGCGCAGTTCAGCCGACGTCTGTCCTACGCGGTTCAGTCCCCGTCTGCCCTACCCGGTTCAGCCGACGTCTGCCCTGCGCAGTTCAGCCGACGTCTGCCCTACGCGGTTCAGCCGACGTCTGTCCTACGCGGTTCAGTCCTCGTCGGCGAGGATGAGATACAGCTTCTTACGGGCCTCGTTGATGACACCGAGGGCCTTCTCCCGCTGTTCCTTGCTGCCGGTCTTCCAGACCTGACCGAAGGCCTCCATCAGACCGAAGCCGGCCTGGCGGATCTCGCCGAGAGCCTCCCAGTCGACCCCGCGGGAGGCTTCCTCCCAGGGAGCCTCGGGCCCCTCCCCGGCGGCCTCGCGGCCCGCCTCGGTGAGTGAGAACAGCTTCTTGCCGCCCTCGGACGCACTGACGATCAGCCCCTCGTCCTCCAGCAACTGGAGGGTGGGGTACACCGAGCCGGGGCTGGGCTTCCACGCCCCGCCACTGCGCTCGGCGATCTCCTGGATCATCTCGTAACCGTGCATCGGCCGGTCCTTCAGCAGGGCCAGGATGGAAGCACGTACGTCACCGCGCCGCGCCCTTCCCCGGGGCCCCCCGCGCCCTCGGCCGCCCCATGGGCCCGGACCGAAGCCCGGCCCACCGGGCCCACCCCAGCCGGGACCGCCAGGGCCACCCGGCCCGCCCGGCCCGAAGGGACCGAAGGCCGCACGCAGCCCTTCGAAACCGCCCCGACCGCGGTGCGGGCCGCCGTGTCCATGTCCACGCTCGAATCCGTGGGTACGCATCGCAACCACTCTCCATTCCATCGTTGATCTGTCGCGATGCTTCAACGATATATCGGAAACGGTCGACCGACAAGGCCTCTTCGGAGTTTCCCGCCGGTGGAACCGGGCCAGTGGGTGCGAATTGGCCTTGGCCTGCTGCTTGGTGGGCGTCCTAGCGTCGGGGCATGCGGATCCGAATCGTCGACGCCTTCACCGATCGCCCCTTCTCCGGCAACCCGGCCGGGGTCCTGCTCCTGTCCGGCGCGGACGCCTTCCCGGACGACACCTGGCTGCAGAACGTGGCCCTGGAGGTCAACCACGCCGAGACGGCCTTCGCCCACCCGCTTCCCGAGGGCTCCGAGGCGGACTGGGCGCTGCGCTGGTTCACTCCGGCCACCGAGGTCGCGATGTGCGGCCACGCCACCCTCGCCACCGCCCACGTCCTGCACACGACCGGCGCCCACACCGGGCCGGTGCGGTTCGCCACCCGCAGCGGCGTCCTCGCCGCCACGCCCGCGGCGGACGGCTCCGTCACCCTGGACTTCCCGACGGCCCCGCTCACCCGGATCGACCCGCCCGGAGGTCTCGCCGAGGCGCTGGGCACGGAGGTGCTCACGGTCCTCGACACCGGCCCGAACGTCGGCGATCTGCTCGTCGAGGTCGCCGACGAGAAGACGGTGCACGCCCTCACCCCGGACCTGACGGCCCTCGCCGCCCACTCCGAGCGCGGTGTGATCGCCACGGCCCGCGCCGAGGACCCCGCGGGAGGCTACGACTTCGTCTCGCGCTGCTTCTTCCCGAACGTGGGCATCGACGAGGACCCGGTGACCGGCAGCGCCCACACGGCACTCGCCCCGTTCTGGTCCGAGCGCCTGGGCCGCCCCCGCCTCACCGGTCTCCAGGCCTCACCCCGCTCCGGCCGCATCCTCACCGAGCTGCGCGGCGACCGCACTCTGCTGACGGGCACGGCGGTCACCGTCATCGAGGGCGACCTGCTGGCCTGAGACGAGCGAAGGGGCGTACGACGGTGTCGTACGCCCCTTCGCTCACCGCTTCACGCCGTCGGCAGCCAGCCCACCTTGCCCGCCAGCAGCGCGTACCCGACGAACGCCCCGATGTCGAGCAGCGAGTGGGCCACGACGAGCGGGCCGACGCGTCCCCAGCGGCGGTAGAGATACACGAAGACGACGCCCATCACCATGTTCCCGATGAAGCCGCCGATGCCTTGGTAGAGGTGGTACGACCCGCGCAGAACGGCGCTGCCGGCCAGCGCGGCGGTCGGCGTCCAGCCCAGCCGGCTCATGCGGCGCAGCAGGTAGCCGACGACGATCACTTCCTCCAGCACGGCGTTCTGGATCGCCGAGAGGATCAGCACCGGGTACTTCCACCACACCGCCGGCAGTGCCTCGGGCACCACGGTGAGGTTGAAGCCGAGGCCGCGGGCCGCCAGGTAGAAGGCGATGCCGGTGCTGCCGATGACCGCGGCGATCGCCGCTCCGCGGCCGAGGTCGGGCCAGGGGCGGGTGCGGTCGAAGCCGATCGTGCGCAGGCTCGCGCCCTCGCGGAGCAGGAAGTGCGCGACGAGTGCGACGGGGACGAGCGCCGTGGTGATCCCGAAGAGCTGCCAGGCGAGGTCGAGCCAGGGCCGGCCCGGCGCGGCCGAGGCGTTCATGGTGGCCGCCTGGTCCTTGAGGCCGCCCGGCTTGGTGACCGACCCGATGAAGCTGATCAGCGCCGACAGTGCGCTCGCGCCGAGCGACAGTGCGAGGACCAGCAGCGTCTCGTTGCGGAGCATCCGCCGTGAGAGCCCCTGCTGGGGAATGGAATCGCCCACCGGGCTCGCCTCCGCCTGCACACCCGCCTCCACTTCACCGACCTGTCGGATCAGTATGGCGGCAGCGGGATGTCACCCCTGCGGCGGCGTCGGCCCGGCGCCACGGGCTCGCGGCGTCAGGCCAGTGAGACGGGCTCCCGCGGCGTCAGGCCAGTGAGACCGGCTCCGGCAGTCCCACCGGCCAGCTGTGCACCGGCTCGCCCTTGTGCATCAGCTCGCGGTAACGCCGGGTCGTGGCGGCCAGCGCGTCCTCCCGGGTCAGGCCCGCGTCCAGTGCCTTGTGGAAGGTGGCGGCCTGCCAGCTCGCCCCGTTCACACGACGCCGGCAACGCTCCTCGATCACGCCCAGGTACAGATCGCGGTCGGCCGGCTCGACACCCCAGGCGTCCAGCCCGGCCTTGGCGAGCGGCAGCAGCTCGTCGCGGATCAGGCTCACCGCGTCGACCTGGGTGGTGCCGCTGTACCGGCCGCGCCGGGGCCAGGTGAAGCGGGCGTCGATGCCGTCCTTGCACGCGGCGTCGAAGTTGGCGGCGGCCGCCTCGAAGGACAGCCGGGACCACACCGGCCGGGACTCCTCCGCGAGCGCCCGGACGACGCCGTAGAAGAAGGCCGCGTTGGCGACGACGTCGATGACGGTGGGCCCGGCCGGCAGCACGCGGTTCTCGACGCGCAGATGCGGGACGCCGTCGGCGATGCCGTACACCGGGCGGTTCCAGCGGTAGATCGTGCCGTTGTGCAGGACGAGTTCGGCGAGCGAGGGCGTACCGCCCTGGTCGAGGACCTTCAGCGGGTCCTCGTCGTCGCAGATCGGCAGCAGGGCCGGGTAGTAGCGCAGGTTCTCCTCGAAGAGGTCGTACGCCGAGGTGACCCAGCGCTCCCCGAACCAGGTGCGCGGCCGGACGCCCTGGGCCTGGAGCTCGGGCGGGCGGGTGTCGGTGGACTGCTGGAACAGCGGGGGCCGCGACTCGCGCCACAGTTCGCGCCCGAAGAGGAAGGGCGAATTGGCGCCGACGGCGATCTGCGCGGCGGCGACCGCCTGGGCCGCGTTCCACACGTCGGCGAAGCGCGCCGGGGTGACCTGGAGATGCAGCTGCACGGAGGTGCAGGCGGCCTCCGGCGCGATGGACTTCGAGGTGCAGCTCAGGTGCTCCACGCCCTCGATGTCGAGCGTGAACTCCTCACCGCGGGCGGCCACGATCTGGTCGTTGAGGAGGGTGTACCGGTCGACGTCGGAGAGGTTCGAGGACACCAGGTCGTCACGGTCGAGAGTCGGCAGAATACCGATCATCACGATACCCGCGTCGACCTCGCCGGCTTTCCGGTCGGCATATGCCAGCGACGTACGGAGTTCCTCCGCGAGGCGGTCGAATACCCTGCCTCCGAGGCGGTGTGGAGGAATGTTCACTTCCAGATTGAACATGGCGAGTTCTGTTTGGAAATCGCGACTGGCGATGCGTTCCAAGACTTGCCCGTTCAACATTTTCGGCATGCCGTCGGCGCCCGCGAGATTCAATTCGATCTCCAGCCCCATGAGGTTCCTGGGGCGATCGAACCGCTTCTCCGCCAGGAGTCGCTCCAAGCCCGTCAGGCACTGGCGCAGCTTGTCGCGGTAGCGCTGGCGATCGGACAGGTCGAACCGCCCTGCCACCACCTTCTCCCCCATCGAAGCGTCCCTCCTTGGATGATGCGGGCCGGGATCCGGCCGACGGGGCCCCGGTCAGGTGGAGGATGCCCAGCGAAAGCGATCGATAACGTCCCGGGCGGACCCGGCGACCGCTACTCTGGTCGGGTGTGACCGGTGGCACATTCACTCGGCATGACGCACAGGACAGGTTTCGGGCCCCCGGGCACTCGTGAAAAACGCCGACGAGAATGGGCCGACCGGTTCGCGGACATTCACCGAGGTCACGGTTGTGCACCCCCGCATGGAATCGGGATAATTCTCGCGTATCGCCGACCGAATGTACCCTTGTTCTACTCACCGGAAACGGCTAGACGAAACACAGTCTGAACCCGTGTCGTATAAACTCCGCGAACAAGGCAGAAGGTTGGCGCCCACGGTCGATGGGTCCTGCCGTCGAGGCGACGCGGACCCCACCCCCCTCTCGTTCACGACCCCGGCCCCTGCCGCTCTGACCCCCGTGAGCAGACAGCGCCGTCCGCCCCCGCCCTCGTGCCACCGTGCCTTTGAATGAGAGGCGACCCACCATGCCGCTGCATGTCCCTCCGGCTCCCGCGCCCGCACTCCGCTCCGTCCTCACCGCCCTCTCCTCTCCCACCGCGGTCCGCGAGGCCCGAACCCCCTCCCTGCTCGGCACTCAGGGACCCGCCACACCCGAGCTGCCCCTGCCCGTGCACGTCCTCGACCACGTCACGGCCGAGGGCGTCTCCGCGACCCGGCTGGCCGGGTGGCGCTTCCTGATCCGCTGCGGCGACCACGCCGTGGCAGCGGCGGAGACCATGCTGACCGCCGACGGCTGGACCTTCTCCCACTTCTTCGAGGGCCCGTACATCACCTCCACCGAGCGCGCCCTGCGTCAGGCCGAGACGATGCCTCAGCCGTACCAGCCCCGTCTGCTGTCGGTGCCCGGCCTGTACATGCTGACGCTCTGGCTGCATCAGGACTGCTCCGCGGACGGTGCCGCCGGCCACCCCGCCGCCACCGACCTGCTCGTCCCGCTCGCGCCGGCGCCGCCCGGCATCGCGGCCCACCGCCCGCACCGCGTCTCCGAACTCCTCCCGGTGCTGACCCATCGAGTGACTCCCACCAGACTTCTCGGATCACCCGCCTGAAGCACCGCACGACTCCCGCACCCCGTCGCCGAATTCCGGCGGCGGGGTCGTTTCTTTACCGCCGGTCGACCACCGACCGCTCGCACGATCGCTTTATCGCTCACGCGGTCGCTCGTACGAGCGATGAATAGCTCGTACGAGCCGGAATGGGTGTCGACCCGAGCGGACTAGCCCTATCCGGCCACTGCGAACCACCCGAAAGGACAGCCCAGTTGGGATGAACCGTCCGCGCGGGTGACGCGTCCTGAACCTGTGAGAAGCGGTGCCGCGAAATCCCTGCGGATCGACGCCCGTGGGGCAACACTGGGTTCCGACGACTTATCACAACGGGGGGCGGCCATGAACGACACTTCTAGCCGCGGAACAGACACGACAGCCCACTCGGACACGTCAATACCACCGTCCGTCTCGACACAGCGAAAGATCCCACCCATGTGCCAGCACCAGACCCAGTGCCCCTCAGCAGAATCCGCCGACCGGGAATCCGCCCGTCTCGTGGCGCACCACCCGGAGCAGGGATGGAGCCTGCTGTGCAACGGCGTGGTGCTCTTCGAGGACACCGGCGAACTCCTGCCGGACGGCCGGGCCATCGCCCCGCACCGTCCGCTGGCCGGCCAGGTGATGACGGCCGCCTGAGGCCGTCGGCGGGGTGATGCCCCGCCGCACGACACGAGGGGCCGGCCGCAGGACGCCCTGCGCACCGGCCCCGACGCATGTCCGACGGTCGTCACTGACCGTCACTTCTCGCGACGTGGCGTTCCCGGCCCGTACGCCTTCCCACGGATGCGTCCTTTCCGGAAGACTCCTGGAAGTTTCGCGGTCACCGTCGACGGAGGTGGAGCCAGTGGCATCAGGTGGGGACGACACCGGGGGCAGGGTCACGATCACGGAGATCGCCCGGCAGGCCGGCGTCTCCGTACCGACCGTGTCCCGGGTCGTCAACGGCCGGTCCGACGTGTCGCCGCAGACCCGGGCCCGGGTCGAGGACCTGCTGCGCCGGCACGGTTATCGCAAGCGTCCCGCGGCCCCCGGTACTCGCGCCGCCCTGCTCGACCTGGTCTTCAACGACCTCGACAGCCCCTGGGCGGTGGAGATCATCCGCGGGGTCGAGGAGGTCGCGCACGCCGCCGGGGTCGGCACCGTGGTGTCGGCCATCCACGGGCGGTCCGGCGACGCCCGCGAGTGGATGCGCAACCTGAGGGCCCGCGCCTCCGACGGGGTCGTCCTCGTGACGTCCGCCCTGGATCCGACACTCCATGAGGAGCTGCGGATCCTCGGCGTGCCCCTGGTCGTCGTCGACCCGGCGGGCTCCCCCGCCCTCGACGCCCCGACGATCGGTGCCGCCAACTGGGCGGGCGGCCTGGCGGCCACCGAGCACCTGCTGTCCCTCGGCCACCGCCGGATCGGCCTGATCGCCGGCCCGCCCCGCCTGCTGTGCTCCCGGGCCCGCCTGGACGGCTACCGCGCGGCCCTGGAAGGCGCCGGCATCCCGCTGGACCCCTCTCTCGTCGTCCCCGGCGACTTCCGCCCCGAGTCCGGTTTCACCGCCTGCGACACCCTGCTCGACCTGCCCGAGCCGCCGACCGCGCTGTTCGCGGCCAGCGACCAGATGGCACTCGGCGCGATCGAGGCGCTGCGCCGGCGCGGTCTCCGGGTGCCGCAGGACATGAGCGTGGTCGGCTTCGACGACCTTCCGGAAGTCCGCTGGTCGGCCCCGCCGCTGACGACGGTCCGCCAGCCCCTGGCCGACATGGGAAAGCTGGCCGTGCGCACGGTGCTCCGGCTGACCCGCGACGAACAGCCGGACTCACCTCGGGTGGAGCTGGGCACAGAACTGGTGGTTCGGGCGAGCACGGCGCGTTTGGCCTGACCCCCGGGTACGAGGAACGGCGCCCCACCACCCCCTGTCCGGTGGGGCGCCGCCCGCCCCCGCTACCTCCCCCCGAGCGCCTCACGCAGTGCGAAGTACGCGGGCTTGCGCCGCAGTTCCTCGTCCCACGGCAGGGCGGCGCCCTCGCCCGGGAAGAAAGCGGGGATCCACGAGTACTTGTCGGTGTAGTCCCACAGGGTGATGCCCACGCAGCGACGGACCGCCAGGCACGCCTCGGTCAAGTCGGCGTACCACTCGGCCTGCTGGGCCAGCTTCTCCTCGGTCGCGGGCAGCTGCATCCGTATGTCGACCTCGGTGAGCGCGGTGTCGAGGCCGAGCCGGGAGAAGCGGCGGAGGTTGTCCTCCAGGGTGCTGGGATAGCCGTACTGCAGGGCCAGATGGGCCTGCAGGCCGATGCCGTGCAGGGGGACCCCCGCCGCCTTGAGCTCCTTGGCCAGCCGGTAGTAGGCGTCGCTCTTCGGGCCGATACCCTCGATGTTGTAGTCGTTGAGGTACAGCCTGACGCGCGGATCGGCCTGGTGCGCCCAGCGCAGCGCGTCGGCGATGTAGCCGGGTCCGAGCGTCTTGTAGAAGACCGACTCCCGGTACGTGCCGTCCTCGTTGAACGCCTCGTTGACGACGTCCCAGGCGAACACCTTGCCCCGGTAGTGCCGTACCTCCGTCTGGATGTGCTTCTTCAGTACGGCCCGCAGCTCGGGGGCCGTCCACTCCCTGCCCGTGAGCCATCCGGGCAGCTGGCTGTGCCAGACCAGGGTGTGGCCGCGCACCTTCTGCCGGTTGGCCCGGGCGAGGTTCACGATCTCGTCGCCCGCGGAGAAGTCGAACACCCCTTGCTGTGGCTCGGTCGCGTACCACTTCATGCCGTTGCCGGGCGTGATCTGGTCGAACTCGCTGCCGAGCAGGGCCGTGTACGGCCCGTCCACGAGCTCGGGGTTGTCGGTGGCGCTGCCGAAGTAGCGGCCGTGCCGCTGCGCGAGGTCGGCGAGGGTGGGCTGCTGGTGACCGGCCTGGGCGGGCGTGCCGGCCCCGATGCCGGCGGCGACCAGGAGCGCGGCGACGGCGCCGACGAGTCTGAGACGGGTGGTGCGCATGGTGCGACTCCTCACGACGGGTGGGTGGGTAGAGCCGTACGTTTCGCGGCGCGTGTCAGCCCTTGGTGGCGCCGGCGGTGAGGCCGCCGACGAGCTGACGCTCGGCGACGGAGTAGAAGGCGAGGGCGGGCACCATGGCCAGCACCAGATAGGCGAAGACCTTGGCGTACTCCGCGGAGTACTGCCCCTGGAACTGCTGGACGCCGATCGGCAGCGTCCACCACTGCGCGTCGGTGAACACCAGCAGCGGGAGGAAGAAGTTGTTCCAGCTGGTGACGACGGCCAGCACGGAGACCGTGCCGAGCGCGGGCCGGGCCATGGGCAGCAGCACCCGCCAGAAGAAGCCGAACGGGCTGCACCCGTCGAGCGTGGCCGCCTCCTCCAGCTCGCCGGGGATCTGCCGGAAGAAGCCCCGCAGGATGATGATCGTCATCGGCAGTCCGAAGGCGGCCTGCGGGAGGATGACGCCGAGCGGGTTGTCCAGCAGGTCCAGGGAGCGCAGCAGCAGGAACAGCGGCAGGGCCGCCACGGCGAACGGGAACATCAGCCCCATCGTGAACAGCGTGAACAGCGCCTCCCGGCCGCGGAAGGCGAACCGCGCGAAGGAGAAGGCCGACAGGGCGGAGACCGCGACGACCAGGACGGTCGTGCCGATCGCGATCAGCGTGCTGTTGCCGATCAGCCGCCAGAAGTCCCCCGAGCCGAGGATCTGGGTGTAGTTGGAGGTGACCCACGACTCGGGCAGGCCGACGGGGTTGCGGGAGAGCTCGTCGGTGGACTTGAAGCCGGAGAGCGCGGCGTAGAGCAGGGGGACGGCCATGACGGCCCCGACGACGACCAGGACGAGGTGCAGGCTCCAGGTCTTCCCGCGCGCACGGGTCTTCTGACTGGCTGTCACTTTCCGTCACCCCGCATGGTCGTGGTGGCCCCTTCCAGGTCGCGCCGGAGGACGAACCGCTGGTAGGCGAGGGCGAAGACGAGACTGATGCCGAACATGACCACGCTGATCGCGCTGGCGTAGCCGACCTGGTAGCGCTTGAAGCCGTACTGGAACATGGTCACGGCCATGGTCTCGGAGTGGTGGTCGGGGCCGCCCGCGGTGGTCACCCACACCAGGTCGAAGAGCTGGATCGACCCGATGACCGCGAGGAACACGCTGATGCGCAGGGTGGGTGCGAGCAGCGGCAGGGTGACGTTGCGGAACCGCTGCCAGGCACTCGCCCCGTCGATGAGCGCCGCCTCGGTCAGTTCCCTCGGGACGGCCTGGAGCCCGGCCAGGTACAGCATCATGTGGAAGCCGAAGTACTTCCAGGTCATGACCAGGAAGACGGTCGCCATGACGGTGGACGGATCCGCGAACCACTCGCCGCCCAGCCCGTCGAGACCGATCTTGCCGAGGACCTGGTCGGCGAAGCCGTCGTCCGGGGCGAAGATCATGCCGAAGAGGATGCCGGTGATGGCCTCGGACAGGACGTAGGGGGCGAAGAACAGCATCCGGTAGACCGCCCTGCCGCGCATCCGCTGGTTGAGCAGGACGGCCATGGCGAGGGCGAACGGCAGCTGGATCGCGAGCGACAGCACCACCAGGACCAGGCAGCGCCACAGGTCGCCGAGGAAGACGTCGTCCTGGAAGAGCCGGGTGAAGTTCTCGCCGCCGACATAGTCGGAGGGCATCCCGAAGCCGCCCCAGCGGAAGAACGCGGCGTACAGGGCGAACAGCATGGGCAGCAGCACGAGCCCCATGAACAGCACCAGGGCCGGGAGCTGGAAGCCGGCCGCGGTGAGCCAGTGCAGCGCGCGTCGCCGGGCCCGCCCCGGGGGCCGCCGGTCAGCGGCCGGGGGCGGGGGACCGGCGCCGCGGCCGGTCCGTTTGTCCGGCAGGAACGTGGAAGTCATCGCCGGCTACTGCTCTTCCTTCGCGGTCTTCGTGATCGACTGGGCGACCTGTCCGGGCGACTTGGAACCGGCGATGAGCGCGGCCACACTGTCGTTGACCTCCTGGCCGACGGCGGGCGCGTACGCCTGGTCGAGGTAGAGCTGGAAGCCGGTGGCGGCCTTCAACTGGGCCTGTACGGCCTTGATGTTGGGGTCGGCGATGGCGCTCTCGGCCGCCGGGACCACGGGCAGCACACCGGTCTTCTTGACCAGTTCCAGGTCGGTGGCCTCGGACGCGAAGAACTTGAGGAAGTCGACGGCCTCCTGCGGGGCTCCCCGGCGCAGCGCGTGCCCGCCGCCTCCGCCGAACACCTCGGTGATGGCGCCCTTGCCGCCCTCGACCGCGGGGAACGGGAAGAAGCCGAGGTCCTTGCCGAGGCCCTTGCCCGCGTCGGCCTGGACCGTGGGCGCCCACTGCCCCATGAGCTCCATGGCCGCCTTGCCGTTGCCGACGGCGGCGGCCTGGCCGGTGGGCGACGAATAGGCGGCGCCGAGGAAGCCCTTCTGGAACGGCTGCAGGGCGACGAGTTCCTTCAGGTGCTCACCGGCCTCGACGAAGGGGGTGCCGGTGAAGTCCTTGTCGTCGTAGGCCTTCTGCAGCGCCTCGGCCCCGGCGGTGCGCATGGCGAGGTAGGCCCAGTAGTACATGCCGGGCCACTTCTCCTTGCCGGCCAGGGCCAGGGGCGTGACCTTGGCGGCCTTCAGCTTGCGTACGGCGTCGAGGAAGCCGTCCCAGGTGGTCGGCGGCTCGGCGATGCTTGCCTTCTCGAAGAGGGCCTTGTTGTACCAGAAGCCGATCATGCCGATGTCGAACGGGATGCCGTAGGCCTGGTCGTCGAACAGGTACGGCTCCCGGGCGACCGGCAGCAGGGCGTCGCCCCACGGCTTGGTCCGGTCCGTGAGGTTCTCGACGAGCCCCGCGTCGACCTGTTGCTTCAGCACGCCGCCGCCCCAGGTGTGGAAGATGTCGGGCAGCTTCCCGGAGGCGGTCAGAGCCGTCATCTTCGACTTGTAGGCGTCGTTCTCCAGCTGGACGATCTTTATCTTGACCTTGGGGTTCTGTGCCTCGAACTTCCGCGCGAGAGCGGCCCAGACGGTCTTGGCCGGCTCGGTGGTGGAGATGTTCCACCATTCGATCGTGGTCGTCCCGGACGACCCCCCGTCCGAGTCCCCGCCGCATGCGGTCAGTGTCGTCATTCCCACACCGGCCGCGGCGGAGGCCGCCAGGAAGCCGCGGCGGGACAGTGCCGGGTCGCCCATCATGCGCTCCTCTGATGTTCTCGAAAGTTTCGGATCAGGATCAGAAAGCTTCGCCGTTGCCGCACCCTAGAGACAGCGGGTAAACGGTGGCAACCCCTTGTACAAGGTGAATCTCCCGGCAACTCTCGAACCTGATGCGGATGCGAAACATTCGAGTTCTCTGACGAACGTTACGAAGTCGACTCCGCTCTGATGACGCAGGGTGTCCGTCCGCGAGTCGGCGAGGGAGCAGCGCCCCCTTTCGCCGGCAACGCCGTCGGACGCGCGCTCAGCTCGTGTTTTCGCAGCCGCGGGCACCCCGGCCGTCAGTCTTAACGGAAGTTTGACGCGCTCGGCCCCCTCCTTCATGGGCCATGGCGTCACGCTCCGCTTACGCTGATCGAGCCGTCCAGTGATGGCCGGAACCACGCTGAGCCGCACGATCGGGAGCACGTCGATGGCCACCACCGAGCACCCGGCACCGAGCCGTCCGGAGCCTTCTCCACCCAGCCGTCTGCGCGCCTGGATGCTGGAGGGCCACATGGGCAAGGGCGGCGGCCACACCGGGCCACATGCCGAACCCGAGCCTCCGCACCGGGGTCAGCGCTGGTGGCGGGTGATGTGCCTGACCGGCGTCGACTACTTCTCGACCCTCGGATACCAGCCGGGCATCGCGGCCCTCGCCGCCGGACTGCTGTCGCCGATCGCGACCATCGTCCTGGTCGTCGTCACGCTGGCAGGCGCCCTGCCCGTCTACCGCCGCGTGGCCGAGGAGAGCCCCCACGGCGAAGGCTCGATCGCGATGCTGGAGCGGCTGCTCTCCTTCTGGCAGGGCAAGCTGTTCGTCCTGACCCTGCTCGGCTTCGCCGCCACCGACTTCCTGATCACCATCACCCTGTCGGCCGCCGACGCCTCCACCCACCTCGTGGAGAACCCGCATCTGACCGGCGTCCTGCACGACAAGCAGCTGCTGATCACCCTGATCCTCGTGGCCCTGCTGGGCGCGGTGTTCCTCAAGGGCTTCCTGGAGGCGATCGGCGTCGCGGTCGCCCTCGTCGGTGCCTACCTCGCGCTGAACGCGGTCGTGGTGGCCGTCGGGCTCTACCACGTCATCACGGCCGGTCATGTGATCACCGACTGGTCGAGCGCCCTCACCGCCCAGCACAGCAACGTCTTCGCCATGATCGGCGTCGCCCTGCTCGTCTTCCCGAAACTGGCCCTCGGCCTCTCCGGGTTCGAGACGGGCGTCGCCGTGATGCCGCACGTCAAGGGCGACCCGGACGACACCGAGGCCCGGCCGGCCGGGCGCATCCGCGACACGAAGAAGCTGCTCACCACGGCCGCCCTGATCATGAGCGTCTTCCTGATCACCACCAGCTTCATCACCACCCTCCTCATCCCGGAGAAGGAGTTCGAGGCCGGCGGCCAGGCCAACGGCCGTGCGCTCGCCTACCTGGCGCACGACTACCTCGGCAACACCTTCGGCACCGTCTACGACGTCTCGACGATCGCCATCCTGTGGTTCGCCGGCGCGTCCGCCATGGCCGGTCTGCTCAACCTGATGCCGCGCTACCTCCCCCGCTACGGCATGGCCCCGCACTGGGCCCGCGCGGTACGGCCCATGGTCATCGTCTTCACACTGATCGCCTTCCTGGTCACCTGGATCTTCGACGCCGACGTCAACGCCCAGGGCGGCGCCTACGCCACCGGCGTGCTGGTCCTCATCAGCTCCGCCGCGATCGCGGTGACCATCGCCGCCCGCAAGGCCCGGCAGCGGAACTGGACGATCGCCTTCGCGGTGATCTCCGCGGTGTTCCTGTACACGACCGTGCTCAACGTGATCGAGCGCCCGGACGGCGTGAAGATCGGTGCCTGCTTCATCGCCGGCATCATTCTGGTCTCCCTGCTGTCACGGCTGGCCCGGGCGTTCGAGCTCCGCGTGACCAGCGTGACGCTGGACAACATGGCGGAACGTTTCGTCCGGGACATGGCCAGCCGCCGGATGCGGTTCATCGCCAACGAGCCGGACCGGCGCGACATCGCCGAGTACCGCGACAAGATCGAGCAGATCCGGCAGGACAACGACGTGCCCGGCCAGGAGGACTTCGTCTTCGTCGAGGTGACCGTCACCGACCCGTCCGAGTTCGAGGCGGGCCTGACCGTACGCGGTGAGGTGCTGCACGGCCGCTACCGCGTGCTGACCCTGGAGTCGTCCTCCATCCCGAACGCCCTGGCCGCGCTACTGCTGCACGTCCGCGACTCGACGGGGTGCACCCCGCACATCTACTTCGAGTGGACCGAGGGCGGGCCCTTCGCCAACTTCCTGCGCTTCTTCCTGTTCGGCCAGGGCGAGGTCGCCCCGGTGACCCGCGAGGTGCTGCGCGAGGCGGAGCCGGACCGCAAGCGGCGGCCGAGGGTGCACGTGGGCTGAGTCAGGCCGTGGCGCTCCTCCTGCCGAAGCCCCTGCGCGGCGAGCGCACGACGAGCTGCCCGTAGGTGACCTCGCCGGTGATCCGTACCCTCACCAGGACGGGCGCGTCGGCCGGCCGACGCGCTTTGAGCGCCGAGTAGTTCATGACCAAGCCGTCGGTGTCCACGACCACACCCGGCCTGGTCAGCAGCTTGAGGGAGCCTGCGCGCAGGTCCAGGTCGATGTCCAGGGTGTCGTGAGTGATCACCGCGTCGGTGAAGTCGAGCGTCACCTCGCCCCACGCCGAACGGATCTCCAGCCGCCGCGGCACCACCCAGCCGTCGCCCCGCCGGGTCGAGGCCCCCTCCTGCCGGATCCGGACCACGCCGTCGGCCCCGGGCGTCCCGCCGACGGGCCCGGGCAGGTCCTCCGTCAGCACGGCGAGCTCGCCCATCGTCCGCGCGGACAACGCGGCCTCCAGCCGCTCGTCGAGCTCGTCCAGGGTGAGCCGGCCGTCGCCCGCGGCGACGCGCAGCGCGTCCACCGTCCGGTCCCGGTCCGCGTGCGACGCCCTCACCTCGAGCGATCCACCGGTCCGCACGATCTCCGCCGTCATCACTCCACCCCGATCCCCCGGGCACGAAACCCGGCCAGCCAGTCGAGACTAACGCTATATCGCGTTATACCCAACGGCCAACCCCGCATCCGTCCTTCCCCTCCCCCGCGCCTATCGTGACCGGCATGCAGTCCTACACGATCGGCCAGGCAGCACGGCTGCTCGGCGTGAGCCCGGACACCGCCCGCCGCTGGGCGGACGCGGGCCGCATCACGACCCACCGCGACGAGACCGGGCGTCGGCTCATCGATGGGCGGGACCTGGCCGGGTTCTCGGTCGAACTGGCCCGGTCGGGCTCCCCCGAGGAAGACACGCCGTACACCTCGGCCCGCAACGCGTTCCCGGGCATCGTCACCGCGATCAAACTCGGCGACGTCGCCGCCCAGGTCGAGATCCAGGCCGGCCCGCACCGGCTCGTCTCCCTGCTGACCCGCGAGGCGGTGGAGGAACTGGGCCTGGAGGTCGGCATGGAGGCGACGGCCCGGGTGAAGTCGACGAACGTCCACATCGACCGCGTCTGAGCCCGGAGGGGCGGCGGAGGCGACGCACACGCCCGCCTGCCAGGGCGAACGCCGCCACCGGGCTACCGTGCACCCATGAGCCTGAGCATCCGCAACCAGCTCCCCGGGACGGTCACGGACATCGCGGCCGGCGACGCGATGGCGTCGGTCCGCGTCACGGTCGAGGCCGGCGAACTGACCGCCGCGATCACCAGGGACGCGGCGGACGACCTGGCCCTGTCACCCGGGATCCCCGTCGTCGCCCTGATCAAGGCGACCGAGGTGTCACTCGCCACCCCCTGACGCGCCCGGAGACGGCGAGAGGGGCCCCGCACCGCGGAGCCCCTCCCTGCTATGACCGGTCGGCCGGTCAGTCCTCGTACGCGTCCAGCGGCGGGCAGGAGCACACCAGGTTCCGGTCGCCGAAGGCCTGGTCGATGCGTCGCACCGGCGGCCAGTACTTGTCGGCGGTCGACACCCCGGCCGGGAAGACGGCCTCCTCACGGCTGTAGGCGTGCTCCCATTCCCCGGCGAGCGCGCCGGCGGTGTGCGGGGCGCCGCGCAGCGGGTTGTCGTCCGCGGGCCACTCGCCGGAGCCGACCTTCTCGATCTCCGCGCGGATGGCGATCATCGCCTCGCAGAACCGGTCCAGCTCGGCCAGGTCCTCCGACTCGGTCGGCTCGATCATCAGCGTCCCGGCCACCGGGAACGACATCGTCGGCGCGTGGAAGCCGTAGTCGATCAGCCGCTTGGCGACGTCGTCGACGCTCACGCCGGTCGCCTTGGTCAGCGGGCGCAGGTCGATGATGCACTCGTGGGCGACGAGCCCGCCGGGACCGGTGTAGAGCACCGGGTAGTGCGGCTCCAGCCGCTTGGCGATGTAGTTGGCGCTGAGCACGGCCACCTGCGTGGCCCGCTTGAGCCCCTCGCCGCCCATGAGCCGGACGTACGCCCACGAGATGGGCAGGATGCCGGCCGAGCCCCAGGGAGCCGCCGAGATGGGGCCGACGCCCGTCTCCGGGCCGGCCTCGGGCTGCAGCGGGTGGTTGGGCAGGTAGGGCGCGAGGTGCTCGCGCACCGCGACCGGGCCGACGCCGGGACCGCCGCCGCCGTGCGGGATGCAGAAGGTCTTGTGCAGGTTCAGGTGCGAGACGTCGCCGCCGAAGTGCCCCGGCTTGGCGAGCCCGACCAGCGCGTTGAGGTTGGCCCCGTCGACGTAGACCTGGCCGCCCGCCTCGTGCACCTGCGCGCAGATCTCGGAGACATGCTCCTCGAACACGCCGTGCGTGGACGGGTACGTGATCATCAGCACGGCCAGCTCGTCGCGGTACTGCTCGATCTTCGCCCGCAGGTCCTCGACGTCGATCTCGCCGTCCTCGGCGGTCTTCACGACGACGACCCTCATGCCCGCCATCACCGCGCTGGCGGCGTTGGTGCCGTGCGCGGACGACGGGATCAGGCAGACGGTGCGCTGCTCGTCCCCGTTGGCCCGGTGGTACCCGCGGACGGCGAGCAGACCGGCCAGCTCGCCCTGCGATCCGGCGTTCGGCTGGAGGGAGACCTTGTCGTAGCCGGTGACCTCGGCGAGCCGGTCCTCCAGCTCGTGGATGAGAGTGAGGTAGCCCCCGGCCTGCCCGGCGGGCGCGAAGGGGTGCAGCTGCCCGAACTCGGGCCAGGTGACCGGCTCCATCTCGGTGGTCGCGTTGAGCTTCATGGTGCAGGAGCCCAGCGGGATCATGCCCCGGTCGAGCGCGTAGTCGCGGTCGGCCAGCTTACGCAGGTAGCGCAGCATCGCGGTCTCGGAGCGGTGCTGGTGGAAGACGGGGTGGGTCAGGTAGTCGTCGGTGCGCAGCAGCGCGCCCGGCAGCCCGTCCTCGGTGGCCGCGTCCAGCGCCTCCACGACGCCCTCGACCCCGAAGGCCGCCCATACGGCACGCAGCTGGGCCCGCGTCGTGGTCTCGTCGCAGGCGATGGAGACGTGGTCGGCGTCGACGAGACGCAGGTTGACCCCGTTGTCACGGGCAGCGGCCACGACATCGGCGGCCCGGCCCTCGGCGCGCACGGTCAGGGTGTCGAAGTAGGAGCCGTGCACGACCTCGACCCCGCCGTTCGCGAGCCCGGCGGCGAGGACGGTGGCGTACCGGCGGGTGCGCCGCGCGATGCCCTTCAGGCCCTCGGGGCCGTGGTAGACGGCGTACATGCCGGCCATGACGGCGAGCAGCACCTGCGCGGTGCAGATGTTGCTGGTGGCCTTCTCGCGGCGGATGTGCTGCTCACGCGTCTGCAGCGCCAGCCGGTAGGCCTTGTTGCCGTCGGCGTCCACGGACACGCCGACGAGCCGCCCGGGCAGGCTGCGGGCCATCTTGTCCTGGACCGCCATGTAGCCGGCGTGCGGTCCGCCGAAGCCCATGGGGACGCCGAAGCGCTGCGTCGTGCCGACGGCGATGTCCGCGCCGAGCTCGCCGGGCGACTTCAGCAGCGTCAGCGCGAGCAGGTCGGCGGCGACCGTGACGAGCGCCCCGAGCTCGTGCGCCCGGTCGATGACCGGCTTGATGTCCCGCACGGCACCGGAGGCGCCCGGGTACTGGAGCAGTACGCCGTTGATCTCGCGCTCGGCGATCTCGGCGGGGACGCCCCCGCTCAGGTCTGCGACGACGACCTCGACGCCGGTCGGTTCGGCGCGGGTCCGGATCACGGCGATGGTCTGCGGCAGCGTGTCCGCGTCGACCAGGAACAGGCCCTTCTTGTTCTTGCCCAGCCGCCGCGACAGCGCCATGGCCTCGGCGGCCGCGGTGCCCTCGTCGAGCAGGGAGGCGCCCGACGTCGGCAGTCCGGTCAGCTCGGCGACCATCGTCTGGAAGTTGAGCAGCGCCTCCAGCCGGCCCTGCGAGATCTCCGGCTGGTACGGCGTGTAGGCCGTGTACCAGGACGGGTTCTCCATGACGTTGCGCATGATGACGGGCGGGGTGAACGTGCCGTAGTAGCCGAGGCCGATCATGGAGCCGAGGACCTCGTTGCGGTCGGCGAGGGAGCGCAGCTCGGCGATCACCTCGGCCTCGCTGCGGGCGCCCGGCAGGTCCAGCGCCTCGGCGCTCTTGATCACGGCCGGGACCGCGGCGGCGGTCAGCTCGTCCAGCGAGCCGTAGCCGACGTGCGCGAGCATCTTGGCGCAGGCCTCGTGGTCGGGGCCGATGTGGCGCTGCTCGAAGGGGACTGCCTCTTCGAGCTCGGAGAGCGGAATGCGGTGGGCGGTCATTACGGAGGCCTCCTGGTCGACACGACCTGCGAGGGGCACCACGGCACGGGTACCCGGACGGCCTCCCCCTCTGTCATCTCAACCTGAGAGCTTCACCGGATCGCCCGAAGGCCTCCGGCTTTCACCGTCGGTGAGAGCGGAAGCCGTCGACACCCGCCCTGCTTTCCAGAGTGACCTCGTCCGTGCGGTACGTGTGCCTGAGAGATTCCGGGGAGGATTTGCTCCTTCGGCGCCTCCGATGGTGTCTGGAGGACTCTCCCGCACGGGGTCAACAGCCGCTGCCAGCGTACCAGCGAGGTCAACGCACGAACCTTCGAGTGGCCACATCCTCGCTTGTACCGTTTTGTAGTGTTTACGGATGAGGTGCGACCAGCTGGAGGGCCCGTGCGAACCGATATCGATCCGCGCAACCTGATCGGCCGCAAGGCGTTCGACCGCAACGGGACCAGGATCGGGACCATCGACGAGGTCTACCTCGACGACGCCACCGGCGAGCCGGAGTGGGCGGCCATACGGACCGGCCTGTTCAGCAGGGACGCCTTCGTCCCCCTGGAGCCCAGCGAACTGATCGAGGGAGCCCTCCACGTCCCCTTCGAACGCGCCCTGATTAAGGACGCCCCAGACTTCGGCGTCGGCCGCCATCTCTCCCCCGAGCAGGAATTGCAGCTCTACCACCACTACGGCCTCGACGTCGCCGCCCCGCCCCCGCTCCCGGACCACGAATTCGGCAAGCTGGCGGGCACCGACGAGACGGCCTGAGGCCCCGCCCCGGGCACGCGGTCTCCCTGCTGGGGTCCCCGTAAGACCAAGGGCAACGGATCCGCCGCCTCCAGATCCGGGTCGTCGACCCGGAAGGTCCGCACCCGCCCGGGCCCCGAGTCGGGCGTCTCGAACCGTACGGTGACCCGCCCCAGGCCGCTGCCCTGCACCCAGCCGTGCCCGAACTCGGCGTGCCGCACATCGTGCCCGGCGGGCCAGCGCCGCTCGGCGAGCGGCGGCCGCTCCTCGGCCGGCGCCACGGGATGCTCCTCGACCGGGCCTTCCCCGACCGCCCGCTCTCCCGCCGCCTGGGCGAACAGGTCCTCCTGCGTGTAGTCGGCGAGTCCGCTGACCCCCACCCCGAGCAACCGCACCCCGCCGGTCGTGTCGACCGAGTCCAGCAGTCTGGCCGCCGCCTCGCGGACCACCGCGGGGTCGTCCGTGGGCCCGCGCAGCGTCTCGGAGCGGGTGAGCGTCGAGAAGTCGTACCGCCGCACCTTCAGCACGATCGTCCGCCCGGACAGCCCTGCCCCGCGCAGCCGCCGCACGCACCGCTCGGCGAGCCGCTGCACCTCCAGCCCGACCCGCGTCCGGTCGTGGATGTCGACGTCATAGGTGTCCTCGACCGACACCGACTTCGCCTCGCGCTCCGCCACCACGGGCCGGTCGTCCCGCGCCAGCGCCATGGCGTAGAGACCATGCCCGTGCGCCTTTCCCAGCAGCCGGACCAGTTCGTCCTCGCCCGCCTCGACGATCTCCTCGACCGTGGTGATCCCGGCCCGCCTCAGATGGTCACCCGTGGCCGGCCCCACCCCCGGCAGTGTCCGCACCGACATCGGCCCGAGCATGGCCCGCTCCGTCCCCGGCTCGATCACCACCAGCCCGTCGGGTTTGGCCTCCTCCGAGGCGATCTTCGCGAGCATCTTGGAGGCGGCGAGCCCCACCGACCCCGTGAGCCCCGTGGCGGCACGGATGTCCGCGCGCAGCTTCACCCCGGCCAGCCGCGCCGACCGCTCGTCCCAGGCCACGCCCCCGGCCTCCAGGTCCACGAAGGCCTCGTCCAGGCTCAGCGGCTCCACCAGCGGCGACAGCGCGCGCAGCAGCTCCATCACCCGCTCGCTGATCGACTTGTAGAGCGTGAAGCGCGGCACGAGATACGCGGCGTTCGGCGCGAGCCGCCGGGCCTGTCCCATGGGCATCGCCGAATGCACCCCGAAGACCCGGGCTTCGTACGACGCGGTCGCCACCACGCCCCGCGGCCCGAGTCCGCCCACGACCACGGCCTTCCCGCGCAGACTCGGCTTGGACGCCTGCTCCACGGAGGCGTAGAAGGCATCCATGTCGAGATGCAGGATCGTGGGCGAGGTTCTCACACCTCCGATGCTGCACCACGCCACTGACAATGCCCCGCCCGGCCGCTACGAACGCTCACGGCGAACCGCGCACGACCCCGGCAACACCCCCCGGCAGAGACCGCTCACGCCCCCGGCAACACCCCCTGACGGAGACCGCTCACGCCCCCGGGAACGCCGCTGACGGAGACCGCTCACGCCCCCGGGAACGCCGCTGACGGAGACCGCTCACGAGCCCGGCGACGCCCCCTCCAGAAAGCGCTTACGGCCCGGCGCGAAAGCGTCCCGCCTCCTTCGACCGCGCACCCCCCTGCCGCAGGGCGGCTCAGACGGCCCGGTTCCGCCGACGGGCCAGCTCGTCCGCCGGGTTGGGTCCGACCAGGGTCTCACCGGTGTCGATCCGCTCGCCGTGCAGCTGGGACAGCGCATTCTCGACGTCCCGCCACACCACCCCGACGGCGATCCCGAAGACCCCCTGGCCGCCCTGGAGCAGGGCATGGACCTCGTCGGGCGAGGTGCACTCGTAGACCGTCGCGCCGTCACTCATCAGCGTCATGCGCTCGAGGTCGCTGAAACCGCGTTCCCTGAGGTGCTGGACGGCGGTGCGGATGTTCTGCAGCGACACCCCGGTGTCGAGGAACCGCTTGACGATCTTCAGGACGACCACGTCCCGGAAGCTGTACAGCCGCTGCGTCCCCGACCCGTAGGCGGGGCGCACACTGGGCTCGACGAGCCCGGTGCGGGCCCAGTAGTCCAATTGCCGGTAGGTGATACCGGCGGCCGCACAGGCCGTGGGGCCGCGATAGCCGATCTGCTCGGACGCCATGGACGTCGCCCCTCCGCTGCTCGGCACCGCTGTCGGACGCTGCGGAGCGTGATCGGTCGCACCACCGGGCTGGGGGCATCCCCCTCCCGGGAGAGGCCGTGAGCCGGGGGGAGGGTACGGACCGCTCGCCCTGAGACTGCGCTCGGGGCCGCCCCCAGCCGTACCGTCGCCGCTGCTTCTCACGCCGACCTCCGTCCTTGACCTGCCTTCTCGACGGTAGGCAGTCACCAGGGGTGCGTCAACGATCGCCACACTCGCCACGCCGAGTGATAATCACCCTGAGAGTGGTTTCCCGTGCCCCGTCGCGGGGAAAGGCTAGCCGAATGTGCCCGGAACGGGCCGCGTGACGCTCTCACACGCCCCGGCACATGCGGGCATTTCACCCGTGACACAGAGCGGGCGGCCCTGCCACGGACCACATCGTCCGCCGGGCCGCCCACACGCTTCTCAGGCCGCTGCCGCTCCCGCAGAACTCACTGGCTGCTGCTGCCGAAGTCCTCCGGGGAAATCTGGTCGAGGAACTCGCGGAACTTCTCCACCTCGTCCTCCTGCTCGTCCGGGATCGCGATACCCGCGTCGTCGAGCACCGTGTCACTGCCGTAGATCGGCGTCCCGGTGCGCAGCGCGAGCGCTATGGCGTCGGACGGGCGGGCGCTCACCTCGACGCCGCTGGCGAAGACCAGCTCCGCGTAGAAGACGCCCTCACGCAGGTCTGTGATGCGCACTTCCGTGAGCTCCTGGCCGACGGCTTCCAGCACGTCCTTGAACAGGTCGTGTGTCAGCGGCCGCGCGGGAGCCATGCCCTGCTGGGCGAAGGCGATCGCCGTCGCCTCCCCCGGTCCGATCCAGATGGGGAGGTAACGGTCGCCTCCCACTTCACGCAGCAGCACGATCGGTTGGTTGGAGGGCATTTCGACCCGGACACCTACGACATCGAGCTCGTTCACACAGCAACCCTAGGCCGTGCCCGGGATGTTTGGGTAGTCGGGCCGGGATCGGGCGCCTGATCCAGCCCCCGAGCGCCCGCCCGTCTCAAGGCAGGCGCACCCCGAGCGCCGTCTGCACCAGCGCGGCGTGCAGCTTCACCGTGAGCCCCGCCAGCTCCTTGGCGCGGGCCTCGGCATGAGCCCTGGTCTGCGGGTTCCGGTGCCGCTTCAGCGGCGCCACCACCTGGTCCACGAGCCCGGCCTCCCGGTCGGCGGCGGCCTTCATCGACCGCAGGTGCCGCGGCTCGATCCCGAACCGCCCGAGCTCCACGACGAGCAGACCCACGGTGACGGCCTCGGCGTCGTAGGCCCCGTCCTCCAGCGGAGTGAGGAGCCCGTAGGACTCCCACTCCTTGAGCTCCTGCTCGTCCACGCCGACGGCCGAGAGCAGCTCATCCCGCCCGATCCTGGCCGCTGTGGGAGACTCGGGCGGCTCGGACGCGGATTCGCCGTCCCGCTGACGGCCCACGACCGGCAGCTGCACGGCCTCACCGCGCTCCATGGCCTCCAGATGCTCCCGGATCACCTTCAGGGGCAGATAGTGGTCCCGCTGCATCCGCAGGACACGTGCGAGGCGCTCGACGTCATGGGCGCTGAACTTGCGGTACCCCGAAGGGGTCCGTTGCGGCTCGATGAGCCCTTCCGACTCCAGGAAGCGGATCTTGGAGATGGTCACTTCGGGAAACTCACCGCGCAGCGCGTTCAGCACCGCGCCGATGCTCATCAGCCCACTGTCCGTGGCGGCGGTGCCGTGCCCGGCACCGCCGCTCGGTGTATGAAGCATGGACCTTCCCTGACGGATGGACCTTCGCTGGGTCTGCCCGGACGCAGCCCGGTCAGTAGCCCCGCTGGCTGGCGTAGAAGACCAGCCGGTACTTGCCGATCTGCACCTCGTCGCCGTTGTTCAGGGCGACCTGGT
The DNA here is from genome assembly GCF_042899705.1 of Streptomyces sp. NPDC013187. Classification (NCBI taxonomy): domain Bacteria; kingdom Bacillati; phylum Actinomycetota; class Actinomycetes; order Kitasatosporales; family Streptomycetaceae; genus Streptomyces; species Streptomyces sp. NPDC013187. The sequence continues at coordinate 6,653 of NZ_JBIBAF010000012.1, read as the reverse complement.
CGATCCGCTCCCGGTTCACGTACGTGCCGTTCAGGCTTCCCACGTCGGCCACCGTGAACGAGCCGTCCTGGGCTCGGCGGAACTCCACGTGCCGCCGGGAGACCGTCACGTCGTCCAGGAAGATGTCGCTCTGCGGGTGCCGGCCGGCCGTGGTCAGGTCCCCGTCCAGCAGGAAGCGGCTGCCCGAGTTCGGCCCCCGGCGCACGACCAGGAGCGCGGAACCCAGCGGCAGCGCGTCGACGGCGGCCTGCGCCTCGGGGGACAGGGTCGGCATCGGCGTCTGACCGGTGGTCTCGCTGTCGTAGGCCTCGAGACCGGAGATGGAGATCGTGGAAGTCGTCTCGGACGGACGCTCCGGTGCCGCCCCCGCCCGCAGCGGCGCGCCGCAGTTGGAGCAGAAACGGCTGTTCTCCGCGTTGCGGTTACCGCACCTCGTACACACCAGGGCCGACATCGGATCCTCCTGCCGCGGCTGCCCACCGGGGGCGTTGGACGCGTACGGGTCGGAAAACCCTCCACCCGCACTTGAGGCTGACGGTTGCCCGAAACCTATTCCGCCGGACTGTGCAGGGTCAACCGACGGCGCGCCCTGACCACCGGAAACATCGCCGCCGGGGCCACCGACCTGGTCCCGGAACAGCGGCCGCTGGCCCTCCGCGTCAGGCTGTGCGCGATGACGAGCGGTCGCATTGTCGCTGCCCTCTCGCGCGCTCTTGCCGAACAACTTCGCAAACAACTTCACGGGCGATTCCCCTTGACCGAAACAGACCCGCCCGTGGGGCAGGACGAACCCTGACTGAACACTCTGGCCGACCCGGACATCCTGACAACGTCCGTCTGCACCAGACAGTTTCCACCACGCACCGCCCATTCGGTGCGCCGACCCCCCGCAACCTCATGCCCTCGCCGAATGCCGCCCATGCACCCCCGGTTCACTGCGAGGACGACCGAGCGTAGTCAGGCCGCTTCGCTGCTCGCAAGGCGTCCACGACGATGTCGGTCGACCGCTCGATCGTGGCGGTGGCCTGTTCCTTCTCGAGAGTCTGCACCACGCCTCCGGGAATGTTGAGCGCCGGCTCGAGGTCCTGCGGCTTGCCGATGACCTTGAAACGATAGGGCGCGTTGATCTTGTTCCCGTCGACGCCCACACCCTTGCCCGAGTCCGTGAGATACGTACCCGCGACCACCCGGACACCGTTGACCTGGATCGCCTCGGCACCCGCCGCGCGCAGCTCCTGGATCGCGTCGAGCAGCATGTCCGCCTCGACCGTCCCCTTCGTGTCCTGGATCGTCATGGTGATCCCGGGCCCCTGCGCGGCCACCGTGCCCGCCAGGATGCCGAGTTGCCTCTCCTTCTCGACCGTCTGCTTGCGGGCCTCCTCTGCCTGGTCGGAGCTGTTCTCCAGCTCGTCGCGCTGCTTCTCGAGACCCTGCTTCTCGTCTTCAAGACGTTGAGTACGGTCATCCAGTTCATCGAGGATGCGGACAAGATCTTCCTGTCGCGCACCACGCAGCGCATTGTCGCTGTCGCTGTTCGACGCCACCTGCACCGCCAGCCCGAACCCGAGACCGAACAGCAGCACGGCGACGATGAGTTGGGCCCTGGTGACGCGCGGCGGCCACACCCCCTGCGCCAGCCGCTGCCGCCCGGTCAGCCGCGGCTCGGGGGCCGGCTCGGGTTCCGGTGCCTGCTCGGGCTCCGGCGCCGCCGGGGCCTGTCCCGCCGCGGGCTCCGCCGCGGGCCCGGTCCCGGGGACCTCCTGGGGCAGCTCCTTGCGCAGCCTGTTCCCGGACTCGCCGCCGCCGTCGCGCGTGTCGCCCTGACCGTCGGCGGGATCGGCGGGCTTGATCGACTTGGCGGGCTTCTCGTCGTGCTCGCTCATCGGCCTCACGCCCGGAACACGTGGCGGCGGATCGCCGCGGCGTTGGAGAAGATCCGGATGCCGAGGACGACCACCACACCGGTGGACAGCTGCGCACCCACGCCCAGCTTGTCGCCCAGGAACACGATCAAAGCGGCCACGACCACGTTCGACAGGAACGACACCACGAAGACCTTGTCGTCGAAGATCCCGTCGAGCATGGCCCGCAGCCCCCCGAAGACAGCGTCCAGAGCCGCCACGACGGCGATCGGCAGGTAAGGCTCGACCACCGCCGGAACCTCAGGCCGGACCAACAGGCCGGCCACGACTCCCACGACGAGGCCCAGTACGGCGATCACGATGTGCCCTTCTCGCTCTTCTCAATGCTCGGCTGTGCTGTACGTACGATCACACTCGGCGCGGCAGGCAGCCGGAGGTCGTCCTCCACGGAGATGCCTGTCCTGATGCCGTAGCTCTCCTGCAGCGCGTTGAGATACAAGCCGTCCGCACTGTCCTGGAACCGTGTGCTCAGCCGCTGCCCGTCCCCCACCGCGAGCACCGTGTACGGCGGCACCAGCGGCTTGTTGTCGACCAGTATGGCGTCTCCGGCGGCCCTGATCGCGGACAGCGCCGTCAGCCGCTGCCCGTTGATGGAGACGGCCTCGGCACCCGACTCCCACAGCCCGTTGACCACGCGCTGCATGTCCCGGTCTCGCACCCGGCCGGTGTCGGAGAAGCCGGAGGTCTCCCGGGGGTTGCCGTCGCCACCGGAGGCGGCTTCCTTGGCGTCGTTCACCACGAGCTTCACACCGGGGCCGTGCACCGCGACCGCACCCGACAGGATGCCCGCCAGGTCGGAGTCCCCGCTGCCACCGCTGTGCTTCAGCGCCTCGCGCTGGCGTGCGCCCACGTCCTCGCGCAGCTCGTCGACGGTGTCCTCCAGCTTGTCCGCCGCCTCGGTCTCCCGGTCGATGCGGTCGACCAGCTCTTCCCGTTCCTTGGCGACGACCGGGGCGGCGACCCGCGCCTGCGCCGCCCCGAGGGTCACGACGAGGGCAGCGAGCACCAGTCCGGCGGCGAGCCCCAGTTTCGCTCTGAGCGTCTTCGGCATGCCACTGTCACCCGCGGCCTTCTTCCGCGCGGCGGCCTCGGCGTATCCGTCGTCGAGGCTGTGATCCATGACGTTGGTGAGCAACGACATGGACGCATCCGGGCGCCGGGGCCGCGCGGGTGTGCTCCGAATGGGGGGTTGCTGCGGCATGCCGCACATCGTCGCACGTCGCGAGCACTACCTCCGAACGGGCCCACCGGCGTGCCGGACAGGCCCCGTTGAGGACACTTGTCCGGCACGCACGCGTGCAGCCCGTTCTACCGGCCGGCGCTGTCCACGACCGCCGACCACTCGTCCAGCAGGGCCTGCGCGGAGGCGTCGTCCGGCCCCTCGGCCCACAGGTGGGTGACGGCCTCGGCCGGGTCGGGCAGCACCATCACCCAGCGCCCGTCTGTCTCCACCACACGCACACCGTCCGTGGTGTCCACGAAGCGATCTCCGGCCGCTTCGACGACCCGGCGCATCACCAGCCCCTTGACGGCCCACGGGGTCGCCAGATCCCGCTTCAGGACGTGTGCCCGCGGGATCCTCGCGTCGATCTGGCTGAGCGTGAGCTGCGTCCGCGCCACGAGCCCGATGAGCCGTACGAACGCCGCGGTGGCGTCGTACACACTGCTGAACTCGGGGACGATGAACCCGCCCTTGCCGTCACCGCCGAAGATCGTCCCTTCCTCACCGCCCACGCGTGTGAGGTCGTCGGGAGATGTGGTGGTCCACTCGACCTGCGTCCCGTGGTACGCCGCCACCTGCTCGGCGATCCGGGTCGTGGTCACCGGCAGCGCGACCCGGCCGCTGCGCCGCTCCGCGGCGACGAGGTCCAGCATCACGAGCAGGGCCCGGTCGTCCTCGATGATCCGGCCCTTCTCGTCGACGAGCGACAGCCGCTCACCGACGGGGTCGAACCGCACACCGAACGCGGCTCCCGAGGACGCCACGATCTCCCCGAGGCGCACCATCCCCGACCGCCGCATGTCGGCCGTCTCCGTCGGCCTGGACTCGTCGAGGCCGGGGTTGATCGTCAGCGAATCGACCCCGAGCTTGCCGAGCAGGCTGGGCAGGACGAGTCCCGCACTGCCGTTGGAGGCGTCCACGACGACCTTCAGTCCCGACTCGGAGATGCCCGTCGTGTCGACGTTCCGCAGCAGCGACCCGGTGTACGAGTCGAAGACACTGGCCGGGAAGTGCAGATCCCCGATCTCACCGGGGAACGCCCGACGGTACTCCTGCCTCGCGAACACCCGGTCCAGCTTCCGCTGGCTGCCCTGCGACAGGTCCGCTCCGTTCCCGTCGAAGAACATGATGTCGACGGAGTCCGGCACCCCGGGGGTGGTGCGGATCATGATGCCGCCGGCACTGCCGCGCGCGGTCTGCTGCCGGGCCACGGGCAGCGGCACGTTCTCCAGGTCCCGCACGTCGATCGCGCTGGCCTGCAGCGCTGAGATCACCGCACGCTTCAGCGCACGGGCACCACGCGAGTGGTCCCGGGCCGTGGTGACGGTCGAACCCTTCTTCAGGGTCGTCGCATACGCGCCGGCGAGCCGTACCGCGAGTTCCGGCGTGATCTCGACGTTCAGGATGCCGGAGACCCCGCGGGCACCGAAGAGATGCGCCTGGCCCCTGGACTCCCAGATCACCGAGGTGTTGACGAAGGCGCCGGCCTCGATGGTCTTGAACGGATAGACCCGCACATTGCCCTGGACGATCGATTCCTCACCGATCAGGCACTCATCACCGATGACCGCCCCGTCCTCGATCCGCGCCGCACGCATGATGTCGGTGTTCTTACCGACCACGCAGCCACGCAGATTGCTGTGCGGCCCCACGTAGACGTTGTCGTGCACGACGGCCTTGTGCAGGAACGCGCCGCTCTTGACGACCACGTTGGAGCCCACGACGGTGTGCTCACGGATTTCGGAGCCGGCCTCGACCTTGGCGTAGTCACCGATGTAGACAGGCCCACGGAGTACGGCATCGGAATGGACTTCCGCCCCCTCGGCGACCCATACGCCCGGGGAGATCTCGAACCCGTCGATGTCGACGTCGACCTTGCCCTCGAGGACATCGGCCTGCGCCTTCACATAGCTCTCGTGCGTGCCGACGTCCTCCCAGTAGCCCTCGGCGATGTAGCCGTAGACGGGCTTGCCTTCCTTCATCAGCTGCGGGAAGACATCACCGGACCAGTCGACGGGCACATCGGGCTCGACGTAGTCGAAGACCTCGGGCTCCATCACGTAGATGCCGGTGTTCACCGTGTCGGAGAAGACCTGGCCCCAGGTGGGCTTCTCGAGGAAGCGCTCCACCTTGCCTTCCTCGTCGACGATGGTGATACCGAATTCCAGCGGATTGGGCACACGCGTCAGACAGACGGTGACCAGCGCGCCCTTCTCCTTGTGGAAATTGATGAGCTCGGTGAGGTCGAAATCCGTCAGAGCGTCACCGGAGATGACGAGGAAGGCGTCGTCCTTCAGCGCTTCCTCGGCGTTCTTGACGCTCCCGGCGGTACCGAGTGGCTTCTCCTCATTGGCATAGGTGAGCTCCATACCCAGCTCTTCGCCGTCACCGAAGTAGTTCTTGACCAGCGAGGCCAGGAACTGGACGGTCACGACTGTTTCATTGAGCCCATGCCTTTTGAGCAGCCGAAGAACATGCTCCATGATCGGCCGGTTGGCCACTGGCAGGAGCGGCTTGGGCATGCTTGAGGTCATAGGGCGAAGGCGCGTGCCTTCGCCTCCGGCCATCACGACGGCCTTCATGTCGGAAGCGTCCTCCTCGAAGAGACGGTCTAGCCGACCTCCCCCGCCAGGATTGTCCCGCACTTATCCGGCACGGGCCATCGCTCCGCTACGGCAGCAGGACCATCCGAGAGTTCAATCGGCTATGGCGTCCGCACGGACCAGGCGGCGGACTTGTACCACGTAGAGGACTCCTGCCCACCAGTACAGGGTTGTACCCCATCCGGCGAACGCCCATCCGAAAATAGCAGCCAGTGACGAGATCCAGCTGCTTCCGTCACTCAGGAGAAGCAGGGGGAAGGCGTACATCAGGTTGAAGGTGGCGGCCTTGCCCAGGAAGTTCACCTGGGGCGGCGGATAGCCGTGCCGGCGGAGGATGCCCACCATCACCAGCAGAACCAGCTCACGCGCAAGAAGTGCGGCGGTCAACCAGAGGGGCAGAATCTCACGCCAGGTGAGGCCGACCAGGGTCGAGAGAATGTAGAGCCGATCGGCCGCAGGATCGAGGAGCCGGCCGAGGCTGCTGATCTGGTTCCAGCGCCGCGCGAGCTTGCCGTCCAGATAGTCGCTGATACCGCTCAGAGCGAGTACCAGAAGGGCCCAGCCGTCACTCTGGGGTCCACCGAACTCAGGGAGCAGGATCAGCCACAGGAAGACGGGTACGCCGACGAGGCGGGCCATGCTGAGGATGTTCGGGATGGTGAGCACACGGTCCGTCTGGACGCGAGTCTCCTGAACCTCCACCCGGGGGCCTCCTGTGGGAAACGTGCCAACGATGCCCCCTGACCCTACCTCAACGCAAAAAAGCTCTGGCTCTTGGGCTGTTTGCCCAAGAGCCAGAGCTCTAAAAGGAGTTCGGCGGCGTCCTACTCTCCCACAGGGTCCCCCCTGCAGTACCATCGGCGCTGTAAGGCTTAGCTTCCGGGTTCGGAATGTAACCGGGCGTTT